>JAQWDK010000052.1 GCA_028705495.1 Eubacteriales bacterium
AGTCCCCATCTGTTGATATACTTCATTCTGAACATCATTGCGAAAAAGTTGTTTTCCATGTTAGATAATCCTTTTATTTTTTATTGCAAAAACTTCTTTAACAATATATAATAGTTAAGAGCAAAGCTTAACTGTTTACGCTTAATGTCGCCGCTTGTCGGCAGAATGGATACTACTATGAAACTTACAAAACTGCTTAATCATATCGAATATCTTTCAGTGTATGGTAACACCGAAATAGAGGTTAATGATATTATTTACGATACACGGACCGGTGTTGTTGACGGGCTTTTTGTTTGTCTTAAGGGATTTGTGTCAGACAGTCACGACCTTGCAAAGGATATGTACAACAAGGGAACTCGTGTTTTTGCTGCTGAACATTCTCTGGACCTCCCCGATGACGCTACCGTTATTATTGCAGCTAACACGAGAATTGCTCTCGCTCAGCTTTCAGCAGCATTTTTCGATTTCCCTGCTAAAAAGCTGACAGTAATCAGTATAACAGGAACAAAAGGTAAAAGCAGCACTTGCTATATGATCAGAAGCATCCTTGAAAAAGCAGGAAAAAAAGTTGGTATTATCGGTACGATTGGCATCCAGTACGATAATGTTAGTGTCGAAACCGAAAACTCTACACCGGCATCTTATGAGCTGCATAAATACTTTGCTTTGATGGTAGAAGCAGGCTGCGATACTGTTGTAATGGAAGCTACATCGCAGGGATTCAAACTTCATAGAACTTATGGAATCACTTTCGATATCGGAATTTTTACGAATATCTCATATGATCACATCGGAGGACACGAACACCCTGATCTCGAAGATTATGTAAACTGCAAGAAGATGCTTTTCAAACAATCAAAATTCGGTATTTTAAACGCTGACAGCGATTATTGCGAAAAAATGATTGAAGGCAGCGGATGCCCATATATTACATATGGAATGGGAGAAAAAGCAAATTATATCGGTACTTCTCCAAACTATATTCGAGAAGCGAATTACTTCTACACTGTTTTTTATTGTAAACATGACCTTGAAATGCACAAGATTGAGGTTTCAATTGCAGGTGAATTTTCGGTATATAATGCTCTTGCAGCTATAGCTTGTACCAAAAAGCTCGGTACTTCATATGAAGATATCGGGAGTGGACTTCGTACAACCACCGTTAAAGGTAGAATGGAAATTCTGCCTGATACAGACGGCATAACAGTAATAATTGACTACGCCCACAACGAGTTAAGTATGGAAAATCTTTTCCGTACTGTTTCACTTTATGATCACGGAACATTATATACTGTATTTGGTTGTGGTGGTAGCAAATATCGTCCTCGCCGCTTCTCTATGGGTAAAATAGCAGGCCTTCATTCTGATATATCTGTTTTGACTTCTGATAATCCGAGATATGATGACATTAACGATATTTTCGAGGATATACTTACAGGTCTAAAACCCACAGGAGGAAAATACATTATCATACCCGACCGCAAGGATGCAATTGTTAAAACGCTTGCTGCGGCAAAACCGGGTGATATTGTTCTTTTGGTAGGTAAAGGTCAGGAAGAATACGAAGAAATCAACGGTGTTAAACACCACTTTTCAGAGCGTGAGATTGTAGCAGATTACTATTCCTCCAAGAACGAAAAGAAACTCTAAACTACTATTCAAATCTTGCGACAAGCTTGTTAATCTTGAATCCCTTTTCAGAGAAATTCTTTTCGTACTCGGTCATTATGTTTTCGTTAGCAAATTCCGAGGAATGTAAGTCATAAGTTAGGTTTTCTATCTTGTAGCCGCATGCTTTAAATTCTTCTACCGAAAAGTCAAAAAGGTCTCTGTTATCTGTTTTGAACTCGATTTTTCCGCCAGGTTTAAGGAATTTTTTGTAGCTTTCTAGAAAACTCCTATATGTAAGCCTTCTTTTGTGATGCCTTGCTTTTGGCCAAGGGTCACAGAAGTTAATGAACAAGGTGTCAATTGATTTTGCTTCAAGAATTTCAGGAAGAACCGATGCATCAGAAATCAAAAACCGCAGATTCGGTTTATGCTCTTCAACTGCTTTTTCGAGTGCAATTATTACTACATCGGATATTTTTTCAACCGCAAGATATCTACGTTCTGGATGTAAGGCTGTTTTCGCGATCGCGAAGCTACCCTTTCCACAACCTATTTCAAGATCCACCTGACTCTCACTGGGCATACCGGGAAATACTTCGGATAAAATTATTTTGCCGTTTTCATTCTTATTTATAAGCAATGATGATACCAACTCAAGGCGCTCATCAAGATTTTTCTTTTTACGGAGACGCATATTTTCCTCACTTGTGAAAATGATTTTTACTTATGTAATCATAGCGTTTTGTTGCAGTTTTGTCAACCGATTTTCTTAAAATCAAAAGTAAACGGCGGTAGCTCTTATAGAGTTGCCGCCGTTTTATGGTGTTTAGTATTACAATTTGTTAGTCAGCAAGGAGCTGGAATGCTTCGATTGTCTTTTGCATAGCATTTTCAACAGAGTCTTTTCTTGCTTCCCAAGTTGATGCAAAAGTGCTGGAGCCAGAAGATACGGAATCATTTACGACACCTCTGATATCGCCCCAGTTAAATACTGAGCCAAGATCATAAACACGGTCTTCGAATATTATATCGAGCATTTCTCTCGAATCCATATCTGTGAAGCGGCGTCTCTTGAGGAGCTTGTTGTAATAAGCTTCATTAAGTGTGTCTTCAGAAGCTTCGCACATCGCTGAAAGAACTAAGGCAGAAATATCCTTATCTTTTGCATATACGGGAATAACATAAGCTGGAACTGGGAAGGTTGAAACGTTGCTGTAATATTTATCTTGCTCTTTGTCAAGCTTAGGGTTAGGAAGAATACCAAAGTCAAAGTCTTGCGCTGTGTCAGCAATGTCCCAAAGATCTATAAGACACATTGTTCTAAGGAGAGCTTTATCCTGAGATATCTGGTTCGATGCGAGGAAATAAACATCTTGGAAACCGTCCGCAGATGCTTGGCTGGTAAGGTTTTCGATTATAATGGATGCATTTTCATCACCCATCACGTCGGCGAGTTTTGAAACAACACGAGCTGAATCTGCGGAGTCGATTGTTATAATCGGGTTACCTGCTCCATCTTTTTTAACAAGTCGTTGACCTGCACCAACAAACATGTGCGTGGGAGATGAAAGATTAATATATAATCCCCAAGTATCTTTATAAGTCATTCCCTGGACACCGTCGGTATCATTGGTTACCATACGGGCGACTTCTACCATCTTGTCGATAGTCCAATCACCATCTTTAACAAGCTTGTAGAGGTCAATCCCATCAAGGTAATCTTTTGCTACTTTTTTGTTAAAAATAAGACATTGTGTGCACTCGTTGTCAAGAATGCTTATGTAGCCTGTTGTAAAGTAGAGCTTGCCCATGATTTCAAGGTCGTCATTCGCTCTCTGATCCCAAAAATGTCCGTCGATACGCATGTTAGGAATTGCATTTAGATTATGGAAGAAACCTTCTGCGGCAAGAGTTACAGCACCATCCATGTAAGGAGCCATAATGTCATAAGTGTCATCTTGGGAAAGGTTACTGGTTCTTATTTTATTTATCAGACTTTCGCCAGCTTCTGTGGCATAACCTTTAATTTTAACACCAAATTCTTCTTCAACTATTCTGTTACGCTCAAGAACAGCTACGTTAATGATGTCTTCCGATTCTTCATCAGCTAAAATTTCGCGTGAGAAATAGCGAACGCCTTGTTCTTCGCCACCTATTAGAAATTGTATTTCTTTTCCGCCGTAATTTACATCCGGAAGACCTTCAAATAGCTTTTTTTCTTCACTTGTTGTTGAAGAAGTGTCAGTTGCAGTTGAAACGGTGCTTTCTGTTTGATTTTTCTCTCCGCAAGCAGCAAACGGTAAAAGAAGCATGACAACCAACAACAATACTCCGAACTTTTTGATGTTCATAAATACCCTCCTGTTAAATGTAATAAGCTCCATGGAAAAACTTATCACTTTATAAAATAATGATACATAATTATAAATCATATATTGAAAAAAATCAATATAAATTTTATTGCATAAATTATATCGGTTTTGAGAATTATAGACATGAATATTTCTTAATGGTTAACCTGAAACGTAAATTCTTATTTTTTCGTCATATGTAATATAATCCTGAATAATCGCCGAAAAAATTAAGATAATAATAACGATACGGCAAATCCGTGTAATAACGCAAAATAAAGCTAAAGCAACTAAGCGCTAAAGGTTGCTGTATTCTTTATTGATCGGCTTTATGCCAAAATCATATCTTTAACAAGAAAGGAAATTAATATGTTAGATAGAATATGTCTTGCGCTCGTTATAATAGGCGCATTAAACTGGGGTTCAATAGGTCTTTTCCAGTTTGACGTCATTTCCTGGATATTCGGCGGACAGGCGCATGTAGTCAGCAGAGTTATTTATGTAATCGTAGCTCTTGCCGGTCTTTGGTGCATCAGCCTATTGTTCAAAAGAGTGGAAGTTCGCGAATACGACTAATAAATAATTTCAGTTAATTTCTGATTTAAAAAAGCCGCACGTAAAATCCGTACGGCTTTTTTAATTTAATTCTTATTTAGATCTGTTCTTTTTTGTGATGATAATAGCAGCACCTGCAGAAACAGTAAGAGCCGCTACAGCATAAACAAATCCATCACTTGTGTCAGGACTCTCTTCATCTGATTCTACTAATACTTCAATTTCAGAAGACCAAACATGGCTTCCAACTTTAACATTCACTTTAACATATCTTGCAGACTTTTCAGCATCAAGGTCAAGTGTCATATCATAGCGGTTCCAAGTTCCTGAGCTTGTTTTTATTACATTAGCAGCTTCGACAACACCAAGAGATGTAAAGTTTTCGTTATCATCTGAAATAAAATATTCAACACTTGTTGGAGCTGAAATACCCCAACCTGAATTGTCATAAAGATCCATGTCAAGTTTCTTAATACCTTCGACAACAGAACCGAGATCAATTACATATTCAGCTTCAGTTGCGTTTTGTCCTCCGACATATGCTCGTTCAGAAGCAGAAGCACCTCCGTCAGGCCCGGGAGCTTTTTCTCCGTTTGTTAGTCTCTGGCGGAAAGCGTCAATACCATCACCATAACCTGTTCCGTCATCGGGATCGGGAACACCATAACCAGGTGTGCCAGCGATAATGTTCAAGGTATAAGCCTTACCTTCAGCTACGTTTGTGAACTCGGCTGCAGATACAAACATTGCAGTTACGGACAAGAGTAAAAGAGCGGCTAAAAGAATCGCAAATTTCTTCATACAAATTCTCCTCATTTATGTTTTTGACTAACAGAGACCGGTAATTTTATAGTTGATATTTACCGAATATCTGACAATGATATGTCTAAAATAATAATACCACAAAACAATTGTTGTTGCAATAGCTTTTTAAACTTTATTTTAACAAACATAGAGTTTATTAAGATTAATGTACGAAAATTATACCGCCAAAATCGTATAGCGAATAATTACCAAGGGATATCACGTTCATGCCGATATTTTTTAAAAAATCTCTTATAGATCCACCACCAGGAATAGAATCAAGGCATCCGGTAAATATCATATTGCCATTGCCTTCGTTTACGCAACAACCTCCAATAAAACCACAAGAAAACCCATTTAATTTTATGCCTTTTCCGCTTATCTTTAAAACATTGTAACCGCAATTGTAAAGGGCTTTATAAATCCCTTCATCAGATGTTATAAAGCTTTCTTTTCCGCACACTGCAACAGAACATTTTGTGTATCCTTGTTTTACTATGACTGCCTCCCTACCCGTCAGCGCTGCATATGATAGTATTTTCTTATCAGCAAATTTTGAAGCAAACAGATGTTTTTTGGTAAATAGGCAGTTGTAAAGTACATCACCGGGATAACCGTCTTTGAGTTCATCTCCTGCGAGAAAGCTACAATAGTCAGATAGCAAAGCTGTTAAAGTTGGAGAACCAATAAATAAATCATCTCCGGTATCGCAAAGGAGAATATCAGGATGAGTGCCTACTTCAGAATTTATAACTTTGGAGCGCGGCAGTCTGACGGTTGATTCTACAAAATTAAGTAATTCTTTTTCCATGTCTATCGGAAAAATTTCAGATACAAATGCAGTGGCTTGTTTTTTACTTATCATCACAATTTATGCGTCGATGAGTTTCAAAAGGTCGAAAACACTTCTGACTGGGTATATTTTCACACC
>JAQWDK010000053.1 GCA_028705495.1 Eubacteriales bacterium
GACCGCTCGGGTCGCTCTCCAGCGTTGCCCTATCCTGTCTGTCAGTAAAGCAGAAATATTATACCACGGATTCTACTCTTGGATTTCAAGTTTGATTATTTTGTCCGAACAACGGGGTACACTTCACGGCTTTATTGCGTATGATTTCTTCATTGTAATTACCCTTTCCTGAAAATGGATTTCTTGCCATTCATAGTATCCTTTAAATAATCCTCAATATCTGATCCTTTGATTCGCCACGAACGATCGCTTACTTTAGAAGCAAGAATTTTCTTATCAGAAATAAGGCGAAGAACAGTTTTGGTAGATAATTTCAAATATTCCGCCGCTTCAGATACGGTATATAGTTCACCATTCATAAGGAACCCTCCTAAACATACTTACTAATATCATAGCAAAAAACAAGAAAAAATACAATAGAAAATTTGAGAAAATTGAGATTTTATAAGAATTAGAAGGAATTAAGAGGACATAACGGAATGATGATTTCTTAATTATTATATTTCTTTTCCTGTATCAGTCATAATAAAGGCTGCCTTATACTCACAACCAAGTATATCTGCAATTTTAAGCAATTCTTTTTCTGAAAAGTTGTCCTCTTTCAGTTTGTTGCTTAAATTATTGCCGCTGTCGGATTTATAAAATACCATTCTATGACCGCGGAACAATTTTTATGGGCGTGGCTGAAGTCTGAATTTCTAATGCCCCGCCGTCTGACCTTTGGAGCAACAAACACCTACGCAGAAAACATGAAAGGAGGGTTGTCTCTTGATTAAGACACTTAAAACCTTATTCCAACAGGATAAAGAAAGGTTTGTTATACCAAAGTCTGTTCAACAGGCTATACCCATTAACGCTGTCTATGAGGACGGCATTTTTCTTTTGGGAAAGAAGTATAGCAAATCGTTCCGGTTTGACGATATAAACTATGCCGTCGCTTCACGGGAAGATAAAGAAGCCATGTTTTTGGAGTACAGCGAACTTCTCAACTCCCTTGATAGTGGCGCAACCACGAAAATCACCATTAACAACCGCCGTATTAATAAGAATGACTTTGAAAAAACCATTCTTATCCCCATGCAGGATGATGGGCTGGATATTTACCGTAAAGAGTATAACCAGATGCTGCTGGATAAAATCAGCGGCGGCAACGGCATTGTGCAGGAGAAGTATATTACGGTCAGCGTGATGAAAAAGGATATTGAGGAAGCTCGCTCTTGCTTTTCCCGAATCGGAAGCGATCTCATCACCCATTTCAATCGGCTTGGATCTGTTTGTGTTGAATTGGACACTACCGGTAGATTGCGTATCATTCATGACTTTTATCGTGCGGGCGAGGAAACCAGCTTCCGATTTGACCTGTCCGAAACCATGAAAAAGGGGCACGACTTCAAAGATTTCATCTGCCCTGACACTTTTGAACATGAGCGGGATTATTTCCGAATCGGTGATAAATGGGGACGCGTCCTGTTTCTTCGAGAGTATGCTTCTTTCATTAAAGACAGCATGGTATCAGAGCTTTGTGACCTGAACCGCAACATGATGTTTTCGATTGATGTTATTCCCGTTCCAACTGATGAAGCGGTCAGAGAGGTTGAAAACCGTTTGTTGGGGGTCGAAACGAATATAACGAACTTTCAACGCAAGCAGAACGAACGCAATAACTTTTCTGCCAACATACCTTATGATATGGAACAGCAGAGAAAGGAACCCCGTGAGTTTTTAGACGACCTGACTACTCGTGACCAGCGTATGATGTTTGCTGTGGTAACGCTTGTCCATATCGCTGATACGAAAGAGCAGCTTGACAATGATACCGACGCTCTGCTTACCACAGCGCGGAAACACCTTTGTCAATTTGGAACGCTGAAATATCAGCAGATGGATGGACTAAATACGGTTTTACCATTCGGCTTGCGGAAGATAAACGCTCTGCGGACTCTTACCACCGAATCTCTGGCGGTGTTGATACCATTCC
Organism: Eubacteriales bacterium; assembly: GCA_028705495.1. GTDB lineage: Bacteria > Bacillota > Clostridia > Oscillospirales > CAG-382 > GWF2-38-85. The sequence continues at coordinate 1,979 of JAQWDK010000053.1, forward strand.
GAGCGCAGGAAATCAATCACAGCGGCGGTGTGTATCAGGGCGTCAATGTCATATCCAAAAACCCAATATTCGTCAACAGAAAAGCTCTGCTCAATGGAAATGGCTTTATATTCGGCGTTCCCGGCTCGGGCAAATCCATGACAGCTAAGCGCGAGGAAGTATCTATTTTGCTTGCCGATCCTAATGCTGATGTAATCCTCATCGATCCGGAGCGAGAATATACACCGCTCGTTAACGCATTCGGAGGTGAAATCATCCGTATTTCCGCCACCTCAAACGCTCACATTAACGCAATGGATATCAACAGCGAATACGGCGACGGCGCTAACCCTGTTATTTTAAAATCGGAATTTATTTTATCTCTTTGTGAACAGCTCATTGGCGGTCAAAGTTTGGGGGCAAAACAAAAATCTCTGATTGACCGGTGTACTGCCAATGTCTATAAGGAATATATCCAAAGCGGTTACACGGGAAGAACACCCACCTTGCAAGACTTCCGTGAGGAACTTATGCGTCAGACTGAACCAGAAGCAAAAGAAATCGCACTTGCCATTGAATTATTTACCGATGGCAGCTTGAATACTTTTGCAAAGTCTACCAATGTGAATGTGGACAGTCGTTTGATCTGCTATGACATTCTCGATCTCGGTAAGCAATTACAGTCCATCGGTATGCTGGTGGTATTGGATAATATCCTAAACCGCATTACCGCCAACCGTGCCAAAGGTCGCAACACCTATATTTTCATAGACGAGATTTATCTGTTGTTCCAACATGAATACAGTGCAAACTTCCTGTTTACCCTGTGGAAGCGTGTCCGTAAATACGGTGCGTTTTGCACGGGCATAACCCAGAACGTTGACGATATGCTCCAAAGCCATACCGCCCGGACGATGCTGGCAAATAGCGAATTTATTGTTATGCTCAACCAAGCGGGGACGGACAGAATCAAGCTGGCTGAACTGCTCAATATCTCCGACTTGCAGATGTCGTATATCACCAATGTGGATGCAGGATGCGGACTGATTAAAGTAGGTGCGGCTCTCGTACCGTTTCAAGATAAGTTTCCGCGAAATACGAAGTTATATAAATTAATGTCGACAAAAATGGATGAAGCATAGGTTTATGGGTATAGCAAAAGTCGGAGGACAGAAATGTCCTCCGACTTATTTACATCACCTTTTAAGATAAATGAATTTTTCGGGTTGCAATAGTATCACAAAACACGCGGTCATGCTCAACAAAAAGCAAAGTAGGTTTATAAGTCATAATCAAATCCTCAATTTGCATTCGTGAAAGCACATCAATGTAATTGAGCGGTTCGTCCCATATGTAAATATGGGCTTGTTGACAGAGACTACAGGCAAGCAAAACCTTTTTCTTTTGTCCTGCGCTGTAATCCTCCATATTTTTATCGAATTGAACACGAGAAAAGTCCAATTTACGAAGAATGGTTTTAAACAAGGTTATGTCAATCTGCTGAGAATTTGCGTATTCGTCTAAATCTCCCTTGAGAAATGAAGCATCCTGAGGTACATATGAAATAACCAGCCTGTTTCCAATATTGACTTTGCCGGTGTGAGGTATGCTTTTGCCATTTATCAACTTGAGAATACTGCTCTTGCCCGACCCGTTACTGCCCAAAAGAGCTATCCGTTCACCTTGTTCGACCGAAAAGCTTATATCCTTAAATACTTCGTGTTCGTCATATGAAACCGCTACATTATCGAATGATAGCAAGCGTGAAGTAAAATAAGATAACGGATGAATTTTCAATATATCAGAGGTTTCAATATTTTTTAACAGCTTGGACTTTTCTTTTATGCTATCTTGTTGTCGCTTTTCTGTAGTTTTTGAACGCTTCATCATTTTGGCAGCTTTATGTCCGACGAAGCCTCTATCTGCTTTTAAGCCTGAGTTTAGGTTGTTATACTTACTGCGTTCCACCTTGTCTGACCAGTTTGCGGTGCGTAAAACCGATTCCTGTAAACGGTCTATTTCACGGCTTAGTTGTTCGTTTTTTGCCTGTTCAAAAGCGTCCTGATATTTTTTTTGCTCCCACCAGACAGAGAAATTTCCATTTATTATTTCGATATTGCTTTTGTTGATGGATAGCGTGTGGTCGGTGCATTCATCAAGAAACACTCTGTCATGGGAAACCAGAATAAAGCCTGATTTACTATCCAGATATTTTGCTACTGTTTGCCGTGCTTCCATATCAAGATGATTGGTCGGTTCATCAATCAGCAAAAAACTATTTTCACGCAGAAACAATCCGGCCAACAGAGCCTTTGTTTGCTCCCCATTGGATAATGTATAAAAAGGACGAAACAAGGCATTCTCATCGATAGCCAGTTTGGAAAGCTCTCGCTGTATTTGCCACAACAGCGAATCCGGCGCAATTGTCTGTAAAACATCCAAAGTATTCTTCTCTTTATCGGCAACAGGAAATGGAAAATACTCAAATCCTACACTAGCGTATATACTGCCGCTGTATTCATATTTGCCCATCAACAGATTCAAGAATGTTGTTTTTCCACGTCCGTTTCGCCCGTGAAATCCTAACTTCCAGTCGGTATCAATCTGAAACGAAACATTTTCAAAAATATAATCATAACTGCCGTCATAGGCAAAGGTTAAATTAGAAATGCTTATCATGGACATAAAAAAATCCTCCTCCATTGTTGGAAAAGGACACAAATACTCATAAAACGCATAAAGACAGAATGTCTTTGCATTTATACGAATATTCAATAACCAATTCCAACGAAAACTTAGCCCGATTTTCACCGCGCCTCATGTGTCTGTTTGTTTTCGGAATAGGTTATTGAATAATCATTCTTTTGCCTCACTTTATTAGAATAATAATAGTATAGCAATTTCTTTCAATTTTATCAATAGTAAACTTGTTAAGAAACTCCGGTTACTGGTCGGAGCTTAATTTTTATCAAGAAAGGAAGGTCGAACCCATGTCAAAAGAAATAAAGACACACACAGTTATCAAGGATATTAAGATTCTTGACAAAGTAGCCAGCGGAACGACTCATGTTAAAAATACTTTTATCCGCTCTAAGGAAAGCGTGGAACCAGTACAGGATACAGGCTCGCCATCAGAATATGCTTCCGACAACATATCGGGCAAGGCACAGGGTGCCGCCGAAGAAGCCGTCCATCACTTTAGAAATACCCATAAGAAAGCGACCGAAAATATTAATAAAGCAAAAGAGCGGTTTCGAGAAGCAAAACAAAATTTGCCCAAGCAGCGTAAACAAGCAGCGGAGCAAGCTCAAAAGACGGCCGATCATCTCAAACAGACCGCTGATACTTCTATGGGTAATGCCCGGCGAACACAGAAATCGGCTAATCAGGCAAAAAAAGCAGTTACAGATGCCAAGCACACTTTACAGCAAACCCGACAAGCAGGCCGAGAATCCATTAAAACCCTAAAACTGTCCAGAAAAGGCGCTAAATCAACCGGGAAAGGCGTAATAAAGACTGCTAGGAAATCAATCAAAACCACTGAACGAACCGCAAAAGCTGCTGTTAAGACAGCACAGCAAACCGCGAAGATTACCGGGCAATCCGCAAAAACCGCTGCAAAATCTGCAAAACTGGCGGCTCAAGCATCTAAGACAGCGGCAAAGGCGGCTGTTGTCACGGCTAAAGCCGCTGTCAAAGCTACCGCCGCACTTTTGAAAGCAACAATAGCCGCTGTAAAAGGATTAGTTGCACTTATCGCGGCGGGTGGATGGATTGCGGTAATAATAATCATTATAATCTGCTTAATTGGTCTTCTGGTTGGATCTGTTTTTGGTGTGTTTTTTAGCGGTGAAAATAGTGGAACGACTGGGTCGCTCACTGTGCCTGCTGTGGTTTCCCAATTAACATCTGAACTTCAGGAACAGATTGAAGATATAAAAAATGAAAATGTTCATGATTTTTTGGAGTTAGAAGAAGTCTCAATCAACTGGCCGGAGATTCTTTCGGTTTATGCTGTTAAAGTCAATACTGATTCAGAAAACTCTGCCGAAGTTGTCACACTGAACGATGGCAAGGTAGATATATTACGGAGTATTTTTAACAAAATGATTTCGCTATCACATTCTATTGAAACTCAAACGCAGGATCGCACAGTTACGGATGAGGGTGG
>JAQWDK010000027.1 GCA_028705495.1 Eubacteriales bacterium
AAATTATCCGTTTACTTTCCAAGTAGTTATAAGCTCGTCGATTTTGCCTTCGTCTTTGAGTTCTTTGAGTGCTTTATTGATTTTTTCGAGAAGCTCTGTATTACCCTTTTTAACTGCGATACCATATGATTCGGTTGTAAGAGCAATATCGATTACTTTGTATTCGCTCTTACCGGCAGTTGCTTCTTTTGCAACGGTATCATCCATTATGATAACGTCAACCTTGCCGTTGGACATATCTGCGAGAGCAAGGCTGATATTTTTATAAGAATTAACTGTCGCATCCTTAATCTTTTCAAAGCCCCACTCAGAATCACCGTTAGCATATGCCTCGCCAGTAAAAGTGCTGCAAACACCAATCTTCTTGCCTTCAAGCTGTTTGTCAAGAGCAGCTTTATCAGTTCCTGTGAAAACAGTGTCATCGCTCTTTACGATAAGAATCTGAGAAGCGCCTGAATAATATGCATCAGAAAAATCAACAGACTTCTTTCTTGTTTCGTTTATCGTAAGACCGGAAATTGCCGCATCATATTGACCTGATGTGATTGATGCAATTACAGAAGTAAAAGGCATGCTGTCAAATTTGACCTCAACACCCATCTTTTCAGCAACGGCTTTCATAAGATCGACATCAAATCCTACGATTTTTTCGTTTTCGTCAAAGAATTCCCAAGGTTCGAATTCAGCGTTTGTTGCAATTCTGAGTTCTTTTGTAGTGCCGCATGCTGACAGTGAAAGTGCAAATGCAAGCACAAGAACAAGCGCAAGTAGTTTTTTCATTATTTCCTTCTCCTATGTTGGATTTAACAAATCATTTCGAATAATATGTAATGATTTATGTTTTATATAGTATATTATACATAATATACGGTATATGTCAAGGATTTGTTGTATTTGCTATCAATTTCCTGATGATGTCTTTGCTTGTAGATATAAAGCGCATTCAAGGCGTTTTCTTTCAAGCTCACAGCCGATTTTGTAGTTATTCTCTATCTCACCACCGGCATATTTAACACCAGCTGCCGCACATCCTCCACCACAGAAAAACTTAGCGAAACATTTGCCGCATTCGGGTTTAGTGTAGATATTGGCATTTTCAAACCGTTTTCTGAGAGGTTTTGCGCTATCATTAAAACCGCTGTATATATTGCCTAATCTATAATCTTCCATGCCGGCAAATTGGTGACATGGATAGAGGTCGCCGGAAGGGGTAACAGCTATGTATTCACAACCTGCACCGCATCCCTTAACACGTTTATATACGCAAGGTCCTGCTTCAAGGTCGACAATAAAATGAAAGAAGTTTATATGTTCGCCTTGTTCGATTCTTTTCACAAGACCGATAGCAAGCTTTTCATACTCTTCGAAAATGCGGGGTAGCATTTCATCTTTGAGCGCAAGCGGATGGCTTTCATCGAGAGCGACAGGCTCAACTGAAATTTCACCGAAACCAAGATCGGAAAGATGGAAAACATCCTCCGAAAAATCGAGATTTTTTGCGGTAAAGGTTCCGCGAACATAGTAGCTTGTGCCGTTTTCTTCACGCGTTTTCGCGAGTTTTTGAAATGCTGGTATGATTTTTTCGTAGGTACTGCCACCGCCCGGGAATCTTCGCATATTGTCATTGACGCTCTTTCTGCCGTCAACAGAAAGAACCAGATTATACATTTCACGGTCGAGGTATTCAATTGTTTCGTCGTCAAGCAGCGCTCCGTTTGTTGTTAGGGTGAAGTTTATGCTTTTACCAACTTGAGAAGCACGGCTTTTGCCGTATTCGGTTACGATTTTAACGGTGTCAAGTGCCATTAATGGCTCACCACCGAAAAAGTCTACTTCTAAATTTTTTATATGTCCCGAGCTTTCGATAAGAAAGTCGATAGCCTTCATACCTGTTTCGGGTGTCATAAGTTCGCGTTTGCCGCAGTATTCACCGGTATCGGCGAAGCAGTATCCGCAGCGCATATTGCAGTCGTGCGCCACATGAAGGCAAAGTGCTTTCAGCGGCATCTTTTGGTTATCCGGCATTGTTACAACAAAATCAGGTGAAAACAGCAAATTTTGCTCAAACAACGAGTAAAGCTCGCCATAGGCAAGCTCCACTTCTTCCTTAGGATATCCAAGTTCAAAAAGTTCCACCGGTGGTTTTTCTCCAAGCGGTGATTCAAGCTTACCGCAAATATCGTATGCGAGCTTTGTCAGGACATGTAATGCCCCGCTGTTGACGTCAAGCGCAAGATATTCGCCGTCAAGCTCAAAGGTATGCAGCATTGGTTTTATCCTCTCTGTCAATATCGTTATCTGACAGTGACGGTATCAGCTGTTTTTTCAAGTCTTTTTTTGTTTTCGCAAAGCTGGTTTGCAACTGTGCAAGAAGTTTTACAAGCGGATTGGCAAGACGAACGGCACTCGCCGCAGCCTGCGAATGTTGTGTCACTGTAGGTTTTCTTATTAATTGTTTTGATGTTTTTCATATCGGTAATTATTCCTTTCGAGATTACATTGATCGACAAGACGCGCATTTTCATTGATAGAATTTATCGTCATCGGGCGCGTCATTCAAAAGCTACGCTTTTGTTTATGTTCACTTGAAGATATTATAGCACATATATAAATCATTTGGCAAGAGCTTTTTTTACCTCACTGTACATATAAAGCGATCCTATTGCGAGGATGATTTTTGTGTCGCAAGCATAACCGATTGCAGCGTCAATTCCTTCTTTTACACTACCAGAATTGACCGCGTTAATTCCATGTTCTGTTGCCATTTTACAAAGCTCATGAGAGTCCAGTGATCTCGGGTTATCAGGCGTTACAGCAAAAAGTTTATCAGCATAAGGTGCGAGGAGCGACAAAACTCCGTCAACATTTTTGTCCCTCATTATTCCGACGACGAGAACTGCCTTTTTTCCTGGAAAGTGAAGGTTTAAGCTGCCGATTGCAGCTTTTACCCCTTGCGGGTTATGGCCGCCATCAAATATAAGTGTCGGGTTCTTGTGGAGTTTTTCAAATCGCGCAGGCCAGAGCGTTTTTGCAATACCATCTCTAATAGCGGTTTCACTGAGCGCATAACCCTTCTCAGTGAATATATCGATTACTTCAAGTACAATTGCTGCATTTTTCTGCTGGTATTCGCCCATAAGTGGTATAGTTATATGCTTATAATTCTTATAATTGATAACTAACCCCCTCTCATCAGAAGTTATGAGTTTTATTTGACTGTAGTCCGGTGTTTTAAGTTTTGCGTCAACTTTTTTGCATTTCGCAGCTATAACGTCATCGGCAGCTTTTTCTGAGCCATAATAAACTACTGATGTACCTGGTTTTATTATCCCTGCTTTCGCTGCCGCGATCATTTCAATACTGTCTCCAAGCTCAGTGGTGTGGTCAAGTCCGAGTGCTGTTATAACTGCCGCAATGGGAGAATCTATAACATTCGTCGAATCAAGCTCTCCACCTAAACCGACCTCGAGAATGACTATCTCACAGTTCTTTCTTTTGAAATACTCAAATCCCACTGCCGTTATAAGCTCAAATTCGGTCGGATGGTCACTCATTTTTTCTGCAAATTCTGCGACATATCCTGTCAGAACTGCCAGTTCGTCATCGCTTATTGGTTCTCCGTCAATGCAGATACGCTCGTTAAATCTTTCTATATAGGGAGAGGTGTAGCGACCGGTTTTGTAACCCGCTTCCGTTAGTACCGATGAAAGCATTGCACAGACTGAGCCCTTGCCGTTAGTTCCTGCGACATGGATAAATTTCAGCTTCTTCTCCGGGTTTCCCATCATAAAGAGGAGCTCTTTCGTTCTCTCAAGACCGAGCCTGCTCCCACGCCAGCCTATGCTATGGATGTAGTTCATCGCCTGCTCGTAGCTGAAGTTATATTCCAAAGCCGTCGTCTCCTCCTGTTCTGACTTTCTGAGTTGTTTTTATATAAATACCGTAAAGGGCAATTGCTATATAAGACTGTACCGCACAGACAAAAACTTCTTTTATTATCCTCGGTATCCAAAGCAGCATAAAAGCTCTTTGCGCAAGAGATGGTATATAAACCATAAGAATTACTGTATTCAGTGTCGATATAACAAGTCCCGAAATAAGCATAACTGCTGTAAAAGTAAAGGGACTTACACCAATATAAGATTTATCAGTCTTCTTGAAACGAAGGAGTGTGATACTTAATCCGCTTAAGGCTAAAATTTCAGGACCTATACTCAGCATATTTGAATACATAGCAAGCTCTGCAGCGTATTCACCCGACTTTGCGAACTGGGCGAATAATATTACAACCCTTGTCGGAAAAGCTAAAGTGCCACCATCAAGGAGCAGATTCGTTGCTTCTCTTGTTGGCATATTCCCTTCAAAAGCGATAACTCCATTCATTATACCGTCAGCATTCAGTGATATATGGCTTATGATTCCATAAATCCCGATAATGGTGAAGGCAGACGCCATTATTATTCTCAAGCTTCTGTCGTTCTTCTTTTTCAAGAGCATCCACAAAAATCCTTGTAATGCACCACCTAAAGCTGCTGTCAACGTCAGAAAAGGGATGTATGCACCAGTAGGTTTTAGGATGTAACCAATCAGGTCACTGAGTCCGCCGACAACCGCGCCATATAGCGGACCGAATAAAATTGCCGGGAACAGTGTAAATACTCCACCAAAACTCACCCTAACGCTGTTCGCCCCAAAAAGCGGGATATAGAACGACGACAGCATGTTGAGAGATACAGCTATTGCGAGAAACATAGCTGAAATTACAATCTTTTTTAGAACAATATTTTCTTTGCGCATAAAAATTTCCTCCTTTTTTCTTATGCTCATTCCGCCATCCCGAAATACGGGATAATAGATGCCACATAATTATAAAAGAGGATTCTTTTCCGACGCGGACGACAAATATTGCCCCCGCGTAGCGCAGTTATAAGTATGCGACAGCGGGATGCAGGATATATACCGCAACCATCGGGCAAAACCGATTGGTTTTCGTCGGCGCGACAACTCCCCGTTCGCACCGCACTTAACGCATCTATCCTTACTCTGCCTAATTTTTGCTGCGACAAGCAATAAAGCCTTCGCAACATGTAAGAACATTATAACTCATTTTTCGATATTGTCAATATTGTTGGTTGTAGAATTTTAGTGTTGCAAAACGTTAATTTTTATGCGCTTTTGTAGCAAAGCTAATCGTTGTTCATATTCTATAATAGATGGTAAAAAAATGAGCACATATAGGAAAGCGTTTAATAAACCGGCGTTATTCGCTGAGCCTTGCGGAGGGGAGGGAATCGCTTGAGATGTACCGGAAGTTACAAAGGGAGAGCGATTGGCTGCTTTATGCTTGCGTTCGGCGGAGGCATATTTATAGCAACACTGCTGCCGCTCTGGATTGTTGTCGCATTGGAAGCCGCCGTTATAATAACAGCAGGCGTTATTTTAAGCTGTTAACACTTAACGCTGCAGAAAGAGGATTACTTATGAGAATCATGGTCATCAAGCCGCCTAAGTTTTTACGACCCCTTATCGCGGCATTATTCGGAAAGCGGAAAAAGCGGGGCTGAGCATCCCCGCCTTTTCTTTTACCAAATAAAAAACCACTGCTGCTTATTTTTTGTAACGATTATTAATCGGTCATATTTCACCTTTCTAATAAATATACTTTAATGAAAAATGGTATAAAACGAAAGGTGATTTTTTTTATATGAAATGTGCAAGGAAGGATATTTCTCTACCCAGGCTCTCTCGGAGTCGTAGCTTCCAAAAAGAGTTTGAGCTTGACACCTCACTCCCTGAATTTCTGCCTAATATAAGCCGTCCCGTAAAGGTTGATGCGAGGATCATAGTCGAATCGGTAAATTCCTCTGAAGGAATGGTGGAGGTAAAAGGAAAAATAATTTACGGCTTCTTATATGTTTCCGATCACAGAGACAGTTTGAAGTTCACTGAGTTTATCGAAGATTTTTCTTCTCAGACCGAATTACCAGAAGCTTCTTCCAACAGTGTTGTCATCCCGATTTTCATTTGCTCGGGCGTTTCCTGTAAGATGCTTAACTCTCGCAAGTTTATCTTGAGGTCAAAATTTGACCTTGCTTTCACCGTCAATAATAACGCTTCCCAAAGCATTGTTGATGAAAAATCCGAAAACTGCTTTTTCAAGACAGATACAGTAACCACTTTAGTTGCAGAACCTGCAATCGAACGAGAGTTTTGTTTTTCGGATCTATACGATTTAGGCGAAACTGCTCCTGAAATCAACGAGATTATAACAAAAAGTGTTCTTATTACCCCTGCTGAACACTCATCAGGAGACGGTTATATTAATGTGAAAGCGAACGCTGTTCTAAAAGCTTTATGTCTTGGAGCAGAAGATGAAAACTCCGTTTTCACTATTACCAAGAATATACCAATCTCCTTCATAATTGAGGACGAAACAATCGGTAGTGACAGCATCTGTGTTGTTGATATCACGCCTGTTTCCCTCACCACCGATGTAGGAATAGATTCCTATGGAAACAGCAAGGTTATTTCTACTAAGTTCTGTGTGAAAGCCAGTGTACACTGCAGCAACCCTGAGATTCTCACCTTTGCAACAGATGTTTTTGCAGCCGATACGACAAACACCCAAAAGCATATTGACCTCCAGTTCAGCAGATTTATAAGCGCTGAAAAGAAGGTTTTTGCTATCGAGAAAATTATAGAAACTGGAGATATCGAATTCAACCAGTTATATGATTCTACCGCTGTGCTCACGATGAACCCCGGTGATGTTACAGGTAAAGAAACGGTTTGCAACGGAAACGCTCTTGTTTCTCTTCTTGGTAACACCCCTTCAGGTCCTGACCTTGTTGACATATCGGTTGGCTTCACCGAAAGACTCCCTGCAACTGACGTAAGCGAAATAATCGTAAGACCTATCGAGGTTTCCGCTACCGCTGTCGGAGGATCTAATGTATCGCTCAAGATAATCGCTGCTGCGGAATTCAAGAGAATCGAGAATATTTCCGTTACAGCAATAGAAAACTGTGAATTCACAGATATGCCCGTAAGCGAGAACATCCCATCGATACTTTTATATTACCCGTCTCAGAATGACGACCTCTGGACTATCTCAAAACGTTATGGTATCGCTCCGGATCGCTTAAAAGCAGGTAACAACGACAGATTTGACGGTGAAAAACCAGTCTCCGGTGTTGTGCTTATTCCACAAAGGCAAGCATAAATAAGAAGATCCATACATAATAATCCCGCTGCTTCCAAATGGTGCAGCGGGATTATTTTTACTTCTTTGTCGTTACTTGGTGTCAAGCGGGTGAATTTATCATAAAATGTATTATCTGCGGAATATTTTTTTACTCTCTCCCGGGAAGGTTGCCCGTGAGAAGATTGTCCCGCGGGAAAGAACAACAGGATCGCCCCCGCCGGAAGTGCCGATGCGGAGGCACATCGTTGACGGTTTGAAAGGATGAACATTGTATGGATAATCACAGTAAGATAGCGGTAATCGGCGGTGACCGAAGGCAGGCAATTGTGGCTTCGATACTTGCCGAAGAAGGTTTTGAGGTCGCAATTTATGCAAATACGGCAACGGAAATCGGAGCGTCAACAAGAGCGATAGACCTTGAAGGTGCTGTCACCGGCTCTGCGGCTGTTGTGCTTCCCCTTCCGTGCTCAGCGGATAAAGTGACGGTTTTTACACCGCTTTTTGATAAAAACGTTTATTTTTCGGAGCTTGTCGCCTTGCTTGACACTCAGACCATTATTGGCGGGATGACAAAGGTTGTTTCAGATTTTTCTGACGGCGAAATCATCGACTATTTTGAGGACGAGGAGCTGCAAATTCTAAACGCTATACCAACTGCCGAGGGTGCTGTCGCAATAGCGATGGATGCCCTTCCCATAACACTGCACGGTTCGAATTGTCTTGTAGTAGGATTCGGCAGAGTCTCTAAAGCTCTTGCTCATGCGCTTGCTGCCTTAGGTGCAAATGTTACCGTTATGGCAAGGAAAAGTTGCGACTTTGCGTATTGCGAACTTTACGGATATAAGACTACTCATGTTTCAACACTTGAGGATGGTATCCGAGGTTATGATGTTATATTCAATTCGGTTCCCGAAAAGATTTTTACCGAAAAAGTTTTGTCGAAAACGGACAGAACAACACTAATAATCGACCTTGCATCGCGACCCGGTGGTGTTGATTTCGAAGCTGCAAAATCTCTCGGGATAAATGTCAACTGGGCTCTGTCGCTACCGGGTAAGGTTGCGCCGGTGACGGCAGGAAAAATAATTGCCCGCAGCGTCCTGAGTAGTTTCCGCGGGAAGTAATTATACTGGTAATACATCCTTTCCGCTAAATATACAACGAAAGGAATAAATTTATTATGATAGGATATGCGATTTGCGGTTCATTTTGCAACCACAAGATAGCTCTCGAACAGATGAAGGCTTTAACGGAACTCGGTTATGAGATACTCCCGATTATATCCAAAAACAGCGCTTCTTTAGATACAAGATTCGGTACACATGAGGAACTTTTAGAAAAGGTTGTCGCCATCTGTGGTAGGGAACCCGTCTTAGACATAGTCGAGGCTGAGCAGATAAGCTCCACAAAGGCAGTAGACTGTGTGATTGTATCCCCCTGTACCGGAAACACCTTAGCAAAGCTGGCAAACGGTATAACCGACGGAGCGGTTACTATGTCGGTTAAAGCACATCTGAGAAATCGGAAACCTGTGGTGATTGCTTTGGCTACAAACGATGCTCTTGGCACAAACTTTAAGAATATAGCGGCTTTATATGACAAGAAATGCGTATTTTTCGTTCCTCTAAGACAAGATGATTCTTCAAGAAAAGCGACTTCCCTTGTCTGTGATTTCGGATTAATACCCGATGCGCTCTTTTTCGCTCTCCAAGGAGTACAGATACAGCCGTTCATGATCGAATAGAAACAAAAAAAGCTGTCGCAGTTGATGCGGCAGCTTTTTGTTATTATTCGCCTAATCTAATCATTTCGTCGATACAGCGCTTTGCGTCCTTTATCGTCTGAGGGTCGAGCATTATTTCCTCGCCGCCGTCACCTATAAGGCAGTTGTAAAGGTCTATAAGTGTCGTAGACTTCATATTCGGGCATACCAGTTTTCTTGACAGAGCGTAGAACTTCTTGTCGGGGCAGTTGTACTGAAGATGCTCAGCTATGCTCATTTCTGTTCCAATCAAGAATTCCTTATGGTCGGATTCCATAGCATATTGCATTATACCTGAAGTCGAGCCGACATAATCCGCCATTGCGACAACCGCCGGTACGCACTCAGGGTGAACAAGGAGCAGTGCGTTCGGATGTGCTTCTTTTGCTTTGTTTACATCCTTTACCGTTACAGCGACATGGATCGGACATCCGCCCTGAAGCAGCTTAAAATTCTTCTCCGGAACTTGTTTTGCAACATAGTCGCCAAGGTTGCAGTCGGGTATAAAGAGTATGTTGTCGTTATCTATTTTCTTTACGATTTTAACAGCTGACGATGAAGTAACACAAACATCGCAGACTGTTTTAAGGTCAGCAGTTGTGTTGATGTATGCTACAACGGTATAATCCGGGTACATTTTTTTGACACCCTCGATAAATTCCCTGTCCATCTGCTCCGCCATAGGACACCCGGCGACCGGGTTTGCAAGGTAAACGGTTTTATTGGGGGATAGAATCTTCACTGTCTCCGCCATAAAACGCACACCACACATTATTACTGTATTCTGAGGTGCTTTTTCAGCCATAACACTCAGCTGATATGAGTCGCCTGCAAAATCTGCGCATTCGATTATTTCTCGAGCCTGATAGCTGTGTGCAAGTACACAGACATCCTTCTCTTTCCTCAATCTAACGATCTCGTCCTGTATATCTCTAACTGTTCTCATAAGTCCTCCATCCTACCGCAATGCGGCTCTTTATACTTAAGCTGAAATTTATTATACTCGATATGATATAATATCTTTAAGATAGCATTCACAAAAGCGGAACTTTTGATGACGCTTGCGTTTACGCGCCATCTGATTATATAATTTTTTCTGAAGTAAATGCGCGTCTATGTTATATCAAAATTTTAATTATGCGAGTATATTATAATATATTTAGCCCACTTTTGTCAATACGACAGCCTTTCTTATATTCTGACAAATTATTCTATTCTATTGACTTTATATGCTAACTATGGTATTTTATATCCATACCTTTATTTTAGATTTAATTGTAAAATTAAAGGATTTTATGGAGGATTGTAGAATTGAAACTACTTGGCATTGTCAGAAAATTAGATGAGCTCGGGAGAGTGGTCATCCCAAAAGAACTCCGAGATGTGCTCCGCATAGACATCAAGGACTCTGTTGAGATTTTCGTTGAGGACGATAATATCATCATGCAAAAATTCAGCTCTTCCTGCGTATTTTGCGGCAATACCCAGAAAGCTATGCTGTACAAGGGTAAGTTCGTGTGTAACGACTGCGTTAGTGAGTTAAAGAAAAATAATACTTAAAAAGTAGTTAAATAATAAGCCCCGAAGATTTTTAGAGTCTTCGGGGCTTATTATTGTATTTCAAATTATTATGTAACCAAATCAATAAATATCACTATGTAGAATATAATGTAGAGGATTAGGCTTTTTGTAGTAGCTTTTTTCGACCTTTTTTTCAAATCACCATATTATTTCGCTCACAATTGGAAATCGAAGGCATATTATATAATATAAACGACCTTTGAGTGAATTCCACCGTATCCGAACTGATTTCGCGGGATTGCTTCGGATTTTGGCGTCCAGGGACAGCTTGAGGGGTCGTATACATGGCGATATGCCGGTCAATTATAAGGAGGATATTTTAAATGGTTGACAGAAACAGTGTCGGAACTGCCGGACGGCAGAACGGCGAGACGCTAAGCGCAATCAATGTAAATAAAATATTCGACAGTGCCAAGGATAAAGACTGCCTTGAGGATCTCAGAGTATTCCTCTGCCCTCAGGCTCAGGACATTGTCGATCACAGCTCAAGCGTGCGCGTCAAGGACGTTGAAGTTATATCAGCAAACATAAGTATGGAAGAGGTACCCTTCAACCGGGGTTATTACCAGGTTCTGATCAGATTCTTCTTCCGGGTAACCTGCGAGGCCTGCGTTTCTAACGGAAATATCAGAGTTGTTCAAGGTCTTAGCATCTTTGATAAAAAGGTTCTTCTTTTCGGAAGCGAAAAGAATGTCAGCACCTTCACATCAACCCCGGGAACAGACAGCTTTTGCCAGAACAATATGAACATAAGCTGCAATATGCAAAGCACCGACCCCACAGTTGTGGTAGAAGTAGCGGCTCCAATAGCTCTTGATGTCAAGTTAGTAGAACGCTGCCGCCCCTTCGGCAACTGCTGCTGCAATCCGGAATCGATCCCCGAGAACATCAGAGGCCGCTTTGGCGACGGAGGCTTCGTAGACGGTACGGGAATCAATCAGCTCTATATCACCTTAGGTTTGTTCACAGTCATCAGAATGGAACGCCCCGTCGCTCTTCTCGTTCCTTCTTGCCTGCTCACGCTGCCGGATAAGGATTGCACACCCGCGATCTCTCCCACAGATCCTTGCAAGATCTTCGGAAAGATGTGCTTCCCCGCGAACGAATTCTACCCCTTCCCCGAAGAACCCACACAGCTCGGCGGTACGAACACCTCTTCAGACTGCGGATGCAGCAAAGATCGCTGACGACCAAATCGGCGCATCCCGCCGCCATAGCGTCGAAAACAAATTGCGCCGGGCTTCCCGCAAAGGGATGTCCGGCCGCAAGGTTTGATATCTAAGTCATTCTAAATAGAACGCCCATATCAAGGTTTAAAATCCTGCTTAATCATCTATCGTTTCTACATATTCTCTTACTTTATCAATAAGTCTGAGCTTTTTATCTTTTGATCTGAAAAATGCGCTTATACCGCTGAGGGCTCTAATTAGCGCTTCAACTTCTTCGTCCGTCAGTGTTTCAATCATTCCGTTGACCAGCTCAAGATGAAACAGTCGGTGGAATTCATATGCTTCCTTCCCGATCTCGGTTGTATAAAGCCTGACGACACGCTTGTCCTTATCCCAGCGTTTTCTCGCGATATATCCCTTCTTTTCAAGCTGACTTGCGGATATGCTCAGTGTTCCGGGTGTCACTTTAAGCTTGTTGGCTATTGTCGTCGAACTGTTGTCGGTTTTTCTCAGACAGGCGACATGGACCGCTTCAATAACCGACATCTCTCGGAAGGTCAGGTTTGGAAACCGATTCGCAATTGCAAGCTCCTCAGTTTTTATTATTTCATTGAAAGAATTCGCAAGAAAATGGCTTATCGCCGTACTTTTTCTGCTCACCCCGCCGCCTCCCTCTCTATTCTTGTTTCTTCCATAAATTATAACAGTAAAAGCCCTTCCTGTCAACCACACATAAGGTTTGATTAACAAAATAATTTACTAATAAAGCAGTTTTTCCTTCTCGGAGACTGCTTTTTTCGCGCTTCTATGACACCTTTTTGCATATTTTTGCAAAAATAATTTACTTTGATTATCAAATTACTCTTGACAACAGCATTCGTTTATGTATAATATTATTGCAGATGTTTTGATGTTCAAACTATTCCCCTGCTGTATTAAAAAACCGTAAAGGAAACAACATATGAGCTTTTATATATCCGGTACCGGAAGCAGCCTACCGAAAAAAAAGGTGACCAATGACGATCTTTCAAAAATTCTTGATACAAGCGACGAATGGATCACCAGCCGCACCGGAATCAGCGAACGCAGGGTTTTAAGCTCTGAAACACTTCTCGACATAGCAGCCGAAGCAGGTCGAAATGCGATGGAGAATGCCGGAACTTCTCCCGCTGACATTGATATGATCCTTTGCGCCACCTTGTCAGGCGACTTTGTTACTCCTTCGATGAGTTGCCTTTTAAAGGATAGACTTGGTCTAAACGCAAAGTATGTATACGACGTCAATATGGCCTGCTCGGGCTTTGTATTTGCACTCGAAATGGCTTCCGTTTACTTTGATGCCGGTAAAGTTAATCGTGTACTTGTTGTTTGCGCTGAAGCGATTTCAAGGCTTCTCGACTGGAATGACCGCTCATCTGCTATTTTATTTGGTGACGGTGCTGGTGCTGTTGTACTTGAAAAAGGCGATGGTCTTAAGGATCTTGTCGTTAATACAAAAGCGGACTCTGCGGTTCTTCACATTAGCGGAGTAGAGAGCAATTCACCTTTTTCTGAAGGTTACGCAAAAGTAGATAAAAGGGTTGTAATGGATGGTCAGGGTGTTTTCATCTTTGCAGTTTCCGCAATAACTGACGGTCTATCCACGATGATTGAGAAAAACGGCTTAACACCGGACGATATATCGATGTATCTTCTTCATCAAGCGAACACAAGGATTATCAACTCTGCTCGCAAAAGATTCGGCCAGCCCGAGGAAAAGTTCCCTCACAATATCGAAAAGTACGGTAACACCTCTTCTGCAAGCATACCGATTTTGCTTGATGAAGTGAACCGTAGCGGTAAGCTGAAGAAAAACGACAAAATCATCCTCGGAGCCTTTGGCGCGGGACTATCTACAGGTTTCTGTCTTATTGAATGGCAGAAATAAAACCGAACATAATAAAAACGAATACAGAACACGAAAAAACTCGTGTTTGTATATAAAAACAAGAACAATTTGGAGGAAACCAAAATGGTATACGAAAAAGTATTAAATCTCATTACTGATCTCAAAGGCGAAGAGGACGATTCCATAACAAAGGAAACTCTCCTTACTGAGCTAAATCTCGATTCACTCGACATAGCTGAGCTTATTATGAACATCGAGGACGAATTCAACACAACCGTTGACGAGCGTGAATCCCTCAAGTCCATCGGTGATGTTGTAGAATTCATCGAAAAGAAAATCGGTTAAAATTTAGACCTCGGTGAAAGGAGACGCTGTCCGGAACTGGATAGCATTTTGTGATATGATAAAAACTGATATTTGTGAAGCACTCGGCATTGAATATCCTATTTTTCAAGGCGGTATGGCTTGGCTTGCCAACGCTTCTCTCGCAGCAGCGGTATCAAATGCGGGCGGTCTTGGCATCATTGCTGCAATGAACTCCAACTCGGAACAGCTGAAAGTAGAAATACGCAAAGCACGTGAGCTGACCGACAAGCCTTTTGCTGTTAACATAATGCTGATGAGTCCTTTTGCCAAAGAAGTCGCGCAGACTGTTATCGAGGAAGGAATCAAAGTAATCACAACCGGAGCAGGTAGCCCTTCAAAATATATGGCAGCTTGGCTTGAGGCAGGAATCAAGGTAATTCCGGTCGTCCCGTCAACTGCTATCGCAAGAAAGATGGAGCGTGACGGTGCATTTGCCGTAGTCGCAGAAGGCGGAGAGTCCGGCGGTCATGTCGGGGAGCTCTCAACTATGGCGCTTGTTCCACAGGTTTGTGATGCGGTGAAAATCCCTGTAATTGCGGCAGGTGGTATTGCTGACGGCAGAGGAGTGGCTGCTGCTTTCTCCCTTGGAGCACAGGGTGTTCAGCTTGGAACACGCTTTATTACAGCAAAAGAATGTACCGTTCACCAAAACTATAAGGACCGAGTACTAAACGCACGCGATATAGATACAGTTCTTACAGGAAAGCGTCTGGGTCACCCAGTAAGGTCACTTAAAAACCGTTTTACCCGTGGCTACCTCGAGAAGGAATACGACAGCTCTTACACAAATGAGCAGCTCGAACAACTCGGTGTTGGTAAGCTTAGAATTGCAGCACTTGACGGTGATGTAGTAGAAGGCTGTGTTATCGCAGGTCAAGTCGCTTCGATGATAAAATGCGAGCAGACATGCGCTGAAATAATAACAGAAATCTTTGCTGAAGCTGAAAAAGTATTAAAGGATAATCTAAGATGGGTAAAATAGCCTTTTTGTTTGCCGGCCAAGGTGCTCAGCATATAAATATGGGCAAGGCGCTTTATGAAGTAAACGATGCTGCAAAAGCAGTGTTTGACTCTGCTGAAAACCATATGCCAGGACTGAAAAGACTTTGCTTTGAAGGTTCTCTTGAGGAACTGTCAATCACCGTCAACACCCAGCCTGCCTTGTTCTGCGTTGACCTTGCATGCGCTGAGGCTCTTCGCTTTGAAGGGATAACCCCTTCAGCTGTCGCTGGCTTTTCTTTAGGTGAAGTACCAGCTGCTGCATTTTCAGGAATGGCTGATTTTGACACTGCATTCGGCTTTGTCCTTGAGCGTGCAAGGCTTATGCAAAGCTGCGCTGAAAACAACCCGGGTGCGATGGTCGCAGTAATGAAGCTGCCAGATGAAGCAGTTGAAAAGCTCTGTGAGATGATACCCGGCTCATATCCTGTCAACTATAACTCGCCCGGTCAGGTCGTTGTCGCCTGTCATGCGGACAGCGCTGACCTTGTTGTAAAGGCAGCGAAGGAAATAGGCGGAAGAGCAATTAAGCTAAGAGTTTCCGGCGCTTTCCACTCCCCCTACATGAACGAAGCGGCAGAAGGTCTGCGTTCTTATCTTAAAAATGTCAGTCTCAAAACTCCTGAGATTCCAATATATGCGAACCTTACCGCCCGTCCCTATACTGAGGATTTCTCCTCAACATTAGCTTCCCAAGTCAACAGCCCCGTACTCTGGTGCAAAACGATCGAAAATATGGCAGCTGACGGCTTTGATCTTTTCATAGAGGTTGGAGCAGGTAATGTGCTTACCGGACTTGTGAAAAACATTTTGCCAGACGCAATTTGTGCTGGATTTGAAAATCCGGAAGACATGGAAAAGATAAAGGAGTTATGCAGATGCTGAAAAACAAAGTTGCCGTAATCACAGGAGCATCCCGCGGTATCGGCAAAGAAATCGCTCTCGAAATGGCGAGAGCTGGTGCAAACGTTGCAATTCTCTACAATGGCAACACCGAAAAAGCGGAAGAAGCGAGAGCTGAAGCGGAAAACCTCGGAATCACCGCGAGGATATATAAATGCAATGTCGCATCTGCTGATGATTGTGCGCAGGTTTCCACTCAGATAATATCCGACTTCGGAACAGCTGACATTCTTGTCAACAATGCTGGAATCACAAGAGACGCTCTTATGTTCCAGATGAAAGAAGACGAATTTGACTCAGTTATTGCGACTAATCTCAAAGGCGCATTCAATATGACCAAAAATTTCGCCCGTCATTTTATAAGAAAACGCACGGGTCGAATTATAAATATCACATCTGTTTCGGGTATGATGGGAAATCCCGGTCAGGCTAATTATTCAGCTTCAAAAGCTGGACTCATCGGGCTGACAAAAACCGCAGCTAAGGAACTTGCTTCCCGCGGCATTACTTGCAACGCTATCGCCCCCGGCTTCATCGAAACTGATATGACTTCATCGATGCCGGAGGGTACCCTCGACACCGCTAAGAAAGCGATACCGCTAGGAAGACTTGGAAAACCTGCCGATATTGCAGCTCTTGCAGTCTTTCTCGCCTCCGATCTTGCCTCGTACATAACTGGCGAAGTAATCAAGGTTGACGGCGGACTTTATATTTGAAAACAAGTTATTTTGGAGGATAACAATGCGCAGAGTCGTTATAACGGGCATGGGCGTTATCTCGCCTGTCGGAAACGATTTGCCCTCGTTCAAAGACAGTTTAATAAATGGTAAAAGCGGAATCGCACCGATAACAAGATTCGACACCTCAGAAACAAAAATAAAAGTAGCCGCTCAGGTCGAAAACTTTGACCCGAAGCAGTACTTTATCGATAAAAGCGAAATTCGTAAAACCGACCTATATGTACAATACGCATACGCTGCAGCGCTTCAAGCTATGAATGACAGCGGTCTGCGTGCTATTGACGACGGCGAAAACTCCGCTAACTGTGACCCTGAACGCCTTGGTGTCTATGTCGGTTCGGGTATAGGTGGCATGACAACATTTTATGATGAATCGGTCAAGCTACATACAAGAGGTCCCTCAAGAGTTTCTCCTCATTTTATACCTATGATGATCGGTAATATTGCTGCCGGAACAATATCAATCAAATTCGGTGCTTGCGGTCCGACTCTACCTGTTGTCACTGCCTGCGCCACATCGACAAACTCAATCGGCGAAGCTTATCTTGCCATCAAGCACGACCGTGCTGATGCTATCATTGCAGGCGGTTCGGAAGCGACTTTAACCCCTCTCGCGGTCGCAGGCTTTGCCAACTGCTTTGCACTTTCGGAAAGCGATGACCCTGAGCGTGCTTCAATCCCCTTTGATAAGGAACGAAATGGTTTTGTAATGGGTGAAGGCGCTGGAATACTTATAATTGAAGAACTAACCCACGCTCAAAAACGTGGTGCAAAAATATACGCTGAAATTTGCGGCTACGGTAACACAAGCGACGCTTACCATGTAACCGCTCCCCATCCGGAAGCAAACGGTGCGACAGCTTCTATAAAGCTTGCTGTAAAGGAAGCACAAATCGGTGAAAACGATAAAATTTATATCAATGCTCACGGAACGAGTACACAGCTCAACGACAAGGCTGAAACACTTGCAATAAAGAAGGTTTTCGGTGAAAGAGCTTATGATATTGCAATCAGCTCAACAAAATCTATGACAGGCCATATGCTCGGTGCGGCAGGAGCTATCGAAGCCATTGCCTCAACTCTGACATTTACCGACGGTGTTGTTCCACCTACCATCGGTTACAAAATACCCGATCCCGAATGCGATCTCGACTATGTTCCGAACAAAGCAAGAGAGTTTAAAGCTGACTTTGCTCTTTCCACTTCCCTCGGTTTCGGCGGACACAACGCCTGCATTGCGCTTAAAAGATTTAACGCTGACGAAAGGACTAAATAACTAATGGATATAAAGAAATTAAAATCCATCGCAGATATATTCACCTCTGCTGGACTGACGGAGCTTGAGGTTGCCGACGGTGAGCTTAAAATAGTGATGAAGCGTAACTGCTCAGTTAGTTCTACCTCTGAAATTATGCAGCCTGCAATAATGGTGTCTGAAAGCGCTAAAACCACTTCGGTAGCTGCTGAGGTTCCCGGAAGATTTATAAAAGCTCCTTTTGCTGGGGTCTTCTATACAAAACCCTCACCTGACAGTGAACCCTTCATAACAGCTGGAAAAGCAGTTAAAAAAGGTGATACAGTCTGTATTCTTGAGGCTATGAAGCTGATGAATGAACTAAAGGCGGAAGAGGACTGTGTTATTTCGGAGATATGTGCCGAAAACGGCGATATAGTCGAATATGGTCAGCCTCTGTTCAGAATAGGATAGCGTGAAATTAAACTTAGATGAAATCTAACTGCGAAGTGTTCAACCTGAGTGTAGCCGCTTCGCGGTAGAATGGTGATTTATAATGACAAGAGAAGAAATAAAAAATATTTTACCGCATCGCGAACCCATGCTTCTTGTTGACGAGGCTGAGGTACGCGAGGACGGAAAGGCTTATGGTAGCTACACCGTCAGAGGTGACGAATATTTCCTCCAGGGCCACTTCCCCGGCAATCCGATTGTTCCGGGTGTAATCCAATGCGAGATGGCAGCACAGACTTGCTGTGTACTGCTTGGTGAAAAGCTCAAGGGAAAGACCCCTTTGTTTTCCGGTATCAATAAAGTGAAATTCAAAACTCCGGTTCGCCCGGGCGATAAGATAGATTTTGAATGCCAGCTCCTGCGTGAGGTCACACCGTTTTTCTTTGCCGAATGTAAAGCTTCGGTCGGTGGTAAGGTCTGCTTTACAGGAGAACTTAGCTTCGCTGTTATTTAAAATCTGCGCGAAAGGTTGCTTTTGTGTTTAAGAAGATATTAATTGCTAATCGCGGCGAAATCGCCGTCAGAATAATTAGAGCCTGCAAAGAGATGGGCATTGCAACAGTCGCAGTCTTTTCGGAGGCTGATCGTGATGCAATGCATGTGACGCTTGCGGACGAAAGCTTTTGCATCGGTTCCGCTAAAGCCAAGGACAGCTATCTGAATATGGGGGCGATACTCACAGTCGCAACTTCAGTCAAAGCTGAAGCTATTCACCCCGGTTACGGACTGCTTTCGGAAAACGCAAAGTTTTCCGCACTTTGTGAGCAGTGCGGCATTGTTTTCATCGGTGCGAGAAGCGATGTAATAAAACAGATGGGCGATAAAAATGCTGCCCGCATCACTATGAAAAACGCCGGTGTTCCCGTTATACCCGGCAGTGAGATTATTGCGGATATAGCACAAGCCGAGGAACAAGCTGCAAAAATCGGTTTCCCGCTTATGCTGAAAGCAAGTGCGGGAGGTGGAGGCAAAGGCATTCGTGTTGTTATGGCACAGACCGAGCTCGCTTCTGCATTCGCATCTGCTTCCTCTGAAGCAACCGCCGCATTCGGCGACGGAAGACTTTATATTGAAAAATATTTGAAGCCCGTAAAACACATAGAAATGCAGCTTATCTGCGACAACCATGGTAATGTTGTCTGCCTTGGTGAGAGAGACTGCTCAGTACAAAGAAAGAATCAAAAGTTAATCGAAGAAACTCCGTCAGTTGCAGTTACTCCGGAACTGCGTGAGAAGCTGACTGCAGCAGCGACAAAAGCGGCGAAAGCTGTCGGTTATAACGGTGTCGGAACGGTTGAATTTTTGCTTGACAGGCATGGTAACTTCTTTTTCTGTGAGATGAATACACGGTTACAAGTTGAGCATCCAGTTACAGAAATGGTTACAGGTATCGATCTTGTTAAATGGCAAATCAGGGTTGCCGCAGGCATTCCGCTTGATTTCACTCAAGAATCGGTAAAAATAAACGGTCATTCAATCGAATGCCGCATAAATGCTGAAGACCCCAAAAACGCTTTCCGCCCATGTGCTGGTGAAATACGCTTCTTACATGTTCCAGGCGGTCCATGGATCAGGTTTGACACCGCGATTTACCTCGGTTATGTAGTTCCGCCGTTCTACGACTCTATGCTTGGAAAACTCATTGTCTATGCCGCAACAAGAGAAGAAGCGCTTAGAAAAATGCAGGCTTCTCTTTGTGAACTCGTTGTCGAGGGCATTGAAACAAATATAGATTATCTTATAAACATTGTATCAAGTGATGAATTCACAAAGGGTACATATACAACTGATTTTCTTAAAAACGGAGGTGAATGATTTTGCTGAGAAAAGGGATTTTCAGAAGACCTCATATCGCTCTTGAGGGAAATACTAAACAAACAAAAGCCATAACACCTGATGTACCTGAAGAGCTTTGTATTGCTTGCCCTTCTTGCGGCAAAATGATGTTTTCAACAGAACTTGACGAGAACCTCGGTGTTTGTATAAGCTGCTCCCATCACCTAAAGCTCAACGCAAGGAAAAGAATCATTCTAATAGCCGACGAAGGCAGTTTTATTGAACACGACACAGATATGACCTCTGTAAACCACCTCGACTTCCCCGGTTACGATAAAAAGCTCAAAAGTGCGAAGGCTGACAGCGGTGAAAAAGAAGCGGTCATTACTGGCATTTGCAGTATCGGTGGAATAAATACTGCTATTTTCATTATGGACCCATATTTTATGATGGGTTCAATGGGTAGTGTCGTCGGCGAAAAGATAACAAGACTGTTTGAGTTTGCAACAATAAACAACCTTCATGTTATCGGCTACTGCGTTTCAGGCGGAGCTCGTATGCAGGAAGGTATCATATCATTAATGCAGATGGCAAAGGTCAGCGGTGCGGTAAAGCTTCATTCCGATAAGGGGCTGCTTTATGTTACTGTTCTAACCGACCCGACAACCGGCGGTGTTACTGCAAGCTTCGCAATGCAGGGCGATATAATCATCGCAGAACCAGGTGCGCTTGTTGGCTTTGCGGGGCCGCGTGTCATCGAACAGACGATAAGACGCAAGCTCCCCGAGGGTTTCCAGCGTGCGGAGTTTTTGCTGAAAGCGGGCTTTGTAGACGATATCGTCGAGAGACGCCGCCAAAAGGAGTATCTAAGGCTGCTTCTATCACTGCATGAAAGGAACGGCGAAAACGATGTCAGCTTATGATGTTGTACTAAAAGCGCGCGCTAATGGGCGCGCGACCGCACAGGATTATATAAACGGTATATTCACAGACTTTGTAGAGCTGCACGGCGACAGGCGTTTTGCTGACGACAGCGCAGTTATTGCAGGTATTGCAAGGCTCGGCGACAAGAGCGTAACGGTAATCGGGCTTGAAAAAGGCTCTGATGTCAAGGACCGTGCGGCGCGCAACTTCGGTTCCGCTCAGCCCGAGGGCTACCGCAAGGCACTGCGCCAGATGAAGCAAGCCGAAAAGTTCGGCCGCCCTGTGATTTGCTTTGTTGACACCTCCGGCGCATACTGCGGGATCGGTGCAGAGGAACGCGGACAGGGACAAGCGATTGCCGAAAACTTATGGACTATGATGACACTCGGTGTGCCCGTTATATCCGTTATAATAGGTGAAGGCGGTTCCGGCGGTGCGCTTGCACTTGCTGTAGCAGACGAGGTCTGGATGCTTGAAAACTCGATTTACTCGGTTATTTCACCTGAAGGCTGCGCGAGTATACTTTGGAAGGACTCCACAAAAGCTCCGGATGCCGCCGAATGCCTGAAACTCACCTCAAGAGAGCTTTACAGGCTTGGTGTGGTCGAAAAGGTTATAACAGAAAAGCTCGGTCAACAACAAATTTACGACACCCTATCAAGGTTATTTTCCGAAACAATAACACGCATCGATTCAGAAGGCAAAGAAAAGATGCTTGAAGCAAGATACGAAAGATTCCGTAAATTCGGATCGTATACAGAAACGGTTGTTTAATGGTATAAAAATACTGCGGCAGAGATTTTTCTCTACCGCAGTTTTTTTCAATTTATATTCAATTGTTGATTTTTTCAGGGGCGGGATATTCAATACCCTTCGTATCTACCACAGCTTTTTCAATAGTCACGTTGTTCACCAGCTTACCGCTGTAAACATCGGCGACCTTTTCATTTTTCGCGATGGAAGATACTATGTCCATCCCGTCAATTATCTTACCAAATGCAGCGTACTGCCCGTCAAGATGATTTGAGGTACCTAACATAAGGAAAAACTGGCTGCCGGCAGTGTTGTTTTGCTGACGTCGCGCCATTGAGATAACACCTTCAGTGTGCTTAAGGTTGTTAGTAAACCCATTTGCAGAGAATTCACCTTTTATATTATAACCGGGGCCACCCGTACCGTTGCCATTGGGGTCGCCGCCCTGGATCATAAATCCGGGTACAGAGCGGTGAAACGAGTTGTTGTCATAAAATCCAGATTTAACAAGAGCGATGAAGTTATTGACCGTATTCGGTGCAATCTCAGGGTAAAGTTCGATGACCACGGTGCCATAGTTCTTTATAAGCAGTGCAACAACAGGATTCGTTGTATTGTAATCATTCATTGATGTTTCGTTCCCTTCAGTATTAAAAATTTCAGGTATATCTTCTGTTGTACAAGAACTGATGGATAACACGAGCAGCAGGCACAACGCTATATGAAGTATTTTAGATTTCATTATACACTCATTCGAGGATGTTGGATGTAATGTAATCCACGCCCATCTTTACATACTTCGCTGCTTCAGCAGGGTCATCACAAGTCCAGACGTTGATCTTCTTGCCAACAGAACGTAGCCATGCGTATGTCTCTTCAGTCAGCGATCCGTACCATATATCCAGATCGAGATTATTGTCAAGCAGATAATTTTTGTACTCTTCTTTCCAGTCGCCAGTCAACCATTGCGCGGGGTGATTGGGGAGCTGCTTGCGTAAACGGATGAGATTATCGAGCGAGAAAGATATGAAAATAACATGCTCGAGATAACCCACAGAATTAATTATCTCAATGATGTTGGATATATCATCATCCATATGTGCGCCTTTCAGCTCGAGGATGCAGTATTTTTCATATCTTTTGCAAACCTTGATATATTCTTCAAGAGAGGGGACACGAAGATCACAACGTCCATTGGTGTTGTCAATGTCGTTAAGCATAACACCGCGTATTGTGTCGTAAGATGACTTTCTGATCTCTACATTAAGCGGTGAGACACGTGCTGTATCTGGGTCGTGTATAATCACATATTTTCCGTCAGCTGTTCTGTGCACATCGGCTTCTACACCAAAATAACTGCGATTTCCTGCAGCAATAAAGGCCGCAAGCGTGTTTTCTTTTTCAAGTGCGCTAACGCCTCGGTGTGCGACCATCAGCGTGTTATTTTTCTCAATTTTTATCGTGTTCATTTCTCTTTTATCTCCTTGATGTTTTTTTATATCTACTAAGTAGATTGCATTTGCATTGAGATTTTACCACACAACCGCACTTTTTTCAATACATATTTGACTTTTGTCGTTTTTTGTTGCATCCTAAGCCAAATTAATACTTATCAATTCTTCTTTGCTTTCTTAGGGCGTGTCTGCGTAGTGACTTGCACTCGGTGTAACAACGGATTCCGCAAATGCGGCGCAGATAAACAGACGAATATATAAAAGTCGCTTTTAATCAATTAATTAAATAGAGGGCAACGCTATAAGCATGCCCTCTATAACTTTTTGTTTTATAATACTACAATATAGCAATACCAATTTTCTTCAAATAGTCATATGTTCTGTCATAGTATTCTCGTTTGCGGGTATCATCTGTATCACTGCCGGCAGGGATAAAAATCGCCATACCTTGTCTAGCACGCGTAAGGAGTACGCGGTATGTGTTTTTCAAATATAGTCTCTTTTCTTCTGAGGCCACTCGATTCCAGCGATTGCCCACAAAGCTATTGTATGTCCATTTCTGTCCATCATAGCGATAATCCGCATCCCACGCTACAACAGAATAATCAATTTCCAACCCTTGAATATCGAATTCTGTAACGACATCCTCCATAGCATAACTAGATCGCACATCGTCTTTCCCATTCAAAAACCAATTTGCGACAGATATTTCATTTTTCACAAAGATTCCTTCCGGCTTTAGGCGTAATGCACCACTACTTGCAAGGATACCATAACGAGTGGTTCCCTGACAGTGCTCGCGAACCCAGTCTTTTGCTTTATTCAGATCTCTTGTTATAATAATAGGGTACTTATATCGTATTCTCTCACAAAGTATTTTTGCTGAATCTATATCTTCATCAAGAAGTGCTTTAACAAAAGCTGCTAAATCTGGTGTACGGAAAGAACGCACAGAGGTTGCTAAATGAAGCTTTTCTCTCTCATAAATATTAAGACCAGAAATCATACTTCCCCAGTCACGACCACGTCGGTATTCATCATCGTTTAATTGAGGGGTGATGTAGACATCCCAATTTGGGAATGCTCGCTGTAGAGAATCAAACCATTCTGGTAGACCAGCTTCGCCAGTGTTGATTTCCTGGCCTCCTCCTACTAAGCAGATAACAACAGCCCAATCCTGATGACGATCCATAGTGCTAATTAAAAATTCCGGCTCACTATATGGAAATTCTGATACTCCTTTTTTTGTACTCATAAATTTTTCAATCATATTATGGGTCCAGGCACGTTGAGCTTCATCGAAAATCGCTACACGCTCTGGCGGTACATTCTGATTGCCTACAAATGAATCCCGGTACTTATGTATAATTTGAACGAAGGCAGATGTACTTCGCAGTGCATCTGATTTAGCAATACGGCCGCCACATTCCTTCTCTCGTTCTACCTTATCACGCGCAAGCGCCTCTTGCAATACAGTCACTAGTGGATAGTTGCCAGATAAGAATACAGCGTGCTCGCCTTGCTGTGCATTTGAGCGCTGAATAGCAATATTTAGACCTACAAGAGTTTTACCAGCTCCTGGAACACCTGTTAAAAAGCAAATAGATTTACGGTGATTAGTTTTACTATGTTCAATTATTTTATTAATTTCATCAGTTGTAATAGTGAGATTTTCTGCACCAGAATCACTACGAGTTATATCATGTACATTATGACCCCTGTATAATGCTTG
>JAQWDK010000054.1 GCA_028705495.1 Eubacteriales bacterium
TGATGTCAGGAATCATTATTGGAATCATACCTGCCGCATGTGCGCCTCTAATTCCATTGAAAGAATCTTCAAGAACAACGCAGTCGACAGGAGCCGTTTCAAGAAGCTTTGAAGCTCTTAGAAATATATCCGGTGCGGGTTTTGATTTTTCAACCATATCACCGGTTACTATTACATCAAATCTGTCATGCACTTCAGCTGCCTTGAGTAGAGAGACAGCATGTTTGTTGAAAGTTGAAGTTGCGACTGCTTTAGAACAGCCAAGATCATCGAGTAGGTCAAGAGTTTCATAAAGTCCTGGTTTAACCGGTATTTCATGGGTTTCGTAATATTCATAAACATATTTAATTGTCAGTTCAAGAAATCCTTCGTAATCAAAGTTGTCGCCGTACTTCTTATAATACATTTTTCTTATAAGGTTGGTATTAACACCATATGACTCAGAGATAATTTCTTCGATCCCTTCAAGTCCCCATTCGCGTGCAATTCTACGCTCCATATCTGCGTATATGCGTTCAGTGTCGAACATCAATCCATCCATGTCAAAAATTACTGATAATGGCATATCGTCAAAACCGCTCATTATGATGCGGTTGCCTTTCTTATATATGTTTATTGTTCGTATGTTTTTAGGATATTTTCAGCAGCTTCTCTTTTCGTAATCCGAAGGTCCATGGCCTGCTTTTCAATATATCGATGGGCTTGCTTCTCAGGCATTCCTATGTACTGCATCAAGATTAGTTTTGCACGATCTATAATCTTCATGTCATCAATTTTAGTCCGTAGGGTATCGGTTTCGTTTCTTATGCTTTTTATTTTTGCATATATAGAAACCGCAATATTCAAAGTTTGCACAAAAAGCCGCTCCGTTATCGGCTTTGACAAAATGAGTATACCATAAGGATTAAGCTTCTTGCTGAGTTCGTCATAATCCTCATCTTTAACAAGTAATATTATCACCGCACGACCATTTTGTTTGGTAATATCAATCGCAAGCTTATCGCCGACTTCTACATCAAGGGGAGCATTAATTATAATGATGTCAAATTCAGAGGAAGATAAAAAAGAGCGTGTTCCAACAACACTTTCAGCGTAATTGATATCGGCAATATTCACCGATTTTATTAGTGAAGTAATGCTCTCTGTATCCTTTCCGGAGCTGGAAACAACAAGAACTCTTGCAGGTCGATTGTGAAGGCTCTCTCGTACAGACATTTTATCGGTTCCTTCCAATGTTTATATCATATACTTATAGCATAGCATTTTTAACAGACTGTGAACAATAGAAACTACCATAAAAAAATATCAAAAAATGAAAAAACAACTTGACAATAATGGCAACTGGTATTATAATTTCAGCATCAGCAACGGTGCTGTAGGATTATAACCTGCGGTGTCTTTTTTTTATTTTTGCTGTTCACAGGAGGAATCGGAACGAATGAACAATGCAATTGAATTATTTGGTAGTATGGTTTTCAATGACCAAATAATGCACCAAAGACTCCCTAAGGATACATATATGTCGCTCAAGCAAACAATCTCGAAAGGTAAAGAGCTTGATATAAATGTTGCCAATGTTGTAGCTAACGCTATGAAGGACTGGGCGATAGAAAAAGGAGCGACACATTTCACTCACTGGTTCCAGCCAATGACAGGGATTACAGCTGAAAAACACGACAGCTTTATTTCACCTCAGGCTGACGGTTCTGTGATTATGGAATTCTCCGGTAAAGAGCTTATAAGTGGCGAACCCGATGCATCAAGCTTCCCGTCGGGCGGACTTAGAGCAACCTTTGAAGCGAGAGGTTATACTGCATGGGATCCCACATCATATGCTTTTATAAAAGATAATACGCTCTACATCCCAACTGCTTTTTGTAGTTATGGTGGAGAGGTGCTTGATAAAAAAACCCCTCTACTGAAATCGATGGAGGCTCTCAGCTATCAAGCGAAACGAATTTTAGCGTTGTTCGGACAAACCAATGTCGACAATGTTGTACCAACAGTCGGAGCCGAACAGGAATATTTCCTTATTGATAAATCAAATTACGAAAAGAGGAAAGACCTGATTTTCAGTGGTAGAACCCTTTTTGGCGCGAAAGCTCCTAAAGGGCAGGAACTTGAGGACCACTATTTTGGTACGATTAAACCTCGTGTGTCAGCCTTCATGCAAGAACTTGACGCAGAGCTTTGGAAACTTGGTATACCCTCAAAGATAAAACATAACGAAGCCGCTCCTGCACAGCATGAACTTGCCCCCATCTACGAGACAGTCAATATAGCGACGGATCATAACCAGCTTATTATGGAGTTTATGAAAAAAATCGCTCCTCGACACGGTCTTTTCTGCTTACTTCACGAGAAACCTTTTGCAGGAATAAACGGTAGCGGAAAACACAACAACTGGTCAATGTCAACGACGAAAGGTGTCAACCTTCTTGAACCGGGCACATCACCACACGAGAATGCACAGTTCCTTCTTTTCCTTTGTGCTGTAGTCAAAGCGGTTGATGATTATCAGGAACTCCTTCGCATCTCTGTTGCAGGCGCAGGAAACGACCATCGCCTCGGTGCCCACGAAGCACCACCGGCAATCGTGTCATTGTTCCTCGGCGAAGAGCTTACGAACATCCTTGAATCAATTGACAAGGGTAAACAGTATGACAATAAGTCAAAACAGGTGTTGACTGTCGGTGTCCATGTACTTCCTAATATACCAAAAGACACAACCGATAGAAACAGAACTTCACCATTTGCGTTTACTGGCAACAAATTTGAGTTCCGCATGGTTGGTTCTACATTCTCAATAGCTGGTCCCAATATTGTACTTAATACAATCGTTGCGGAGTCTCTCCGCCAGTTCGCTGACACTTTAGAAAAAGCTGATAATTTTACAGGAGCTCTTAATGACCTGATTAAGAAAACTATCAGAAAGCACAAACGAATAATTTTTAACGGTAATAACTATTGTGATGAATGGGTAAAGGAAACCGAAAAACGCGGTCTTTCTAACTTAAAAACCGCAGCTGATGCGCTACCTTTGTTCTCAGCTAAAAAACATATAGATGTTTTTGAAAAACACAATGTCTTTACAAAAAGTGAAGTAGAGTCAAGATGTGAGATACTTTGCGAATCATATTGCAAAACTCTTCATATTGAAGCTCTTACAATGCTCGATATGTCAAAGAAGGATATTCTGCCTGCTGTACTCGCTTATATTAAAGAGTTATCAGAGACAATTGCTGTTAAGAAAGTAATTGGAGGCTCTTCTATAGACTTTGAGGTAGAATTATCACTTGTTAAAAGGTTATCAAATCTTTCAAAATCCCTCCAAGAAAAGATTGAGGCACTTGATAAAGCCATTCTCGGAACCTATGCTATAGAGAAAATGAGTGAAAAAGTTAAATACTATCGCGAAGCTGTATTCACAGCTATGCAAGAAATGCGTGCGGTTGCAGATGAGCTCGAAACAAATGTCGCTGCAAAATACTGGCCATTCCCCACTTATGGTGAGTTACTTTTCAATATATAAGACGTAAAATTTAACTTAGATGAAATTCAACTAAGAAGTGTTCACGCACATTAACATTTTATACAGCCGCTTCACGGCAGAATGGAGATTATTATGAACTACACAAGAATATGGGCGCACAGAGGTGCAAGCGCTTACGCACCTGAAAACACTATGCCGGCTTTTGAGCTTGCTGACAAGATGAATTCTGACGGTATTGAAATCGATGTGCACAGCACAGTGGATGGTACTATAGTCGTATGCCATGACCATCTTGTTGATAGAACGAGCAACGGACAAGGTGCTTTTGCCAAAATGACCTTTGAAGAAGTCAGAGAATTAGATTTTGGTCATCCAACAGTCTTTGGAGACAAGTTCAAAGGGACAAAGATATCAACCCTTGCTGAAGTTTATGACTTTATAAAGTCAACAAATATGTCTATAAACGTAGAAATAAAAGGTAATGGCAATGAGTATGTTAAGCGTGTTTATGATGTCGCAAACTATGTTGGCCTCGACAACGAGAGGATTATTTTCTCTTCATTCTATCATCCTAATCTAACTCATCTCCTTGAGATAGACAGCAAAGTTTACACTGCTCCTCTGTATGATAGGATGGAAGGCGATAATTTTGAGTATGCAAAGGGACTTGGATCTTATGCTCTTCACCCTTCATATCCCCAAATATTCGAGAGCGATTATATACAGAAAGCTCATGAAAATGGATTTATGATAAACCCATGGACTGTAGATTCTCCTGAAGCAATGTCGAAGTTATTGGCGCTCGGAGCTGATGCTCTTATTACGAATAAACCTGATATCGCAATACAGATGAGACGAATCTACCAGTCACATTTGAACACTGCGAAAAAATGAAATACTACATAGGTATTGACGGGGGCGGTACCAAAACGGCTGCAATTATACAATCACAAGACAAGACCAGGGAAGCATCTATTGTTCTGCCTGGATCCAACAATTCGTATATTGGAATGGAAGCCTCTTTAGCCATTATTAAGGAAGCTGTATTAAAGTTAACCGACGAGGTTGGAGCGAATCTTTTGGATGTAACAAGTATATTTGCAGGAGTCGCAGGAGCATCATCAAACAACTATATAAGTATCTGTGAGGATATGCTTCGAAAGCTACTACCCAATGCAAAAGCAAGGGTCGATGTGGACGCACTTAATTTATTAGCAATGCTTGACAACGACGGGGTTGTACTAATTTGCGGTACTGGCTCGATATGCTTTGTACGTAAAGGCGGCAAATTGGAACGTATAGGGGGCAATGCTGACTTTGATCAATATGGAAGTGGCACACATATCGGAAAGGGAGCATTAATGCTGTCGTTGCAGGTTCATGACGGTAGAAAGCCTGATTGTCTGCTTAACAGAATGGTTGAAGAAAAGCTCGGTGAAAAAGTTTTCGGTAGGGTTTCTGACCTGATGAAATCCGAAAGAGCATTCATTGCTTCATTTGCACCGCTTGTTTTTAAAGCAGCGGAAAAAGGTGATACCGCTGCTGTAGAAATACTCGATATTAACATGCGCTACCTTGCAGAGATGGTTAATAGGGCAGCAGAATTAATTGAAGCGGACGAATTCAAACTTGTAACAGGTGGCGGAATAATGCGAGATGCACTTACCGAACCAACTATGAGAAAGTATTTGAAATGCAATCCGACCTTCGATTTCTGTTCGGATCAAAGCAGGGGTGCTCTAAGAATGACGTACAAACAACTGTAAATCAAAAGCGCTTTATAAACTACACCGGCGAAGATAACGAATTATTTTCGCCGGAATATTTCTCTTCTTCTTCGGATAAGAAACCAAAAACGAAGGAAAACATTGATAGACCCAATGTTTTTTATTATCTAGATAAGCAAACGCATAAAAAACGAAAAACTTGAAAAAAGTACTTGACAATAAGGGGTCGGTGTGATAATATAATAAAGCTGTCCGCTGCGGACGATGGATTTCGACAAAGAAACCGGAGTTTAAAGGGAGAGCAAAACTTTCTAAGGTTTTGCATGAAACTAAAGAGGGTGACGACTTCGAAGAAGTCGCGGCTGTTACGAAGTAACGGCTTTGGACCTTGAAAATTGAACAACAACGAGAACAAATACCGAAGCGATGAAGCGCAAGTGGAGTCGTGACGGAAGCTGTCAAAGACGAAAGTTTTGGGCAGCGAAGATTTAAACTCGTTCAA
>JAQWDK010000028.1 GCA_028705495.1 Eubacteriales bacterium
TCGGACTTCTCTGCTCCTGATTTGCTCGTTAATGTTAGACTTTTTACTGATAAGAGTACACCTCCGTTAAAAAATAAATTACCAAAACAAAAAATCGGCGGTTACCCGCCGTCAAAACAGACCCTTGTCGTTTGGAATAGACCGTAAAAAACGGTAATTATACCAAACAAAGCACAAGCTTTTAGAAAGGGTGTATTGACCGCGATAGCCGAATAATTTTCTGTGGCGTTCGGGTGCGGATTTTAAATCCGACTTCTTTAAACACAACTCTAGATAGTAGTTGTTGACTAACGGTTATTATATCATCTTTTTCCCCGGGTGTCAATACGTTTTTTCAAATTTATAATTCTTTCTTGGTGTTTAGGGGAATGTTCTCCGGCTCCTCACTTTTAGTTATAACACAAATAAAAAACCCACCTCATATAATATAATAATGAAATTATAAGTTAAAAATTCGTTCCGTATCCAAAAACAGCGGAACAGATTGGATGTTGTTATGGAAAAAATTATTGTACTCACTTCTCTCACCCACGCTATGCAGGCAGAACGTCTTCTTAAATCAGTTGGTATATGCGCATCAGTTGCTAAAACACCGGCAACGACCAAGTTCGGTGGTTGCGGTTACGGCGTTGCTGTCAACATACACAGATTCACCGACGCCCTCGGAGTTATCGGTCATGCAAATATGCAGATATTAGGAAACGCAGACTGCTGAATGATAATTTTAGTTATAGAAAGAAAATAGCGTGAAATTTAACTCAGATAAAGTTCAACTACGAAGCGTTCACGCCCCGAAATTCAATTAATTGAATTTCATGATTCTTATGATCGGCCGCTTCGCGGCAGAATGGACATTATTATGATTTATTTTGATAACAGTGCAACTTCATTCCCCAAGGATGAACGAGTGATAAGGACAATGTGCGAAGCTTACTCAAGATTCGGCAACCCTGGCAGGAGCGGCCATCAGGCGGCAATGGAAGCTGCGGAAGCTATTTTTTCATGTCGTGAAGCGTTCGCGCAACATTATGGCTCCTCTCCCGACCGTATTGTATTTTGTCCCAGCGCAACCCTTGCGCTTAACATGGCTATCAAAGGCATTCTGGGACCGATAACCCAACCTTCTTTTACACGCTCCATGAAAAAAAGCAGATTACCTAAAGTGTTGATTTCATCTTTTGAGCATAATTCAGTTTACAGACCGCTTTACAAACTCGAAAAAGAGGGCAAAATTGAATTAGTTATCGTTCCTGTAGACCTGATGTCACGGGAAAACACCATATCCACTTTCAAAAAAGCAATAGACAATCGGACTGTATTGATTGTTATTACTCATGCTTCTAATGTCTGCGGTCATGTGCTGCCAATCACAGATATTTCTGCTTTTGCTCTATCTAAGGGCATCCCAGTAGTTGTGGATGCCTCTCAAAGTGGCGGTCATATTCCTGTAGATGTTGATGCTGTCGGAATATCCGCGCTCTGTCTTGCTGCGCACAAGGGTCTAAGAGCACCATTCGGTGTAACCGCGATGGTGCTTGGTAAAAACTGTCCGAAGCTCAACACCTTAATTGAGGGTGGTACAGGCAGCTTGTCACTTTCCGGCAATATGCCTGCCGATTTGCCCGACCTTCTTGAACCCGGCACACAAAATGCACCAGCCATCCACGCTCTTGAGAAGGCTCTATCATATGTAAGCTATGTTCATGGGCGATCATATGAGATTTACGAATTCTTGAAGACGGAAATGTCAAAACTATGCAACATCAAGCTTTATGGTATTTCTGACTCAAGTTTACCGATAATGCTTTTTAACCACACATCATTTGAGAGTGAAACAGTAGCGGCAAAGCTTTCGGACAAAGGTATATGCGTCAGGGGCGGTTACCACTGCTCACCTTTAGCTCACCACGCACTCGGTACAGAAGGCGGTGTACGAGCGAGTTTTTCGGATATGAATACTTTTGCCGAAGCTGAAAAGTTTCTTGATATCTTAACGAAAATATAAAGTGATTTTCATATAATTTACGATGGTGGAATATTAATATAATGTTCTTATCTAGAGCAAAATAGCATCAACTATTTTGTTCAATTTTTATAAATCCTTTTGTTTTTGCTTGACAATTATTGCGCTAAGTGTTATTATTATTCTTAAGAAATTAACTTTTGCTCCGGCAAGAAAGGACTAAAAATGAAACGAGTACTATGTTTGCTTCTCGTTCTTTGCATGACTTTGGCGATGTTCGTAGCCTGCAACAGCGATAGCAACGAGTCTAAAGACGCAACTTCGGGCACTGAATCACAGGGTCCAAAAGAACTGGTTCCACATCTCGAAAAGAGAGATCTCGGCGGTTACACCTTGACATTTCTCATCCCCAAAGACAGAGCTGAGGACGCTTATGACGAATGTCAGTTTAACACCGATGAGCAAATACAAGAATCGGTAAACGATGCTTCCTACGAAAGAAACAGAAAAATCGAAAACGAGTACAGTTGTAATATCGAGACTCTTGTCGTAGATAATTCTAGTAAAGTAGCAGAAAAAATCCGTGAGGCTAACCAGACCCAGCAGCCCGAATTCCAAGTCGCTGCCGGTGGTATTGTGTACTTCTCTTCACTTGCTTCCGAAGGGCTTCTCCGCAACTTTAACTCTATGGAAAACTCTAATATCAATCTTGAAGGCGACTGGTGGGATCAAACGGCTATTAGAGACATTTCAATCGCCAATGTTCTTCCGTTCATCACAGGCGATATCGTTGTAACAGACAACGAAGCAACCTGGGGTATCTTCTTCAACAAAAAGATGATAGAAGACAACCAGCTCGAAAATCCTTTTCAGCTCGTTAAAGACAACGAGTGGACAATGGATAAAATGATAGAAATGGCTAACACTGTCGACGCTGACAATGACGGCGACGGCGCGATGACTGTTACAGGTTCAGATACATGGGGCTTACTCGCTCAAACCTATGACGGTGTTGCGTTCATGTGGGGCGGAGAACAAGCAATGGTTCATAAGGATGCTAATGACATCCCCTCCTTCCGTGTTAGCGACCCGGTAAACATCAGCACTTGGGATAAAGTTTTTGAACTTCTGGTTAACCAGGAATACACATTGATGGCTGACTTCTTCTATTCATGGAACAGCCCGGACCGTGGCATCGCAACAAAGAATTTCGTTGACGGTAAGGTTCTATTCAACTCCCAGTCGATTTCCTTCGTTAACTCAGAAGGGCTTCGCGAATCTACAATGAGCTACGGTATCCTCCCGATGCCTAAGCGTAGTGCAGAACAAGCTGAATATTCATCATCTTGTACTGTATACTGGGCAACCTTCCTTATGATTCCGACCGTTGTTCCTGAATCTGAAATTGATAAAACTACATACCTTCTTGAAGCTATGGCTTACCTCGGTAAAGAAATAGTTACACCTCAGTACTACGAGGGAACCCTTAAGAAAAAGCGTGTTCAGGATAATGACTCCCCTGAAATGCTCGAACTTATATTTAAAAATAGAACTTTTGACCTCGCCTCAATATACGACTGGGGTAGCGCACTTTATCTCTATACAGATACCATTAATTCCAAAAACAATGGAATTGTCGCTAATATTGATGCAAGAATCGATGCTATGAATCAAGCAATGAATACAACAATTGAGTACTTCGAAGCACTAAAAGATTCTTAACCTTTAACAACTGAAAAACCGGCGGCGTTTTGCCGTCGGTTTTTTTGCTTTATATAATTTTTATGGACATAGAGATATTTATATGGTAA
This sequence comes from Eubacteriales bacterium, assembly GCA_028705495.1. Lineage (GTDB taxonomy): Bacteria > Bacillota > Clostridia > Oscillospirales > CAG-382 > GWF2-38-85. Next base: position 3,775 of record JAQWDK010000028.1, read on the forward strand.
TATAATATTAGTTTATAATGTTAGAAAGAAAGGATATAACATGGCTTTTTGTACACAATGCGGCACTAAAAATGATGACAGCGCAAAATTTTGTACCTCCTGCGGTAAACAGTTGGAGAGCATAAACGGAGGTAACAATTCCACCACAAACGACTTTTCCCAGAAGTTTAACAACCTCAACAATACTGCTGACACAACATACGAATACTCATCTTCGGATATAGAGAACAATAAGGTTCTTGCCATTTTTTCCTATATCAGTTTCTTATTTATAATTCCGCTGATTGCAGCTCCGAATTCTAAATTCGCAAAGTTTCACGCCAATCAGGGTATATTACTTTTCATTGTAGAAATTCTTTATGGTATCGCTGCAGGTATCATATCGGTGATGTTTAAAGTACTTCATTTAGGTTTCTTATCAGCTATTCTAAATCTGTTCGGTCTTGTGTTCCTCGCGCTTATGATAATCGGAATACTAAACGTTGTAAATGGAAAAGCAAAAGAGTTACCCGTTATAGGTAACTACAAAATTTTAAATTATTAATAAAAAGAGGCTCCGATGTAATTACATCGGAGCTGACTTTATGTATCTTATAACATTCCGCCTTCAACAAAATCAACCGGTAGGCAAAACATGATGCCTGTGTTCGGCTTTGTAAGATCACCCACAACGTTTCTGATAACGCTGCGCGCTGTCGGAATCTTATTCTCTTCCAGAACCATAAAAATTGTTCTGCTATCGACTCTTGTTCCGGAGAGCATATCGCGGATTGAAGCTATAATATAACTTTCATCCTTTTTGCTCGCAAGAGCTTGTCCCATTCCTGTCGTGTTGATAATTGTCGCACCTCTAAGCCCCGCTTCATTAAGCTCGAGCATGAGTGTTTCAAGCACTTCAACTTTGTTTAATACGAGTACTAAAACCTGTGTCTTCATTCCGGCAGTCCTTTCTATTATTTTAGATTTTTTATCAAAGTCCGCATAAAACGAACGGTTGATCTTTTATTCTGATTCCTCGGTTGTCACCCTGAGGGTGGCGGATAGCACGCAGTTTTGTTTCATCAAGTTCATCATCGTTGTGTTGTTGTCAACATTGTTGTCAAGCAGCACACCGAGCGTAATATCAACCGATTCACTGTCACTGTCGCTTGAATTGAACCCGACGGATTCGATGTCAATCGACCAGGAAGATAAGAGATTCGTTATGTATTCGATATCGCTCCTGCTCTTTAGCTTTAGCTTTAGAACAGCAGCTTCGCTGTGGCGTTTTTTGAATGATCTGTTGATCTTTCTGAAAATCGTCATTGTTGAAAAGATTCCGATAAACGCTATTGTTGCACCTGAGTAAAACCCGGCACCGATCGCAAGTCCCATAATCGCACTCGCCCAAAGCCCCGCCGCCGTTGTAACACCTCTGATATGACCTGCGCCGAGAATTATCGTACCCGCTCCAAGGAAACCTATGCCGCTTATAACCTGAGCTGCGAGTCTTGTTGGGTCAGCACTATATTCTTCGGACATATATATTCCTATCATCATCGCAAGTGCGCTGGCAAGGCTTACGAGTATATGTGTTCTAAATCCTGCGGGATGTTTCTTACTCTCTCGGTCAAGTCCTATAAGTCCGGCAAACACAATTGCCATTGTAAAACGCAGTAAAATCGACCAGATATTCAGAGGCCCAAAGATATCATTAAATCCATTTATAAAGTTTTGCAATTCATCCCCTCCTCTATCTGTATGATTCTATATCAACCCATAGAATCTTGCGGCATTTTTAAAATATATTTTTTCCTTCTCTTCCTCAGTAAGAGGAAGAACATCAAAAGCTTCAAATGCTTTACGGGTTGATTTAAGCGGATAATCGCTACCAAACATTATTTTATCAGCGCCGTGTTTTCTAATTTGTTCCGTAACTCTCTCCGGTGAAAGCGAAAGCAGCGCATCGGAGGTATCAAAATAAACATCCGTGCCATATAGCACCCTCTCCGCCTCATCCCATGCGAGATAGCCACCCATGTGAGCAGCAATAGCTCTGAGCCCGGGTACTTTTTCCATCACTTTACAGAGTCTTGTAGGGGATGATGCATCGGAGTTTTCATCACCAACATGGAATAAAACTGACAAGTCTAAAGACGCAGCTGTTTTGTAAACCGATATCATTTTTGGATCGTCAAGGTTAAAATGCTGAAAATCCGGGTGGAGTTTCAGTCCCTTTGCACCAGCCTTTTTAACACGCTCAAGTTCAAAACTGATTTTTTCCTGTTTTGGATGAACCGAGCAAAGTGGAATAAACTTTGAGTTTTCTCTCGCTAATTCTAATATGTAATCATTGCCCGTTATTACGTTTTCCGGTTTAAGCGCTGCAGATGATATGACGAAAATGGCGTCAAGGTTTTTTGCTCCATCGAGTAGCATCGAGACTGTTCCATCGCATTCCATAGGCAGACCGTAGTAATTTCCGACATTGTCCGACGCCCTGTAGGCAATTTTGTCAGGGAAAACATGCGCATGGGTGTCGATAATTTTTCTTACCATCTTTATTTTTTGCCTTCTTTGTACTGTTATTGTAGAAATTTGTTTTAGCTGTTATAAACAAATCGGGAACCGAAGAAAAGCAGTGCTCCTCAAACGGTTCCGCGACGTTAACACCGGTATACAAGCCCTTATAGACTTTTTTAGTCGGTTATCTCTATGGTTTCAAAGCAGTGCGGGCAAACAATCTTATCGTCGGTGAAGCTGTTGTCGATGTAGACATCTTCGCCACAGTGTTTGCATTCGACAGCTCTGAATCCGGACGGTTCATCTTCATCCATATCATCGTCATCTACATCGTCAATATCATAGTCGTCGTCTTCGTCGTCGCAGCAATCGCTGCAGCAGCACTCGTCTTCAGCACCGAAAATGATTTCCTCAACATTGCCGAGGTCTTCATCAAGCTCCTCAAGATATTCGTTTATCATCGCATTTTCATCGTCAAGTTCGATAACGCTTTCGGAAATGTCGCCGAGAAGATCGATTATTGCGGCGAACAGCTTTCCTTCTCTGCTTTCGGTATCATAATCCATACCCTCAAGCAGTCCTTTAAGGTAAGCGGATTTTTCTGCTATATTCATCTTTCTGACCTTTCCTTTCTCTCGACAGGAGCATTTTCACCCGTCGGAATGACAACAATTTTTATTATACACGCTCGAGATATTCACCTGTGCGGGTATCGATTTTAAGAACGTCGCCTTCGTTTACGAACATCGGTACCTTGATAACAGCACCTGTTTCAAGTGTTGCCGGTTTATTGCTATTAGTAGCGGTGTCGCCTTTGAAGCCGGGTTCGGTTGATGTGACTTCAAGCTCAACGAACATCGGAGGTTCAACACCGAACACGTTACCTTTGTATGATGCGATTTTGCAATTAACGTTTTCTTTAACGAACTTAAAGTTATCGTCGAGCTTGTCCGCGTTAATCGGAATCTGCTCATAAGAATCCAAGTCCATAAAGTAGTAAAGCTCGCCGTCGTTGTAAAGGTATTGCATTTCTTTGCGCTCTACATGGGCTGCGGGGTACTTATCTGTCGGGTTGAAAGTGCGCTCTACAACAGAACCCAATATAACGTTTCTGAGCTTTGTGCGGACAAATGCCGCGCCTTTGCCAGGCTTTACGTGCTGAAACTCGATGACCTGCATGACGTTGCCGTCCATTTCAAAGGTTATTCCGTTTCTGAAATCTCCTGCTGTTACCATAAAAAACTCCATTCTTCCGTACAGCGTGCATTTCGATCCGTCAGATATATTAAAAGTTGGTCAATTAGCCGATCGCTGAACGCTAAACTTGATAGCTTATAAAAATATAATCATTACTGTGCTATTATATCACTGTTATTCAATGATTGCAAGCATTTTTTCAAACCGCAGTGCCGTTAAAACCCAAAAACTACAGTTCAATCAGCTCTTTTGGTGAAGAAGTAAGATTTATTGAACCGTCTTCCTTAAGAACGACCATGTCCTCTATACGTACTCCGTATTTCCCTGGAATGTATATGCCCGGTTCTACTGTTACAACAGCGTTCACCGGTAAAAACGACATTGACATCTTCGAAAAACCGGGGGCTTCGTGTATTTCCAGCCCTACGCTGTGACCGAGTGAATGAGTGAAATTTCCGCCAAAACCCTGTTCGGCAATAAAAGTCCTCGCCGCCTCGTCAACCTCACTTCCGCTTATGCCTGCTCTCGCAGCAGCAAGCCCTCTCTTTTGCGCTTCAAGCACTGTATTATAAACGGTTTTCATATCATCGTCGGCTTTGCCCAAAACCACCGTCCTTGTCATGTCGGCATGATATCCGTTCCAGGTTGCGCCAAAATCCATTGTGACAAAGGTGTTTTTTCCAATCTTAACATCCCTCGGCGTCCCATGGGGAACAGCACTCATAGTGCCGGAAACTGCGATTGTGTCAAAAGATATCCCACCACCCCTACGGCGGATGAAATATTCAAGTTCTGCGGCAAGCTCGTTTTCGGTCATTTCGGGACTAATCTTACCAAGAATATAATCGAAAGCATCATCTGTGATCTTTTGAGCTTTTCTTATCATATCAAGCTCATATTCGTCCTTTGAGCTTCTCATCTCTTTGCATATACCTGAGATACCAACACATTTTACAGAGTCAAATACTCCTCTAAACTTCTTAACAAGGTCATAGCTCATTGCCGAAGTGTCAAGAGCAGCTGACTTCGCTCCGGATGTGTGAAGTATATCGTATGCGGCTTCGACAAGAGGTGTTGCTGTTACCACCAGTTCAAGCACATTGTCATCGTTTCTCTCGGGTTTCAGACCATTGTACCTATAATCGACAAGCAGACAGCTTTTCTTTTTTGTGAGTACTACAATGCCGTCGGGTGCGTTGTAACCGCTGATATATCGGACATTAACCGCATCGTTGAACACAGCGGAGTCGCATCTCTTTTTCTTTAGTATATTAAATATTTTGTCAATTTTATTCATATTGATTCGCTCCTTTAGCCGCAGAAAGTGCGGCAATTCTTGCTGTGGAAAAAGCTATTTGAAGGTTGAAGCCGCCAGTGTACGCATCACAGTCAATTATCTCACCTGCGAAAAACAGACCTTCAACCAGTTTTGATTGCATTTTCGTTGGGTTTATCTCTTTTACGGAGATACCGCCGGAGGTGATAACCGCTTCATTGATAGGTCTTGTTCCTTTGACCACGATCTCAAAGGATTTTAGCAGTCCCACAAGAGCGCGTCTTTCCTCCCTTGTAACCTCATTGACCCTTTTTTCGGGATCAATGCCGCTTCTTTTGACAACGGGAGAAACAAGAGCCGAGGGTAGAAGTGCGCCGAGTGAGTTTTTGAACTCTTTATTTTTATTGTCCTCAAAATCTCTGATTATTCTTTTATCAAGCTTTTCAAAATCAAGCGCTGGTTTTAAGTCAAGGCTTAACACAACTGGGTAAGCGGCTATATGAGCTGAAGCGGAGAGCACAACAGGTCCTGTTACTCCAAAATGCGCAAAAAGCAGCTCTCCCTGTTCGCTGTAAAGCACTTTACCATTACTATTCCTGAATTCACAACCTGTATTCTTCAGCGTAAGCCCCATACATTCGTTGCATACCTCATCGTCAGATTCAAGCGGAACAAGTGAAGGCTTTGGGTCCACCACTGTATGTCCGAGCTTTTTTGTAAAAGTATAACCGTCACCGGTCGAACCGCAAGCGGAATATGACACTCCTCCTGTGCAGAGAATAACATTGTCAAAACAATATTGCTTTCCTCCGGCAATAACACCCGTCACCTTTCCAGAATCGGCAGTTATTTCGGTCACGGCGATATTTTCGACTTTGACGCCAAGTGCCTTTACACGCTTTTCGAGTGCGCTTACAACATCAATCGCTTTATCGCTCACAGGAAATACCCTGTTACCACGCTCAACCTTCAGCGGTACACCCAATTCCTCAAAAAACTCCATTGTATCGGAAGGCGTAAATTCAGTTAATGCTTTATATAAAAACTTAGGGTTTCTCGGAACATTTCTTAAAAACTCTTCGACACCGCAGAGATTTGTCAGATTACATCTGCCCTTGCCTGTTATACGGAGCTTTTTGCCAAGAAATGCGCCAGTTTTTTCGGAAATGCGGCTGTGTCTATTATGTTCAAAGATGGTTACTGCCGCGCCGGACTGTGCGGCGAAAATCGCAGCTACAAGGCCTGATGCCCCACCGCCGATTATTGCGATTTGTTTTTTATCAGGTATGCTTTTCGAAGACATCATATTGATCCCAGATTCCTTCCAGCTCCTCAAAAGTCTTCGAGATTTCGCTGTCTTTCGCTCTTCCAACAGCAACTATTAGCGCATTTATTATTGACATCGGAGCGACTAAAGAATCAACAAAAGATGTAATATCATTTTTTGCAACCAGTACTTCGTCAGCAAACATTGCAATTGGTGACTCTTCACTGTCAGTTATAGCGATACAGGTTGCTTTTTTGATTGATGCAAAGCGCATTGCGTCAACCGTGCGTTTAGAATAACGCGGGAAGCTGATGCCGATTATGACATCCTCTTTGTTTATCCATAGAAGTTGTTCTATAACCTCACCTGTGTTAGTGTTTATAAGTTTTACATTAGGGAACATCAGCGAAAAATAAAAGGACAAGAATGAAGCGAGAGAGCTCGAACTGCGCACTCCGATTATATAGATATTTCTTGCCTTTAGTAGGCTGTCAACAATATTTTCGAAGGTTTCGGTGCAGATTCCTGACAATGTCGATTTAAGGTTTGCCATATCGGACTCCATTACAGCCGATAAAACATTTTCATTTGAAAGCCGCTCGTCTGCAATGGTTATTCTTTGTAGCGAGGTAAGCTTTCTCTTTGCAAAGGTCCTTATCGCATCCTGTAGCTCCGGATAGCCGGCGAAACCAAGTTCGGTTGCAAATCTGACAACTGTCGATTCGGAAACACCTACAACCTTGCCGAGCCTTGTAGCCGTCATATAAGCTGCCCTGTCATAGTTTACGAGGATATACGCTGCTATTCTACGCTGTCCTTTAGAGTAGTTCTCCATATTTTCGTTTATAATCTGTAATATTGTCGGCGTAGATCCGGAGTCTTTGGAGTTTTTATTCATTGCGGTAACGGTGACGGCGCTTTACGCAGCCGCCGCTTCCTTTCATATTTATTATCTTAGGTAGGATAAATGGTAGCTGGACTGCCATCTAAGTTTAATTTCACGCTACTTTCTCTTTTTTATAAATGCTGCCATTGTCCCTCTTGCAGATCCTTGTCTGCGGTGGGAGAAGAACAGTTCGGGATTGCAAATCGTACAGAGCGGGCTAATCGAAATTTTGTCGTCAGTAACTCCCAGAAAAAGAAGCTGAAGCTTAACCAACTCCCCCACAGATAAGAAGAGCTTGCCGTCTCGCCAATCAAAAGCTTTTTCATATACGCAGTTTTGGGCGACAAATGCACTGTATATCTCTTCACCCACTTCGTAACAGCAACTTTTTGCTGATGGACCTATTGCTGCTATTAAACTACTCGGTTCAGTGCCAAAGCTTTCCTTCATGAGGTCGACAGCCTTTGATGTTATTTCACCGAGGGTTCCGCGCCAGCCGGAATGAACTGCAGCACAAACTTCGTGTTTGGTATCATAAAGCAGCACTGGTACACAGTCCGCCATTCTAACACATAGCAAAATGTCACTTTCCTCTGTCACAAGTCCGTCCACACCAGTTCCATCTTTGTCTTTGGTGATGACTCTGCCTTTATCCTTTGATTCAACTATCTTTACGGTATTTGAATGGGTCTGTTTGGTTCTTGCTAAGTCTTCGTAGAGCGAACCAAGTGCTTCCGCTGCTATTCTATGGTTTTCTTCGACATTCTCGCGACTGTCACGCATTTCACCGTTACCAAACGACATATTAAGGGACGAGAAAACGCCCTCGCTGACACCACCGTTTTTGGTTGAAAACATATGGGGGATGCCATAACTGTCAAAAAGCGGTGATGTTAGATATTCTGCGCCGTTTTTATGTTGGTTAAAAGATTCATACATTACGAGAGCGTCCTTGAGTAGTTTGTTAAATATATTATAAACGAAATTTATTGCTAATTCAAGCATTTTTATGCTTTAGCATTAAAAAAGAGGAGCTTAACGCTCCACTTTCCTTTTTATCTCTTCGGCTGTGCCGCCAAGCTTTCCGTACATATATTTTAGTATATCTTTTCGGGTAATAATTCCTATGAAAACACCTCTATCGTCTACTACCGGGACAAAGTTTTGATTAGTTGCTCTTGTAATCAGCTCGTCCATTCCGGTGTCGATTCTGACGGGGAGGTTGTCCATCTTTCGTTTTATGGACATTATCGGAATTTTCTCAGCATTTTTAAGATTTAACGAATGTCCGTTTTTTATAGTCCAAAGAAGGTCGCCTTCTGTTATTGTACCGAGATACCTTCCATCCCGCCCGATTATCGGAACTGCTGCAAATTTGCTTCGTTCCATTTTTTCGAGCGTTTGGCGTAGTGTGAAATCGTCATATATGTAGGTAGCATTGTCCTTCGGTGTCAAAAACAGCAGTATATTCATATTAATATCCATTCTGTCGCCGAGCGGCTATGTTTATATCAATTTATTTGGTTATTATCGAGTAGTCGCTTCCGACAACTGCTGACATCAGAGAGTTAGACTCGTTTTGAAATCTTGTAGCGGTCGTCGTGAGCATCTCCGTCAAGTTCACAAGAGCGTTCTGGTAATCTCTGTAGGAGGACACATCATTTGTCTGTATGCCTGTTTTAAGAAAATAAAGTGTCGCTTCGGAAAAACTCTTTGTTTTTGCTTTTACGTCATCAAGTGCAGCACGGAGTGCGTCGTATTTCGTCTTATAAGCTGTCGTGTTCTGGAGATTATACTTTTTAAGAACCTCGTTATACTTTTCCGTAATGTCGGTCAGAATCTGAATACAGTTGCTAAGGCTTCCGTCGCTTACACCTTTAAAATATGCATACGCACCCTCATAGTCGCCCATATAAGCTTGTGTAAGGGCTGTATTAGATGCACCAGAGGTGGGCGTTACCATTGCAATGAGCTGTAGCTGTGCTTCTTTGTAGAGCATGGAGAGCATCAGATTCGCTTTTGTTGTCACCGAAGAAACGGTTCCGTTGTTTTTAGAAGTTATGTACCCACGTTGATTTTTTTCATCATAGCTGACATCATAACCTAAATTTTCTGCGACATCCCTTATCGGAACATAGGTTGTTCCTTCGTTCTCAAAAAGGCTTACGCCGGTGAGCTTAGTGCCGTTGATATAAAGCGTAATCGAGTTACGAAGTACATATATCGGCTCCCAGTTCAAAGCAAAAACTGTTATTGCCGGAGTGAGAAGCAATATGGCACTAAGAAATATGATAAACATTTTTCTCTTCTTTGGCATTATCATATCCTCCTTTGGATGTTGGCGGTTACGGGTACGAATAGGCATGGTGCGAACTACAAAGTGAACATTATGCCATTTTGGCAAGCATTTCCTTTGTGACTTCAGTGGTCAGTGGTCTGCCTGTGAGGAAGTTCTCAATCTCATCAGCAACATGTGCGCCGATGCTGAGTTTGCCGTTGTTGGCAAGTCCTGCGAGATGGGGGGTCATTATGACATTAGGCAGACTGCGAAGCGGGTTGTCCTTCGCCGGAGGTTCCGGGTCGGTAACGTCAAGACAAGCATACTTGAGTCCTCCAGCCTTCATAAATTCATAAAGCGCTGCCTCGTCAATAATCGTTCCGCGGGCTGTGTTTATAAGGATAGCATCCTTCTTCATAAAACCGAAAGCTTCTTTGTTGAACATATGATTTGTCTCCGGTATTGACGGAGCGTGGATTGAAACGATATCGCTTTCTTTTAACAGTGTCTCAAATTCGACTTTCTTCGCGCCCATGGACTTTGCTTTTTCATCTGAAATAAACGGGTCATAGAGAAGCACGTTTACATGGAAGTTTTGGAGAAGTTTAATATAGTGACCGCCTGCCCAACCAGCGCTGACAACACCGATTGTCTGGTCATAAAGCTCGCAAATTTTGTCATAACCGTTGTCGTTCCAACCACCTGCGGCTGTGTGCTTTGAGAGGTTGTAGAAGTTCTTGGATGCGGATATCGTAAATCCGAGAGCGGTTTCCGCAACTCCTACACCAAGGGGTTTTGCTGATGAAACAACCTTTACACCGCGCGCAAAAAGCTCGTCCGATACAACGGGCTTGACACTTCCTGCCGCATGAGCAAGGAGTTTAAGGTCCGGTGCAAGGTCGAGGAGAACTTTATCGACGGGGGTGTTTCCCCATGAGGTAATAGCAATATCTGCGCCTCTGATTGTGGCTGCGGTGTCCTCAAGAGAACAGCTACCATAATTTAAGACAACATCACCCATTTCCCTTAGCCTATCAAGGGTTCTATTTGAAAACACCTGCGGGCACATCCCGAAAGACATTATGAGAGCGATTTTCTTTTTCATTTTTTGACCATTCTTTCAATAGATGGTCTGAAGGTTTATCTTTCAGACTTTAACCATTCTTCACATTCCGCCGTGAAGCAGCTGAATTAAATTTTTAGATAATAATTATGTCTACATAATACAAGATTATTCGCAGTTGTGCAAGAGCTTAGAGATTTTATTAATATATTTTTCACAAAAGTGCAGATTTATACCCGTTTTCATAAAATAATCTTGTTCCATATTCAAAAAACTGATTATTCGTTTTAAATACACCACTATTTTCTTCTGTGTATGGATAGTCTTTAGGTAAGTATTCCTTCATTTTGTTCCAGTTTACATAATTCATATCGCCGTTTACTTCAACACAACCGCATCTCATGCCGGGAAGGGGCTTAAGCCTTGCCGCAAATTGTTTGTTCCACTCCGTCAGCAGTGGATTGACTGTAAGGTCTGCGCAAAAGCAGGTAGCTCCAGCTTCATATGCAGCTGCTGCCATATCAAAGCTGACGGTTAAAGTCTTCGCAATCGGCTTTAGAGCAACGGCTTTATAACCAAGTGTTAGTCTTTCCTTTACATCCTCAAGGCTGTGTGCACTCTCATCAGCTGCGACAACAACTGGAAGATCGGATACATCCGTCATGTCGCCGAGCGGGAACGGCTCTTCAAGCACTGCTATGTTCTCCAATGCTCCGATTTCGGCGGCATAGTTAAGAAGCTGGTTTAATCGGTCCTTGCTGTCATATCTGCCGTTTGCATCAAGATAGTAGAGAATTTTCCCCGACACAGTATAGGGGCTATTGTATGTGTAGGCGACAGTATGTATGTCGCGGAGCCTTTTTTTGTCGGCTTCGACCATTAGCATCATATCTTCTTCGTGCGTTTTACCTTTTGTAGGTGCTCCGATTTTAATTTTTAAAAGAGAAGCTCCTGTGTCAAGCAGCAATTTAATCTCATCAGAGCTTACATTGTAGCTAATTAGCGGTATCTTAACTAGCTGAGCATTCCTTGCGGACATTGCACTCTTTGCGTTTTCGGGTATGATGTCGTCAAATGAAACTGCCCCGTTCTCTCTTGCGTAAAGCGACCAAATGGCTAAATCAACGCCTACAAGGGAATTTAGAATAAAGGTAGGCTCTGTTTTTTGTCCGCAGATGGCGGATGCATAGTCGCTAAGCTGAGGAAGGATTTTTTCGAGAGCTTCTTTTGGATTTGCAAATTCCTCCTCTTCGAGGAGTGACAATGCTTTCGCAGTAACAGTAAGCATCATCGCATTCGTAGCGGCAGGAGCTGCGGACGCGAATACACCGGAGTCCGCCCATAACACGCTTTGCACCGACGGACATTGCGCGCTATACCTCTCTGTTGACAGCTCGACAACTACCTGCCATAACTCGTTCAGGTAATTTCCCTTAAAACCAAAAGGTGCAGTCAGTTTTTCGCGTATGAAGTCGAGCTTAGTGTTCTTAATTTTCATCTTATTCCTTTTTTATCTTAGAGGAAAGTAAGTTTCTGTTTATGAGCGTCAAGGGTTGCCATCATTCCGATAGGAAATATCGCGTTGTTGTTCTCATGACCGAAATCATCACATTTCACAACAGGAAGAGAATGGCGTGCCGCAAACCTTCTTAGTAGCTCCGTAATATCGCTTTGATCGCCGTTTCTGTATTGCCCGAAAATCAGCGCATCGACACAAGGGAAAAACTCGCTCTGAGAAATATGCTCTAAATATCTTGCCACAGCAGCAGGGACACTAAACCATTCGTGGTCCTCAAGAAAAAGGATGTACCTTTTTGAAAGGTCGAGAGGCATAAAGGGGCTTCCTGAAAGGAGTGCGATATTTTGTGTATAACCGCCAATCATAATACCTTCAGCGTAGCCGCCTTGTATCGTGATCCAGTCTCCGCTTTTCTCGAACATTCTATCATTCCTGGTAAGTCTCGCACTGAACTGGGAAGCATTGTAATCGCTAAGCGGTAAAAAAGTTCTCGGTGTCTGACCGTGATATGTGACGATGCCGCTGTTTGCGGTTAATGCGTTCAAAATAGAAGTTCCGTCGCTGTAAGAGCAGTAGATTTTCGGGTTCGCCTTTGCTGCGCCGTAGTCCAAAAGTGGCAGAACCTCGTTACCGACCTCACCGCCGCCGAAGAAAACCATCTTCACCTCGGGGTCGTTTATCATGCCGTTGAAATCATCAGCTCTCTCGCTTGGTGATGCAGCATAACCCCAGGTGGAAGCGTAAAGATATTTCCCACGCTTAATTTTATAACCGAGTTTTTCAATCTCAGCAATACAAGGTTCGAGTTTTTCGGGGTATTTTACATCACATGGTGATACAATGCCGATTACATCACCTAAAGCGAGTCGCGGAGGTATAATATTTGTCTTTCTGCTCATTTTAATAAGCTTTTCCCCAGTAGACAAGCTTGTCGGCAGGTTTACCGCAGCAGACACATTTGTCTCCGTTGGGCGTCGCATCAAAAGGCATATTGCGTGAGGTCATATCAGCTTTTTCCTTGATCATATCCTCGCATTCACGGCTTCCGCACCACATAGCTCTGAAAAATCCGTTAGATGCCTCACCTTTTTCGCAAAGCTCATCAAGAGTTGTGGCATCGTATGTCATCGATTCCATTCTTTCAGAAGCTCTTGTATACATTTCGTCGTGCATCTTATCAAGCAGTGCAGCAATCTCATTTTCGAGATTGTCAAGGCTCACAAAAAGCTTTTCACCATTGTCACGGCGCACAAGTACGCACTGGTTCTTTTCTATGTCTTTTGGACCAATTTCAAGTCTTAGCGGTATACCTCTCATCTCGTGTTGTGCGAATTTCCAGCCTGCGCTGTTGTCGCTGTCGTCAAACTCAACACGGAATTTTGACTTCAAGCTTTCTTTTAAAGCTGCCGCTTTTTCAAGCACACCTTCTTTATGCTGTGCGATTGGAACAATCACAAGCTGAGTAGGTGCAATTCTCGGTGGCATTACAAGTCCGTTATCGTCGCCGTGAACCATTATTATTGCGCCGATGATACGGGTTGAAACACCCCAGGATGTCTGGTGGCAGAACTGCAATTTGTTTTCTTTGTCGAGATACTGTATCTCAAAAGCCTTTGCAAAACCGTCTCCGAAGTCGTGGCTTGTTCCTGCCTGAAGGGATTTGCCGTCATGCATGAGCGCTTCTATTGAATAGGTTGCAGTTGCGCCTGCGAACTTCTCTTTGTCTGTCTTTCTACCCTTAATTACAGGCATAGCAAGATAGTTCTTGCAGAAATCAGCATAGACTCCGAGCATTTTTATCGTCTCTTCATGTGCTTCTTCCGCTGTTGCATGCATTGTATGACCTTCCTGCCATAAAAATTCGCGGCTGCGCAAGAACGGGCGTGTCGTCTTTTCCCATCTGACGACCGAGCACCACTGGTTATAGAGTTTCGGAAGGTCACGATAGGATTTTATTATATTTTTATAATGATCGCAGAAAAGCGTCTCGCTTGTAGGTCTAACGCAGAGCCTTTCAGTAAGTTCTTCGCTGCCGCCATGGGTGACCCAAGCAACCTCGGGAGCGAACCCCTCAACATGCTCCTTCTCTTTATTGAGAAGGCTCTCGGGGATGAACATAGGCATATAAACATTGCAGTGTCCGGTTTCTTTGAACATACCGTCAAGTCCGCTCTGGATATTCTCCCAAAGGGCATAGCCATAAGGGCGTATAATCATACAGCCCTTTACGCCCGAATAGTCTATTAAATCAGCATTTTTTACGATATCTGTATACCATTTAGCGAAGTCTTCATCACGTGAGGTGATTGCTTCGACATTCTTTTTATTATCAGCCATAAAAAATTCTAAAACTCCTTTATCTATAGAGCGGATGAGCGTCGCAGAGCGCAGTTACTCTTGCGCGAATCTCGTCAGCTCTTGTTTCAAATTCGGTAGCAGTCAATTTAATAAGCGAAGCGATTTCCTTCATGTCAGCTTCTCTAAATCCTCTTGTCGTAGCTGCGGGAGTACCAACACGAATACCGCTTGTGATTGTTGGCTTCTCGGGATCGAAAGGAATTGCATTTTTATTGACGGTGATATATACCTCATCAAGCCTGTGCTCAAGCTCTTTACCTGTTATCTTAACGGGACGAAGGTCGACAAGCATAAGATGGTTGTCTGTTCCACCGGAAACAAGATCGAATCCTTCAGCTATAAGTGCTTCAGCAAGTGCGGAGGCGTTTGAGAGTATCTGCTTTTGATAAACTTTAAATTCATCTTTTAACGCTTCACCGAATGCGACAGCCTTTGCAGCTATGATATGCATAAGTGGTCCGCCCTGTGAGCCGGGGAATATCGCTTTGTCAATCTTCTGGGCAAGCTCTTCACGACAGAGAATCAGTCCACCTCTCGGCCCTCTGAGGGTTTTGTGTGTTGTCGAGGTAACAACATCAGCATATGGTACCGGGTTCGGATGGAGTCCTGCTGCAACAAGTCCCGCGATATGAGCCATATCGACCATAAAATACGCGCCGACTTTTTTAGCAATCTGAGAAAATCTCTCGAAGTCAATCGTTCTCGGATAAGCAGATGCGCCTGCGAGTATAAGCTTCGGTTTATGCTCTATCGCAAGTCTTTCAAGCTCGTCATAGTCGATTTTACCTGTTTCTGGGCTAACACCATAAGGCACTATATTAAAATACTTACCTGAAAAGTTGACTTTGCTTCCGTGGGTCAAATGTCCGCCATGAGCAAGGTTCATGCCCATGATTGTATCACCATGCTCAAGCAGAGCAATGTAGACGGCTGTGTTTGCCTGCGCTCCGCTGTGGGCTTGTACATTGGCGTGCTCAGCGCCAAATAACTTTTTCGCGCGTTCAATCGCGATGTTTTCCGTAACATCGACACACTGACAGCCTCCGTAATAACGCTTTCCCGGGTATCCTTCCGCGTATTTATTGGTCAGTACGGTCCCCATTGCGGAAAGAACCGCCTCCGACACGAAATTTTCCGATGCGATAAGTTCAATATTCCTGCGCTGTCTCTCAAGCTCGTGTAAAACCGAGTCCGCTACTTCTCTATCGAACTTTGCGAGAAATTCAATATTGCTGTCAACCATTATGGATATCCTTGCGCCGTATGCTTATAAAGTGATACGGCTACCTTTCTGCGTTATTGCGCTACTATAATTCATCTTACAGTATACCACTTCGCCTTGCTCAAATCAAGCATTTTTTCCTTGTCATTCTCATATTAATGAAGATATAAGATTATGTAATACTCCTGGAGGAGAAAGACAAGATGCCGAAAACAAGCTTTAGAAACAGATCGCCTCTCGCTTACGGTGCTGTGATCTTGACAGCGTTTACGCTAATATGCCGTTTTCTCGGTATGGCGTTCCGCATGTATCTCACCGCAAGAATCGGCAGCGAAGGTATTGGACTGTATCAGCTTATTATGTCGGTTTATACCCTTTTCGCCACCCTCTCAACAGCAGGGTTTGCCATTGCGGTTTCAAGGCTTGCAGCTGAAAGGCTTGCAGCAGCTAAGGACGATGCTGAAGGCAATGCGGCGGCAAGGAAAATCTTTCGGGTGTCATCGACAGTCTCCCTCTCCATCGCGCTTGTACTTATGGTTGTTATGGCAGCATCGGCGCAGCCGATAGCGGATCTACTACTGAAAGACAGCAGAATCACCCTTCCGCTCCGCGTGCTTGCCTTGACCATGCCTTTTATCGCGCTATCATCATGTCTCAAAGGCTATTTTCTTGCACGGCGCAGGATGTGGATGAACGCTTCCGCTATGCTTTTTGAGCAGGTAATAAAAATAGCAGTTATTATGGCGTTTATAGGAACTCAGCTAAAAACTTCCAACGACATCGGAAGTCTGACTATGGGAGTTGTGGGTGGCGCAACTCTCGGCGAGGTTGCTTCATATCTCTATCTTTTCGTTATGTATCTGATTACAAAGAAAACCGACGGCAAGTCGAGTGAAATAAAGATTAAAATCAATAAACCCTTAAAAACGGTTCTCAGCGTTACGATACCGATTGCTGCAAGCGCTTATGTCACGAATTTCCTTCATACTGGGGAGAACATCATCATCCCTATGGGGTTTGTCAGTCACGGCAGCGATTATTCCAAAGCGCTTGCTGATTTCGGTATAATCAGAGGAATGGCGATTCCCGCGCTGTTTTTCCCCTTCGCTTTTCTATCTTCGCTTGTGTCGGTGCTGATTCCTGAGATTTCAAGGGACAATACCACCGACAAAGAGGCAGCAAAGAAACGAATATCTAAGGTTTTAAACTTATCGTTTGTTTTTGCTATTTTCTCAGGTGCCGTTTTCTTTTTCTTGCCGGAACAAATTTCACAGCTGTTTTACCGGACGAGCGAAGCGACTCACGCAATCAAAATCCTCTCAGTTGTAACGCCGCTGATGTATATTGAAACCATCTGCGACGGTATACTCAAAGCAGTCGGTCAGCAGACAGCCACACTGCGTTACAATATATATAATTCCATCCTAAGAATTGTGTCAGTGATGCTTGTCATACCCCGTTTCGGGGTTGAAGGCTACCTTTACATACTCATCGTCTCTAACACCTTTTCGTTCCTTTTGATGTATTTCAAACTCAAAAAAGAGACAGGATTTAAACAAAAGTTTATAATATCAGTACTGCTACCAGCGGCAGTTACGATAATTTTAGGTATAATACTCACTGCTTTTATTTAGAAATCAAAAATATGGCTCTCGCTTTTAAGCGAGAGCCTGTTTTATCATGGAGTAAGTCTATTTATAACGAATAAACTATGATATAATATATTTACAAAATTATTTCTAAAAATAAAATCCAAATTCAGATATTCTTACTCTATATGGGTGAAGGGGGTGAAATAGTGACGCTAATCGAAGAATACTGTAGCTTATACATGGAAAAAGTCTTTTATTTTTGTCTTCGTAAAACAGGTAGAGCTGACGAAGCCGAAACGCTTGCAAGCGACATCGGATATGATATTATCCGTGCATTGAATAACGGAAATATACCGGTTAATTTTTCTGCATGGGTGTGGAAAATTGCCAGGAATCGTTTCGCTAAGTGGGTGTCCGAAAAATGTGTAGTCAGATATCGTGAAGCCATTGACTTTGACGAACTGGATGAAATAGTAGGAGACAACGAATGTATTGAAGACGAGCTTATAAAATCCGAACAACTAAAACTACTCCGGCGCGAGCTTGGTTTTATAAGAGATGATTACCGTAAAATACTTGTCGCTCACTACATCGAATGTAAAAGCGTAGCGGTAATCGCAGACGAACTCGCTGTCCCACTCGGAACCGTAAAAACAAGGCTGCAAAACAGTCGAAAAAAACTCAGAGAGGGTATGAATATGGCAAGAGAATTTGGTCTTAGAAGTTATAATCCCGACAACGTCGCTTTTTCTATGTGTGGTATGACCGATCACTGGGGTAAACCTTGGTCAGTCATCACAAGACTTATCAGCAAAAATATACTGCTCGAAACCTACCGCAACCCATCAGATACAGAACAATTATCTATGGAGCTCGGTATATCGCTTCCATACATGGAAGATGAGCTCTCAAATCTTGTTTCTTCTACACTGCTTAAGAAGAACGGCAATCTTTACGAAACAGACTTTATTATCGTCAGCAAAGAAGCACAGGCTAAAATATTTGAAAGACTTGCAGAAATAACACCGGAGCTGACAAAGTTTTTTACCGAGTTGATTGAACTGCAAACTCAGATTGTTGATAAATCCCAACCCAGCTGGCATAAAGGTTTTCAACCGTACGAGGATATGAAATGGACGCTCCTTATGATGTGTATCGATGAAATCAATATAAATTTATCACATGAACTAAAGAAAAATCTTGACTATGATAAATCAGAGCTCGGTGATTGGGGTTATACAAAACGACCCGGGGATGTTCAATGGGACTTACTCGGTCTTGAAGTGTACGACGGTATAAAACCGAATTTTGTCGGACTTCACGGAGCGCAACAGAATTCAAATCCGGTAGAAAAAGTTGATTTTGGACAATTTAAATTTAACTACAATAATATTAGCAGCCAAACACCGGACTTATTAGATTATTCACTTGCATTAACTTTGAAAAGGTTAGTTGAAGGCAAAAATCAAGACATAAACGCTGAAAATTTAAAAAAACTTGAAGAAATCGGCTATGTCAAAAAAACCGATAATGGTTACATCCCTAATATTCTTGTGTTTGATAAAGAAATGCTTTCTAATAATACATACGACACTACGCTTTATGATGAGTTATATAACAAGATTTCTGAAATGGTGAAAGAATACTATTTGTTCTGTTACAATGTGATTTCATCAGAGCTACCAACACATATGGCAAAGAACACACATCAACTTCATTTCGCATGCGATTCCATCCTTCAAATACGCGGTGCGGTACTTGAAGAAGCATTACGAATAGGATATATTTCTTACAACCCGGACGAACCTAAAAGAATGCTCGGTTCACATATGTATATTTAATTTTTATGAAATAACCTAAAAAGCGCGTGGTTTCCAGTAAAACGGAAGCCACGCGCTTGGTTAAAAGCTATTTAGTTTATCCCCATCAAACTGTTCACATACGCTGTCATATCCTGCTTTGTTTTAACCCCACGTGCACCTTCAATAAAGTTTATTTGCCCCTGCTCTGGTAAATCGGTGAACTTATTCAGTGCATTTAAATTCTGTGTCAATGCCATTTTTAATCCTACTGGCATATCGCTTTGCGGATCAAATTTGTTGTTCATATACTACTCCGTTTAGCTTTACTCTCCTCCGGGACCGTCACGGCGATCACGATTGTCGAACTGCAGTTGGTTGTTTGTCCATTGGTTGTTTCCAGCTGTTTTCTTACCGGATTTTGCTTTGCCCTGAATTTCAGGAACTGGAGGAACTGTATTTTTCGGCTTCTTGTTTCCGGTTTCATCGGAACCCGGTCGTTTCATTCCCTGTTTTGCCATAATTATGACCATACCTTTCTTATTTTGAGATTGAAAGATTTATCTTTCAATCTGACCACCTTTTTCTTGTCTTAGGAAGTTTTGTTCTTCAAGCTTCCACCTTTGTTATTATCATTTACCGAAAAGAAAAAACCATACTCAGGACAGATAAAAACTGTACAAACAAACGTTTTATCAAGGTTAAATTTTCGTGATTTTACGAATCGGCAAAAGGCTTTCTGCCGTTGACATAATGTAACAGTTGTGATATCATAAACATAGGTTCTGTGGTGAAA
>JAQWDK010000029.1:0-19211 GCA_028705495.1 Eubacteriales bacterium
AAGAGAGTATGAAGTACAAATAATTTAGCTCTAACGGATTTATCCGTGAAATAAATTATAACGGGAAAGGATACGAACGAATGAAAAAGTTACTATCACTACTTTTAATTTCGGTACTTATCGTCGGCCTATTGGCATCTTGCGGTACCGCAGGGCAGACGAGTGACACTTCACAACAAGATGTATCGACCACTTCAGCTGAGGAAAGCGGGGACATTGTATATAAAGCCAATGTGCCGGAAGTTGACTACAAAAAGTTGAAATTCAAAATCTTGACTACAGCTTTTTCTGAACCAACATATTCTGAATTTGGTTATGGTGAAGAACTTGAGGACGGTGTTGTAAATACCGCTGTCCAGGAAAGAAACGCAAAAGTCAATGAACTTTTGAACATCGAAATTGTCGAAGAACTCATTGTTGACGAAGTGAGATTCGCAGGCGGCAAAGTTAATGATCGAGTTAGACTGACAATGCAAACAGGGCAGGATGATTTCTATCTTGTTGTTCCTTCATTGTACAACTGTGGCGCACTTTCTGCTGCCGGCACTCTGCGTGACCTCAAATCTTTCGAGGTGTTGGGCGACCTTTCTGCTCCTTGGTGGGACCAGAACTTTATCGAAGATCTTACAGTCGCCGATAAAATGTTCTTTATAACTGGTGATCTAAGTATCTCAACCAGAAACTCGCTAACTGTTTGCTTCTTTAATAAAAAGATGTTTACAGACAACGGTCTTGACAACCCCTATCAGCTCGTTAAAGATAACAAATGGACTTTTGACAAGCTCGTTGAATTTTCTAAAACAATCAAGAGCGACGACAACAACGATAACAAGATCGATTATACTGACACATTCGGTGTCGGCGGACAAAACGACCTTGCTTGGGCAATGTTTTATGGTGCGGGCGAACGCATTGCATCCATGGGCAGCGATGGCTATCCACAACTGTCAATGTATAATACACGCAGCACAGGTGTTCTGGATAAGATGCTTGAGCTTATGACAAATGACGACTATTTTGTCAATTCAAATGATTACTTCTCCGTCTCCCCCACACCTTCAAGGCTACTTTCACAAGCTTTTATCGAAAATAGAGCACTTATTTTTTGTGAAGGTCTCGGAATAGTTGAGGACCTTAGACAGATGGCAGTAGGTACCGATTTTGGTATACTTCCTATTCCTCTTTATGATGAAGAACAGACACAGTACCAGCACATGGTAAATCCGTGGAGTGGTAACGCAGTTGCAATACCGGCATACCTAACTGAAGAAAATGCTGAAATGGCCTCTATCGTTCTCCAGGTTCTTGGTGCCGAAAGCAAAAATTTCATCACTCCCGCTTATTATGACCGTGCTTTAAAGAAGCAGACAGCAAGCGACAGAGAGAGCCAGGAAATGCTTGACATCATATTCAGCGGCGTAGGTGCTGATATGGGACATATTTATAACTGGGGACAGCTAGGCGCCAAAGTTCTGCATTATTCCGTTGATAATAAGGCAGTAGGTCAGTTTAGATCTCTTTATGAAGCTAACCAATCCATAGCTCAAGAAGCGCTCGACACAACCGTTGAAGCTTTCAAGAATCTCGAATCATAAACAACATTAAGTACATAAAATAAAGGCTGTTGCAATTTATTTGCAACAGCTCTTATTTATTCTTTAGTATGTAGATTCATTTTTTATTTTGGGCTTTTTCATAGTTTGCTGAAACAACATTCCAGTCCACTAAGTTGAAAAAGGTTTTTACATAATCAGCTCGAAGATTTTTATACTTCAGATAATATGCATGCTCCCAAACATCAACGCCTAAAATGGGAACAAAACCTTTGCCGTCCATTAGGGGATTATCTTGATTTGCTGTTGATGAAAGTGACAACTCACCAGCAGCATTCGCTGATAGCCAACCCCAACCAGAACCAAACTGAGAAATAGAAAGTTGACTTAAACTATCCTTGAATTCTTCAAAGCTGCCAAAATGTTTCTTAATAGCTTCAAAAAGCTTACCAACAGGTTCACCACCCCCGTTAGGGCTCATAGTCGAAAAGTATAGATTATGGTTATAGAACCCTCCACCATTGTTTCGGATAGCTTTTCTAAGGGCATCGTCTTTCACTTTATCAAGTGAGCTCAGTAGGTCCTCGATTGGCATATCGCCCACACCTGCTTTAACCGCAGCATCGTTTAGATTTTTTGTATAAGCAGCATGATGCTTGGAGTAATGCGTCTCCATTGTGAGGGCATCAACATAAGGCTCATATGCGTTGTAATTATAATTAAGTTTAACTTGTGTAAACATTTTCAAATACTCCCTTCGTGTACTCACTATGTGAGGATAATATATCGTCGTCGGTTAGCGACCACTAACTGTGAAATGATAATATCATAATAAATGAGATTTAAAAGTGACTGAATCACAAATAAAAATAAATATATAAATAATAAAAAAGTATTGACAAAAAGCATAAGTCTTGCTATATTAATATCGTAGACCGATATATCGGAGCACGATATATCATCAAACGATATAGCAGGAGGTAAATAATGGGTACAAACAGCATACCGGCATTGACAGAAACAGTTTATTATATTCTTTTAACGCTCCTCAAACCCATGCATGGATACGGGATTATGCAAAACATCAAATCCATAACACAAGGTCGCATAAACATGGGAGCAGGTACTCTTTATGGAGCGCTCAGCACATTACAAACTAAGGGCTATATTGATGAGTATGAAAACTCAGAACCTGGTAAAAAAGAATATATAATTACTCATCAAGGTCTTGAAGTTTTAAAAGATGAAATGAAGCGACTACAAGAGTTATTAGACAACGGGAAAGTATATTATAAGGAGGATGTAGTATGAAGAAGCAATTTAAGACTGCAACGAGGTTATTTTTTGATTATGACAAACAATTACAATACATCAATGAGATGAATAGTAAAGGTTGGAAGCTTGTATATATTAGATTAGGTCTTTTATATACTTTCGTAAAAGTTAAATCCGAAGATTATTTTACAATCTTACATTCTACTTCAAAAGAAAATATTTCTTCGCTTTCAACATTAGCTGCTCAATGCGGATATGAAAATATACCTCATACATTAGATGGAGATGGTGATTTTTTATACCTTACAGGTAAGAAAAATGAAGTATCAGAGATGTTCGTTAGCGACAACGAGAGTAAAACGGATTTATATAAAAGAATCATAAAAAAATACCGTGGTGCTTTGTTACTATGTACGATCATTAGTTCTTTGTTTCTGACACTCTTTTGTATTCCGCTCGCACCAATTATACATATAATAAATAATTTCGATCGCATCCAAGTTAATGAAGTTTTTGAATTAAAATTCGGAATTGCTTTTATAATAATGTTTGGAATTTTAGGACTTATTACAGCCTTTTGTTCAATACGGACTTTTCTATTATGGATCGGATATAAAAAACGTTATCATGCGTTATCAAAAGAAATGAATGTTTTTGAATAATGAAAAAGCAAGCCCTGAGCGATTATATGCTCAAGGCTTGCCTTTTAATGTAAGAAATTACACTTTTAATTCTGCTTTTATATCGATGTCGCCGTATTTTGCAAGAACAGGGTAAACATCATTGTTAAGAAACTCAGTTGTTTGATTTGCGCTTCTTCCGGTAAACAGTTCAGGGGAGAGGCATTCGTCAATTTCTTCTCTGGTGAGCATGAACGAATCATCAGCAGCAATACGGTCTATAAGGTCGTTTATACCGCCCTCAAGTCTGACTTTAGCGGCTGCCGCATGAGAATGAACCCTAAGTCTTTCATGCTGTTCCTGGCGATTTGCGCCTTTCTCAACGGATTTCATCAAAATTGTTTCGGTCGCCATATACGGCAGCTTTTCCATAACACGTCTTTCAACAATCTTCGGATAAACAACAAGACCGTCGGAGACATTTATATAGATATTCAATATCGCATCAACAGCAAGGAATGCTTCGGAAACAGCGATTCTTTTGTTAGCTGAGTCGTCGAGAGTGCGTTCAAACCACTGTGTGCCAGCAGTGAGAGCGGGGTTCAACGAATCGGTAATAACATACCTTGCAAGAGCCGAAATACGCTCCGAGCGCATCGGGTTGCGTTTATATGGCATAGCTGATGAGCCGATTTGTTTGCTTTCGAAAGGTTCTTCCATTTCTTCAAATGACTGAAGAATTCTAAGATCGTTAGAAAACTTGTAAGCGCTCTGTGCGATACCTGAGAGAACGGATAGCATATAAGCGTCTACTTTACGAGAATATGTCTGTCCGGAGACTGGAACACATTCAGCAAAACCGACTTCTTCTGCAATATACTTTTCGAGTAGCTTTACCTTTTCCTCATCGCCGTCGAAAAGCTCCATAAAGCTCGCCTGTGTACCGGTTGTACCCTTTGAACCAAGCAGTTTTAGAAGCGATAAACGGTGTTCAAGCTCTTCAAGGTCCATCAGCAGCTCATTAATCCAAAGAGTAGCGCGCTTGCCGACTGTTGTTAGCTGCGCAGGTTGTAGATGGGTGTAAGCAAGGCAGGGAAGTGATTTGTATTCATCGGCGAAGGATGAGAGATTTTTTATAACAGCCAAGAGCTTCTTTTGTATTACCTTTGCGGCATCGCGCATGATGATTATATCAGTATTGTCACCGACATAACAAGAAGTCGCGCCGAGGTGAATGATCCCTGCAGCTTTCGGGCACAGTTTGCCATAGGCGTGTACATGTGCCATAACGTCATGGCGAACGATTTTCTCCTGAGCTTCTGCGACATCATAATTTATGTTGTCTGCGTTGTCCTCAAGCTCTTTTATCTGCTCGTCTGTAATGTTAAGACCGAGCTTCTGCTCAGCTTTTGCAAGCGCAATCCAAAGCTTGCGCCATGTCTTGAACTTTTTATTCTCGGAAAACAGATACTGCATTTCATCGCTTGCGTATCTTGTTGAAAGAGGTGAAACATATTTATTTTTTATATCGTTCATCGGTCCGTCTCCTTAAAGAAAGTACTTAACGGCTGAATCGAATATTAGGCTGTCGTCCTTCAAATCGGGTATATTCTTATAAAGATTTTCGCCGTAACGTTCTGAGTGCCCCATCTTACCAAATACCCGTCCGTCGGGTGAGGTGATTCCCTCTACAGCCATAAAAGAACCATTAGGGTTGAATTCTATATCCATCGTCGGGTTTCCTGCAAGATCAACATACTGGGTAGCTATTTGACCGCAGGAAATAAGCTCAGTCATAAGTTCATCGCTGCATATAAAGCGTCCTTCACCGTGGGATATGGGCATCATGTGAATATCTCCCACCTTGTACTGGGACATCCATGGCGACTTATTCGACGAAACACGGGTGCGAACAAGGCGTGACATATGACGGCCGATTGTATTAAAGGTAAGGGTCGGACAATTTGCGTCTGCGTCTATAATATGTCCAAAAGGCACGAGTCCAAGCTTAATCAGCGCCTGGAAACCATTACAGATACCACCGACAAGACCGTCCCTAACACTCAGCAGTTCTTCAACATGTTCGCGTATTTTCGGGTTTCTGAAAAATGCCGTTATAAATTTTCCTGAACCATCGGGTTCATCACCGCCAGAAAATCCACCCGGGATGAAGATAATATGAGATTTCTTTATATTGTTGGCAAAGAAGTCAATTGATTCTGCTATATCAAGTGGTGTTTTATTTTTGATAACAATAACTTTAGCTTCCGCACCAGCTCTTTCGAATGCTCTTGCTGTGTCATATTCACAGTTTGTACCAGGGAATACCGGAATTACAACTGTTGGACGGGAGGTCTTTTTAGCGCTGTATATATGTCTGCCGATTGTTTGCACTGAAATCTTCTGCACTGTTTCGGTGTTTTCAGAAGCTTTTACAGGAAAGACTGTTTCTAACACTGAATCATATACGCTCTTCGCTTTTTCAAGAGGAATGCGTTCATCATTGTAAACAATCGAATGCTCAGCTGTAGTTACACCAAGCTTAGTTCCTATGTCAACATCTTCAGATAGCTCAAGTATAAAACCGCATGGCTTTGGAGTGAACAGTTCAGTGAAATCGGTGCTATTATCAAAGGAAAAGCCGATTTTGTTACCGATACACATCTTGAAAATTGCAGCTGCAACACCGCCAAAGGTGGGTACATAGGCAGAAATTACTTTACCAGTACGGATAAGATCGCTGATTTTTGAATATAGGGCAAGCATTTGTCCGCGGTCGTAAATATTGCCTTTTTTGATTGGTTCGACAAAGACGACCTTACTTCCAGCTTTCTTAAATTCAGGTGAAATTATATTAGCTGCATTTGCGACTGAAACAGCAAAAGAAACAAGTGTAGGCGGAACATCGAGAGACTCAAAACTGCCGCTCATGGAGTCCTTGCCACCAATTGATGCAATACCTAAATCAAGCTGAGCTCTTAGTGCGCCAAGAAGTGCGGCAAAGGGTTTGCCCCATCTTTCGGGGGATTTGCCTAATCTTTCGAAATATTCTTGGAAGGTCAGATAAATGTCTTCGGTATATGCACCAGCTGCGACAAGCTTAGAAACAGATTCAACAACTGCGTTATATGCACCTGTGTATTGGTCGCATTCGGAAACAAAAGGGTTGTAACCGTATGCCATAACTGAGCAGGTGTTTGTCTCCTTACCTAAAACAGGTAGCTTTGCTGCCATAACCTGAATCGGTGTTTCCTGAAACTTACCGCCAAAAGGCATAAGCACACTTCCTGCACCGATTGTGGAGTCGAACCGCTCAGCTAAGCCGCGCTTTGAGCATACATTAAGATCGTCAAGAGATTTTATAAGTCCTTCGGTAAAGCTATTATAAGATGGTGCAGTATATTCATTTGGTTTTTCAATGCATACTTCAGTATGTTTTTCAGCACCGTTTGAATTAAGAAATTCGCGTGAGAGATCAACAATAATACGACCATTATAGCTCATTCTAAGATACGGTTCCGCTGTTACCTCAGCGACAACGGTAGCCTCAAGGTTCTCCGCATCCGCAAAGCCAATAAAGGCATCTGCATCCTCTGGAGAAACAACAACAGCTATTCTCTCTTGCGATTCGCTTATTGCTAGTTCAGTGGCATCAAGACCTTCGTATTTTTTCGGAACTGAGTCAAGGTTGATAAAAAGTCCATCAGCAAGCTCTCCGATAGCTACTGAAACGCCACCAGCTCCGAAATCATTGCATTTCTTTATAAGTTTTGCAGCATCCGGATTTCTAAACAGCCTTTGCAGCTTACGCTCTTCTGGAGCGTTGCCTTTTTGTACTTCTGCGCCACATTTTGCAAGGGAGTCAGAGGTATGGGATTTAGATGAACCGGTTGCGCCACCGCATCCGTCTCTGCCCGTCCTACCGCCAATGAGCAGAACGAGATCACCTGCTTCAGGAGCAATTCTTACAACATTTTTTGCAGGAGCTGCACCTACAACAGCACCGATTTCCATTCGTTTTGCAACATAACCTGGATGGTATATCTCATCGACAAGCCCTGTAGCAAGCCCGATTTGGTTACCATAGGAGGAATAACCAGCTGCTGCGGTTGTAACAATCTTTTTCTGCGGGAGCTTGCCTGGTAAGGTTTCGGAAACAGGGACAAGTGGGTCAGCTGCTCCCGTCACTCTCATAGCTTGATAAACATAGCTTCTTCCTGAAAGAGGGTCACGAATAGCGCCACCGATACATGTAGCGGCACCGCCGAATGGTTCTATCTCTGTAGGATGATTGTGAGTTTCATTTTTGAAAAGAAGGAGCCAATCTTCATTTTCCCCGTCTGCTTCGACATTGATTTTAACTGTGCAGGCGTTTATTTCTTCAGATTCATCAAGTTTTGGAAGTTTTCCTTTAGATTTTAGGTACCTCGCACCAATTGTAGCGAGGTCCATAAGGTTTACAGGCTTAGTCCTGCCGAGTTCTGCACGAATACCGATATAATTTTCGTATTCTGCCATTAAATGACCGTCATCAATTTCTACGCTGTCAATAGTTGTCATAAAAGTGGTATGTCTGCAATGGTCGGACCAATAGGTATCAATCATTCGAAGTTCAGTTACTGTCGGGTCTCTGTCGATAGAAACAAAGTAGTCTCGGCAGAATGCGATATCTTCCGAGTCCATTGCAAAGCCAAACTGTAAGAGCATATCATTCAACTGCTCTTCGTTCATAAATCTAAAACCGTCAACAGTTTCTACTTCGGGTGGAGCGTCATATATTTCATCAAGGGTTGTGTATGAGCCGAGAGTCGCTTCTCTACATTCTACAGGGTTGATGAGGTAGCTTTTTATTTCAGATAGTTGTTCTTCTGATAACTCTCCGTCCAAAAGATATACTTTTGCACTCTTAACAGTAGGACGTTTTGACTGAGAAATAATTTGAATACACTGAGAAGCAGAGTCAGCCCTTTGGTCATATTGACCCGGAAGGTACTCAACAGCAAAGGCATGATCGTAGTCCGACGGCAATTCTCTAAAGAATATATCCGTCTGTGGTTCCGAAAACACTTTGTCGATACAATAATCAAAAAGCGATTCTTCAATGTGTTCGGTATCATATCTGTTTAATAACCTAAGCTTCTCGATACTTGTTACTCCCAGCGAGGACTTAAGGTCATTAAGTAGCGCTGTGGCTTCCGAAGCAAACTCCGGCCTTTTTTCAACATAAATACGATGAACCATGATTAATCCTTTCAGTCTGTGTTTTCAATATATTTAAGCGCTCTTACTCCGATATCTTTACGGTAAAATGCGTCCTTGAAGTTGACATTAGAAGCATCTTTATATGCTTTATCTACTGCTTCATTAAGGCTTCTTCCCGTTGCCGTTACACCAATAACCCTTCCGCCGGAGGTGACAAGGACACTATCAGAAAGAGTTGTTCCCGCATGGTAAAGTCTTGTATCAGGTGAAATATCTGCAATTTTTATTTCATAGCCCTTTTTGTATGAGGATGGATAACCTCCTGAAGCTATTATAACACAGCAAGCTGCACCATTATCAAATTCGATGGAAATATCTGAAAGTCTTTCCCCCGTAACAGCTTCCATGATTTCAAGAAGATCAGTTTTCAAAAGTGGAAGGACTACTTGTGCTTCCGGGTCACCGAAACGGCAGTTATATTCAATAACCATCGGACCGTTTGAGGTAAGCATAAGCCCAAAATAT
This sequence comes from Eubacteriales bacterium, assembly GCA_028705495.1. GTDB lineage: Bacteria > Bacillota > Clostridia > Oscillospirales > CAG-382 > GWF2-38-85. The sequence goes on from JAQWDK010000029.1 coordinate 9,176, forward strand.
AAGCATCCTTTGAAGGGTCTACCCTCAGCATTCATTGCGTTTATAGTAGGGATAAATATGCGCTCCATACACTCTTTAGCTGTTTTATAGTCATAAAAGGGATTGGGTGCAATCGTTCCCATACCGCCTGTGTTAGGTCCTAAATCACCGTCAAACGCTTTTTTATGATCCATAGAGGAAACCATCGGTACGACTGTTTTACCGTCAGTAAAGGCAAGCACGGAAACCTCAGGGCCACTCAAAAATTCTTCAATAACAATTTTGTTACCGCTCTCGCCAAAAATACGGTCGGACATAATAGATGTAATCGCATCCTGAGCTTCAGTTCGGTCTTGCGCTATGATAACACCTTTTCCTAATGCAAGTCCGTCAGCTTTTATAACTACGGGGAAACTGTTCGTTTTTGCAATATATTCAGAAGCATCTTCAGCTTTCTCAAAAACTTCATACCCTGCGGTCGGGATGCTGTATTTCTTCATAAGGTTTTTAGAAAAAACCTTGCTTCCTTCAATCGCAGCAGCAGCTTTATTCGGGCCAAAGCACAGTATACCTGCTTCCTCAAGGAGGTCAACAGCACCAAGTACCAGTGGGTCGTCAGGAGCAATAACTGCAAAGTCAACCTTGTTATTGACTGCAAAGTCGCGGATTTTATTTATATCTTTAGTACCTATCGGCACACATTCAGCTATTTCTGCGATACCACCATTGCCAGGAAGTGCATAAACTTTTTCAACGCGGCTGTTCTCGCAAAGCTTTTTTATTATCGCATGTTCGCGGCCACCGCCGCCGACAACAAGTATTTTCACGCTTGTCTCCTTTAATGATGGAATAGTCTCATTCCGGTAAACGCCATTGCTATACCGAATTTATTACACATACTGATGACATTGTCATCCCTGATTGAACCGCCCGGTTCTGCAATATATTTAACGCCACTTCTGTATGCGCGTTCAATGTTATCGCCAAAGGGGAAGAATGCATCGCTCCCAAGAGATACACCAGTTTGTGCATCAAGGAAAAATCTTTTTTCAACGGTTGTTAATGGTTCGGGTTGAGTAGTGAAGGTCTCATACCAAACGTCATCACCTATAACATCGTCTGCGAAATCAGATATATAAACATCAATAGCATTATCACGGTTAGGTCTTGGTATGTCGTTTCTGAAGGGAAGGGCGAGAACCTTTGGATGCTGACGAAGGAACCAGTTGTCTGCTTTACCACCTGCAAGTCTTGTGCAGTGGATTCTGGACTGCTGGCCTGCACCGACACCAATGGTTTGTCCATCGTAAGCAAAACAGACGGAGTTGGATTGTGTGTATTTAAGAGTGATGAGTGAAAGAACAAGATCTTGCTTTGCAGAATCCGGAATTTCCTTGATTTCCGTAACGACATTGTCAAGTTGAGATTTGCTTATTTTATATTCATTTCTGCCTTGTTCAAAGGTGATACCAAAAACTTGTTTACGCTCGATCGGATCGGGAACATAGGAAGAGTCAATTTTAACAATATTATACGCACCTTTGCGTTTGCTTTTCAAAATCTCAAACGCTTCAGCAGTGTAGTCTGGAGCAATGACACCATCAGAAACTTCGTGCTGTATCAGTTTTGCGGTAGCGTAATCACAGCAGTCGCTCAAAGCAATCCAATCACCAAAAGATGACATTCTGTCTGCTCCTCTTGCTCTGGCATAAGCGCACGCGAGAGGTGATAGCTCAAGTGTTGGATCGACAAAATAAATCTTTCTTAATACATCCGATAAAAGTTTACCAATAGCAGCCCCTGCCGGACTTACATGCTTAAAAGAAGCAGCTGCAGGAAGACCGAGAGCCTCTTTTAGCTCCCTCACAAGCTGCCAGCCATTGAGTGCGTCAAGAAAATTTATGTAACCAGGTCTGCCATTCAAAACTTCAATAGGTAGATTGGTATTCTCTATGTATATTTTCGCTGGTTTTTGATTAGGGTTACACCCGTATTTTAGCTCAAGTTCTGTTTTCATCTTATCCTCCATCTAATCGCTAAGCTATCGGTAAATGCTATTTTTTATTCTTATTGATAATAATCGTTTCAGGTATTTTTCCATCCAGTGGAATGAATCTGACAAAGAGTGAAACCTTGTTATCCTCATCAAGCGCGTTCCAAACCTCATCAGCAAAACTTATAGCATTACCACTGATTTCAAGTTGAACCGGTTCACCACAGAATGAAGGAATCGGGTTACCATCACATTTATAAGTGTGAATAAGACGAGCCACACCATCGGAAGGTTCGGAATAGCTGTAGAAAAACCGAACGCAATGGTCGGGCGAAGCAGTGTCGCTTTTGAGAATACTTAGCTTGTAGCTGAGCTTGCCATCTGTTATATCCAATATACCGCTGATTCTCGGAGTGAGATTTGGTGCATCGGGTTCATAACGGCGTGTTTCGAGTGCTTCTTCAAAGGTTTTTCCGTCTTGGATAAAGTCATATATTGTGTCAGTTTGATCACCGTTAGTAACGATTGTTTTATTTCCAATTACCCTTACAGGTGAATAGATTACAAGGGAAGGGTCTGTAAGCTTTGCGGGATCAAATGCTTCGGTTTTTATTCCGTCATCCGTCTTAGCGAAAATACGGTTACGACTGTTAACGCTCCTACCCATAATAAAGTAGGCGATAACGGCATTCACGCCGTCAGCGGTTTTACCGATAACAATACCGCGTCCGGGATAGCTATTGCCTTTGAGCGCTTCGGTTATATTCATTTAATCTCCATTCTACCGCGAAGCGGTACATATAAAATCATGAAATTCAATTTATTGAATTTTAGGGCGTGAATGCACAGTAGTTGGACTTCACCTGAGTTAGGTTTCACGCTCTGTCTCCTTCTCATTAAGAATTCTTCGCGCAACAATCTCACAAGCTTTAGGAAGTATAACCCATTCTGCTTCACGCATAACACGTTGTTGTAAACTTTCCGGTGTGTCAGTATCTTTTACTTCCACTGCTTTTTGGAGTATGATTTTTCCGCCGTCGGTTATTTCGTTTACATAATGCACAGTAGCACCAGTCACTTTAACACCATAATCAAGCACAGCTTTGTGAACGCGAAGGCCATAGAAGCCGTCACCACAAAAAGCTGGTATTAGTGAGGGATGGACATTTACAATTTTTTCAAGATAACTCGATACAAAGTCTCTGCTTAATACATACATAAAACCAGCAAGCACAATCATATCAATTATATTTTCACAAAGTACTTCCAATAGCTTTTTTTCAAACTCACTTCTATCAGTAAATGATTTAATATCAACAACCGCAGTCGGAATTCCTGCTTCAGCAGCTCTTGTAAGAGCGAAAGCGTCGGGTTTACTTGAAACTACAAGAGTAAGCTCACAACTATTCATTTGCCCCGCTTTTTGTGCATCAATCAGAGCTTGAAGGTTAGTTCCTCCACCGCTCACAAGAACCGCGACACGAGCCTTTAGCATATCTCAACACCTTCGCCGCCTTCGGTTACTTCACCACAGGTATAAGCTGCAACACCGTTTTCTCTCAGAATCGAGACTGCTTTATCTGCTTCCTCTACTGAAACGACAACACTCATACCAGTCCCCATGTTGAATGTGTTAAACATATCATGGTCGGAAATGTTGCCGACTTTTTGTATTAACTCGAAAATCGGAAGGATTTTAAGCGATTTACGGTCAATTTTTACTGTAAAGCCATCTGGTATACTTCTCGGTATATTTTCATAAAAGCCACCGCCTGTAATATGAGACACAGCTTTGATGGTAACAGCTTCCGAGAGTGCGATGATGGGTTTTACATAAATTTCAGTGGGAGTAAGTAACGCTTCTCCTAAAGTTGAGCTGAGTTCGGAATAATATACCGATATATTTTCTTTGTTAACACCGAACACTTTTCGAACAAGGGAAAAGCCGTTTGAGTGAACACCTGAGGAGGGAAGTGATATGACCGCATCACCTGATTTTACGGTTTTATTGTTAAAAACCTTTGATTTATCAACAACACCAACAGAAAATCCTGCAAGATCGTATTCATCTTCAGGGTAGAATCCGGGCATCTCCGCTGTCTCACCACCGATAAGAGCGCATCCTGCTCTTACACAACCTTCGGCAACACCTTCAACAATCGAAGCGACCTTTTCGGGTATATTTTTGCCAAGAGCAATGTAGTCAAGGAAAAAAAGCGGTTTTGCACCTGAACAAACAATGTCGTTCACACACATAGCAACGCAGTCAATTCCGACAGTGTTGTGCTTGTCAGAGAGGAAAGCAAGTTTCAGTTTTGTTCCGACACCGTCAGTTCCACTCACAAGAACAGGTTTTTCTATACCTGTAAGATTGAGCTCAAAAAGACCACCGAAACCGCCTATATCCGAGAGGGCTCCCTTTGTCATAGTTCTTGCTATATGCTCACGCATAAGCTTAACTGCAGTGTATCCTGCCGTTATATCAACACCAGCATCTTTATAGCTTTCGCTGTAACTTTTCATAATAATGTCCATTCTGCCGCGAAGCGGCTGATCAAAAAAAATCATCAAATTCAATCAATTGACTTACTTATGCTTATTTTTTGCTCAAAGCGGTTTTTCTTCATCTGACCGGGAACTTCAGTGGGATAGTTGCCTGTGAAGCAAGCGGTACAAAAACCGTTAAAATTATCGTTTGATGTATTTCCATCGCAGATTCTTACAAGGTTATCGACGCTGAGATAACCAAGAGAATCGACACCGATCATGTGCTTTATTTCGTCATGTGTGTAATTACAAGCGATGAGATTTTCGCGAGAATCTATATCAGTTCCATAAAAACAGGGATTTAAAAATGGAGGAGAGGATATACGCATGTGTACTTCTTTAGCACCCGCATCACGAAGCATTTTGACGATTCTTGCACTTGTTGTACCTCTGACGATGGAGTCATCGATTATAATAACACGTTTGTCCTTGATGGTTGATGAGATGGGGTTAAGCTTTATTCTTACGCTGATCTCACGCTGTGATTGAGATGGTTGAATAAATGTTCTTCCGATATAACGATTTTTTATAAAACCAAGACCATAAGGAATACCTGATTGTTTTGAATAACCGATAGCTGCATCAATTCCGGAATCGGGGACACCGATGACAACATCCGCTTGAACCGGATGTTCAAGTGAGAGGAATGCGCCGGCTCTTTGGCGAGCATTGTGAACCGAAGTACCCTCAATCACGGAGTCCGGACGGGCAAAATAAATGTATTCAAAAATACAAAGTGCTCTTTTTGCTTTACCGCAATGCTCTCTAATTGATCTCACACCGTTCTCGTCAACTACAACGATTTCACCGGGTTCAATATCTCTGATAAAAGTTGCTCCGATGCTGTCGAACGCGCAGGATTCGGAAGCAAATATAACGCTTTCGCCTATTTGACCCATGCACAGGGGTCTAAAACCATGCATATCACGTGCGGCAATGAGTTTTGTCGGTGACATCAGAACAATCGAATATGCACCTTGAAGTTTCGGCATAGCTTTACAAACGGCATTTTCTATAGATGAGGTATTTAGACGTTCACGTGTAATTACATATGAGATAACCTCAGTATCGCTTGTTGTATGAAAAATTGATGCATTCAACTCAAGCTCTTCGCGAAGCTCAAAAGCGTTAACAAGGTTTCCATTGTGGGCAATCGCCATATAACCCTTACTGTGATTAACCACAAGAGGTTGGGCATTGAGTCGCGGACGAGTTCCTGTTGTCCCGTAACGAACATGACCGATTGCAATCTGACCGCTTCCGAGCTGATTAACAGTATCTTTTGTAAAGACATTTTCAACAAGTCCGACATCTTTATGGCTTGTCATAACGCCATCATCGTTGACGACAATTCCGCAGCTCTCCTGCCCGCGGTGCTGTAGTGCAAAAAGACCGTAGTAGGTGTCTTTTGCAACATCTATATTAGGATCGCGCGAATATATCCCAAAAACGCCGCATTCCTCATGCAATTGATCAAACATCAATGTTTCCATCCTTTCGAAATACCAAATAGAAATTATTCACCCATAAGTCTTTTCATTATTTCTTGATAAGCGCTTTCTACATCACCGAGATCACGGCGGAAGCGGTCTTTATCAAGTTTTTTACCTGTTGCTGAATCCCAAAAACGGCAGGTGTCAGGTGAGATTTCGTCGGCGAGAACAATTGTACCGTCGGTAGTTTTTCCAAACTCAAGTTTGAAATCAACGAGTTCAATACCTAAATCGGCAAGATAATCGGTGAGTATTTTGTTTATTCTAAGTGAGTAGTCTGCAATCTTGTCAAGTTCGTCCTTTGTCGCAAATTCCATTGCGAGAATATGATACTCGTTTATCATTGGGTCGCCAAGAGCATCGTCCTTATAGCAGTATTCTATAACTGTGCTCTTCATGCGAACACCCTCTTCAATACCAAGTCGTTTTGCAAGGGAGCCTGCAGCTATATTTCTAACAATGACTTCGAGCGGAACGATCGTAACTTTTTTAACAAGTGTTTCTCTTTCAGAAAGCTCTTTTACGAAGTGGGTGGGAATACCGCTTTTTTCAAGCAGTTTCATAAGATGATTTGTGACACGGTTGTTGATACTGCCCTTGCCGGAGATTGTACCCTTTTTCAGCCCATTAAAAGCGGTTGCATCGTCTTTGTAATCAACGATGTAAAGTTCTGGGTCCGATGTCTTATATACCTTTTTTGCTTTACCTTCATAAAGCTGTTCGAGTTTTTCCATTGTTATATTCCTTTATTAAATTTATATCGAGTTTTACGAAGCTCAGCATCTTTTTCAAGAACGGAATTTTTCATCTTTTCTCTGAAATCATCAAGTTTGTGCGCAAGATTTTCATCAGAGATTGCAATAATTTGTGCGGCAAGAATTGCAGCATTAGCTGCTCCGTCAATCGCAACTGTTGCCACAGGAAGTCCGGAAGGCATCTGCACGGTCGAAAGAAGTGCGTCAAGCCCGTCGAGAGTTGATGATTTGATAGGTATACCGATAACCGGGAGGGTAGTTTGAGCTGCAATAGCTCCTGCGAGATGAGCAGCTTTACCAGCGGCAGCAATTATGGCGCCGAATCCATTGCTTCTTGCGTTTTTTGTAAACTCTGCGACAGCTTCAGGTGTTCTATGAGCGGACATAATTCTCGCTTCGCAGGGGATACCAAACTCAGCGAGTTGTTTTATTGCCGGTTCAACGACCTTTAAATCGCTATCGCTTCCCATAATGACAGCTACTTTTTTCATAGAAATTAAATTCCTTTCTGGAATAAGATGAATGTAAAAAACAAAAAAGACAAAGCGGGTAAAGCCTGTCTTAGTAAGAGCTATATTTCGACAAAATGACTGCGCGAGACAATGATAATGCGTGAAGAGAGAAGGGATGTAGGATAACGATAACCAATATCCCCGGGACCAAAAAGAGGTTGAATTTTAAGAGCTGACGTAATAATTTGCAAAGCAATCAGTCCTTTAAAGTAGTACATTTATTTTAACATTAAAAGCTTTTAAAAACAATGATATTTTTCAATATAAATTTCTGCGGTATCGTCGACTGCATACAACATATTGCATAATATCAAATCAAACATACATTTTATATTAATATAGCAAAGAAAGAAGGTCGTACGATGTTTTACCGCACGACCACTAAATGAGTGCAAATTAAAGCTTAAAAAACTCTTTGTAATCTGTATAAAGCTTTGTCGATCCGGGCTCTCCTATAAAGGCATCGGTTCCTGGTTTATTGAATGTGCCGGGGTAGGTGTAAACAAGAATCTTGTCTACATACGGCGACACGGATTCAAGCTGCGCTTTTAAGCGGCTGAAATCTGGTGAAATAAGTGCACTGTGATAGACGTGTCCTTCAAATTTGAAGGTTTCAACATCCGCCCAGAGAGCAGCACGACCAGCCTTGTCGTGAGATTTTCGAAGGCTTTCATAATAACGCTTTGTTTGGTCGGGTGTAGACTTTTCAACACCGACTTCGTCTTGGTAGGCGATGAAATCGCAGTCAATTGTTTCAAGCCTACGGACAAACTCATCGTCGTGTACGCAGTCTTTTGTACCGTATGGGGCAATCAGCATCTTGAAATCAGGATTTAATCTCAGCGTTTCAGCCCGGTATTTGTTGATAAAATCAATGAAAAGCGGGTCAAAGTACTTGTTTATCCAAGCTTCGTCAGGTAGATACCAGCCGTAAAGGCTCTTGTTGTGACCGTATCTCTCGCAGATTGTGCTCATCGCTTTAAATGCACGTTTTGTGACATCGGGATCTACAAAATTGTCATATGGTTTAGTCCATTCGCCGTAGAACCCAGCGGACATAAAGACTTTCATCCCTAGCTTATCGGTCTCGTCTAGTAGCACACCTATAGGATCGGGACAGGCGAGGGGAGCAATGGGATAAATGTCAGTTTCAAAGTATGCTTCATCATAAAGAGCTGATGCAAGAAGAACAAGATACTCCATCCCGAGCTCATGCATTTCTCTGATTTTATTACGCCACTGCGTTTCAGTCATACTGCGCATAACATCGTTCCAATACTTGCCTTCGGGCTTATTATGGTGCTGGAATTCAAAAAACGAACCATTGATGGGTTTTATCATCGGTAGGACCCTTTCAATTACTTATTTATATCGAACTTTGGATTTTGTCTATGGGACTCATTTATAACAGCGATTTGCTGTCTTACCTGGTCAAGAGTTATTATTAGCGGCTTGTTTTCTGTTATGTGGTCATAGACCATATTATAGTATTTTCTTACAGCAAACACAAAGGGACTGTTGGGGTCACCGTTCCAAACTTCCTCATACCAGTTAAGTTTCTCACCGCAGTATGCAGGCAACATTTCGGGTCCGCTTGTCAGTGTTTCTTTTATTAGCTTTTGGAAAGGAGCTTCTTCGGGATTGAAGTACTTCCATTCGATTTTTGACATATTACCTTTGAGAGTACCTTTTGTTCCCTGAACCTTATATGTAAAAGCAGGGTAAGTGTCACAAGAAGAAATTTCAAGGTCAATGAGAGGTTTACCGGGAGCTGTTAAAATTAGCTTTACATAATCCTCTGCATCACCATAGGAGTTACATGAATCCATTTTACAGAACACTTCAGGTATTCCGTCATACATATCCATTATATTAAGTGCTTGGTCAAGCGGATGAGGACCAGTGTTTGCGAGATTGCCACCGTTGTATTCGAGACAGCACTGCCAGTCCCAGCGTCTTGCGAAACCGTTGAACTGTATGTTAACTTGAACGATTCTACCGAGTTTACCGCTTGCGATAACATCCTTAACTTTTTCAAAATAGCCAGCAAAGCGTGATTGTTGGAACACCATCAACTTGCAGTCGTTAGCTTTTGCTGTTGTAACAAGGTCGTCCACCTCGGCAACGGTGGGAACGAAAGGCTTTTCACAAAGAACATTAAGCTTATGTTCCAGTAAATCTTTTGTTATGGAATAATGTAAATGACTCGGTGTCGCGTTTACGACGAGGTCGATGTCGTTACGGTTGAATAGCTCACGATAATCCGAGTAAACATCGCATCCGTATTCATTCGCAGCTCTATCGCGTCTGATGTCAAAAGGTTCGACGACAGCGACAACCTTGAAACGTTCTGTGTCGGTTTTGAGGTGCAGACCGTGAATGTCACGACCGCTCCTTCCTTGTCCTAAGATCGCTATTCTGACCTGTTTCATTTTGTATCCTCAAAAATTATAATTTAAGCATTCGAGGCTGCTCATAGCCTTTTATAAATAAAGTTTATCACATCAAAAAATGCTTGTCAACGAAGTCAAAGGATAAATCAAAATTACCTACCCAGTTCGATGATATTTGCAATGAGTGACTTGCATTTACCGCAATCTGTTCCTGTTCCAGCACCTGTAACTTTGCCGACCTTGTCAACTGTATCAGCTCCGTTTTTTATTGCATCGATGACAGCCTGTAAGGAAACATTCATACATCCGCAGACGGAAGTCAGTATATTCGGTATTTCTGTTCGGCAACCTTCGCATTCAAGAC
>JAQWDK010000029.1:19311-23501 GCA_028705495.1 Eubacteriales bacterium
ACCTTGTCAACTGTATCAGCTCCGTTTTTTATTGCATCGATGACAGCCTGTAAGGAAACATTCATACATCCGCAGACGGAAGTCAGTATATTCGGTATTTCTGTTCGGCAACCTTCGCATTCAAGACAAACACCACACTTTTCGCGCAGCTCGCTTTCGGTGCGAGCGCCGACACACATTGCCTTTCTTATTGTTAGATACTCTACATTATTTTTTGTGCATATTATTCTATTACCAGCCATTAAATTAACTCCTATATATATTTTATACTACTATTGTACCATAAAAACTCATTTATATCAACGGTTTATAAATTACAAAAAAATGACCCGGTTTAAATAAACCGAGTCATCTGTCGTTACTTATAGATCGTTTACCTGTGACTTTTTAACTTCATAACCCAGAGTTGTAATAGCTTTCTCAATATTCTCTACTGATAATTTTTCATCATCAAAGTTTAGCTTAACTTTACTTGAGTTAAAAAGCACATTTACGCTCTCTTTGTCAACGCCATCCAAAGCTTTTACAGCTTTGTCGATCTTTTGCAAACATGACGGACAGGTTAGGGTTTCTAATTGAAGAGTAGCTTTTTTCATTTGTACGACCATTCCTTTCTCGTTGTTTATTTATTTCTTAACTTGTATCGTAGCAGTCTCATACCGTTTAAGATAACGACCAAGATACTTGCTTCATGAACTAACATACCGATCGACATATTCATCCATTCGCTGAATAACAAGCTAGCAAGCAGCACTAACACAACGCCGACGGCGATGAAAATGTTTTGCTTCATGTTTCGAGATGTTGCTTTCGTTAATCCGAGAGCGTGGGGCAGACGGCTAAAGTCTGAATTCATAAGAACAACGTCCGATGTTTCAATAGCTACATCAGTTCCGCTTCCCATTGCTATACCGATATTTGCTAAAGCGAGAGAAGGGCTGTCATTGACACCGTCACCGACAAAAGCGACTATCTGACCTTGGTCAATGAGCTTTTTGATGTATGCTGACTTATCTTCGGGTAACATATTCCCATGTGCTTCAGTTAATCCTAACTCACGACTAACAGCATCGACTGTACCCTGATTGTCACCGGACAACATAACGAGGTTCTTAACCTTAAGCTTCTTGAGCTTCAATAAATCTTCTTTTACACCTGGCCGTATTTGATCGCGTATTCCCATCAGGATTTTAAGTTCACCATCAACTGAAGCCAGCACAAGTGAATTTCCACTTTTCTCAAAACGTGACACATCAGCTTTCGCTTTTTCGCTGAAAACAACATTTTCTCTTTCCATCAGTGCTACATTGCCGACAGCTATCCTGTGACCGTCAACCATTGCGGCGATTCCACCGCCTTTTACAACTTCTGTGTTTTCAACAGCTGAAAATGTTGTTTCTCCGATTTCTTCTAAAACTGCTTTTGCCAAAGGGTGATCCGATTCGCGTTCAACGCTTGCAAGATAGCCCAAAGCTTCATCAATATTATCACCATAATACTCTTTTTCAGCAACTGAAGGATTTCCTACAGTCAGTGTTCCCGTTTTATCGAATACCATTGTGTCTACTTTGCTGAAGTCGCCTATAACTTCGCTACCTTTCAGCAGTATACCATGGCGTGCGCCGTTTCCTATGCCGGCAACATTTGATACTGGAACGCCGATAACAAGAGCCCCGGGGCAGCCGAGAACTAAGATTGTTATAGCAAGCGCGACATCTTGCGTAATTAACCCAACTATTAGAGATAGAACAAGAACAGCTGGAGTATAATATTTTGAGAATTTATCTATAAAGCGTTCAGCTTCAGATTTTGAATCCTGAGCTTCTTCCACAAGCTCGATGATCCTACCGAATGTTGTATCTTCACCGACACGGTCCGCGACAATTTGGATTGTACCGTTATCTAATATCGTACCTGCGTATACATTAGAGCCTGTTTCTTTTGCGACAGGAAGAGATTCACCAGTGATACTCGCTTCATTTATACTGCCTTCACCGGTTAAAACAGTACCGTCAACAGGAACTTTTGCACCCGTCTTAACAAGAAGTATATCGCCGACATCAACTTCGCCTACATCAACTTCTTCGAATTTGCCATTCTCAATTTGTTTAAGCGCGCTTTCGGGTGCCATTTCTGTCAGCTCTTTTATAGCGGAACGGGTTTTATTCAATGTTCGCTGTTCTAAGAAAGCACCGAATAAAAACAGGAATGTTACAATAGCGGCTTCTTCGTAGTTCTTGATGATAAAAGCACCTAATACAGCGATTGTAACGAGTACATCAATGCTGACTACCTTAACTCGAAGCGCTTGATATGCTTGTATTGCTATAGGCAAAACACCTAAAGCGGAAGCAATAATCAATGACCAAGCAAAAATTGTTTCATTTCCTATAATCCAATTAGTTAAAAACCCTGCTGAGATTAAAATTCCACTCATCAGTGTTATTTTATTTTTACTCTTTAATATAAATCTTTGCATGCGATCACCTCTTTTATTGTGGAATATTTTAGAATAGACTAATTTGTCTGGTATGCCTTATCTATTTCAGCAAGCATATTATAAACAGCTTCATAACTTTCGCAAACATCACCGGGAACGGTGTAGTTAGTTGTAATTTCACGCAGATTTGTGAATTCATCATAAAGCTCAGGCTTGTCAGAACCTGCGTCCTTAGTCTTCTTGTTGATTGCATCAAACAGCTTTTTTACCTCGTGAAATTCAGGATGGCTTCCGCCATGAACCCTTGCTACAATCGGAACATACTGCTCCAGCACCTTAAATTGTTTCTTTGTTTTTTCGATGAATGTCATAGCCGTAACCTTCTTTCTTTTATTTGTTGAGCTTATTATAGCATGTGATGTACAAAATTAATTTGACCTACATCAAAATTTGAAATATTTTTTATAAGATTTATTTTATATGAAAAAAGCCCATAAAAATGGGCTTCTTAGATATTATGATTCTATTTTGCGTTATTGAGGGAGGAGATAAGCAGTCGTCTTATTGTTCCGCAGTTTGCATAAAGTGTTTTCGCCACTATGACAGGCACGATAATGTAGTCTTTATGATAATTATATCCTAATACGCAGGAAAGCCAAGGAGAACAGGGAACGAGTGAAATATTCGACTTCGTCGAATGTGAAGTATCGCCTGCGGCGAAGTGAAGTGTTGTAGCTACGCTACAACATGAAGATAAGTGTTCCGCATCTTTTCGTCCGAGGGACACCTCACGCGCGAAGCGCGTTTCACGTTCCGCGTAGCGGAACACTTAGTTGAAAAAAGCCTATTGCTTTCGCAATAGGCTTTTTTCTGTAAAGAGGTAACGAAAAAGATGCAATGACTTAAACGATATGCTCAGTTTCCGTAAATTAAATTGCTTATTTCAATTGCTGCACTTTGCATAAAATTTATTAATTCATCAAAAGTGATGTATTTTATGGGATTTTTATGTTGACTTTCTTTACCATCATACCAATGCAGAGTTCTCTCATTCCATGCAGCTATTTCATCAGAAGAAACTAATCCGATAACATCAACTGGTTTGCTTTTTGAAAGCATTTCCATCATTTCATTGGTGTAACTCATTTTATAAAACAACTCAAAATCAAGCTTATCTGTATCATTATAATAAGCCCAACGTTGCTCTTGCATTGGGGAATCATCCTGATTATATTTTGTTTTAAACGATGTGTACAGTGTTCTATTCCATATTATATCCGTTAAAATATGAACACTGTATCCTGTTAAAAAAACATCGCTATTTACTTTGGTTTTAATGTAACTTACTATATCGTTCTCCCATAATTTTTTATCTTCATTTCTCATGTGAGAGATACTTTTATCATCTTGGCAAAAATTATCACGCATATGTACTGCATCAGGTGCAATAGAGCCTAAGTAAAAGCTGGGCAAATCGTTAATGCTAAAGATATCAATCAAGTTCCTTGCAACACCAAGGTGAACCATTGGAAGCGGCATATTTTATCCTCCCCAACTAATATAAAAAATCTTAGCATTAATAATATCACAAATAGCTATTTATTTCCACTCTAATACATAAAAGACTGTCGACACAAATCGGCGGTCTCTCTGGTTCGGGTAACAGGAGCTCGAAAAAGGTTCAAGTCCTTAACACTTTCAGCAAAAATAAAAACACCCCAGTCTTACGACCGGGGTGTACTGTTATCTG
>JAQWDK010000008.1 GCA_028705495.1 Eubacteriales bacterium
AAGTCAAGTCAGCCTAAAAAAGATATTGATTCTCAAATAACCAATTCAAAGGAGTAATATGGATATAATTTGCCATAAATTCTATAACTCTTGTTTATCGATAAAAAAGGCATATAAACACATATGAGAATGCCATTCTAGTAGGTGTTCAATGCCATTGGAGTGAGGGTGATAATGCCATTGGGGTGCTGGGTTTTGTTTTCTCATAACTCTTAACAGTTATAATTATGATAGGCAATTTCTATCAGATTTTATAAAACAAAATCTTTCAGTTTATACAACCCGAAACTTCCGAAACCCCTTGATATACAAGGAATATAGCGGCATAAAACAAAAAACTACCTTGAAAATCATACGATTTTTGGGGGTGGTTTACTCTATATTGTGGGAGGACGTTATCGGTGAGGGGCAGAAAAAAAAGAGACAGCTCTCCGATAAATTGCCCCGGTTCAACCACGCGAAGAACCTGATTCCTTCCGCTTGCATTCAATCGGAAAAGTTTTGCTCGTCCGGTATAAAGAACAAAGAGTGTTCTGCCCTCATCACCTGCCCTATATACCGTTTCGCCTTTTTCGAAGCTACGGGAGGATGCAATTTCAGTGGTCTCCAGTCGCTCATCCCGGCTGAGACTAGCAAAGATAGGTACATGCTCGATACAGCTTGCATGATGTTCACAGTGATGGCAACATTTCATTTGCATTTCGTCTTTTCTAATTAGTCTTTATTTTGCATGACTTAATAAAATCTATCCAGTTTAGTGTAACTGAACCACTCTGGTCTGTTATAGGGATATAACACGCTCGTGGCCGTCTTATCAAAGAAAAGCCTCTCAACTTGAAGATTAACTAGCTTTACTTTGATAGCAATAAGCATATGTCTTCGGAGGGCTTGCTCATATTGTTTTGAATAAACATTCAAGTTCCAAAAGATGCCGAATCTCAAAATGAGGTTTAACATCTGAATTGTTGTTAGAACCTTTGGGGTTGTACCAAACAGTTGTAATTTCGGCAATATTTCCACCTTTTATATCTGAGGTCAGGCTATCCCCGACAATGGTTGTTTCCGCTTTGCAAAAACCGTGAATATGGGCAAAGCAGTAATTAAAAAATCCAATACTCGGCTTATCATAGCCGATCTCCTGAGAAATGAACAAGCCGGACAGATACTTCCAAATCCCTGCGCTCTCAATTCTGCTTCGCTGAACCTTCGCAGTACCATTTGACGCAATGAATAGGCAATAATCCTTTGAAAGAACTTTCAGTGTCTCTTCTGCACCTTCGATGAAATAATGGCCCAAACAGAGCAAATTTTCATAATACTCGGTGGCCTGTTCGGCGGAACAATCCACACCAATTTCGTCAAACAAGATCTGGTAACGCCGTAATTTCACTTGTGACCGCGTGAGCTTGCCCTGTTCCAGCATTCTCCACTGAGCAAGATTAATCTCGCTATATCTTGTAAGAAATTCCTCTTTTGGCTCAACAAGCAAGGTCTTTTTGAGGGCGATCTTTTCTGCCATATGGAAATCGAGTAAAGTATCATCTAAATCGAATAAAATATTTCTTATCATAAATACTCCTGAAATCAGTTATTAAAATTATAGTAATATTCATATAGTCTCTGATGCGTGAACCATAGCAAGCGATAATCCCACTGCATAAAGGATTTTCACTGCATCTCCATGCAACAGTGGCGCCAACGCTAAAGCCGATAATAAATACTTTATCGTACCTTTCTTTCAATACGTGAACGAATGCATCTATTTCTGCGTATTGTTTAAAACCAACATTCTGAAAATAATAACGATAGGCCTCTTCTGATTCTGTGTATGGAAACGGATTACGATCAAGCATATTGGGGCAAAAGACATCAAATCCCATTTGCCTATACTGCTTACATTGCTCCCAGATAAATTCATTAATACCATATATCTCATGAAGTATAATCATTGCTTTTGTCTTGCTCTTTAAAATCCCATCCAATATACATACCTCTTAATCCTATAAAGTGTTCCATGGTGCATATCTCCATCAACAACTGCCCTACAGAGGGTTTGTATGTTAATAGATGATACCGCTGCATCGATAAACTAAAAAACCAATCCTATTCACTAAGCCACATAATAGTAATCCTTTTGTTTTCAATTTCAATAAGACCCTCGTCCTTCATTCGTTTTAGCTCGCGAAAAAGTGATGGACGCTGTACACCGAAATAATCGGCAAGTTGTTTTTTTGTTACAGTCAGTACTACGGTGTTTGACTTCTGCCGGGTCGAAAGTGCCAGCAAATAGTCCATCAAATTCTCTCGCAGGGATTTTTGTGTATACATTGCTATTTTCCGGTTCATTCCCTGAGAATTCATCGAAAGGGATTTCACAAACTGCATAACAAAGCCATATTCCTTTAACAATTCCCTGATTCCGGTTGTTGAAATTTGAAAGAGAAAACTATCCGCAGTGCAATAGATATTCATTGGGTATCGGTTCTGATTGCCGAATAGCAGGTTGGCTCCGATAATACTACCTGCTTCAAACTCGAATACAACAGATTCCGAGCCATTAGGAGACAACGAGTAAGCTACCAGCTTGCCGGAGCATACCACATCCACGACGAAACATTCTGTGTTTTGTTCATGCACTGTTGCGCCCTTGCGGTAGGAACTTTTGATAATCTGCTTTTCCTGTACTAAATGCTCTAAAACCTTGCGGTCTGTTTCATAAAAAAGGGGTATTCTTTTCAGTTCATCTATCATGTCACTATCCTCCCTGTTTTAATTATACCAAAAAGAAACCTATGTGTCTATCTGTATATGGAACGGAATGCTATACTATTTGCATTATTATAAAGGAGGTTTTTTGAAATGATTGAACAGATCTTTCAAATGGTACAAAGTGATAAGAAAACGATTGAAAAAGTGATTGTTGATGAAAATGTAAATGTCAATCACATGATTCTAGGTAAAAACGAAAGTCTTCCCGAGCATTTTTCAAATTCGAATGTCTATATGACTGTTATTAGGGGACTGTTGTCCATTGGTTTGGATGAACAAGAAGTTCATGAGTATTCCGTGGGTACTGTCTTGAAAATCCCTAAGGGAATCAGAATGAATGTGAAAAACCTGTATGATGACACCCTTGAGCTGATTGTTGTAAAAGCACCGGCTCCAGGAAAGTAAACTAAGCTCGAAGGGAGGATATGTATGGATATTTTTACTTTAGCAATATGGATTGGCACATTGATTTTTCTCGGAATCTCCTTTTTTAAGGATAAAGTAAGAACAAAGCAGGCACTCAAAATGGCGTTTGGAATGGGTAAGGGGATGGTCGCAAGTATTCTTTCCATTATTTTTGCAATTGGTTTGATTCTAACATTGCTGCCGCCTACAGAAATCGCTGGCTTTGTAAGCAAGCAGTCAGTATTATTGGCAACATTTGTCGCGGCGCTGTTTGGCACTATCACTCTCGTTCCTGCTTTTATAGCGTTTCCTCTGGTTGGGACATTGGTTAACGCTGGAGTCGGTATCATTCCGTCTGTCGCCTTTTTAACTACCTTGACAATGGTTGGCGTGGTAACCTTCCCCCTTGAAAAAAAGGAGTTTGGGGTAAAATTTACCGCAGTTCGCAACGGTCTTAGTTTTCTGTTTGCAATTATTATTGCGCTTGTAATGGGGGTGATCATATGACAATCCTGAAAAAAATAAAGGAAAATCTGTTCTTAGTGGCTGTAGCCTTAGCCTATATCATATTGTTTTTTATAAAACCGTCCTTAGGAATAGAGTCGGTAAAAAACAGTGGGTATTACATCAAGGAAATGCTCATGATTATGCCGGTCATCTTTATTCTCACGGCACTTTTGGATATGTGGATTCCAAAGGAAAAAATCATGCGATATCTGGGTAAAGATGCCGGAGCAAAGGGCATTTTCCTCTCTTTTGTGGTAGGCAGCATTTCAGCAGGCCCGATCTATGCGGCGTTTCCCATGTGCGTTATGCTCCACAAGAAGGGGGCCTCTATCCGCAACATTGTTATTATATTAAGCTCTTGGGCTGTCATCAAGGTCCCTATGCTACTGAACGAAGCAAAGTTTTTAGGTCCTAAGTTTATGGTGATTCGCTGGGTGCTTACTGTTATTGCCATCATCATCTTCTCTTGGATCTCAGCAAAACTTATAAAAGACAAAGATTTACCGGGAGAGGTGCTGGCGCAGCCCGGACTTCATATCAACCGGGACGCTTGTATGGGCTGCACTCTTTGCGTAAAAAACTATCCTGCGCTGTTTGAAATGCAGGGAAAAAAAGCCGTTATAAAAACATATGAACCCGAATCGCTTGATATAGAAATGCTGCAAGACACAATAAAGGCATGCCCGGTTCATGCAATTGAGTATTCCGATGAATAAGCGCAGGGATATACAAAGTTTTCTCGAGTCAGTTGGTTTTATTTATCATGAGCATTAGCAAAAGGGTGAGTGTGAGGAAGTTTCGTTCCTCACACTCACCCTTTTGTAGTAAAACCTGGCGGCGCAATATAGGTTCAGTAGAGCACAAAAAGAACATCCCAGAGAATATTAAGCCAGCAATACAACGATAAGTGGGCGGCTCTGTTCCAATAGGAATAATACAAAAAAACAAGCGAGCCGAGAATAAAGTGATTCTCGCCCGCTATTTTACATCGTCAAATTCTAATAATTTGTACGGCTGAATTTGAAAAACATCGGCAATGGAAAACAGAGTGTTAAGGGAAATCGGTGTTACAATGTTTGGTGCCTCCACCTGACCCACAAATCCGGTACTTCGATTTATTTTTTCTGCCAGCTCCTCTTGCGTAAAACCATTGAGTTTTCTGTAATACGCAATTTTAAGACCTATTTGAATATATCGCTTTTTATCAACACTATTCACAAAATCACCTCTTATATATTTTACAGACTTGACCAGCTTTTTAGAATCGTCTATAATATAATGTATATTAGGTAAGACATAGTAATTATAGTTGTCACCTAATATAAAATAACTAAAACATAAAGGAGGTCACTTCAATGCAAAGAAAAGTATGTACCCGCAAAGTCGATGAACTTGGCAGGATCGTATTACCTCAAGATGCTCGAAGCGCTTTAAAGATTGGTGAGAAACAAAGTCTTAATATTTATCTTGAAGATGATTCCATCATCATTCGTAAGAACAACAAGAAGCCCGATTGTGTTTTGTGCGGCGACTCGGAATCCCAATTTGTAGAAATCAAGCGTTCTTATATTTGCACTAACTGTATTTCTGAAATAAAAGACAACTGAAACAGCAGCCTCCTTTTACAGAACATTCCGTAAAAGGAGGCTGAAAATTTTATTGATAAGTTTTCATGGGAGGAAGTATGAGCGAACTAAATACATTCAACCATGTGGAAGCAATTTCTTTTAGCGTTTACAGTCCCTAATGCCTGCTGGGATACAGCGCTCCGAATATGCCGGAAACGCAAGCGCTGTATTCCTATAAATAAACAAACGAAAACATTAGAACTTTCCTGTAGCAGTATGCTCATGATTATACCGGTTATCTTTATTCTGAAAGCACTTTTTGATATGTTTTGTTTATCATGAGCATTAGCAAAAGGGTGAGTGTGAGGAATCTCGTTCCTCACACTCACCCTTTCGTGGTAAAACGGGTCGAAATACCCCACTGCAAATAGTTACCAATGATCATTAAAAATTTAAAAGAATATTTATCCGCTATCTAAAAGTATTTATCTTCGGTCACATCCAGTCACCGTATCGGCGTATATACACTTTTTTTACTAGCTGCACGCACAGGAGATACCCGGCCAATACTACTATTAACCACGGAATGAATAATAGCGGAAGGTGCATCATATCAATACCAGTTGCAAGATTTGTGAAGCCAATTACAAGCGCTATCAACGCCATAATAAATGTGGATAAAAAGAGTGGTGTGGAAGCCTTGCTTTGCAGGAACGGAATCTTTGCTGTACGGATCATGTGAATGACCAGCACTTGTGATACAACCCCGAACACGAACCATCCGCTTTGAAACAAGGGGGATAGCTCAACAGTATTTGCTTTAATAATCCACCACATAACAGCAAAGCAAAAAAGGTCAAAGATAGAGCTGATTGGTCCCAAAAAGGCCATAAACGATATAATTGATTTTGTTTCCCACTTGCGGGGCTTCTCGATATATTCCTCATCCACGCTATCAAACGGCATTCCCATTTGTGAAAAGTCACACAACAGGTTTTGTATTAGTATCTGTACCGGCAACATCGGCAAAAACGGGAGAAATATGCTGGCCGCAATAACTGAGATCATGTTGCCCAAATTACCGCTTGCCGCCATTTTAATATATTTTATAATGTTTCCAAAAGTACGCCTGCCCTCAATAACCCCTTGCTCTAGTACCATCAGGTCTTTTTCCAGCAAAATAATGTCAGCAGTTTCCTTAGCGATATCCACAGCGCTGTCAACGGAAATGCCGACATCCGCCTGACGCAGTGGAGGTGCATCGTTAATGCCATCGCCCATATATCCCACTGTATGCCCTGCTGTCTGAAAGGCTTTCACCACACGCTCCTTTTGGGATGGCGACAACTTTGCGAACAGATCACAAGTCTTCACTGCCTCTAATAATGCAGCATCATCCATTTGCTCAATATCATTTCCCATCAATAACTGAGATGTGTCGACTCCCACCTTGCTGCAAACCTTTACAGCCACACCCTCACTGTCTCCGGTGAGGACAACGGTGCGAACTCCATACTCCCGAAGCGCAGTAATGGCGGCTTTGGCACTCTCCTTCGGAGGGTCCAAAAAGCCCACAAACCCAATTAAAACCATATCCTTCTCATCAGCTACACCGAACACCTCAATGTCCGAAACCTCATTTTTTTGTGCCACGGCAATCATGCGCAGACCGTCAGCATTGTGCTTTTCATAAGTTGATATAGCAATGTGTCGAGTTTCTTCATCCATGGGCAGAATGCGACCCTCTATTTCAACAAAGGACGAGATGCTAATAATCTCCTCTACAGCTCCCTTGGTAATCAATTGGCGCTTTCCGCTTTTATCTGACAGAACCACACTCATTCTGCGCCGCGAAAAATCAAATGGGATTTCATCTTCACAACTATATC
This sequence comes from Eubacteriales bacterium, assembly GCA_028705495.1. Taxonomy (GTDB): domain Bacteria; phylum Bacillota; class Clostridia; order Oscillospirales; family CAG-382; genus GWF2-38-85. Next base: position 7,139 of record JAQWDK010000008.1, read on the forward strand.
CGTCCAGTAGTTTGCCAAGTCCGTATTTTTCAGCGCGGTTAATGATGGCAAGGTCAATTAAGTTTTTAAGCCCTGTTTGAAATAAACTGTTAAGATATGCATGGCGCAGGATGCGTTGGTCGTCCTGACCATGCAAATCCATATACTTTTCCAGCACAATCTTATCTTCAGTCAGTGTCCCCGTTTTATCGGTGCAAAGCACGTCCATCTCACCAAAGGTCTGTATTCCACCCAGAGTGCGCACAATCACTTTGCGCTTGGACATGGAAACTGCACCCTTGGCAAGCGTTGACGTCATGATCACTGGCAGCATTTCAGGAGTAAGTCCCACTGCAATGCTGATGGCGAAGAGCAGTGCGCTTAACCAATCACCCTTTGAAAGACCGTTAATTAAAAGTACAATGGGGACCATCACAAGCATCATGCGAATCAATAGTTTGCTGACTGAATTCACACCGCGTTCAAAGCTGGTTTTTGCTCTATCGCCGGACAGGGATTCCGCCATCGATCCAAAATATGTGTCATTGCCGATTGCCAGCACAATGGCCGTAGCACTGCCACTTATAATGTTGGAACCCATAAAGCCGATGTTATGCAAATCGGTTAAAGCGGTATTTTGCTCCTCTTGCACCCTGCTGAATTTCTCCACAGGATTAGATTCACCGGTCAGCGCTGCTTGCGCGATAAAGGTGTCCTTGGTAGTTAAAAAGCGTACATCAGCAGGGAGCATATCGCCGGCTGAAAGACGAACGATATCCCCGGGAACGACCTCATCCATAGGAATCCCACTCAATTTCCCATCACGCCAGACATCTGATTTGTTGGAGATCATTTGAAACAGTTCTTCAACGGCAGCGTTAGAACGTTGGCTTTGAATAAAGGCGACAAAGCTTGATAAAAGCACCATCGACAAGACAATGATGACGGTGAGATAGTCAGGTTTTGATGAAGCAACAACATCTGTAAAATATGTGACAACGGTGACAATCAGCAGGATAACATTAAAAGGATTGATGATTGCCTCCCTTAATCTGTGCAGCACTGTGTTTTTATTCCCTATGGAAATAACGTTCTTTCCGAACTCAGCCTGTCTGTTTTCCACCTCATCGCTTGTGAGGCCCAACTGCGCCGATGATAAGGACGAAAACAAATCTTTTGTCGTTAAAAAGGCATAAGAACGAAGCTTACCCTCTGTGTCTTGCTTGTTTTTTTGGATCTGGTTGCGAAGTTTCTTTTTGTTTATGAAGAAGTTCATCGGAGTCATTCCTTTCTTTTTTAGAATTCCTCAGCGACAAACAAAAGGCAATAAAAAAGCCGCCTTTGTAGGCGGCGATATATGTGCAAACGAAATTAATCCATCAGTACAAATGTACAATGGATAACAATCTGCAATAAAGCGCCGGCTAGTTGGGCTATGTTTCCACGCTGAGGTTTTAGGGCTACCTAACGGATCTCGAGGTTGGTCATCCATTGTCTCACTTCCTTATTAATATAATATGGTTAATCCACTATACTATTATACGTTGGTAACCTAAATAAAGCAATAGGAATTGCCATGTTGTTGAAGTGACTTAAATCCTGCCCTGTGCTTTCAGCCAATCTATGGTATCAGAAATCGTTTCTCTTATATCTCTTGTCGCATATCCCAATTCTATTGCTGCTTTCTTGTTTGAAAAGAACGCATTTGAGTTGAGCGTATAGATAGAATACGAGGTAAATAACGGTGGCCGTTTCAGGATTTTATAATATAACTCAGCAAGAGGAGCGGTTATTTTTACAAACCAAGACGGCAAAAAGGTTTTTATTTCATGACCCTTTGTTATTTCATGGAGAAAGGATAGAATCTCTTTTACCTTAAAATATTTATTCGACAGTATATAGCACTCACCCGCCACGCCCTTATCACACGCTGCAATAATTCCACTAGCGACATCGCGCACATCAACAAAATCATACCCACCGTCAACACCGGCGGTCAGCCTACGCTTGCAATAGTCGATGATAAGCATAGTTAAGTGTCCCCGTCCGTAGTCATACGGCCCTATAATCCCGGAAGGATGGACAACGCACGCATTCAGGCCCTGCTTCGCTGCTCGGAGAACATAAGATGTTGCTTCTGCTTTAGATTTTGCGTAGCCTCCCAAAACTTTATCAGGATTAAAATCCTTCGTTTCGCTGATCATGCTTCCATGCGGTTCTTCGGGAATTGCATGAACAGAACTTACATAAATAAGCTTTTTGGCATGATGCTCTATGCAAAGATCAACAACATTCTTTGTACCAGTGACATTAACCTCGTATACAACCGGATCTATTTTGGAAGCGATTGATACAATCCCCGCGCAATGGATTACAATCAGCTCCTGCTTTTCAATACTTTCAAAGCATTGTTTTAAACTTTCTTTGTTGCGAACATCACCATAAAATGTTTGAGCTTCTTGGGGGATATACTTTTCGCCGGGAAGTACCAAAGTACGAACCGTTTCCCCTTTTTCAATAAGCTGTCTGGTAACAACGCTTCCCAAATGTCCAGCTGCTCCTGTGACCAAATATATTCTATCCATAATTCTCCTTTCAATTTTCAATATCAGACTGCACTTTTGCGTTTTATAAGTACAGGATCTGATTTGTGATTACTATCATGCTTTAAACGGTCCTCTCAATGGATCAAAGACAAATTTACAATCCGTCGCTTACAATAGATAAACAGCCGATACCATCACTTGCATGTTGGGGTCATCGTCGTCAAACTCATCTTGCAGAAATCGTATTTATCGATTGTGCAATCTGGGGCAGATAATCAACCATGAGATATTTGACTGTTACAATGGTTGTGGACAATCCGCCAGCAATCGCAAGCAAAACAAATAAAGCAATAATCGTTTTTTATATTTAGTCATGAAACAAGAAAACTTTTTCATTGCATCAATCCTCTTTTATATTTCCAGGATTGAATTATACATTTATCACAAAAACCAACACAGTGTTGAAAAACCACTATATGTATAGTATAATTTATCTAGGATTAAATACAACAGTCAAATGTTTTCAAGTTGATGGTTTTTAAACAAAATTAGACTATATGTAGGGAAACTTTTAATTTTATTCAGCTATTTTTAAAGGAGGACATCTATCCATGGACAAAACAAGCAAGATGGACAGACGAGTTAAGTATACAAAAATGGTGATTAAAGAGAGCTTTATCAAACTCCTCCATGAAAAACCGATAACCAAAATTACGATTAGAGAAATATGTGATTTATCGGATGTCAACCGTACAACTTTTTATGCTCATTATCATGATCAATACGATCTTCTTCGCCAGCTTCAAAACGAACTTATGACAGAGATTGTTTCTTACTTGAATCAACATACTACGGACAGAGCCGGCACCGTATCAGCAGAAACGCTTGAGGAAATTTTTTCTTATATCAAAGAAAAAGCAGAGATATGCAGCCTGTTTCTCAGCGACAATGTTGATACAAACTTTGAAAATCAAGTTATAAAGCTTTTTCATGAATGGTGTATTTCAACTTGGGCATCAAAAAGATTAAATTCTAAGTTGGATATGGAATATATATATACCTTTTCCGCTTACGGGTGTATTGGTGTCATTAAAAAGTGGTTGGATGAAGGTATGGTAAAACCAACTGGTGAAATGGCCGACTTTATTATAAAAATGACTTCCCAAGGATTAGGTTCCCTTTCCCAACAATCTATATTCCACACATAAGCGTCAAGGGGTTGGTTTATGTAAGTTTTATTATTTGCCGGGACATTTTTTCCTCCATTCTGACAGTTTAAGCAACACTTTGATAATCTTGATTGACGTAGCCCAAATCATACATATATAGGAACAGGTATTGAAAAATGATGAGACTACGAAGTAGAAATATGTATATTTATTACCGCCCGATTTGAGAGATCAAATTGGGCGGTTTTTTATTTGTCGAAAAACATTAGATAATACTGGACAATAGCAGGTTTTGTCGAACGGGGGGTGCTAGAATGCCGTAAATACCAATGAATAGTGATCTGCCAACTGCTTTTAACACAACTAACTGAATATAAATATTTGGCGCTGTGATATCGCCTGAAAGTAATCTCCGTTCCGTCTGGCGGTGTTACTGTGCGATTGGAGCTGGCATGGAAAAGGAAAAGGACTGCTATACGGTGGATGGATAGACCCTCATACCGATAGTACAAAAAACTCCGGATTTCTATTATACATATTTGAAAGACGCCAAGAAACAATACCCAATCGCAAAGCCAAATCCACCCTGAATTTTTCAAGGGGTGGATTTGGCTTTTTTTGCTATGCAACTGTGCATAGTGTAGACAAGTTAACAATCAATATAGGCTGCCGCGACCCTCCAATTAATCGTTTTTGAAAAACCAAAAAATGATTAATTGGAGGAAGCAACCGTGAAAAATTATATTTTAAATGTCTATAATCCTACGTCCGGCGAATATGAGGATGTGGTGGTAACCGAGGATGTCTATAACGCTTATCGCCGTACTGAATGGAACGCCGATAAGAACGATGCCAAATATTCGGCCAACAACACGCCTTTCAGTTCCCTGATTGGCGGTGAAGACGGCGCGTATGAAAATTTTAAAGAGTTTGTCAGCGATGACTGTAATCCGCTTCTCATTATGACGGACAAGCTATTGAGGCAAACCCTGCATCGTGCTTTGAACGCCTTGTCCGAAGATGAGTATTGTTTGATCTCCGCCATTTACATAAGCGGGAAATCCGAGCGGGAATAATGCGTACAAGTTCCGTCAGGAAGGTATCCTTGGCTCCGTCCGTGTTATTTCGCAGCGCAGTAAAAATGGATGCCGTACCGTGATTCATGACGGTAAGCATCCACTTGATGTGGGGCCATTTATTGATATAGGTCAGCATGGTAGATATGCTGGTGCCGGTTTCGGAGATGGTGCCGGTAGCGTCCACCTCGAAGGTGAAGATACCCACTGTATCCAGTCTGTCGCCGTAATCACGCAGGGCCTGATACATTCTGGTGTTGCCCATGAAGGACCAGACCATACAGCGCTTGCCTTGCAAATAATCTCTCACAGCACATCACCTCCGTCCTGCATTTCTTGAAACTTGATATATAGCTTGGCAGATTTTCCTTTTTCCAGTGTGATCGGATGCTTGCTGTCACCGGCAGCAGAATACTGATAAAAGCCATCCTTGCCTGTAGTCGCACCGTTTTTCAGGCACTCCCTTGTGGAGCCAAGGAGCGAGAAGATATCACCGGCACTGGCTGCATCAAGGAAGGTGGCCTTGTGAGAGCCAGCACCCTGTGAAATGACAATGGAGCCAGCGGCCATATCCTGAATCGGCTCCACCTCGATATCAAGGCCAGCGGTCGTACTGCCAAGATTGAAGATGACCACGGTGCCGCTGGATCGGACAATGCCGTTATAAAATCGTGGTGCCACAATCGCATCATCCTCACGATACTTTTGCAGCAAGGTTTCCGTGTTAATCACAAAGCCGGTCAGTCGGTCGCCTTCTTGCACCATAAGGTCAGTAAACCAGATACGTCCAGTGCAGTCGCTGACAATAGGTTGTACCGTAATGCTGACCACACGCATATCTTCTTTGACCGTAATTGTTTCTGCAAATCTTGTAAATTCAGCCATCACAACACCTACCCATGGCAGAGCGCTCGGTCACCGCTTTGCCGGAGGTAGAGCTTCCAAACAGAAAACGGTAGGCGCTACCGGCAGTGGCATTGCTGGGCTTGTCTCTCGCCTTGAATATTCCAGATAAAATTCCCATAGGAATCACACTCCCTTCTAAAAATAGGTATAAGAAAAGCACCTATCTTGCGACAGATGCTTCTCAAATTGGTTTTTATTTAATTTTAGTTATCTAACTTGAAATAACGCAGCCTTTTGTTAGCTGTAATTTCAAGTTCCTTTGCGCAGAATATTCAGATATGCTTCATAGGCAAAAGTACGGTTTCTGCTGGTATCGGTTGTTTGCACCAAAATACCGGCATCAACTAAACGATTGACTGCGCTGGAGGCAGTATTAAAGGTAATACCTAAAGCCTCCGCTGTTTTTCGAATCTCAATAATAGGATTGGACTCCAAGTAGTTAAAAACGAGCATTGCATTTTTTGCTGCACGGCCCAGCTTGGAAATTTTAGCTACATTTGCATCGTGAAGAACAATCAGTTCATCAATTGTTGCAGTGGCATCTTCAGCAGATTCCATAATAGCTTGCAGGAAGAACTTGACCCACTGTTCGTAATTTCCTTTTGCTCTTACCTCTGTCATACGGTCGTAATATTCCACACGATTTTTCTTCAGGAAGTAAGAAATGTATAAAGCAGGTGTCGTGAGGACTTTTTTCTCCATTAAGAACAGCGTAATCAGCAAGCGACCAACACGGCCATTTCCGTCAAGGAAGGGATGGATGGTTTCAAACTGGTAATGTATCAATGCTGCTCGGATTAAGGCATCAAGTTCATCACCGGCATTGATATATTTTTCAAGATCGGACATTGCATCCAGCATATCATCGGGAGACGGAGGAATATATCGGGCGTTTTTGAGAGTGCTGCCTTGACCGCCAATCCAGTTCTGAGAATATCTGAACTCACCGGGACTCTTTTCTTGGCCTCGTACTCCTTCCATCAAAACCGCATGGGTTTCTTTGATCAAACGATTACACAACGGAAGTGTCTGTAATCGCTCGATTGCAAACTCGGTCGCCTTGATATAATTTACAACATCTGCGACATTACGGTTTGTGTTGGCATCCAACATCGGATCAAGAACATCTTCCAAGGTTGCCTGTGTACCCTCAATCTGCGAAGACATCAACGCTTCTTTACGCACATACATGGATACGAACAATTCTACATTTGGAATGCGGGTAGCAACGCTTTCCAAAACGGCGAGCTGGGAATTTGCTTTTACGAGTAAGCTAACAATATCCTCTGACAGCTCAATAGGAGGAGCTGGAGGCAGAGGATTCGGTACGAAAGATTTATATGCCATTTCGCCCGACAAATTTGATTTATAATGACCTGCACGGGTATTCATCAGTCTTGGCTCCTTTCTGGGAACTTGAAATATATGCTTCTATTATACTCCCGTTATTTCAAGAAGTCAATCAAACTTGAAATAAAGAAACAAAATGTTTGCTTTTATTTCATTTTTGACCGATGAAGAGTGGATTATACTCATATAAACAAAATACCTCGCTCATCGTATACAGAAGCGCCAGTATTCACGCCACAGCGGATCGCACGGTCGAGACCCATGATAGTAGCTACGGCACCGTCGATTTTCTCTGTGGATTTTTCCTTGTCTGCTTTGATGTTTCCGGCAGGGTCTGTGCGGACGAAAATGTTGTCCATCATCCAACGCAGTACCGGGTGACCGCCGTGGGCGATTTTCTGCTCCAAGGTCAGCTTCATCAGCTCTTTGGTCGGAGGCGACATATCCTTGAAGCCCTGACCGAAAGGCACTACCGTAAATCCCATGCCTTCAATGTTCTGCACCATTTGCGCAGCGCCCCAGCGGTCAAAGGCAATTTCACGGATATTGAACTTTTCACCCAGCTGCTCGATGAACTTTTCGATGTAGCCGTAGTGGACCACATTTCCTTCGGTGGTCTGCAGGAAGCCTTGCTTCTCCCAGACATCGTATAGAACATGGTCACGGCGCACTCGAAGTTCCAGTGTATCTTCCGGTATCCAGAAATACGGAAGGACCACATATTTATCATCCTCATCCAGTGGCGGGAACACCAATCACTAAAGAGATCCGTCTTGAGGCCGACCAATATAATGGGAATAACATTACCGAAGTGGGATTTCTGGCTGCCTATTACGATACCTATTATCACTTTGTCACCCATGCTTTTCTACAGGACAGCGAAGGTAATCAGATTGCCATCCAGAAGACCGACACCGATGTGGTAATTATCCGGGGCACCTTCTATGTAACCTTCAATTTCACGGGCTTCGGAGACAACGGCATATATCCACTGCCGGAACAAAACGGTGTGGTTAGGTGGCTTCTGGGTACGGGTTCGTTTCCGGCAACCTTCGCATTTTCAAGATATAACTTGCAAAAGTCCACTGACTTGTCAACAAACAAGCATGGGACAAAATCCACGAACATGGATGCCTGCACCCGAAATGCGACCACATGGCGGATTGACTACCCGGTTATCACATGGCTTGATACTGAGCTAAACAATCATACAGTAAGGACTATCGGAATGTCCGAAAACACCGTCAAGTCCTACTGCCGCCGAAATAACATCAGCGTTTCGATAAACCAAGAACTCTTTGTAGATACTGATGCCTGTGCCAACTGCGGACTTCCACTTCAGCACATGCGGGGTTCTAAGCAGAAACGGTTCTGTTCGGACAAGTGCCGTATGGCTTAGTGGAAGGCACACCCTGAGGCCGTGAACCGCAGAGCCTTATATCATTTCGTATTCAAAGGTTCAGGATGTTGTCGGAACGGTAGCAGTAACAGCGGCAGGTGGTACATCAACAGATAAACTTGATACAGTTTTCGATGTGCTTATGAAATCACTTCCGTTTGTAGTTCCGATTATTGGAACGATAATTGGAACATCGGCCAATTGGTCTAAAAAACTATTCAAATAAAAAGAGAGGTACTTAAATGGCAGGAAATGTTGGACACCCTTTTTTCGGAAATCAATATGTTAGCAGCAACTATACAGGCGGCTATCATTATGATTGGACACCAAATTCAAACGTAACAGAGGTCTCTAATCTTTCGGTCAGAACAGTATCCGATAACACGAAAAGCATTTCATCAAATGCTGCACTTCTCCAAAGATCAAATGCTGCACTTCCCCAAAGCGCAAACAAGATTCTAACAAGATCACCTAAAATCGAAGCGAACGGAAATGGTGCAATGATTGCAATAGTTGTCGTTTCAGCAGTTGCTGCAATTGGAGCAGGTGTATACTTCCTATACAAGCAAATAAGTAAAAAGCGAAAATCAAAAGAAGAAGCGTTTCAATCAATAGAATTAGAAAATGTTGGTACTTGTAAAAATTGCAATGAGCCGCTAAGCGGCTCTGAGTATGTTGATGAAAATACATCAGACTCGCATACTGCATACATAATATGCAAGAAATGCGGTGAGAAGAATTATGCTTGGTACACTGACGGTGATGATGTTCAGGAACTTAGCGAATAATAAAATACTTAGGAGGAGAAATCTTATGAAAAAGCAACCTGCCATTTACACCGACAATAGTGACTTATACAATGCTGATAAGGCTGTGAAAGATTTCGTAAAAGTTCACAAAGGCAAACTTAGCGAAGAAAATAGAGATGCACTTGGTGACTTATTAGACCGCAGAGCAGCCGCTATTTCAAATGTCCTCGGTGTTAAAGTAAGTTCGGTCGTTGACCACAAAAAGAAATAGACACCTTTCGAACGGCTCGCCAATCGGCGGGCTGTTTTTTGCCTTAACAGTATCTTTTAACGATTACAAGGCAAATCGTTAAAAGATGCACACCCCCAGAGGTCTAATCGTTAAAAATTAGCAATTGGCAGCCACAGGTTCGTGTCAAGTATCCTCCGATAACGGCTATTCTATAACACCAACTATTGCTACAATGCAGAAAGCACAAAGTCCGAAAGCAGCGTAAATAAGGCACTTTCGAGCAAACAAAAAACCACCTGCTGACAAAATTCCTTTTATCAATAGATGGTATTTGATTTGGTCGAGGCGACAGGACTTGAACCTGCGGCATCTTGGTCCCAAACCAAGCACTCTACCAAACTGAGCTACGCCTCGATAAACTATATTATAAGCAACCACAAAGGTGCTTATTTTTTTTTGACTATTGCATTATACCCTAAGTTAAGTAAAAAAGCAATGATAAATTTTAACTCGTATAAAAAACCGGTATAAACCGGTTTTTTATTAACCTAGTCGTTCTTTTATCTTCGCTTTATCGAGTGCAAGTGCTACCGCGATATATATAACCGCACTACATACTGCTTGGACGAGGTTGGGTATCAAGTTTGCGAGAGGTGTCACAAAATTTGCTTCAATGGCTGCTTGTGCAAAGTAATAGCCGAATGTGGTTATAGGTAAGGCGACGATACAGGCGATAAGATTTCGTTTACCTAATAGTGTGGGCTTTTTGTTGGTGAACGAAATAACAAGCAGCGCTTTGATAACAAAGGTGAATGGAGCCCAAATCGCATATCCTGTCAAAATGTCAGCAAGAGAACCGCCTATTGCTGCGGCGATAATTGCATATGGTAGCGGGAGAAAGCTTGCCGCGATGTATATAAATGCGTCACCGATATGGATATATCCGCTGCTCCCGAGGCTAAATCGGGGAAGATAAGCTGTGGCAATGAAAATAAGTGCTGCGAAAAGTGCTGAGAGGGTTAGATGTTTTATTTTTTGCTGAGACATGGGGTACCGGCTTTCTTAGTTTAATCTTTTGTGTCGATTTTTTTCTTTTTAGAAGGTTTCAAAGATGGTAAAAATGCTTCTTTATCCGACCCGGCGAGCGCAAAAAAGGTCGCGGATAACAGTGTCGGAAGCAGTGACAGCAGTGCGTCAGCGATTGCAAGCCCTTCGCTTGAGGATGCATCGGGATTTGAGAAAATCATCAGAGAAACGCTGTAACAAATTCCGCTGATAAGAAGAAAAACCGATAGCGTGAGGATTCGCTTATGGTTATATAATTTCCCTAATACCATTACAAAATGCAGGACTGATGTCACAAGAAGGAGAAGCTCGAACAAAAAGAAGTAAATAAAGTTAAGCCAGCTGTCTCTTGTAAATCCCCCGTAATAGGTTGCAATAACCAAAATCATATTCGACAGCGCAAGCAAAATCGCAAGAGCAGCATAATAAATTCTTTTTGATGTCTTAAGACCCTTGACGCTGAAACAAAATCCAATTGCAACTGGATATAAAAGCAAAACAAGAATAATTATCTTATAGATTATATCTGTCATTAGAAGAAATCCATTCTGCCATTTTTGGCAAGTCAAAAATGTTGTCACCGTTTTAGAGCATTTTTATTTTACCATAATACCTAACAGATTGCAAGATAATTTGATTTGCAGTCAATAAAACAAAAACTCCGAATTTTCGGAGTTTTTTGCTATGTTATTCTAAGGATTCAGCATTCAGCTCGAGGTAGTTTACGACATCCCTTATTGTAACGAGATTTGGAAGGTCCTTTTCGTCAAAAGTCAGGTTGAAATGGTCCTCGCACAGCACGACTAAGTCGGCAAGTTCAAGGGAGTTAAACCCAAGATCATTGATGAGCTCAGCATCAAGGACTATATCCTTCTCGTTTATATTCATTTCATCGACCAATAGCGTTTTAAGACTGTTAAACATTTTCAAGACTCCTATGATAATTAGATTTTATGCCGCATTATTTTTTGCGTTGTTGTTTTTTGGAACTCGTTCTTTTTTATCTCGATGTTGCGTATTTGCTTGAACAGCGGCAGCATCTTATTAATTGTAGCAATCTCGCTCTTTAACAGCTCGGAGATTTCTTCCGGTGTCTTACCTTCGAGAGCGACGTAGTCGGGGTAGATTAGAGCGGTTATAACGATATCGTTGGAGCTGTTTTCTTTACCGACAACGACAACCTCTTTTACAATCGATATGCGCGAGACATATTCCTCGATTTCTTCGGGGAAAACATTCTTACCATTATTGAGTACTATTACGTTTTTCTCTCTGCCCGTAATATAGAGATAACCATCTGCATCAACATAACCGAGGTCGCCAGTTATAAAATAGCCTTCAGTGTCAAAAACTTTTGCAGTAGCTTCCGGGTTTTTATAATAACCGAGCATAACATTGGGTCCGGTTACATGAATCTCACCGACTTCGCCTGTGGGAAGTTCGTATTCTTCGCCGTTTTCGTTGTGACCAACAATTTTTATTGTACAGCCTATCGCAGGTATACCGACGGATTCTTTGCGGATTTTGTTGTAGGGGTTGACACTCACAAGCGGAGCGCATTCAGTGATACCATAACCTTGAGCGAGGTTGATTCCGATTTCATCGAATCGGTCAACCATATCAGGGTCAAGTCTTGCACCGCCGCAAATAATTTTATTTAACCTGCCACCGAATGCTTCGTTAATTTCTTTGAAAATAGGCTTACGGAGGTCGATCCCGATTTTTCTTGCCGCCTTTGTGATTTTTATACCAGTTGCGAAGGTTTTCTCTTTATTCTTCTTACGGATTTCATCACTAATCTTTTTGTAGATGGTTGTGACGAATAGAGGAACAAGACAAAGTCCGGTTGGTTGAAATCTTTTAAAATTCTTGAGGACATATTTTAGTCCATTGTTAATGCAGACTGTCACACCGAGATAAATCGGTGTAAGAATGCCGCAACAGGTTTCGTAGGTATGGTGAAGGGGCAGAACTGATACAATCTCATCTTTGCTCGAAAAATCGACCATGTTTATTGCTGCATTTATACAAGCGAGGATATTTTTTTCCGAAAGCATAACGCCCTTGCTTGTACCAGTGGTACCGGATGTGAAGATTATTGCACACATCGCATTAATGTCATGGGTTGAATTAACAAAATCCAAATTTCCGGCATCCATTTCATTCTTTCCGAATTCAAGGAGAGAGGCGAATGAAAGCTCAGGGAAACTCGTATAATTTTCTTTTGTTATATCAATAAAGTCTGAATCTAAATTAATGAAGCAGTCAAGCTTTCTTAGTTTGGGCTTTATTTCATCAACAGTTGCTTTATATGCAGACGAATAAACTATTATGTCAGCTTCGGCAAGATTAATAAAGTTCGCAATTTCTTCTTTGACAAGCTCTTTGTCGAGTGGTATAACCACACCTCCGCCTACGATGGCTGTGATATACGACGCAATCCATTCGTAACGGGATTCAGACAGTATGGCAATACGCCTGCCGGGAAGACCGAGAGCGGTCAAAGCAGTTCCGAGACTGTTTATAATCGAATAGAATTCGTTATAGCTGACGCTGGAAATATCGTCACTGGCTGTGACATATCGAAAACAGGCTTTATCTCCATATTTTGCGACGCTATCCTTCAGCATATCACGAAGGCTTTCCGGTTTCGGGTATTTTATTTTATAATACACGTTACTCATTTTAATTCCTTTCGTGCGACCGTTTTATGGTTAAAGCAAAAAAAGCGGCAGCATTTTTTTAACCATAAATTTATTATATAAGTTTTTTTCTAATTGTCAATACTGTTTGCAGTATTAATAATATGCCTTGTTTCAAAGGAAAGTATAAAAATCATAAATATTTTTACCATGATTGCGGAAAATATAATCAGTAAGAATATAAATAACCTTTCGGGAGGTATGATGAATAACTTCAATAAAAACAAATACAAAAAATATGCAGAAAAACGCTCACAGCGCTCCAATGTTTTCAAAAACTGTGTGACAGCATTTTTCGGCGGTGGTGCAATTTGCCTTTTGGGTGAGATAATCTTCAGGCTGATTTCTTCAGCGGCAGTAGATACAATCAGCGAAGAAACCGCAAGACTGCTTTCTTCAGTTTCACTTATTTTCCTTACTGCACTGCTTACGGGTCTTGGATGGTTTGACATCATCGCAAAATATATCGGAGCAGGCGCACTTGTACCGATAACAGGATTTGCAAATGCAGTTGCAGCAGCGGCAATAGACAACAAAAGCGAAGGATATGTGCCGGGAGTCGGAGCTAAGATGTTTATCGTTGCAGGGTCGGTTGTTGTTTACGGAGTGTCGTTGTCGATTTTATATGGGATTTTGTATTATTTATACACTATCTTATTTTAAAACGAAGCTCAAGATTGATGTGAAAGGAAAGAAATAGTGAGAGGAATTATAAAATTACCTGAAGCTGTATCGATTAAAAGCTCTGCTGCGATTGTGGGTAAGCTTGAGAACGAGGGACCGCTTGGAAAATATTTTGACATGCACGAAGACGACCTTTATTTCGGGCAGGACAGTTGGGAAAAAGCAGAAAGTGAAATGAGCCGTCGAACGCTCGGGGTAATGCTTGGAAAAATCGGCAGAAAATATGAGGACCTTGATCTTATAGTTGCTGGAGACCTATTGAACCAATGTATCGCTTCAAGCTTTGGTATTCTTGAAAGCGGAGCGCCTTTCCTCGGATTATACGGAGCTTGCTCAACCTTTGCTGAAAGCATAATAACTGGTTCTGCTCTATGTGCAGCAGGTTATATAGAAAACTGTGCCGCAATGGCAAGCTCGCATTTTTGTACCTCAGAAAGACAGTTTCGTTTTCCCGTTGAATATGGTGGACAAAGAACACCAACATCACAGAGCACAGTGACTGGTTGTGGCGGATTCTTTCTTGAGCGTGGCAATGAGCCGCCGTTTGTAACAGAATGCGTTATCGGTAAGATAACCGATGCAGGAATTAAGGATCAAAATAACATGGGAGCTGCAATGGCACCTGCCGCAGCTGATACAATACTCAGGTACTTCAACACAAGTGGTAGAAGCCCCAGTGAATTCGACATCATTGCAACCGGAGATCTCGGGCAGGAAGGACATGAACTTGCGGACGAAATTATAAAGAATAACGGGCTTGACTTAGGCGATAAATTCAAAGATTGTGGATTTTTAATTTATGATCTTGCAAATCAGGATGTAAAATCCGGTGGTTCGGGTTGCGGCTGCTCTGCTACTGTTACTGCTTCGTATTTTATGGATATGCTCAAAAATGGATGGAATGATGTACTTGTCATCGGAACAGGTGCGCTGCTTTCTCCTGTGTCTGTGTTCCAAAAACAAAACATTCCTTCAGTCGCCCACCTTGTGCATATTTCGAATAAGAACCCGAAAGTGGGAGGTTAAGATTAAAAGATAAATCTTTCAATCTCAAAACAAAGAAAGGTATGGTCATAGTAATGTTTGTTGACTATTTAAAAGTTTTTGTAGTTGGAGGACTTTTTTGCGTTGTTGCACAGATACTCATAGACAAAACAAAGATGACTCCTGCGAGAATTCTTGTGGGTTATGTTTGTACCGGTGTTGTACTCGGTGCATTAGGTATCTATAAACCAATACTCGAATTCGCAGGAGCAGGTGCATCCGTTCCGCTAACTGGCTTCGGTTATCAACTTGCCGAAGGTGTTAGAAGGCAGATTGAAGTAGATGGTCTTCTCGGTGCACTCACAGGTGGTATGAAGGCAACATCCGGTGGTATTTCTGCGGCAATTTTATTTGGTTTGTTGGCTGCAATCATATTTAAAAGTAAGCCGGTTAAATAAAAGTTACGATTTCCTATTGATATTTTCTGCTGAAATAGTATAATGGTTGCATATGCAACCATTATACTTATTGGCGTGAAATTTATGTAGCCGCTTCGCGGTAGATTGGTATTAAAAAATGAGAGATTCTCCAATTAAACATATCAAAAATATAAATAAGCAGTTCGGCATTTTCCTTGATGGTAGGCTCAAAGATTACGATATCAGCGCCAGGCAGTGCGCGTACATATTATCAGTGTCTGACAATCCCGGAATAACTCAGGATAAGCTCGCAGAACTTCTGTTTGTCAACAAAAGCAGTGTTACGCGACGTTTATCATGTCTTGAAGAAAAAGGACTAATCAGACGTGAGCTGAACTCCGCAGATTTACGGCAGATGCTTGTTTTCCCAACCGAGAAGGCGATTATGCTGTGTGGTCCAATCAAAGAGGCTTTCATCGAATGGGATGAAGCTGTAATTTCTCGACTCAAAGAAACGGATGAGGAACTTTTTCAAAAGCTAATTGCAAAAGTAGACAAAATTTCGGAGGAAGTAGCTGCGCTCTAAAGTGATAGCAAAAATTAAATGAAAAGATACTTTCAATACCTAAAGCCCCAAATTTTCCCGATGTCTCTAGGCTTTATCGTTAAGTTTATCGGGACTATAATGGACTTGCTGCTTCCGCTTATACTCGCACATCTAATCGATGTAGTTGTGCCCGATAAAGATACAAAAGCGATAGTTATGTGGGGCATTGTGATGACATTAATCTCGATTGTAGCAATAGCCGGAAACATCATAGCAAATCGAATGGCAGCTAAGGTCGCAATGACCACAACCGCGCAAATAAGGCAGGATCTGTTCCGAAAAATTCTTTACCTGTCAAGCAGTAAAACTGATGAATTTACAATTCCCTCACTTGAAGCAAGACTTACAACCGATACATATAATGTCCATCATATGACAGGTATGATGCAAAGGCTCGGCGTGAGAGCGCCGATTTTGCTTGTCGGCGGACTCCTTGTCACTGTCTCGATAGACCCTGTTTTGTCGCTGACGCTTGCATCAGTGCTACCCATTATCGGCTTTGCAGTTTATAAGATTTCTAAAAAAGGTATACCTCTCTTCACTGAACAACAGAGCGGTGTTGACAGGATGATTCGAGTTGTTCGAGAAAACGCTGTCGGAGTCAGGGTTATTAAAGCTCTGTCGAAAACAACCTACGAGCGTGAACGATTCGGTAGAGCAAATGAAAACCTCTCAGAGCGTGAAACAAAAGCGTCAATCACAATGGCACTGAGCAATCCGATAATGAATTTTCTTTTCTATCTCGGACAAACAGCCGTAATTATTGTCGGAGCAATACGTGTTAATGCCGGAGTGCAGCAAGCGGGGACCCTTATTGCCTTTATTACCTACTTCACAATCATATTAAATGCAATGCTTTCAATCACAAGAATGTTTGTCGTCTACTCGAAAGCTGTCGCATCAGCTAACAGAATAAGTGAGGTGCTCGATGCGGAGGATGAGCTGTTGCTATCACCTCCGAACATTATCACAAGCAATTACAAGATTGAATTTGATAATGTTTCATTTTCATACAATAAGAAGAAAAACAATATAGAGAATATCAGTTTCGGTGTAAAACCAGGAGAAACACTTGGTATAATCGGTGCTACGGGTTGCGGTAAAAGTACCCTTATGAATCTTTTGATGCGCTTTTACGATATTGACAGCGGTGTGATACGCATTGACGGTCAGGATATAAAGAGCATCCCACAGGATATATTAAACTCAAAGTTCGGTGTTGTTTTTCAGAGCGATGCAATTTTCGCCGACACAGTAGAAGAAAATATCAGATTCGGAAGAAATATACCTCTCGAGGACATTAAAAGCGCGGCAAATATCGCACAGGCTGATTTTATAGATGGACTCGAAGACGGCTATGAGCGTATGCTGTCGACGAACGGCACGAATGTGAGCGGCGGTCAGCGGCAAAGAATTCTTATAGCCAGAGCTGTAGCAGGCGACCCGGAGATACTTATTCTAGACGACTCATCAAGCGCACTTGACTACAAAACAGATGCAAAGCTACGTAAAGCGCTCCATGAAAATTGTTCTGACACAACCGCAATAGTAATCGCACAGCGGATAAGCTCCGTTAGGAACGCTGATAAGATTCTTGTTATGGAAGATGGCAGAGCGGTTGGCTTTGGTTCACATGACGAGCTGATAAAAAACTGTGATGTTTATCAGAATATAGCAAAAACACAGGACGGAGTAGTAATTGATGAATAAACAAGAATCGGCGCGACCGGAGGTCAAGCCAAATAGAAAATATGTTTTTCTCCGTCTTTGGAGATATCTATATAATTACAAATATCTTCTTGCGTTGGCATTTGTGCTGTCCATTGTCGGAAATGTTCTTGCGCTTGTAGGTCCGTATCTTGCAGGCAAAGCGATTGATGCCATCGGTGAGGTACCGGGGCTTGCGAAGATGGACGAGGTTTTCGGTTATGCAGGGCTGATGATGTTATTGTATGTCATATCTACCGGGATTCTCTTTCTCTTGTCTGTTGTGCTTATTAAGCTAAGCCGTAAAGTTACATTTCAGATGAGAAAGGATCTATTCAACAGGCTCACAACCCTTCCGGTTAGCTTTTTTGATAAAAACCAAACCGGTGATATAGTCAGTCGTATGTCATACGATATAGATACAGTAAACGCTTCCCTCTCAAACGATCTGCTACAGATTGCAAGAAGCGTAATAATCGTAATAGGATCATTTGCTATGATGGTAGCAATTTCCCCTGTAATGGTGCTGATGTTTGTCGTAACAATCCCAGTTTCAGTGCTCTTTACGAAATATATGACAAAAAGGGTAAGACCCCTTTACAGAAAACGCTCCGCAAAGCTTGGAGAGCTAAACGGATATGCGGAAGAAATAATAAGCGGTCAGAAAATAATCAAAGCCTATAGGCGCGAGGAAGAATTCATCGAGCGTTTTGGAGTCCGAAACAAGGAAGCAGTTGACGCATACTTTAAAGCGGACTTCTATGGAAGCGCAGTCGGGCCTGGTATGAATTTTATTAACAATATATCTCTAACAGCTGTTAGCGTTATCGGTGCATTTCTTTTTCTTAATGGTGGTATAACACCGGGTAACCTTTCTTCTTTTGTGCTATATTCGAGAAAGTTCTCAGGTCCTGTCAACGAGATGGCGAACATTATCAGCGAGCTGCAATCAGCCATGTCTGCGGCGGAAAGAGTTTTCAAACTCATCGATGAAAAACCCGAACCGGAAGATGATACTGATGCTCTTGTACTCTCGGATGTTAAGGGCAGCATTGAATTTGAAAATGTAAACTTCGGTTATGACCCCAACGTGACAATAATAAAAGATATGAGTTTAAAAGTCCAAGAAGGCGGAGTTGTCGCTATTGTAGGACCAACAGGTGCGGGAAAAACTACAGTAATTAACCTTTTGATGCGCTTTTATGACCCGCAGCAAGGAAGAATACTGATTGACGGGCAGGATATAAAGAAAGTAACCCGCGACTCCCTCAGACGCTCTTTCACAATGGTGCTTCAGGACACATGGCTTTTCGGCGGTACAATTTTTGAAAACGTCGCATACGGAAGCGACTGCGCAACTAAAGAGGATGTAGAAAGGGTTTGCCGCGCGGCTAAAATACATACCTTCATTGAGAGTTTGCCGGAGGGTTACGATACAGTTGTAAACGAAGGCGGCATGAATATATCCAAAGGTCAAAAACAGCTCTTGACTATAGCGAGAGCGATGCTTGTCGATTCAAAGATGCTTATACTTGATGAAGCGACCTCAAATGTCGATACTCAGACAGAACAGCGTATCAGAGATGCGATGCTTGAGCTGATGAAGGGTAAGACGAGCTTCGTCATTGCCCATAGGCTTTCAACAATAATGAATGCAGACATTATACTTGTTATGAAGGACGGTCGTATAGTCGAAACGGGAAACCACAGAGAGCTGCTTGAGAAAAAAGGATTTTATTCCGAACTCTTTATGTCGCAATACGAGTAATAAAAAACCGGGATTTTATCTCGGTTTTTTCTATTAAAAATCGCCCTATGCCAAATGCAAATATTGACAATTTCGAGTATCGATGATAATATAATGGTAGCGACACTCAACATTACTTTAATATATTGGAGATTTATGATGAAAAATCCTAACGAGCTTAAAAAGCATATTTCGTTTCGTCTCAATGAGTGCGATTCTTTAAAGAATTATCTTGAGGAGATGGCTTTAAAAGGATGGAAGCTAAAGAGTGTTAAGAATGGCTTTCGTTTTGAGAAGATAACCCCTCAAGAGTTACATTATTCGGTAGAGATTTTAGCAAAAAGGTCTTTCTATGATACCACTCCTACTAAAGAAGAAAATGACTATATTGGTTCTTATAAAAACGCGGGATGAGAATATGTTTCTACCTACGAGCAAATGATTATTTTCGTATCAGAAACAGAGAAAACATTACCTATTGAAACTGATCAAAAATTAAAATTTAAAATTATTAGGAATAGCATATTAAAGCAAAACATATTACAGTGGTTCGTTTTTCTACCTATATCAATTTTTATGTTAAGTCTTGAAAAATTTGAGTCAATTGTAAACGATGATTTAGGCATAATCAATTTCATGTGTCTCATTATTTTAATAATGGTTTATATTATTCAAATTGTTAATTTTATTTTTTGGTTAATCAAGAAAGTTTTAAAACTTAAGACAAATGAATCATTAAGATATACCTCGAAAAAAAGAGCTATAGAAATTAGGTTATTACTAACAAATATAATTTTGTTTATTATTATGTCTGCTTTAATAATTAGCTTTATTTTATCGTATGGTCACGCTGACGGTATAGAAGGTGCAAGATATTCGTCCAAATCTTTTTTAGCAAGTTCAGCATCATACGATTATCTTTCCGAAAATGGTTCAGAAGTTGATGTTCATGTATTTAAGAGCGATTATGATTTTATTATAGATCAATACATATACTCAAAAACACATAGCTTTTTTCAGGAAGATTATGAGACAGTAAACCTACCGGGGTGGAACTCAAAATCCTCCTTTTTGGCAGGGTTCTATTATTACATTGAGTTTGAAAACTTTGTTATTTCATTGTCTGATAATGCTTCTCTAACACCGAACGACATCGAACAGATAAAGTCCTTAGTTACAAAGTAGAATGATTGCATTAATTATGTATAAAATACAGTAAAATCTAATATTATGCCTTTTCAAATAGAAAAGACTATGCTATAATATTCGTGCATTTACAAAAACCAAATCAATACCAACCAATATGCACGACCCATCAAAATCTTCGATTTTGTGAAGGTTAGTTTTGTAATATTGATTCTATACAACAAATAAATCACCGAGGTGTAATTATGCGGTTAAGTCAAAATAGGGTCGTTGTTCTTATATCAGGTATGCTTATACAGCTTTGTGCTGGGATTATCTATATGTGGAGTGTGTTCAGAAACCCGGTTGCAGAGCATTTGAACTGGGATCTGTCAGCGGCAACACTTACCTCTTCCGTTATGCTTGCAGCGTTTGTAATCGGTATTGTCGGCGGTGGAAGAGCGCAGGATAAAATCGGACCACGCAAAGTTGTTGTTATCGGCAGCATAATGATAAGTGTCGGCATGCTCCTTACAGCAGCTGTCAACTCGTCCGCACCTTGGCTCATCTATGTTACATATGGGATAATCGGCGGTCTTGGTGTTGGTTTTGTCTACACCACCACAGTTTCAGTAATACAAAAATGGTTTCCAGACAAGCGCGGTTTTGCTACGGGAATGATGGTCAGTTCATTTGGTTTTTCACTTGTAATATTTGCACCTGTAACCTCGTCACTCCTTGAAAAAGTCGGTGTGCCGATGACATTTGTAATCATCGGACTGCTGTTCCTTGTAGTTTGCGTGATTTGTTCCCTTTTTATCAGCAATCCACCTGAAGTTACGAAGGCTGCTTCGACCGCATCAGCACCAGCGGGCAAGCACTACAAAACAAGCGAGATGCTTAAAACAAAGCAATTCTACCTTATAGCTTTGTCTATGTTCTTCGTTCTGCCGGCTTATTTTATCTTGAACCCGCTGTTTAAAACACTCGGTGTCGAAAGAGGGTTAACCGAAGGAATGGCAACACTCCTCGTTATGATTACAGGGATCGCCAGCGCATCCGGTAGGCTTGTATTCTCTTGGATTTCCGATATTATCGGACGCAAAGCGGCAATCATAGCTCTTATAGTCGTCACCTTAGCTTCCGTTCTCCTTCTCATTCCTGCGAAGGGCATTTTCTTCCTTGTTTGCGTAGGTGCAATCGCATTTGCTTTCGGCGGTTCAGCCGGTGTTTATCCAAGCCTGACAGCGGACAATTTTGGTACAAAATACGGCGGGCTGAATTACGGCTGCGTTATGGTTGGTTTTGGTATATCTGCACTTCTCTTCCCTGTCATTTCAAATGCAATAACAAAAGACGGCGATTACACTGCGACATTCATTCTTTCAGCAGTCTGCTGTATTATATCCCTTGTACTTATGCTGATGATAAAACCTGTGAACGAAAAAAAGTAAACTAAAATTAAAAATCCTTCTCTGAGATTTAGTCACAGAGAGGGATTTTTCTTTACCATTAATCTTCTTCATCCTCATCATCGTCATAATTAAAGTAGTCGTCATCATCATCTTCATAGTCTTCGTCGTCATTGTTTTTTACGTTGTCATCGTCATCATCTTCTTCGCCGCTGAGTTTGTAAACAAAGAAATCCTTCAGTATATCATCGAAAGATGAGTCGCTATTTCCACGTCTTTTATTGCCGGGTCCTGAAAACATAATAACACTCCTTTTTTATTTTTAATTGGATTAATAAGGGGAAAGGTATTGACATACTTTTATTTAGATGGTAGTTTATATCATAGACGCGCATTTACCTTGTTAAAAATTCTTGCGTCAGTTGGCGCGTCCTATCAAAAGCTCCGCTTTTGTGAATGTTATCTTAAACACATTATTTCATAGACGCGCATTTACCTTGTTAAAAATTCTTGCGTCAGTTGGCGCGTCCTATCAAAAGCTCCGCTTTTGTGAATGTTATCTTAAAGACATTATATCATAGACGCGCATTGAGTTCTATTACAGATAATATAACATATTCAATTTATGGTTTCAATGCCTAAAAAGGGACAGTAAATATTTTTCTAATTATACTTAGCGGATTTTAAGAATCAAGCTATGTTAACGAGTGGATGGCAGGAGTAGGAAATGAGTAGCAACCAAGATAACATATATACACAATACAGCTCAGGTAGAGAAGACGCACGGTCTGGCGTAAATCGCAGCTCGAGTCTTGAATTTTATTACACCAAAAAACATTTACACGAATACATAAAAAAAGATAGTAGGGTATTAGAAATCGGCTGTGCAACTGGTCACTACGCGTTTTATTTTGCCGATAAATGTCTTGAATACGTAGGAGTTGACCTCTTTCCACCTCACATTGACTTCTTTAATCAAAAAATTATAGAAAGCGGTTTGAAAAATGTTTCTTGTCAACTCGGTGATGCGATTAACCTTGTGAATATCGCTGACGAAAGTTTTGATGTAGTTCTGTGTCTTGGACCGATGTATCATCTACCGCCAAACGAACGCGAGCTTTGTATAAAAGAATGTAAAAGGGTATGTAAAACCGATGGCATTATAGCTTTTGCCTATATTAATAAAATCGGTGTTTATGTCGGAGCTTGTGTTTATGATGACGAGTATTACCGAAAAACTTATCCCAATGAAAAAGCGAACGAATATATACTTAAACAAGGAACGGACGACTTAAAACCGAACACGTTTTTTCTAACAACACCGGAAGACGTTAATTCTGCCGTTGAAAAACATGGTTTAATTAAAATTAAGAACCTTGGCACTGATTTCTTTATAACCATGAGTATTGTAAACAATATGACCAAAGAACAGTTTGAGGTTATGCGCCCAATATATGACCAGATGACATCACATGAATCATGCACTGGGATGAGCAATCATGCTTTGCTTGTTTGTAAAAAGAAAGGTAATTAAAATGAATAACGAAAAAAATCTCCCCCGAAGCGAGTATCCAAGACCGCAGATTGTACGAAAAGACTGGATTTGCCTTAATGGTGAATGGGACTTTGAAATAGATAATGCTAAGAACGGAATCGGTAAGGGTTTTTGGAACAGAAAAGAGTTAAACTCAAAAATAACTGTGCCTTTCTGCCCTGAAAGTGTGCTTTCGGGTATCGGTAACACAGATTTTATGGACTGCGTTTGGTATAGAAAGAATCTTACTGTCCCTGCTGATTGGAAAAGTGTCGACGATAGGGTTATTTTACATATTGGAGCGGCGGATTATCACGCTACCGTTTATGTAAATGGAGCATATATAGGCGAGCACAAGGGCGGTTACACTCCGTTTTCTTTTGAAATAACCGATCACCTTCTTTTCAGCGAAAGCGATTTTGTGTCAGTCTGCGTAAACGATGATGTCCGCAGCGGCAATCAACCCTGTGGCAAGCAGTCAACACAGCAAAATTCATTCGGTTGTTTATATACGAGGACAACTGGAATATGGCAGACTGTATGGCTGGAAAAAGTCAACAAGAAACATATAAAGAATATCAAGACAACCACCGATCCGGAAAACTGCTCCGTTCTATTTAATGTTATTATGTCGGAAAACACAGCAGGTTCTTTGGTGAAAGCTACTGTATTATATGAAGGTCGTATTGTTGGCGAAGAATCTGCGGCTGTTTCTTCCTTCTCGGCTGATATTTATATAAAACTCTCCGAAAAGCATCTTTGGGAAGTCGGCAACGGACGGCTTTACGATGTTGTGTTTGAAGTAGTCTCTGACGGTAGGACAACTGATTATGTTCAAAGCTATTTCGGGCTTAGAAGCGTTGCACTTAAGGACGGAAAATTCCTTCTCAACGGCAAAAGTGTATTCGGAAGATGGGTGCTTGACCAGGGCTTTTATCCTGACGGTATTTACACCGCTCCAACAGATGAGGCTCTGAAAAATGATATACTCAACTCACAGCTATTGGGCTTTAACGGTGCAAGGCTGCATGAGAAAATATTTGAACCGCGCTTTCTTTACTGGGCTGACAAGCTCGGTTATATGGTATGGGGAGAGCATGGCAACTGGGGACTTGATGTAACTGAGTTTGCTCAAATTCAGCATTTCCTTCCGGAATGGCTTGAATCAATTGAACGTGACTTTAGTCACCCATCCATCATTGGTTGGTGTCCCCTTAATGAAACCTGGGACAACAACAACAGAAGGCAAAACGATCTGCTTATCAAGACTGTGTACAGAATCACAAAACAGCTCGATCAAACAAGACCTGTCATTGACACATCGGGAAACTTCCATGTAGAAACAGATATATTCGATATACATGACTACAACCAAGATAAACAACAGTTTGCATCGCATTACGACGGAAAGCTTTTCTTTAACTTTGAAGATAGACAAAGATACAACGGCGAGCCTTATTTTGTGAGTGAGTACGGCGGTATCAAATGGGTGACAGACAACACTGAAGGATGGGGTTACGGCGACAGCCCAAAAACCGAAGAGGAATTTATAGACCGCTACCGCGCCTTGACTGAAGCGCTTCTAAACAATGACAAAGTCCTCGGTTTCTGCTACACACAGCTTTACGATGTGGAACAGGAACTTAATGGACTTATGACATACAATAGGCGTTTTAAATTTCCCCCTGAGATA
The DNA here is from genome assembly GCA_028705495.1 of Eubacteriales bacterium. Taxonomy (GTDB): domain Bacteria; phylum Bacillota; class Clostridia; order Oscillospirales; family CAG-382; genus GWF2-38-85. The sequence continues at coordinate 32,224 of JAQWDK010000008.1, forward strand.
TTCAGAGAAATTAACAGCAAAAAAGCGGCAATAGAATAATTAACCAAATTCAACAAAACTGTGTAATTTCCGACACGGGTATACAATTTAACACTTGCATTTTTATCTCTATAATTGTATAATAAAAGATGCATAGTGTGTAATTGTTTTTTATATTATAATATCAGCTACCACTCCAAGAGTTAAACCGTAACCGCATACAGTGATTTTCAGTTGATGTTACACTTATTAAGGGGAAAGGACCGAAAACGGTGCAAGCTTACCGCTTTTTCGGGTGTTCTACTTGTGATAAAAAGAAAACGCAGATTTGGGGATCGAAACGACGGGCACAAGGTGCGAACTCTTGCTCCGATGTTTAAAGTGTCGCCTTACATAATGAAAAAAAGAAGCGATGCGAGTAACTTTATCGATGACACTATCGACATAGAAGTGGCCGAAAAGTATATCGCAGAGAAACGCAAAGAAGGACTTAAGGGGCTCGGTATGCTCCATCTCTTTGTCGCTTCCTATGTTCGCACGATATCACAAAGACCCGGCATAAACAGATTTATCAACGGTCAGAAAATTTATTCGCGAAACTGTATCGAAGTAAATTTGGCAATAAAAAAAGATATGAAGCTCAACTCAATGGATACCGTTATAAAGATTGAGTTTGAGCCTGATGCAACCATCGCTGATGTATACGAAAAGTTCAATCAGGTTATCGAAGAAAACCGCGCAGAAGGAGATGTTTCAAGCTTTGACAGTGCCGCACGTGTTATAGACTTTATACCGGGGCTTGTAAAGAAATTTACTGTCTGGCTTTTGAATTTGCTCGATTATTTCGGACTGCTTCCAAGGTTTCTTACAAAGCTTAGCCCATTCCACGGTTCTTTTTTCATAACATCCATGGGTTCACTCGGTATTCCCCCAATCTATCACCATATATATGATTTCGGTAATGTTCCGGTGTTCTGTTCCTATGGCGCAAAAAGAACGGTCTTTGAGCTGACAAGGGAAGGAAATGTGGTTGAAAAGAAATACATCGATTACAAATTCGTAACCGATGAAAGAATTTGCGATGGTCACTATTTTGCCTCTGCACTCAAGCTGTTTAAATCAATCCTAAAAAATCCATATTGTCTCAGTAGCCCACCGGAGGAAGTTATACCGGATATCGATTGAACTCTTGATTTTATAAAAAAAGGAGCAGTCGGCAGATTCAGGATTTTATTGCCGTATTAAGCGATGAAAAAATATTACTTTATTTTCTTGTCTCTCCTAATTACATTCGTGTTTCCGTTTATCGGGGTCACGGCAGCTGAAATTAACCGGCCTGATAAACCGACATTCTATGATGATTTCACTGACGAAACAAAGAGTGTGGCAAAGTCGGAGAATGTAATTTATGAATCAGTTGACCCTCAATTTGATACTGCCTACATAACAAGAAGCGATACTAAATCGGGATACATTATTTGGAAACTCGACGACCTGCTTTACACAAATCTCAGCGTTGTCATCTATAATGGGCTTGACATCGATATACTTGACGCTGTCAGTCTTGAAGCAAGCTTCGACGGTGAAAACTGGAGCGAACTTGAAATAGAAGCGTCTTCTGAAGGCGGCTCTGAATGGATTAGCTACAGAATTACAGCCTATGTAAAAGAGCCTGTAAAATATGTTAAAGTTAATCTGTTTGACACCGGAAACGCAGCTTGGTCGGTAAAAATCGGTAATCTTGCACTTTATAACAAAGCTGATGCCCCATCGATTCCAGACACATCTGGAACACCAAACACAGGTGAGTCTTCTAATGAATTTTTTATGTTAACAATATCTCTTTTAGTGGCGAGTTTTACTGCATTAGCTAAACGCTCATATAAACATAGAATTAAATATAAAACTTTGTCTATATAATGGCTTGACAAAAGTCGGTAAATTTAATAGAATAGATATGACAGCTATGTAGCTCTTAAGGGCTAAACATTTTAGTCAGAAAGGTTTTTATGAAGAAAACAATTTTGTTGTCTGCCTTAGCAATTATACTTACCTTTTCCCTTATCCTAACCGGATGCCAGACCAATCCTTCTACCAGCGATTCTACTTCCGCTACTGTAAGCGAAAACTCTGCTGAAGTCTCTAACGAAGTTTCGGATGATACTTCAATCGAAGAATCAGAACCCGCTGTCGTTGAATTCGATTATGACGTCTATGAAACTGCTTTTAACAAGACAGTTGCTCTCACATCATTTTATTATACAATGCACATAGATATGTCGCTTGTGATGACCGGATTAACGATGGACCTTACTTTAGACAGCGATGTTAAAGCTGAAATCGACGGCGAAAATGAAAAAGGTTCTTCTGTTGTTACCATCGGTATGTTAGGAACAAACAACGAAACAAAAACATACTACGAAGACGGTTTTGCTTATATGGAAACCATAGGTATGAAATACAAAATGCCCAGCACATTCGCTGATTCCATAGGCGTGAGTTCAAGCCTTTTAGACACAGAAGCAATCAAGGACAGCAAGGTTGAAGTTGTTGACGGAATAACCCAATATGTTCTTGTAGTTGACGGTGAAGCTTTCGCAAACTCAGACTCATCAAATATGCTTTCTGAAATGATTGATTCCGCTGCAACGGGAGCAACTATTGACGAAGTTATAATCGATGATGTTGAATACATAGTTGTACTTAACGACGGATACCTTTCTACAGAAACCGTATCTGGAAAGATAACAATGAACGGCATAGCTGCTGACGGCGAAACTCCTATGAATATGGAAATCGAATTTACAGTAAGCAATGTACTGAACAATCCAGGCGAAGAAGTTACCATCGAAACACCTGCTGATCTCGATGAATACACCCTCATAGAAATAGAAGAATAGTTAGTTTTTCTAATAAATAATTAGGCACGGTACAAACTGTACCGTGCCTGATTTATTTATTCAACAGCTGTCAATGTTGTACTCTCAGCGATCGTTTCGAGTTCTTCCTGAGTTAAAACATCTTTATCGATATCAAAATATATATAATCTTTCAACCCAATATCGTATGCAATTATAATTTTGCTTTCAATCGTTGTTCCCTCTTCGATAGGCTCAAAGTCAGTTTTTGAAGAATCTGCAATTCCGATGCCTGTATTTTTTGTGAACATTATCGACTGATAATTATCATACATTGTATGCCCTGCTCTTAGCATGTTACAAACCGCTTCGTGCATTATGTCACTCGTTTTGTTTCCTTCAGGAAAATCGTTTTTAACCCAGGACTCGATGGCGCTATTATTTATATATCCAACTTCTACATCGTCAGAATAAAAAGCTAATGTATTTTGTGGTGCATCTCCAAATTCCGTTGTGCTATCATTCTTAACCTCTAAAACCCAAGTCTCTGGTAAGACAACTTCAACGTTCAGATATTGAAAGGTTATTATATAGCTTTTGAAACCTTCTGGTGCTGTTTTATCAGTTTTAGTAAATTTGGGAGCTTTAACAACCTCGCTAGTTTGGTCTGAAGACTCTAAAACGCTTTCGGTTTCAGAAATAGTACTGCTTCCATCACTACTTTCAATTTTACTAAATGGCGTTCCCATCCCTGTACTTGAGGTATTCAACGGTTCTTTGCAGGCGCTGACGGTCATGGTGACTAAAATTATTGTTGTGAAAAAACACAGCACTTTTTTAGCTTTTGATAATCTCATTAATAACTGCTTCCTCATTTAAATGGTGATATATAATTTTTATTCCTCTTTCTTGAGTATACAATAATAAAACAGAATGTCTATATATATTTGTAACTATTATAATTAACAATTTTAAAAAATGAACCCCCGAATCGTTCGGGGGTTCTTGCGTTAACTATATTTTTTGCTTTTTATTTGCTTGCATTACACCCTTAATAATGAGTGTGCCAAGCACTGTGCAAGCAATCGCTTCGATTATACCGTTAAAGGAAAGCGTATAGATTACGAATGATCTAAGTACAGTCCCTTGAGGTGCATCTGAGCCGCCGAGAAGGTTTACAAATCCTGTTTCAAAGGTAGAATTACTCCCAAAAAACAGAAGAAGAAGCCCGAGAAATAGCAGAGTATTCGTCAATGCTGCTGTAAGGCTTGCAAGAGCATATCTTGTAAGTTCGCTGCCCGATGATTCCTTTTTGAACATTTTATCGGAATATTTATAAACATATCCCGAGAAAAGCCCTACGAGGACACGAGGTACCATACATATTATAAATGTATAGATTGGGTTATGTTGAAGCATCAGTACACCCAATCCGTTCAAACCAAATGATCGTGCGAAGCTCGTGAGTCCAAAAACTGCACCGAGGATCGCGCCGCCTGCTGGTCCAAGTGCGACCGCACCTATCGCCACAGGAATGGCAAGGAAAGTTATTTCCAAAATGCCAACTTTGAGATAATCGAGTGATGTAAGCGTCATTACGATGATTATCGCCGCAAGAAGTCCGAGTTGTGTAAGCCGAAGTGTTTTACTCCGCTTATCGTTCATTGTGTTGTTCATGTTTTCTCCTTACTGTCGCCCCGCCCTTAAGTGTCGGGTGCAACGTAAAATTTATTATAAAGAAAAAGTTTTTGCTTTTTCTTATAACCATATTATTCTTTTCTTTCCCTTTTGTTAAGCAGGTAAATTCTGTTTATTCCATCAAGGGTCAAATACTTGTCAATAGGTATCTCATTTTCACAATACGGAATAACCTTCTCAGCAAGTTCTCCGCATGCAATAACAGAGAGCGTTTTAAAGCCAAGTTCTTTCTTGAGCTTTTCGATAAGACCATCAATCATTGCAGCTGTACCGTAAATACTGCCGCTTTTCATTGACTCAGCGGTGTTTTTACCGAGGAAAGAAACAGGGTTTCCGAGGGAAATATGGGGTAGTTCAGCAGCATTTTCCGATAACGCATCCGTCGCAAGTGCAACTCCGGGAACAATCATAACTCCGGGCATTTCGCCTTTTTCGTTGACAACTGCAACTGTTGTGGCTGTTCCAAGGTCAAATACTGCAAATGGCTTATCGAGTTTGCAGGCTGTAGCTGCAATATTCGAAACAATATCGGAACCAAGCTGTGTGTGATTGTCAATTCTGATGTTTACGCCGGTTTTCAAACCATGTCCGACAATAATCGGTCGTTTACCGACAACCTGTTCAACAGCCTGCCTAATCTGTTCTGTGATTGGTGGAACAACAGAAGATATTATCGCACCTTTGAGAGCGCCAACCTCAAAGCGTTCGGTTACGCTTTTAAGAAGCATTGTATATTCATCGACGCTTCTATAAGGTCTTGTGAGAAATCCGAAAGAGTAAAGACGCTCAGTATCCTTGTAAAAACCAAAAGTGGTGCTTGTGTTTTCTACATCGACGGCAAGGATCATTGTTATGCCATACCTTTCTTTCAATCTTGCGGCTTATCGTTTTGTTGCTTTTTTCTATCTTGACAGAGTTTTTTTACAAATTCAGCAAGGTCTTTTGCCGCGTTAGGTTTTCGGATGAGGTCAATGCTGTTTTTGAGATTCAATGCTCTCTTCTCATAGTAGAAATACTGGAATACAACCTCATCAAGTCGCATTGTTTCAGAAACAGTCATCGCAACACCATTGTTGAGGAAAAATTCAACATTGCGCTCTTCATGTCCAGGTATCGGGTCACAAAGTATCATCGGGAGCTGTTTAACAAGCGCTTCAGAGGTAGTCAAACCACCGGGTTTTGTTAAGATTATATCTGCTGCATCCATTAAGTTGTGAATATTGTCGACAAAACCGACAATCATTGCTTTTTTGCGAAGCTTTAAAGCAGTTAATTTTTCATAAGAGTTCTTATTGCTACCGCAAACAATGATAAACTGCATATCGAGATTCATCTTATCAAGCAACTGAACCGATTCTTCCATCTTGCCGAATCCCATTGAGCCGCCCATCATCAAAATTGTGAATTTGTCCGGTGCAAGACCTAAGCGTTTGCGAACAGGTTGTTTCGCTTCCTTTTGATTAAATACCGATCTAACAGGTATACCAAAAGGCAGTATCTGCTCTTTTTTAAAGCCCTTACGGTAAGCCTGCATATTAAGAAGCGGGCTTGCTGTAACTAAATATTCGTTTCTTGTGCTTTCTTCGAGAAAAGGGTGAATCAAATAATCTGTTTCAACAGCGATACAAGGAATATCAAGCATTCCTCTTTGTTTAAGTGTGTCGAGCATCATAGGGGGATAAATATGTGTGCTAATAATAACATCGGGAGCATATGCGTCTATAAATTTAAGAAGCTTATGACCCATCATGTAGTTTAGAGTTCTGGTGAGAGAAAGTACATCCTTACTTTTTTTACGGTTCTCGGCAGCGGAGTAAACACTCGCGTAAGGCTGTCCGAGTTCTTTTTTTATTCCGAGAAGGTAAACCTGCTCATTTGTAGTAGCGAGAGCTTTGCTTATATAGTCAAGGGTGTCTAAAATCGTGTATTCAATTCCGAGCGTGCTCAGCTGATCGCCAATCGCTTGTGCTGTTTTATTATGCCCCTGTCCGACTGTAACAGATAAAATTAATACCCTCATGCAAAATCTCCTTATTCCCACGCATAACGAACGGTTCAGTCCTGCACACTTCGAAAAAATAGTGCCGACACTACTGGTGTCAGCACTATTATATAATAAATAAGGATTTTAATCAATAGATATTTTGTCAGCTTCTTCAACATGAGCATTATACGCGTTTTTTACCTCGCGTTCTAATACACTACGGAAGTCGGCGTTAACCGGATGCACAATGTCGATAAATCCCGTTACGGTTTTCCTGTTTGGCATTGCGACGATGACTCGGTCGCCACTTTTTATTAGCTTCACATCGTGAACGACAAGCTGTGAATCAAAGGTAACTGACATAATCGCTCTCAGCTCACCTTCTGAAAAAACTCTTCTTATCTTTACATCCGTTATTTCCATTTGCCTAGCTCCTTGAAGTCTGTTATAGCACTATCTTTAACATAAAACAAACTCTTTATTCTTAAGGCTGAAAATTTATAACTTATTTTTCTACTACTATCTTGGTTGAAACATCCACCTTTGTCGAAATTTTATCGTTGATATTGGCGTAAAATTCGTATACCATTTTCACATCGTGGTTTCCTGCAGTTAATTTCTCGCTAAGCGGTAAATCTGAAACAGCTTTGCCTGAGGGTATAAGTCCTGAGCGGTAAAGTTGTTTGTCACCACGCAAAATTGTCACACGCATCAGGTAGTTTGTGTTGTAATTACAAAGCAGTGGAGAAGCTTCTATTAGTCCATTTTTTAAATATAAATACTCACCACTGCCATTTATGGTAACATGATCAACTTTTATCTGTGATTCCTCGATTTGCGAAAAATCTCCAATATCCTTGAGATTAGATTCGATAGTAACCAAATCGCTTACTGTGTTGCCGTCCTGTGTGTTTTTCATCATGAGAGTTGCGAGTATCGATACTGTTGAAATTAGAACAATCCCGGCAAAGATCATTAAACTGTAAAACAGTCTTTTGCTCATCTCAGATTTCTCCTTTAATTTTAGCTTTTACTGCTAAAAACAAATTCAAGCCACTTGACCGACCATCCTCCCCAACGTGCGATATAAGGGATATCATACGAAGGATTCGGAGAGGTCTCAGTTGTTGCTCTTGAAATACCGTGTTCACCCATCGGGAAAATATGAAGTTCATAAGGTATGTTTTGATTTGAAAGCGCATTTGCATAAACAAGCGAATTTTCAACTTTTACGCAGCTATCAGGCATTGTGTGCCAAATAAAGGTGGGTGGTGTATTTTCTGTAACATTCAGCTCACATGAATAAAATTCAAGCTCTTCTTTTGACGGAGTTTCTTTTCCGACAATGTTACAAAAAGTGCGCTGGTGGGGCGATGTAATGCCGGAAATGACGGGATAAGCAAGTATTGCAGCATTAACCTTTGCTGAGCCAAAGGGTATATCAAGGGTCTTGTACAGCTCCTCGCGATGCCATACAGTCGAAATCGTCGCTGCGAGGTGTCCGCCTGCAGATGCGCCCCAAACAGCTATTTTTTCGGGGTCAATATGCCATTCTGCTGCATTTTTTCTGATTGTGTATAGCGCCTGTGCAGCATCAAGGACTGGTTTTCCTCCTGCCGCTTTCTTAGCTACAGAATATCTGAGGGCAAAGGCGTTATAACCTGCAGCGAGATATAGGTTAACAATTGGCTCAACTTCTCTGTCCGATACATATTCGTAACCACCGCCTCCAAAAACTAGCACCGCAGGTCTTGGTGGAACGGGAAGCTCTTTCGAAGTCGCTCTTATGTATGTCTCGAGCACCACATTTTCACAGCCGTCATAGATATTCTTGTCATAGATTTTCAACTTTTCGCAAATCATATTTAGTTCTCCTAATTATTTATTTTTGTGCTTTATTAGTCCGTAAATTCTATTTATAAAACCAAAAACAATTATTGCAAAGGCGAGGTATAGCGCTGTGTCGCCAAACCTCGTGTATAGCGTAAGACTATTGGAGGTTTTCACTTCAGATTCGATTATACCCATCTCAAGCGCATTGAGGGATTTTATTATCCTACCCTTTGAATCGATAAACATCGAAATTCCGGTGTTTGCCGACCTTACCATATACCGCCCGTTTTCGATTGCGCGGAGTCTTGCAAAATCCGCGTGCTGCCGTACACCCGCCGTATCTTTATACCATGAATCGTTTGTAGCAAGCACAAGAAGCTCCGCCCCGTCTTTTACGCTTTCTCTCGCATTCTCTTGAAATATCGAGTCAAAACATATCAGTCCGCCTAAATTTCCAAATTCGGTATCGATTAGATTGCTTCCTTTTCCAAAACTTATCCAAGAAGCTGAAAGATTTAACTCCTTAATAAACGGAAAAGTGTTTTCAAAGAAATCTTTGTAAGGCATAAATTCACCGAATGGCGCAAGTGAACGTTTGTTATAAACATTGCTTTCACTACCATCAGGATATATTGCTACAAGCGAATTATATGTGTCACCGCTATCCTTCGTCAGTGCACCGAGGACGATGATTACATCCTCTTGCGTAGACACTGTCTGCAATTTCTCTTTTATAGCAGAGTCGACGGAGTAATTCAACGGGATCGCTGACTCAGGCATTACAATAATGTCAGAATCGTATTTTTCAACCGCTTCTTCAAGAAGTGCTAAATATGCTTCTTCAGATGCTTTACCTTCGTTCTCCCATTTTTCGCTTGATGATATATTTGCCTGTAATATTGCAGAATTTAATTCTCCGTTTGTTGGAGTAGGAATAAAGAAAAGCACTGTTCCAAAAATAAAATTAGCGCTGAATATAATCGCTGCGGTAGAAACAAACATCTTAGACTTTTCGCGTTCTATTGCTGCAAGACCGAGGTATGCACCTGATGAAATTGTAACAAGTGTTATAAAATAACTGCCGAATACCGATGCAGTTTGTACTTGAGGGAGTAGCCAAAGCTGTGAAATCGCTGTAACGCCCCAAGAAAAACCTAACTCACCAAGAGACATAACCCATTCCGCAAGCACCCAGAATGCCGCGAGCAAAGCGGGAACAAGTGCCACCGCAGGTCGGAGGAATGCATACAGTCTTATGGCGATAGCGTAAACAAATGAATGAATTATACTTATCCCGACACAAGCGGCGATTATAATAAAAACGCTCTGAGCGAATGTAAAATCAAATCCATTGAATGGATAAAGTGCAATAAACCAGTGATATAACGGAATAAAAAACCCGAGCCCAAATAAAAATCCGCGAAGGAATGGTTTTTTAATTGGCAGCCTTCTGGAAAAAAGAGACTCTGAGGACTGAGGGATCTCACCATATAGAGCGATAACAAAAAGTGCAACCCCGAAAAAGCTTAACAAGAACAGTGGTGGAAAAGCAAATGGCAACGAAAACATAATACCCGATATAATAGCAGTCAGGCATCTATGTTTTTGCAGCCATTTAATAATTTTTTCAATTTTTTTCATCATTTTTATTAGAGATGGAATTTACCATTTCTCTTACTGAATTCGTAGCGTATTCAAAAGCAGCAAAGGGTGTTTCGAAGGAATATTTATGTTTAATATCGTCAAGTTTTGAAAGCCCTTCCAGTCCTGTGAACATCATTAGATGCGGTTCCATCGTTATGATAATCTCACTGTCGGGAAAGTCAGCTGATATCGCAGATAGGGTTTCTTTCAAATGGGAAACACCTTTTCCAGGAGGTACGATAACACCGTCTTCATCAGCATCTTTTATGTGCAGGTAATCGATGTAGTCCTTTAACATACTATAAGCAGGAGCTGCGTCTACACCACAGAACGAGAAATTCCCGCTATCGAGCACAACCCTGAGCCTGCCGCCGAATTCAACCATCAAATCAAGCACTCTCTCGGGTGAATAGCCGTATATATCCTTCTCGTTTTCGTGGCAGAGTGTAAAAGCTCTCGCATCGGCTTTATCTAACATAACCGAAAGTCTATCGATTACGCCTGCTCTGAATTCGCTTTCGTTATTGTTTTTACCAGGATAGAAGCTGAAAATTCTAAGTCTTTTACACCCGAGCATATCTCCGATATCCATTATTCTGTCCATCAGCTTTAAATGCTCATCGAAATCATCATCAAGGGTAATTTTTCCGAGGGGTGTTCCAAGGGCAGAAAGTCCCACGCCGCTTTTCTCGAGCTTTTCATTTACTACCTTTACTTCTTCATCCGACATCAGCACAAAACTTTTGCCATCCACACCGCGAAGTTCTATATTAGGGATTTCAAGCTTTTTTACAGCATCAAGCTGAGCATCGAAATCCGCTGTAATTTCATCCGAAAACGCACTAAAAACAAATTTCGCCATTATATTCACACCATTCTCAATCTTCGTCTTTAACAACAATTTTTCCCTTTTCAAAATAACCTGTATATGTTCTCGTTGCATTACCTTGGTCGTCAACCCAGGTATATGTTCCATATCCGTTTATGTAATTGTCGAGAAACTCACCGTCATAACTCTCTTTATTAGCCCAGACATAAAGCCCGCGACCTGTTCTTGCATCACCTTTAAAACTGCCTGTATAGACATCACCGTTCGCAAAGGTGTACTTTCCTGTGCCTTCTTTGAGGTCATTTATGTAAGTGCCAACATATTGCGAGCCGTCTACCCATGTATAGACACCATTGCCCTCTTTAACATTGTTGATGAAGTTTCCTTTATAGGACGAGCCGTCAGCCCAATAAAACTCTCCATAACCTTCTTTTTTACTGTCTACAAGAGCACCTTCATATCTGTCACCATTGGAATACTTATATTCGCCCTGCCCCGTCAGTTCATCGTCTCTGAAATCTCCGGTATACTCATCCCCAGTTACTGCATAAGTCATTTTACCTTCGCCATGACGCGACATGCCGTCGATATCACCGATATAGACATCACCATTCGAATAGGTAATCATCTTGTTTAGATAATCAAGCTCGCCTATGCGCCCATCGTTGTAATAAACTGTGCCAGATATAGGTTTACCGCCGCTTGTTTTGCCGAGAAACTTAGCGTCGTCTGTGGCAATATATCTGTACCCCAAAGCAAGTATAACGAGAACTGTCAATACCACACAAATTGCAGCGAAAATAAATATCGCAGCTAACGGATTCAGACGAACATTATTTTTCTTCATACCGGAAGCAACCAAACCTTTCAAGAAGATATTAGAATCTATTTCTTCAGATATTAAGTGAGAGATTATTTAAAAATTCAACAATTGATGGTACAAGAATCCAAAGTGAGATAAATATAACAAGAAGCACAACGATCGTAAGGACCATATCCTTTGTGCCGATTGTTTTTGTATAATAACGCTTTTTCATCTCTTCTTCGTACATAGAACCAATATAATAACCGTTTTCGTTTTTGCTGATTCTTCGGTTAAGAGTTGAATTATTTCTAAGAGCTGATTTAATTATTTGGTTATATTGAAAGCCAAGCTCATCTAGAGGTTTAGCGTTCTCTTCACCAACTGCACCGGCATCAATCATTGTTCTTACAAATCTGCCGAGGACAGTTTTATGATAAACAGTATAAATGACAGCAGCCATTATACCGATTACGAAAATAATCAGCGTTTGATAAAAAACATCCGTTGTGAAAACCGTAGCAAGCGGTATTGTTATCATCTTAGTATCAGCGTCCTTTCGGGATTTTTCCGATAGATAACGGTGGAATAACGACAATCATTGCTAAGCTTCGTCATAAAACATCTCTTTACCGCATAAAGATGATAGCAGAAGTTCGAGATCATCGCTGTCCTTGTAGGGAATCGAGAGAGTGTTTCCAGAGAGTTTAATGCGCCTGCCGAATCGTTCGGAGGCTTTGCGTTCCAGTTCATTAAAATAGCTGCGTTTTACTTTATCAGCTTTTTCATCGATCTTTTTAGGTGAACTTATAAGCTTTACAAGATGCTCTGTTTCTCTAACTGATAGCTGTTTTTCAGCGATGCGCTTAGCTTGTGCTATCAGCTCCGCTTCTCCGATTAAAGCTGCAAGAGGAATAAGTGCTCTTGCGTGACCGTAACTGAGCCGTCCGTTCTCCACGAGCTCAAGCACACCGGAAGGAAGCTTTAAAAGTCTTAAGATGTTTGTCACATTTGCTCTTGACTTGCCGACCTTTGCCGCAGCTTCTTCTTGGGTTATACCATAATTGTCGATAAGCGCTCTATATCCTTTTGCTTCTTCAACAGGATTCAAATCCTCACGCTGAAGGTTTTCTACCATCGACAAAAATGCTGCATCTCTATCCGAAAGTTCCTTGACAACCACCGGAACTTCTGTAAGTCCAGCCATTTTAGCAGCGCGCCATCTGCGCTCACCGGCTATAATTTCGTAGTATCCGTTATCTTTCTTTCGTACCACAATGGGCTGAATCAACCCATGTTCTCCGATGGATAAGGCAAGTTCTTCAAGCGCAGTAGTATCAAAACTCCTGCGCGGTTGATTTCTGTTAGGTTCGATTTCGTATATGTTGAGCTTCCCAACTTCACCCGACTCCAAAATCGAATCAGTTGCGTTGTCGGCAAGCAGGGCTTCAAGTCCTCTTCCGAGACCTTTCTTTTGAACTGCCATCTCTATCTCCGTCCATGTATTCTGTTATTCTTTATCTTTTATTATGCATCTCTTTACAAGTTCTGCTGAAATTGCCTCATAAGCTACTGCACCTTTTGAAGTCTTGTCATAATCCATAATGGGCATACCGAAACTTGGTGCTTCGCTAAGCTTCACATTCCTTGGAACAGGTGTTGCAAAAAGCTTGTCTGCAAAATATTTTTTAATTTCTCTCATTACCTGACCGGTTAGATTAAGTCTACCGTCATACATGTTAACAATAACACCGATTATCTCAAGTGAGGAATTATAAAGCTTTTTTATCGAGCGTATCGTCATTGTCAGTTGTGAGAGTCCCTCAAGTGAGTAGTATTCGCACAGAAGTGGTACGACAATACCATCCACAGCGCTAAGTGCGTTCATTGTCATCAAACCAAGGGAGGGTGGGCAGTCGATAAATATAAAATCGTAGTCCTTTTCTGCTTCAATGAGCGCATCTCTCAGTCTATATTCTCTTTTTTCTGCTCCTACAAGCTCAATTTCTGCGCCTACAAGATCAATAGTCGCTGGGACAACAGATAAATTAATGTATTCGGTCTTAATTGCTATTTCTGCAACCGTCTTTGCGCCAATGAGTAAATCGTATGTAGAGCCTACAACGCTTTTTTTGCTGATTCCAAGTCCACCCGTTGCATTACCCTGGGGGTCTGCATCGACAAGAAGGCATTTATATCCGAGTTTTGCTACCCCAGCAGAAATGTTTACCGCAGAGGTCGTCTTCCCGACTCCACCCTTTTGATTTGCAAAGGCGATTTTTTTATATTTTAATTTAACAGGCACTTGCGACCGATTAATGACGCCGTCATCTTGTGTTTTTATTCCGAACATTTCACAACTGCCGCGCAAATATCACGCCCGCGCCCTTTCTCTTGTTTTTGAACCTCCGGTAGTTTTAATCACACCGGATTTTATGCAATTTTACTGCAATGATTATAACATACGCAAATAATCAAGTCAAGGATAAATGAAAAACCCTCCATAAGTCCACTCACTTTTATTAAATGTTTTCAATATTTGCAAATTTAATATCCAATTTTACCTTCTTCGGGTTCTTTCGACAACAACAGCTCATATTGGTATTTTGTTGACACCAAAAAAGAAATTTAATTGGTTTTATTTGGAATTTGTTATTGACTCTTTTGGAAGATTATGGTATTATGTATTTCACAAGGCGCGCTTACCTTCATAATTTGATTACCGTTTCATAACAGTATGTTATGTATCACAAAACAACATTCCCGCCAAAAATACTTGAGGCGGAAAATTACATATCATGAAAGGACAGGGGTTATGCAAAAGCTTGAGAACAAACCAAAAGTTATACTCGCCGACAGCAATGCCGAATTTAGGACTCAGTGTGCGCAAGGTCTGCGCAGATATGGGCTCGACGTCATCGCTGAAGCAGCGGACGGACAGGAGGCTTTTTCAAAAATTATGAGGCTGAAGCCAAACGCCGTCATATCCGAGATTTATCTTGCAAAAATGGACGGGGCACAGCTTATTAAGGAGGTTACAAAACAGTTGCCTGAAAAATCGCCGGTTTTTATTATGGCAGCTTCCTTCGGGAACAGAAATATGTTCGAGGAAGCAAGCGAGGCCGGAGCGGCATACTGTATGCTCAAGCCGATTGATTACAATACTCTATCCGAGAGAATCATCAAGCTTTGCGAGCGCGACAGAAAGAAGCACATGATAAAGAATCCATCTGAAGCACAAGCTGATCTTGAGGCTCAAATAACGAAAATAATCCACGAAATCGGCATACCAGCTCATATTAAGGGCTACAAATTCCTACGCTCGGCAATACTTATGTGTGTTAACAACCCGAACCTCACAAATGCGATAACAAAAGTGGTCTATCCGACTGTCGCCGAGGAATTCTTCACAACTCCTTCAAGAGTTGAGAGAGCTGTACGGCACTCAATTGAAGTCGCGTTCGACCGCGGAAACATAAAAGTTCTGACTGAATATTTTGGTTATACGATAAACCTCTCAAGAGGAAAACCTACTAACGCCGAATTTATCGCAATGATAGCTGACAATCTGAGAATGGCAAATAAATCGCTTTTATTTGTATAATATTATGTAAAAAAGTATCCCCCGGACAGCCTGCGCTCGCGCACTGTCCGGGGTTTTGCTAATTCTTCAATTTCTGCTTTTTGTTCTTCACCATTTTCATAGAAAAGAACTGCTCACGTTCCTTCTCTTCAAGGTAGTCGGCAATATATTTAACCTGCTCGGCAAGTTGTGGAATTATAATATTCTTCAAAGCATTTGCTCTTTTCTGTGCTTGCTTTATAGCAAAGGCAAGGCGGTATACGCTATTTTCTATCGCTGCTTGATGTACCGCAAGCATTCGTGCTTCGTTGAACTTGATATAGAGGTTGTCTATATACGAGTCAGTACGTTTCACTCCGTAAACGATATTTTTTTGATAGTCGCTATCGACAACTTCAGGAATTTCCACACCCATAACACTGCGTGTTCTAACAGTTAAGCCATCTCTAAGTGGTAATATGCTTGCAATTTCCATCACATTATTCTGCCCGGTGGAAAAGTTCGCTTCTATCAGTGCTTCGTATGCTTCTTCAAAGGCGGCGTTTGAGCTCTCTTGTATATCCGCTGCTTCTCCTGCAAGTACGATCATTTCACGGAGCATTATATTGCGCTTGCGGTCGAGGAGTTCATAACCTAATTTCGCAAGTGCAAGCTGTTTTTTTATAGCAATCAGATTGCCTTTCGTTGGTATGATGCGGTTGCTCATTCCCGTTCCTTTCTTTTGTTATTCTTCTGATGCTGTCTTAATAAAGCTGTTTATTTCTTTTTCTCCTAAACGGTCAAGCTCGGAAATCGGCAACATCCTCAGAAGCTCCCATCCTAAGTTGAGTGTTTGATCAATACTTCTGTTTACATTGAAACCTTGGTTTAGAAAACGCTCTTCAAATGCTCTGCCGAATTTTAAATACTGCTTATCAACAGGCGATAGGTCTTCCTCTCCGATTACCGAAGCGAGAGAGCGTGCGTCGCTGACTCTTGAATAAGACGAATATAGCTGGTTTGAGCAAGCAAAATGGTCGCCCCTTGTATAATTCTCACCGATACCGTCCTTCATAAGTCTTGAAAGCGACATCAGAATAGAGACAGGGGGATAAACGCCCCTCTGTGATAGTTCTCGGTCAAGTACGATCTGTCCCTCTGTGATATAGCCTGTGAGGTCAGGAACTGGGTGGGTAATATCATCATTAGGCATCGTAAGAATCGGAATCTGAGTAACAGATCCTTTGATTCCCTTGATTTTACCCGCTCTTTCATAAATCGAAGCAAGTTTGGAGTACAAATAACCCGGATAGCCCTTTCTGCCTGGCACTTCCCCTTTTGCGGAGGACAGTTCACGCAGTGCTTCCGCATAGGATGTCATATCCGTCATGATTACAAGGATATCCATGCCAAGCTCAAATGCAAGATATTCTGCCGCTGTAAGTGCACATCTTGGCGTTAATACACGTTCAATAATCGGGTCATTAGCTACATTAAGGAACATAACGACCCTCTCGAGTACACCGCTTTCTTCAAAGCTACGGATAAAATACTGTGCCACGTCGTTTTTGACACCCATTGCTGCAAAAACGATACCATAACCCGCACCACGAACATTCGCTTGTTTTACTATCTGAACTGCAAGTTCATTATGCAGCATACCCGAGCCTGAGAAAATAGGCAGCTTCTGTCCTTTTATCAAAGTTGTAAGACCGTCAATAGCCGATATACCTGTATGGATATAGTCATGGGGATATTCTCTTGAAACAGGGTTTATTGGGCTTCCATTTATGTCAAGTTTTTTTGATGAACGGATAGCTCCGAGACCATCTTTCGGCCGTCCAGCACCGTCGAATACTCGGCCAAGTATATTTGGAGAAACGGCGAGTTCCATCGGTCTTCCGGTAAATCTTGTTCTTGTGTTCTGAAGCGAAATTCCTTCTGTAGTGTCGAACATCTGAATGATTGCAGTGTCGCCTTCTATGGCAATTACACGTCCCGCTCGCTTTTCTGTTTCATGAAAAACAAGCTCCACAGTTTCTTCGTATGCTACGCCTTTAACACCTTCGACTGCAACAAGAGGTCCGTTTATGCTTTTAAGACCGACATATTCTATATTCATCAAAGCACCACTCTCCTCTCGGTAACTAAATTTTTATTAAAACTCATTATCTGTACCTCTCTTCGACTTCCCCAAGTCTGTGGGTTATGTCGCTCCACAGTACGGTGAAGCCGCCGAGGTCGTCATTCGGTATCTCATATTTCGCCTTTATCATAAGCTCATAAACGCCGCTGTCCCTTATAACGGATTGCGGTATTTGTAATTTTAACAGCTCTTTAGTTTTTTCATATAACATAGAGCAGTATTTCATCATATTAAACTGCTTTTCCAGCGGAACATAGCTGTCTATAGGACTTGTAGCATTCTGCTGTAAGAATCCGGCTCTAATTAATCTTGCGATATCAAGCACCGCTTTTTGCTCGTCTGCAAGCAGGTCTGCTCCGATGAGTTTTACAATATCCATTAGCGAAGATTCTTCCGCAAGGAGTCGAATCATTTCTTCACGGTATTTTGAATATTCTGTTCCAAACTTTTCATTAAACCATTCCTGAAGCTCTCCGGCATATTCGCTATAGCTAATGTTCCAGTTTACAGCTGGGTAATGCCTTGAGTAAGCAAGAGATTTGTCGAGCGCCCAGAAACATCTTATAAAACGCTTTGTATTCTGTGTAACAGGCTCGGAAAAGTCATTTCCCTGAGGTGAAACTGCTCCTATAATCGTAACAGAACCAGTTCTTCCTCCGAGCGTTTCATAAAGACCCGCTCTTTCATAGAACGCAGAAAGACGTGACGGCAAATAAGCCGGGAAACCCTCTTCTGCGGGCATTTCCTCAAGACGACCGGATATCTCACGCAGAGCTTCTGCCCAGCGGGATGTTGAGTCAGCCATAACTGCAACATGGTAACCCATGTCTCTATAATATTCTGCTAGTGTTACGCCCGAATATATCGACGCTTCACGAGCAGCGACAGGCATATTTGATGTATTTGCAATCAAAATTGTTCTTTCGAGCATGCTTTTACCCGTTCTTGGGTCGATGAGCTCAGAAAATTCTTCTAACACCTGAGTCATCTCATTGCCGCGTTCTCCACATCCGATGTAAACTATCAAATCGGCATCGCTCCATTTTGCAAGCTGATGCTGAAGCATCGTTTTTCCTGCACCAAAACCTCCGGGTATAGCTGCGGCTCCACCTTTTACAATTGGGAACAACGTGTCAATAACACGCTGCCCGGTTAATAGCGGAACCTTCGGCGGCAGTCTCTTCTTTACGCGTCTCGGCTTTCTAATCGGCCACTTACTCAGCATCGACAACTTAAAAATGCTGCCTTCATCACTCTCTATTTCGCAAATTGTTTCTTTTGCTACACGGCTTCCATTCTCGCAAACCCATTTAATTTTTCCATGTATTCCGTCAGGAACAATGAAACGATGTTCAATTATTGAACTTTCTTGAACCGTCGCATAGATATCGCCTTCATCTACTCTGTCTCCAACCTTTACCTTTAGTGTTATATCCCAAGCTCTATTTCCATCAACACTTGGAATATTTACACCTCTTCCAATATAAGAACCGGTTGCTTTTTCTATTTTATCAAAAGGGCGGCAGATACCGTCGTAAATTCCCGAAAGAAGTCCAGGCCCGAGAGTTACGGAGAGAGGGTTTTTTGTTCGAGTTATTGGGTCTCCCGCTTTCAAACCAGTTGTGTTTTCAAAAACCTGTATTATTGTTTCATCGGTTGAGACCGCGCTGACTTCGCCGATGAGGTGTTCCTCACCGACATAGACCATCTCGTTTATGAAAAGGGTTGTTTCACCTTCTATTTTTACAATCGGTCCCGAAATCGAATAAATTTCCATGTTCATTTTATCGTATGTCTGCATACGCTAAAAGCGCAGCAAGCTCCTTTGTTCCCATATCATAGCAACGAACTGTTTACACTATGTCGTCAAGCTCTATTTCAGCAAGCGCACGTTCAATCCTGCTTTCAAGCGTTTCGTTAATCATAACTGAACCCTCGTCATTACAGCTTCGCAGTCCTCCGAGTTTTATAGCCGACTCCTCAAGAATTTCAGCATTTGCTCCGAATTTTTCATAAATGCGCTGCTTTATTGCATCAGCATATTTCATATCATCAGTAGAAATATAGAATATCCCCGTCTCTGCCGCTCTGTAAGCATTTTCAGCAAGATTCATCAGAAATTCAGCATAAACTTCACTTTTTGTAAAGTCTTTTACCTTGATGCTG
Source organism: Eubacteriales bacterium (assembly GCA_028705495.1). Classification (GTDB taxonomy): domain Bacteria; phylum Bacillota; class Clostridia; order Oscillospirales; family CAG-382; genus GWF2-38-85. The sequence goes on from JAQWDK010000008.1 coordinate 51,725, forward strand.
AGCTTGTTGTATAACTCTCGGCCGAATTCTTCCCTGATACGAAGCAGCTCAAATCTGCGCTCAAGAGAACGCTTTGAGCGCTCTTTATCAATCAGTTCATCTTCTTTTGAACGCGCATCGGCAATATAGGCTTCTGTTTCAACTTCAAGAGACTTTTTAGCTTTACTAAAAAACTCTTCCCTATCCTTTTCGATCTCAATTCTAATCCCGGACTCATCTGTTTGTGCAAGCTCAGAAATTCGCCTGATAAAGAAGTCAAGTTTTTCAGATTGCGTAAAAACAACTTTTTGTTTATCCATTTAATTTAAACCGATATCACAAATCTATGTTCGGTTTTCCTCCTTCCGGGATTCTTTGCTACCAGGTTGTTTACCTAACTTCAGACCAATTGAGTGCTCTATAAAGTCAAGAATTGAGCCTCGTTCCCTGCCGGCACCGTGTCTGTCAGGGATTTCAAGAATAAGCGGCATCGGATTGCGCTCCATAAAATCGCTGAGCTGATCACCGCACAGTTCCATAAGCTTTGATGTAATTAATATGACTGCATAGCTCTTGTCTGCTGCAAGTTCAGACACCTTCGCCATTACATCATCTTTGGTATGCAGAGCACTTCCTTCGACACCAGCAAAACGCATCCCTAAAAGGGTGTCGCTATTGTCGCTCAAAAGATACATCTTCATAATTTTTTCCTTAGAGAAGTGATAAAATCTGAAGAGATATAATCATACCGTAAAGTGCAACACCTTCTGCAAGTGCGACGAAGATAATCGCTTTACCAAAGGATTGCGGATTTTCGCTAATAGCGCCAATTGCAGCAGCGGCACTTGAAGCGACGGCAGTACCGGCACCGATACAAGAAGCACCGGTTGAAAAAGCAGCTGCAAGCATACCAAGACCTGCGCCTACGGAGATACCCGCGAGCCCGCCTGCATTTTCTTCATTAGCGGCTTCGCCTTCTACAGTTGAATTATCAGCTTCAGCAGCTAAAACAGTTTGACTGAAAGCAAACGCACTGCCTATGATGACAAAGCTAAAAACAAGTGCGATGTTTACATAAAGAGCGATCTTTTTTCCACGCTGTGTTTTTATTACACCCGTTGCAGCAAGGATTGTGGGGATTAGTGCGATTATAAAAAACAGTATTGGTATAATGACGTTAGACATAAGATTTTCCTCTCAAATAAATATATTTTGTTATTTCTTTAGCGTGTGTAATCCTTGACTTCATGTCCTTCGCCTTCGTAAAAGCGAGAAAACAGTTCGTAAAATTCCAGTCTTAGTACCTGGATGCTGACGACAAGTCCTTCAAGAGCCATAACTAATAGGTTACCGCCTATAATTATTGCAATGCGCACAGCGCCAGATTGCTGATTTGCAATCATAAAGACAACTGCCATCATGCTCGCATGTGATAAAGCAAATGCACCGATTCTTATAAAGGAAATTGTGTTTGTAATATAGCTTAGTATTATTTCAAAAAGCTCAAAGAAATTTTCTACAGCAGCTTCTCCAGCCTTCTCAGGCTTCCAGTCTTTTCTGCCTGCTATAAGCTTCGATAGCGGTTCTCTTGCAAACATCATGAAAAGGCTGACAGCTATCGCTATTTTAAGAACATCAGACGGTATTCCAAAACTTCCAATACCGAGCATATCGATAGCTAAAATCAGAACAGACCAGTAAAAGATAACCCCTGCGATACCGTTTGGTGAAAACAAAAATTTCTCGTAGTTCTTTTGCCTTATGCCGTTTATGATGTTCAGAATCGAACATACCGTTATCATCAGAGCACCGATCGCGACAGCGGAGATTAGAATTGTATTGACATTTTCCATCGGTTTGAAGCCATGTATAATCTCTTCATCTCCGAAGATGGAGCCATAAAAGAAGCCAAATCCGATTGAGAATAAGCCGATTATGGAAAGAATGCTGCCGAATTTCAGGTTCATAAATTTCTTTGCTGCAAGTCCGGCAAGTACAAGCACAGCACCCTGACCGACATCGCCGAACATCATACCGAAAAATATCGAATATGTTATCGCGACAAATGGTGTCGGATCGATTTCATTGTAGGACGGCAGTCCGTACATTTCGACAAACTGCTGAAAAGGTCTAAATATCCGAAGGTTTTTGAGCACAACCGGCGGTTCATTTACATCATCTGCTTCAAATGATTGTACAGAGATTTCTACGCCCGCTCCTTTAAGATCATTCCTTAGTTCATCAAACAAATGATTGTTAGCCCAACCATAGAAAGTATAATTTTTATCGTTGATTATCAGTACTTTTTTCTTTATTTCAAAAGCTCTTGCAAGTACTGAAAGGTAATCACCGCACTCCGAAAGTTCTTTGTAAACATCAGCCGCATAATCATGAAACTTTTTCTTTGCCTCTTCGTACATTTTTGTCTGCTGTGCTATTTCCACCTCAAGTTCGTGAATGCTCTCGGAAGGTAGACTGTCAGCTTTTGATGGCAGACGCACTCTCTTAAAGCCGAGTGTTGCAAAAACCTTGTCATTTTCTGCGCTGGAGTCTCTGAGTGTCAGGTACATTCCCCAAACGAATTCCTTTTCTATAGAAGAAGGTAGAAAAATTGCACTTTGGATACTACCGATATAGACCTCGAATCTATCATAGTTCTCGCGCGGGAGATAACCGAAGCGAATCTTTATATATTCAAATTCATAAAGCTCTCGTAAGGGAGTGTTGATACTTTGAAGATGACTTAGCTGTTCCTTCAAAATTTTATTTTCTTCGAGTTTCTTTTGTAGATTTTTAACATCACACTCAAAATCCGAAAGCTTTTGTTCCATCTCTCGAAGGTAATCTGCGTATTGTTCCGAACTACTGAAAACCGGAACAGCGCAAGAGCTATTATTAAGCTCGCTCGGGAGAAACAAGCTATTTATCTCCTCAAGCAGCGATTTCACCTTTGCTTTAAGTGTAATATATGGATTTGTTTCACCTGGGGCTATATAACGCCTGAAAGTGCCGACACTGCCGGGTGGCTCTTCAAGGTAAAATTCTTCTGCTGAAGCACAACGAAGGACAGCTGTTTCCAAACTTTCCTTGCTACCGCTAACAGTCGCTAACTTTTGTTTAACTACCGCCATTTTGGTTCCCTTTCATGGAGTTTAGGTATTTTCTATATATTGTGTGTTATGATTTTTTCTATAATTCTATCGGGTGGTATTCCGTAGCGGATGCCTTCGATAACGTGGATCAGATTTTTAACTTCAAGTTCCTTTAACGACAGGTATGCAAAAGGATGCTCAAATGAAGGAGTGGCGCTGTTCATCAGTCTTCGGTAATATACATTTAAAAAATTATCTGTGAATTCAGCCGTAGAGATTTTAGCTTCTTCAGGTACGAGCTTATGGTATTTTGAAGCTCGTAAATAGGTTAAAAACTCTTCTTTGTTCATATTACACAGCATAATATATTCGCGCCTGTCTCTGCCTCCTTTTATGCTCAGAAGATAGGGAATAATCATATCTGCTTTTGCTTCAAATGATACAGTAAGGCGAAGAATGGTTGATATGTTTATTAAGTCAATAGTTAAATGTAAGAGCTTCTTAATACTATCAGCTGCTGGTCCGCTTCTCTTTTCCGCGTACTGATTGTAGATATGGTTGTAATACTCGTTATAAAGCCCAACCTCAAGAGAGGCATGGTCAAGCTTTCCGTCATGGAGTGTGCTTTTATATATACGGTGATATCTTGTTCCTTCAAGTGCTTCCCCGAGCTGCTCAAGTGACTGAGCTGCACTGACTTTCAGCATATCTACCTCTGAATGGGCAATATTCAATGCTGCAATCTCGTTGTCTTCAGATGATGGTTTTGGGTTACTTAAGCTTAGTGCCTGATGAAGAATGTAGTCGATATTGTATTTACGCATTGTATCACCGATAAATTCGCGCATTTCACCGTTCGTGAACACATAAAGTGATTTATAGCTTCTCATCATGTTAGCATAAAGGATTTCTTCAAGCTCCGCTCTCTTGATTTCGTTTATATTAACACCCTTCAAGTCATCTGCGTAGTCGGAATTGTGCATCAGGTATGCTGCAACCGCTCCAACACTTTTCATGTTTGCAAGTGCGCTGTAGTCAGAATCTTTAAGGAGTGTTGCGAATTTTGCACGGCATTTCGCAAAAACCGCAGCGTATTGCATTGTCGCCGACTTCATTCGTAAATCTCCTTTCGGTTTCTATTAAAAAGTAATCAAATTTTATCGTCAGAACCAATAACACGGGAAAATAGGATTTTCATAACTTCATCAGAAACTTCGGCGAATCTCTTTCTCATCTTCTGTATCTCCGTCTCATGGTTCAATTCAGCTTCTGAGTTTTCCTTTTTAAAAGCTTCAGTTTTCTGTTCTCTTTCTTGAGCAAGCAATGCGTTGATTTCTTCATACCGCTTCTTTTTCATAAGGCCGAACTCTTTTTCATGAAGTGCTGTCGCCCAATCCCTGTCGAGGGAAGCTTTATCCACAAATTCATGAGCTTTATATTCTGCTTCAACTAATTTATTTATGATTTTTTCCATAATTCTTGCTTATCCTTTCAAAGGGTGTCGACGCATTCTATTTCTGTAAGGTATATGAACTGTAAATTTTTCACCTTGTGATTTTATAAAACGTCGGTATTATATCACTTTAAGAATAAAAATGTCGGTTAAATTGTAAATTAATTTATGTGTATTTTTTCTTGCATAAATCTTGCAATTTTCTTAGGATTTCTAAGGGATATTTGTATTTTGCGCACAAAAGCGGCGGTCATGCATAACCGCCGCTTTCTCTATAGTCTATTCAATCGAGGTATATTTTTAAATGATCCTCAAGATTGTTTTTGAATATATCTTCGCTTGCCTGCCATAAGCTTGTGAAGTCGGCATTGTTGTTGTTTATACAGATATTTATCTGATGAGCCGGCCAACCAAGAGTGTATGAATAAATATACCCGAAGTTGAATTTTAAACCGTCTCTTATTATATCGATCATTTCTGCGGAACCCTGGTCATTGACATATCTGCTGCGGAGAATTGTTTGGTAGTAATCCTCGACAACATTTCGGTAGCTTTCAGCACAGAGTGCTTCGGTAATAATACCGACAAATTCTGTGTCTTGAACCGTATAAGGAACAGCTACCATTGAGAAGTTGTCAATGGAAGAAGAATAGTAACTTGTTTGTTCAACGTCAAATTTCGGCATCGGTAAAATACCGTACTCAATCTGGTACTGGTTTATGTATTCACCCCATTGGAGTCTTGCTGGTATAAACAGCGCTCTACCTTCACCAAACATCGTATATTGTTCCTGGTCGGCAGTTGTCTCTACAGTTGTGGTAAAGTCAGTGTAGGTATAATCAGACTGGCAGAGGAAATCATAAAGCATTGTGACCGCTTGACTTGTCTTTTGGTTGTTCATTGTAAACTCGGGAACACCCTGGCTGTTTTTCTGTGTAACCGATAGGTCGAAGGCATCTTGATATATGTCGACCTGTGTTGTTTTGGCAGAAATATATCCAAACGTGTCTTCTTTACCGACAACGCCGTTTCCGTCGTCTTTTGTCGCGAGACGAGCGTATTCAGTCATCTTGTCGTATGTCCATTCCCCATCTCTGACAAGTTCATAGAGGTCAGGGAGAGTTGCATCCTTCGCTAATGTTTTATTGTAGAACATAGCGCACATATTTTCCCACAATGTTATAGATATGTCACCCGTAAGTAAGAATAGCTTGTTGTTAATAGTCAGCTCATCGTTTAAATCGCTACTCCACCAAGGCTGATCCAAATCTATGTAATCTATGTCCTTCCAGTTTTGAAATATTCCTTCACTTATCATTGCTGGAATGATAGCTGCATAACCTGCGACGAGTTGATATTCATCCTCCCCGCTTTGAAGATGGGAGCGCAGTGTTGTAAAGAAATCCGTATGAGGTCCCCAGTTTCCGATAACGTCGAAGGTTTTGATATTTACGCCAAACCTGTCCTCGACAATATCGTTTCGCTTTTGTATAACGTCGTTAATAAAGTCTGTCGCTGTTTCGGATTCGGCAAATTCATACTTATGTTCGGTACGGCAGAATATAACAAAATCCCTGCCGCCGAAATCTTTTACAGGCAGATTGTCTTTTACGTCTTTTCTTGAGCTGGTCGATTCTTCTGAAACTATTTGTGAAACAGCTGAGGTATTGCTGGTACTACTTGTTTCGTCACCGCCACAAGAAACCATTATTGGCAAAACAAACAGTACTGTCAGTAGAGATGCTAAAAGGGAGAGGTGTTTTCTTTTCATAGGATACCATGCCTTTCAGAGAAATATAAATATTTCAAAAACTGTACAAACATTATAACACAATCGATAAAAATAATCAATACGAATACATTATACAAAGGAACCTCTTTTCCTGATCTTTCTTAGTCACTTTGGATAAGATTTTATAAATATTTGCAGCTAAGCTTTGATACTTCATATATATTAAATACCGCATTAAAATATTTATTGTATTGTACAGTCATCAAGTTCTACAAATTAATTTGTAAAGAAAGGTTATATTAATGAAAAAAGCAGTTAAGCTTTTATCGCTTATGATTGTTTTCGTTTTGGTCTTAGGTATTTTCGCTTCTTGCAAGACCGATCCAAAGAATACCACATCTGAAACCCAAAGCAACACAAGTGGAACAACTTCTAAAGCTGACCCATTAGCTCATTTAGAAGGTTATGATTATGATAAGGCAGATATCGTATTCCTTGTTGAAGGCGACCATAGGGGGATATATAGCTCAGCAGACATATTGGGCTCCGAAACAGCTCCCGACCTTATCAACGACGCAGTTGATGCCAGAAATAAAAAGGTTGAAGAGCTTCTCAACATCGTCGTCAAGGAATATAGAACCGACGGAGTCACATCAATGCTTGAGCTTGTCAGGACAAGCGGCTTGACCGGCGGAAACGATTATGATGTTGTTATGCCCTATATTCCTGAAGCAGCATCGATGCTTACCGAAGGGTTCCTCAGCGATCTGAATAATTATGATGTTATAAAGTTCGAAAACGATTATTGGGACGGTAATGCAAACAAATACTTCTCTATTGGTGGTAAGCTGTTCTTTGCTACAGGCGACACAACCTTGCTCGCATTCGACTGTACCCACGCTCTCGTTTTCAACAAGACTATTCTCCAGAAATTTGGTATTGAAGAAAACCCCTACCAGCTTGTAAAGGACGGAACATGGACCCTTGACAAACTCCTTGAAATGGCAGCCCAAGTTACAAGTGAAACAGATGGCGACCAGATAATGACCTACAAGGACACATGGGGTTTCTTTGTCAACAACAACTACGCGACCAGCCTTTTCCTCGGTAGTGGAATGAACCTCATCGGACGCGACAGTGAAGATATGCCTACTCTCGCACTTCAGAACAATGCAACCGCTGCTGCAAGTGTTGTAGGGAAAATTGTAGATGCTTATTCTAATGAGAATACTACAATTTTAATCGAGAGTTTCATAGATGACGTTGCTGGTACAGGTTCAACAGTATGGCAGGAAGCGACAAAGGCTGTCGCTGAAGACCGCGCTTTGTTCCGTTCGATGGCCATCGTTGACATGAACGACCTTGCAAACTATAATGTAAACTATGGTATTCTTCCGACTCCAAAGATGACGGAAGATCAGGACGAATATTATTCATTCGTTTCAACCCTTTACGCTTCTTGCTTAGCGATTCCTGCACAGTTAGAAACAAAAGAACGCAGTGCGGTTGTTATTGAAGCTATGAATGCCGCATCCGGAGAGTATGTTAAGAATAAATACTATGATGTACTGCTCAAGAGCCGCCGTGTTGTTGACAATGAATCATCCGAAATGCTTGATATAATCTTCAACAACCGTGTTTATGATTTAGGTGTTATCTACAACTGGGGCGGCGAAAGCATTTGGGATCCAAACAGCCTTGCAAACTTCATTAACGAAATTGCAAAGAGCGGTCAGAACACTTATGCTTCTTCCTTCGCAGCGATCGAGGACTCGATTGTAACAGCTATGGAAAATACAATTGAAACAATAAAGAATATCGACTTCTAAGGTAGTTATAATCCTGAAGATAATGCCCCGAGGATTTTCCACGGGGCATTATTTTGCTATTTTATTGTAATATTTACACCGTTTGTTTGCACAAAATCTCTCCTTCCGTTAGGGGGATAGATCCGACTAGGAGATTTTGAACTATTTGAGTTTTTCAGAGTATATAGTGATATTTGATTTAGCCTTTTCTTTTAGGCTCTTAATATAAGATTCCTTCGTCTCTAATTTCTCTTCAGTGGTAATGCTACCCTCTTCTTTAAAAACCTCATCAAAAAGTTTTCCTTGTATTAGAAACTTTTTATAGCTATTTTGCGTTTCTTCCAATAACCAATATTCATCAAGAGTGATGTCGAGTTCTTTGCACATATCTATTAATGTAATATATGGCTCTTGGTCTTTATCTGTCTCAGCAATTAGTTTTTTCTGCATTTCTATGAATTCATACAATTCCTCATCCGTAACAGAAATGTTTCTTTGCGTTGAATCTACTTCCAATAACTTGCTTTCAACTAAAGCATCGATTATTTCTTCGTCTGATAATTTAGGCGATCTAGCTTTAGCATAATTATAGTTGTACAAAGTTATTTCTTTGTCGTAAACAATCGCAATTATTTCCTTTTTAGATTCTTTGTTTTTGAATAGTGCTCCAAATGTTTTCCCAATAGAGAAATCATTCACAGCAAGCGCTGTAATAGTAGATAAAACGATGACTGCAATCAAAGTTGAAATAATGATTAATTTCTTTTTCATAATATTGTTCTCCTTAATAAGCTGTTCTCGCAATATGCCCTTTTTCAACTGCTGCTCCATAACCTACAACATCTGGAACATTTAACTCTGTGATTTCCTCATAATCACGCTCTAATGTGGAGTCCTGCGTATAAGTAGTAATTTGCGGGGTTTCGGGGTTGCTTGAAAGGTAATCGGGGGTCGATGAGGATACCGGCATCCTCGGGGTTCCGGTAGCTGCGGACAGCAATCCTGTTCCGGGAACGCTTGAAAACAGAATCGCAAAGCATAGTAAGATAGAAAATAGTGCTGCTTGTTTTCTTTTTATTACATTTCCTTTCGATTCTTCTTATACTAAGCTCAATAATGAAAGTCGATAAAATTGAGTGATGAATTCTTTAAGAGAATTTGTTCTGAACGAAAATTTTATCGGTACTTGAATTTGAGATTAGTATTATACCCTTTAACTTTGAGCGGCGTATCATATAATATTCACAAACATATTACATAAACACAATACTCCGTATATTGAATTTAACATCTATTATATGCTAAGTCAAGAACAATTTGGAAACATTTTCTACTCCGTGTCTGAATATAAAACTCTCTTACACTAATAAAACCTTTCTCGAGCGTGTTTTGTTTCACCTTTGATGAAAATATTTCAAAATTTACAATTTGTTAATATTTGATGCGATATATAAACAAAACTCCGGCACGAGAAGTTTTTCCCATACCGGAGAGCGTGTTTTATTTTATTGTAATATTTACACCGTTTATTTCAACTTCTTCATCAGCGCGGATAAGTATGTACTTTACACCGCCTATGATTTTTGTTTGTATAAGGTTGTTGTTATCAAGGCTTGTTTTTATTGTTACACCCGAAGCTTTGATTTCAAGCTGTTTTATGTCAACTATGTTTTTAGGAGGTAACTCTGTAGTGCTTCCGAAATTCTCGTCAAACTTCTTTTCAAATTCGCCGACCTTTTCGTCCTTAACACCACCCGAGCGAAGAACGGCACTGAGAGTTGTTTTAGAAAGTCTCGCCGGCATTCCTTCTTTCCGTTCTTTGTCCGCCTCTACAATCATCGCAACCTCTGTTTGAATGGTCTGAACAACATCGATATCGCAGTCCTCACCGAGGGTTTCGTTTAAAATACCGGTAAAAGTATCTTTTTGTACCTGAGCGGGCATGGGCAGGGTACTTTTAAATACATTATCAACAAAAGCATCGTTATTTTTAGCTGTGTTTTTCGTGTAGTAAAGCGCACTGTAAATATTCGCTGCTCGGTCATCGAAGGATGGGAACATAAAGCCAATCTCAGGTGCTGCTATTACATTGTTAGGTGCGATATTACGAAAAGCATTTTCCTGCGCTTCATAGCTCAGTGCACGCTTTGTCGCCTTCAGTGGACAAACACAGCAGAGGATGTATGAAAATACATTTGCTGAATCCTCCGATTTTTTACCATCCGATAAATAGGAAAACACATCATAGCTGTCGGCAGCAAGAAGAACAAGGAACTTCCCGTCAAAATCGATTGATTTTATAATATTAGCAAATAAAGCTGACGCTGCTTCATCATCGGAAAGTGATGTATTTCTCAGCGCCATTAATGTTTTGTGTTCTTCACCCTCCAGCACTTGATTATTGGAAAACTCCACATCAATCAGATTTTTTCCGATTGTTCCCGATAATGTCTTTTTCATAAGTGATATAAGCTCTTCTATTTCAGCCTCCTGCATCAAGCCAAGTGATTGGTTGAATTCGGAGATAATTTCCTTCTTTTCGTTTACATAACAACCTCTGATATGGGATATAGTCGTTTTATCAGGGCGTAGTCTTCTTTTGATTTCTGCTATTTCTCTCTCGTTCATTTCTATCATCCTTTACTTTTGGAAATTCATGAAGGGCAAAAGATCAGCCGGATTTCCATCCGGCTGATTGCCATTTACTTTTTGTTTGCAAGCTTTGACATCTGTCTTTGTGCAAGTACGAGTTTGCTGTATCTTCCGTTCTTTTTCAACAGCTCCTCGTGTGTGCCTTCCTCCTCGATTTCGTTCTTTTCGAGGACGATTAGCCTTGTTGCATTTCTCAGCGTCGAAAGCCTGTGTGCTATTGCGATTGTTGTTCGGTTTTTGGTCAATGCCGCAATCGAATCCTGTATGAGCTTTTCTGTTTCGGTGTCAAGAGATGCAGTAGCTTCATCGAGAATAAGTATCTCCGGGTTACGGAGCACAGCTCTTGCTATTGCAATTCTCTGGCGTTCACCGCCCGAAAGCGTCTGCCCTCTCTCCCCGACAAGGGTATTGTAACCGTCAGGTAGCTTCATAATAAACTGATGGGCGTTCGCAAGCTTCGCCGCACGTATAACCTCATCAGGTGTTGCATTCGGTTCCGCATAGGCGATGTTGTTAAATATCGTTCCTCTAAAAAGAAATGTTTCTTGAAGTACAACACCCATCTGAGAACGCAGGGTGTGCTGTGGGATATTTCGTACATCAACGCCGTCGAACTTAAGATTACCTTCATTGAGATCGTACAGCCTCATAATCAAGTTTGTGAGCGTACTCTTACCGACACCACTTCGTCCGACAATACCGATCATATCGCCCTTTTTGATCTTGAGGTTAATATCTTTGAGAACATATTCATATCCATTGTAGCTGAAATATGCGTTCTCAAATTCGATGTCACCGGACAGTTTTACATCCACGGCTTTTTCAGAGTCGACGATTTCAGGTTCTTCGTCAATAATTTCGAAAACTTTAGCAATCGAGGTCATCTGCCTTGACAGGCGGCGAGGTAGGAAAGCAATCCAGCGAAGTGGACCGTAAAGCATTCCCGCATAGGAAAGGAATGCGTTCATATCACCGAATCCCATTGTTCCTTCAATGATTTTGGCGCCGGCGTATGCTATTATGAAATATTCACCTATACCCATGAAAAAGTTCAGGGGCGGCATAATCTTCTGCCAAAGCACTTCGTTTTGCGCTGAAATATCCGATAGCTTCTTGACTGACTTATCGAAGCGTTCATACTCGTATTTTTCCATGCCAAAGGACTTAACAACGCGTATACCTTGGAATATGTCATGCAAAATCGTATTTGAATCGGAACCTGCATGCCACTGACGATGGTACATCCTGTTCATGAATGAACGCATCGTATAGAAAAGCACTGCAATCAACGGCATTGGAAATACAACCATGAGAGCGAGCTTCCAGTCCATTACAAAAACCACAATACCGATACCTATAAGGTTCAAGGTCTGCTGAAACAGTACGGGAATGGTGTTTGTCAGAAACTCCTGCATAAGCGAAGAGTCTTCGGTAATTCTGTTTATAAGCTCTCCGGCGCTTCTTTTGCCGATTCCGCCAATTGACAGCTGCTGAATTTTAACGAATAGTGCGTTTTTGATGTTGACTGCGATTTTGTTTCCAACTTTCGCAATTGTAACTGCTCTGAATATCCCAAGTAGTCTGAGAGCAAGCTCAACGAGTGCAATTGTGATAATCAGTATTATAAACGAAGTGAAAACAACATTTTTAGGTTCTGCGTTTTTAATATAGTTGTCGATTAGATCCTTGTTTAGAAGCGGGAGGCAAACGGTGATACCGCTTGCTGCAACAAAAGCCAAAAATGCAAATATAAGAGGTGCAGTATATGGCTTTAAGAACGGTATAACCTTTTTAATAAGATTCTTTTTGTCTACACAATTGACGCAGACTGTAGAACCCCTTGGATAAGGCTTGCCGCAGGTAGAGCATGTATGCTCAGTTATATCTTTTGCGGTATCGGGTCTTCTGCCTTCTTTAATAAGAGTGACACGCTTTGCTATCGCTTGAAGGCTCAGCATGCAGCTCATTTCAGCGCGGCACAGCTCAACATCACCTTTTTCAGTGATAACTTCAAGGGAAACACAGCCGAAATTAAGCTGACAGCGTATTTCCGAGAAAGTATCCAATCTCACCGAACGGAGTTCTGCCTCCACGGAGTCAAGCATGTATATAGTACCGTCGCGGTAAGCACCATAACCGAAAATCGGGTTGCTGTTTGTGTCAAGGGTGTACCTGAAACCATAATCACAGCCCGGACACAGCTCTTCGAATCGTTTTGTTATTCCTCTAAGCAAAGTCTGGTATTGTGATTCCTTTTGTTTACTCATAAAAACCTTTCTAATATGTCAGGTGTTTACAGATACAGCTCGATTTTCTTGTAGCTTGACGGATCAAGCGCTTCAGCATCGAGTATGTAATATCTGTTACCATCAATATCCGTAACGACAAGGCGAACATCGCTGACCTTTGCAATACTTCTAAAGGTGTCTTGGAGCGTGAAGTTCATCTTCCCCTTGTCGGTATCCACTGACCAATAAGAATAGCCGAACCTCTCCTTGAGCGAGTGAATCTTTGTTATGGTAGGTGTGTAATATTTTCTTGCAAGTGCGGCTCTGACATTTGCTGCACTCTCATCATCGAGATTCGTTATGTCTTTAATTATGCCGTATTCCTTACCCTCACGCTCTTGAACTGATATAAACTGTTCGGGAAGTTCAAAGGGGAATGCGCGGTGAAAATAAACTCTACCGATTTCCTGCCACACAGGTTCTTCAGAAACATTCTCATCGAGGTCATCTTTCTGGACAGGTGGCATAAACGCTTTCAGATTGACAAATCCCGTTTCACCTATGTAAAACTTAGAGTTGTCTTTGTCGAAATATTGTATCTTAACCAAATCAGTAAAACTTCTATTCTCTTCTGAATCAGAACCGTTAACCGTTGGTTTTTCAATTAATTCATTACTACTCATTTTTGTGACCATCTCTTTCTTGGCTAACGGATTGAAAGATTTATCTTTCAATCTTACTCCCTTACTACTCTTCGATGCCGATTGTCTTAAGCGCTTCCGCTTGCATCTTATACAGCTTATAGTAGACACCTTTTTGCATCAGCAGTTCCTTAGGGGTTCCGCTTTCAGGCATCTTACCGTTTTCAATAACAATCAGGTTGTCGGCATCCTTGAGGGTTGATAAACGGTGTGCGATGATTATTGTCGTTCTGTCTCGAGTGAGCGAATTCAACGCATTCTGGATAGATCTTTCGGTTTGTGTGTCCATTGCAGCTGTCGCTTCATCAAGAATCAATATACTTGGATTTTTTAGAACAGCGCGCGCAATAGAAACTCTTTGACGTTCTCCACCTGATAACTCTTTAAAACCTCTGCCTATCATTGTGTTGTAACCGTCAGGATATTTCACAATATAGTCATGAGCTGAAGCTATCTTCGCTGCATTTATGACTTCTTCATAACTCGCATCAGGGCGGGCGTAACGGATGTTATCCATTATTGAACCGCGGAAAAGATATGTTTCCTGCGAAACGATCGCAATATTGTTTCTAAGGGTCTCGAAAGAAAGGTCTTTAAGGTCAACACCGTCGATGGTTATTGCACCTTTAACCGGGTCATAAAGGCGTGTGAGCAAGTTCGCGAGAGTGCTCTTGCCTGCTCCAGTATGACCTACAATGCCGAGAGTGGTACCTGCAGGAACTTTGAAGCTTATGTCGTCAATGACGATACGGTTTTCTTCATAGGAGAAGACAACATTCTTAAATTCAACCTCTCCTGCTACTGTATCAAGATTGACAGGGTTCTCTTTCTCCACAACCTCCGGCTTCGCATCACTAATCTCAAAAAGTCTGTGAAGCGAATTAAGACAAGCTGCCCACCAGTTAGATACATCCGCAAGAAAATCCAGTGGACCATATATCATAGACATATAAGCTATGAATTGAAGCAGCTTACCGTATGTCATGTTGCCCCTGCCGGAGATGATATCCCAACCAGCAACCGCCCAAACAACATAAGTACCAACCCTGAGTAGAAGACCTATCAAAGGGAATAATTTGTTTGCTGTGACGTTGATTTTTAAACCAGCGTCTGCGGCTGCAACATTTCTTCTCTCGAACCTTCCAACCTCATCTCCTTCACGTGAGAAAGCTTTAACTACTCTCATACCCGAAAGAACGTCACTTATGAGCGAGTTGAAGGAACGGTGTCGTGAATAGGATCTCGACCAGAGTTTGCCGAACATTTTAAAAACGATCCGATATGTAACTATAAATAGTGGTATTGAAATGAAAGTGTACAAAGTGAGCATTGGGTCCATGAACAACATTAGTACAAGGATAATTGATATTTGCAGTATGTTCGTGACAAGATAAGGAAATCCGTCACAGAAGAACCAGTATATCGTCGTAGCGTCGTTATTGACCTGTGTCATTAGTCCGCCAGTCTGGCGGTTCGTAAAGAAGCTCAGCGACAGTCTTTGTATAGCTCCGAAGATTGTCTTTTTCAGGTCATAAACAACCCTTGCTGAAACTTTTGACGATATGATACCGTTGACCATGCTTACACCCATATTTATGAGTCTGACAACGATAATGACTGTGAGCATCATACCGATCATACCGAAGTATTTACCCTCTGGGGCGAGAACCTCGTCATAACCGATAACGTTAATTACGTAAGGAACTATGACGCTCATGACAGCTGTCAACACAAAAGTCAAGAACATCAAGACCATATATAACTTATAGCGTTTGAAAAAAACTCCGAGCCTTTTTACTAAGCTGATTTTGTCCATACACTTAGGACAGATTTTTCTCTCGGGATCAGGGTAGCGCATCTTGCATTTCGGACAGATTTTTTCGTCGCTTCTTTCTTTCTTTACCTTTTCCTCATCGATCTTCTTGTCTTTTTTGTATTCGTTGAAAAGATCACAAAAAACATTTGCATCGTGCTTGTAGGTAAAGGAATAATTGAAAAGCGGCACTTCGTTTCCAGCGTACTTTGCTACGATTACGCCCGAGGATATGTACAACTCGGCACGTGGTTCTTCGAGCTTTTCGATTTCATAGCTGTTAAAAGCAGTTTCGTCAAAGCCACCACCGTTTCGGTCTGTCACAACCTGTGAACCTTCGAGAACATAGAGTATATCCTCGCAGAGCAGGATGTAGACATCCTTATAAACCGAGTCACGCCCAAAATCGGTCCTCAGCGTAAAAACTGCCTTGCCGAAATCCGCACCTTTATTTTCAAAATGGTTGCGGACGGCGGGGGGCAGCTTGCAGATTTCAAGCATACTTACAGGCATACGCATTACGGTCATCCTTGAGGTTGCGTATGCGTCTCCCTTCTTTGTTATGTAACAATAACGTTTGTGCCAGTGTTACACCGCCATGTAAACACTTTCGCATGACTTTTTTTTCGTCTTATGTCAGCCGCGACCGGCTTGACGGTAAAACAAAGCCGGGTATGCACAAAAGCTGTTATATCTTATATAGGATAGATTACAGCTTTATACAAATCATTTAACGAAAAACACGGAAACTTCATCAGCCGCTTAAGTTCCCTTCATCCGCGAAAAACGGAAAACTGCACATTTGTTCTTCCGCTCTGTTTATATTACTACACCTGCCTTACATTTGCAAGTGAATTTCAAACTTTTCTTCGTTTTTTTGCTCTGTTTTTTGCATAATACAGCTCTTTTAACTAAAACGTGAAGATAA
The DNA here is from genome assembly GCA_028705495.1 of Eubacteriales bacterium. Classification (GTDB taxonomy): domain Bacteria; phylum Bacillota; class Clostridia; order Oscillospirales; family CAG-382; genus GWF2-38-85. The sequence goes on from JAQWDK010000008.1 coordinate 68,111, forward strand.
TTATTTTTTCAAAATTTCCATTGACAGAGCAGTCAAACTGTGGTATACTTACATGCCGCATGAATGGGGCGGCGCGTTTTTTGCGCCAAAATATCTTCTTTAAAAGGAAGAAGCCCGATATCAGCGAGTCTTATAATTGAAAGAGAGGTGCTTTTCGTGTACGCAGTTATTGAAACAGGCGGAAAGCAGTACAAGGTCAGCGAGGGAGACATTATCTTTGTTGAGAAGCTCCCAGTAAACGACGGTGACAGCTATACATTCGACAAGGTTCTTGCATTATCCGGAGCAAACGGCTTCGTTGCAGGAAATCCTATAGTTGAAGGATGCAAAGTTACAGCAAATGTAGTAAAGAACGGTAAAGGCAAAAAGCTTTACATTTTCCGCTATAAAGCGAAGAAGAATCAGAAGAAAAAAATGGGACATAGACAGCCATATACAAAGCTTCAGATAATGTCCATTCAAGGCTAAGCCTTAAAAATATGATTTCGTGCAGTTTTACGGACGACGGTTTTACTGTGTCCGGTCACTCGGGATATGCCGACAGCGGCAGTGATATAGTCTGCGCAGCAGTCAGCGCGATGGTGATGCTGGTCTGTAATGTTTTGACTGAAAAAGATAAAGACGGTGTGATAGTTAGCTCAGATAGTGAAAGCGGTACTGTTTCCCTAAAGCTTAAAAAAGGAAAACAAACGGAGCTTTCGCGAATCCTTATCGAAGGATTAAAGGACGAGCTAATCGCATTATCCGATGATTATCCCGAAAACATAAAAGTTTTATAGAAAGGAAAACCTACCATGCTTAGAATATCAATTCAATTTTTTGCACATAAAAAAGGTGTCGGCTCGACTAAGAACGGTCGTGATTCCGAATCCAAACGACTTGGCGTTAAACGTCAGGACGGTCAGTTCGTTCTCGCAGGCAATATCCTTATGCGCCAGCGCGGAACAAAAATTCATCCCGGCAATAATGTCGGACGCGGCTCGGACGATACACTTTTCGCCCTTGTTGACGGCAAAGTTAAATTTGAGCACATGATCGGCGGAAGAAAAAAGGTCAGCGTCTACGCTGAACAATAGCAACATGGCGGCGGTGCATGTGTCGCGGCGATTTTTCGCCGTGCCGTGACCGTCGCTTTTTTAACGGGGTGTGTCGGTAGTTGCCGGTATACTCCGTTTGTTTATACCGAAGGTAAAAGAAAGGATTTCAGATGTTTCTCGATAAAGTAAATATATTAATTAAAGCCGGGAACGGCGGAAATGGCTGTGTTTCCTTTCGCCGCGAAAAATATATTGCAGCAGGCGGTCCCGACGGTGGCGACGGTGGCAGAGGTGGCGATATAATTTTTGAGATTGACGAAGGTCTCAACACCCTTTTGCCGTTCAAGCATCGCCGCAAATATATAGCAGAAAACGGCGATGATGGTAAGAAAAGAAAGTTCCATGGAAAAAACGGCGATGACCTTGTCATCAAGGTACCGCTTGGAACTATAATTCGTGATGCCGAAACAGACGAAATTATAAAGGATATGAGCACAGCAGAACGTTTTGTTGCACTCAAAGGCGGAAAAGGTGGCTGGGGTAACAAAAAATTTGCAACACCTACCCGTCAGGCTCCAAGGTTTGCAAAAAGCGGCATAACTGGAACGGAGCTTAATGTTACACTTGAGCTGAAGATGATAGCAGATGTGGGTCTCGTGGGCTTCCCGAATGTCGGCAAGTCAACGCTGCTTGCTTATGTTAGCTCCGCACGCCCCAAAATCGCTAACTACCACTTTACTACCCTATCACCAAACCTCGGTGTTGTTGAGGTTTATGAAAACAGCTTTGTTATGGCTGATATCCCCGGGCTCATTGAAGGCGCATCTGAGGGTGCAGGTCTTGGCCATGACTTTCTCAGACATATCGACCGTTGCCGTCTTATAGTGCATGTGGTTGATATTTCTGCAAGCGAGGGACGAGACCCGGTTGAAGATATATCAAAAATAAACGCTGAACTTGAAGGTTACAGTGCTGAACTTGCTACGCGACCGCAAATAATCGCAGCCAACAAGTCCGACCTCGGCTACAACGAAGAGAGCTTAAAAAAGCTGTCTGAATTCGGAGAGGTGTATCTTATTTCCGGTGCGACTGGACAAGGCATAGATGATCTTCTTGTTGCTATTGCGGAAAAGCTCAAAACTCTTCCGCCGATCACTGTCTACGAAAGCGAAAAATTGCTTGAGCAAGAAGAGGTTGCTACCGACAGAAGCACTGATATTGATTTAGTTGACGGCGTTTACTATGTTACAGGCGAATGGCTCGAGAAAGTTGTAGGCAGCGTTAATTTTGGCGATAGAGAATCACTTCAGTATTTCCAAAGAGTGCTTCGTAAGAGCGGTGTAATTGCACTGCTTGAGGAGTATGGAATAGTAGACGGAGACACCGTTGATATATACGGTATGCAATTTGATTACGAAAAATAAGCTCAGATAATGGATGTAAGAAAGGATAGGTAATTAATATGGTAAAACTTATGAACGGCCGTTATTTTTATAACGGTGAATTCTATGAGACAGCTGAAGAGGTCAAGGCTGCTTCCGGCGTGGATGCATCAGCTGACAGCGCACGGGACAACACTATTTCCGCACGCATACTAAAAAAGCACAGTGTCAGCGGTGATGATAAAAAGCTGCAGATAAAATTCGATGCTCTCGCATCACATGATATAACCTATGTCGGAATTATCCAGAACGCAAAACTTGCAGGGCTCGAGAAATTTCCGATTCCTTATGTTCTTACAAACTGTCACAACAGCCTCTGTGCTGTCGGTGGTACGATAAACGAAGACGACCACGCTTATGGTCTTTCTGCAGCGAAAAAGTATGGCGGTATCTATGTTCCGGCCCATATCGCCGTAATTCACTCCTATATGCGTGAGTGTTATGCAGCGCCGGGCAAAATGATACTCGGTTCGGACAGCCACACGCGCTACGGCGCAATCGGCTGTATGGCTATCGGTGAAGGCGGACCGGAACTTGTTAAACAGATACTTTCCGCCACCTATGATATTGCAATGCCGGAAACGGTCGCGGTTAGGTTAATAGGTTCTCCTCGTCACGGTGTAGGACCTCAGGACGTCGCTCTCGCGATAATTGGAGCGGTGTTTGAAAATGAATTTGTAAAAAACAAGGTGCTTGAGTTTGTTGGTGACGGTATTTCCAACCTCTCAATGGAATTCAGAAACGGCATCGACGTAATGACAACGGAGACAAAATGTCTTTCTTCAGTCTGGGTCACCGACGAAAAGACAAAACAGTACTTAAAAACCCACGGCAGAGCTTCAGATTACAAAAAGGTCGAACCTCGCGGTGTAGCTTATTATGATTCGGTGATTGACGTCAATCTCTCTGCGGTTGAGCCGATGATCGCGCTTCCCTTCCATCCGAGCAACGCCTATACAATCCGTAATTTCCAAGCGAATGCTTCTGATATACTTAACAGTGTAGAAAAATACACCAAAGAGCAACTCGGTGCTGAGCTTGATCTCAATAGCAAGCTTACATCAAAGGGTCTGCTTGTCAACCACGGCGTTATCGCTGGATGTGCTGGTGGTATTTACGACAATATCTGCGCTGCAGCTGCAATAATGAAGAACAGAAGCACAGGATTTGACTTCAGCCTTTCCGTGTATCCAGCAAGCCAACCTGCTTACGCCGCACTCGTTAAAAATGGCGTTGTAAACACTATCCTCGAAACCGGTGCGACAATGCGTACCGCTTTCTGCGGTCCTTGCTTTGGTGCTGGTGATGTTCCTTCTAACGGTAGCCTCTCTATTCGCCATACAACGAGGAACTTCCCAAACCGTGAAGGCTCGAAGCCTTCCGATGGTCAGATGTCAGCTGTTGCACTCATGGACGCTCGTTCAATTGCAGCAACTGCTGTAAACGGTGGTATACTTACCGGCGCGGATACGGTTGAGTACGATGAGAGAATACCGGAATATTCCTATGATGAAAAAATCTACGCAAACCGTGTTTATAACGGATATGGTAAACCTCAAAAGGAACTCCCACTCATCTATGGTCCTAATATAACCGATATACCTAAACTTGAGCCGATTCGCGACCACCTGCTTCTCAAAATGGCGGCTGTTATTCACGACCCTGTAACTACCACAGATGAGCTTATTCCCTCGGGTGAGGCTTCTTCCTATCGTTCTAACCCGCTTAAGCTCGCTCAGCTTACGCTCTCACGCAAAGCTCCTTCCTATGTTTCCGAGACAAAGACCGTAACAGGTACGGATGCTTATGCAAGGGCAATAAATGCCGCACGTATCCTTGTCGGCAAGAATGCTGATATAGGAACAGGTAGTGTAATCTATGCAAGATACCCCGGCGACGGTTCCGCAAGGGAACAAGCCGCTTCATCACAGAGAATTCTTGGCACACTCGCTAACATCACAAAAGCTTACGCCACAAAGCGTTATCGCAGCAATCTTATCAACTGGGGTATGCTTCCCTTTGTTTCATCATTCAGCGATTTCAAAGTTGGCGACTTTGTGCTGATTCCCGATATAAAAGCGGCTCTGGAAAAGGGCGAAGAAGAAATTTCAGCATTTGTAATAAATGAAGGTGAACCACGCAGAATTACTCTTAAACTCCCTGCAATAACAGCAGAAGAGCGCGAGACTATTCTTGCGGGATGCCTTATAAACACCTACGTAAAAAAAACTGAAAGATAAATCTTTCAGTTTTTTAAGAGTTTTGTGCTTTCATGCAAAAGTATTAGCACGAAAGCACAAAACATCCGGGTATTGTTAATATTGATTTGCGAAACCTTAAGGCTTCGGGCAATCGATATAAGTTATTATACGAAAACGCTTTCGATAATTTTATCGCAACCTTCCGGTGAATAGTTCCACTGGTCTATATGGTTTGAATCGATGAAGTATTTTATCTGCCCCGTTATTTTCTCAGGCTTACCGCTGTCTACAATTACAAGTTTTATTTTCATTTTTTCAGGGATGATGCTTTTTATGTACACTGCAACATGATTACCAACGCAAACGCCTTCGCGGTACTCTGCAAGCCCTGCAAGGTTAGGTGTCAACTCGACGAAAACTCCGTAACTCTCAATGGTTCTGACAATACCTGCGACAGTTATACCTTGAGAAAAAAGCGCTGCGTTTTCTTCCCACGTACCGAGCAGTTCCTTATGGCTAAGGGTGACTCTGCCGTAATCGTCCATTCTTGTTTTGACAATCACCTTAATATACTGACCGACTTCAAAGCGATCTCGCGGATGAGTTATTCTCGAGATGGACATACAATCAATCGGCAGCATAGATATAACACCGCAGCCAATATCAACAAATGCGCCGAAGTTTTCGAGGTGCGTAACTCTTGCCGGTACAATATCACCTGGATTAAGTCGCGATATATACTTCTCAATACATTCTTCTTGCGCTGCTTTGCGCGATAAAATAAAACTCTTTCCTCCTTGACCATCGACTATGCTTTCAATAATTTTAAAGCATACCGGTTTTCCCACTCTTGTTAGTATCGCGATATCCTTGATACATCCGTCAGCACTGTACAGCGTCTCATTCTTCGGAATAATTCCCTTATACGGTCCAAGCTCGACAAATAGATTCTGCTCAGAATCGCAAAGTGTCGTTCTCGCTTCGAGTATTAAACCATCACGCATTGCGTTTTCGAGTCTTTCGAGAGTGCATATACTTTCGCTGTTGGAATGTGTGCCGATAAGAGAGCCTTCGGGGTTGAATTGCTTCCTCATGGTTAACATCCTTCCTTTTCATTCCGATGCTGCCTTTTTTTGCAGGCCTGCATTCTACTTTACACTTATTTATATTTTTAACGAGGATTGTTTATGATAGAAAAGCTAAAATCAATAGAAAAAAAGTACGACGAAATCAATGCAATGCTTATGTCTCCCGAAGTTGTTTCTGATATTGAACTCTATAAGAAGCTGATGAAGGAACAAAAAACACTTGCTCCTGTTGTAGAAAAGTATCACGAATATGCTGCGTGTGAGACAGCCATAGAGGATGCAAAGGAGATCATTGCATCCGGTGATTCTGAGCTCAAGGAGCTTGCAGAAGCTGAGATTGAAGAAAATAAAAACAGGCTTCCCGAAATAACTGACGAGCTTCGTGTGCTACTGCTTCCGAAAGACCCCAACGATGACCGAAATGTCATCATCGAAATCAGGGGCGGTGCAGGTGGTGAAGAAGCCGCATTATTCGCTTCTGTGCTTTATCGCATGTATACAATGTATGCTGAATCGAAAGGTTTTAAATCCGAACTCAACTATGTCAACGAGACCGGGCTCGGCGGTTTTAAGGAAGTTTCGTTTATGGTTGAAGGTTACGGCGCATACTCACGCTTCAAGTTTGAAAGCGGTGTTCATAGAGTACAGCGTGTTCCTGAAACAGAAGCATCCGGTCGCATCCACACCTCTACTGTAACGGTTGCAGTTCTACCAGAGGCGGATGAGGTTGAAATTGAAATCAACCCCGACGATTTGGAAATCACAAGACACCGTTCTTCCGGTGCTGGCGGACAGCATGTAAATAAAACAGAGAGCGCGATTAGAATCATCCATAAACCTACGGGAATCGAGGTTGACTGTCAGGACGAACGCAGTCAGCTCAAGAACAAGGATAAAGCGATGAAAATCCTAAGGTCTCGTGTTTATGAGCTTGAACGAGCAAAAGCCGATGAAAAACTGTCGGGCGAACGCAGGAGCCAGGTGGGAACCGGTGACAGGAGCGAGCGTATCAGAACCTATAACTACCCCCAAGGCAGGGTGAGCGATCATCGAATAGGGCTTACGCTTTATTCTCTTGAATATTTCCTTAATGGTAAACTCGACGAAATGATCGATGCGCTTATAACAGCAGACCGTGCCGAACAGCTAAAAGTTGGTCTTGATGGGTAATTTTACCTTATGGCAGTATTATAATCTTTATTAAATCGATTGTCAAGATTTATTAATTTTTGTTAGGAATAAATTTGATCCGCAGCTTTGCTGCGGATCTTTTGTTTTATATCTCGGAAAAGACTCTCCTATGTATCTCCATAGTTTTATAAGCTATTTCGCTTATTTTAACAGGGTTGTATTCAATAACACCGGAATAAAGGGTGTCATTCAGTGGAGCTTTCCACTTATCGTCTATGCCTGTTTCACCAAGTAGCGCACCCATAAAGGAGCCGACTGTCGCACCGTTGCAGTCAGTGTCGAGTCCGCAAGCGACGGAGAGCGAAACCGCCTTAGAGAACGAACCTTTTGAATAGGTAATACAAGCTATACAAAGCGCTGCGTTGTTAAGTGTATGTACCCAGCTCATACCCGGATATAGTGCTTGAACTTTTTCAATAAGCTCATCGTCAGACTTTGCGTTTCTACCTATATCGGTTGCAACTGAAACCATCTCATAAAAACGGCTCTTTTCGGGAATGAACGAAAGCGCAGTCTCAATGCACTTATCTATATCTTTTTCACTGAATGCTGCGGCAATAAGTGCTGCGAAGAACATAGCCCCGTAGATGCCGTTCTTTGTGTGCGAAAGATAAGCATCTGTATGTGCCATCTTTGCGGCAAGCATTGGATTTCCAGCAGCAGCATAAGCGTATGCGTCAATTCTTATCTGAGCGCCAATCCATTCGCGGTATGGATTCAAGTATGTACTGACTTTATCACGCTTGAAATATTCCATCGCATTTTCAGGTTTACCCCAAGGTCCGAACTCGTCTACATTCGCAAAGTTGAGATATGCCTGATTTTCAGCAGTGCAAAGGTCCCTGTAAGGAAGGCGATAAACCCAGTTTGCACCAACATCGTAGGTATCAAAATTAGCACCTTTTGAGTTTAGAAGAACGAGTCCAAGCACTGTATAGCGCAGATCGTCGTCAGTGCCCATAAATTTGATATGCTCATCCGTGCTGCCGATAACGCCCGGTCGAAGTCCGTCCGCTTCTGCTGGTGAATGAGTGGGAACATAACCGTCAATCGGGTACTTCCCTGCTTTTTCGAACCACTTTCTTATGTTCAAATGCGACCATAATTCAACAGGCTGACCAAGAGCGCATCCGATACAACGCCCTAGCCAAGCACCATAGAATTTGTTAAAATCACCTACAGGTTCATCTGTGCAAGCGGAGTTCGGTTTGCTCTGGGCAAAAATTTCTTCAAGCTCAGACGGTTCGGAATAAGGAAAATCACTTCTCATATCCGCATTGAGTAAACGATTGTAAATCGCCATCAATTTTTCTTTGTCGCCAACCGCTGCATCAATTTCCGAACCGAGCAACTGCTTGTCAATATCGTACCCTTCTTCGTAAAAAGCATCAAGCTCCTCACGAAGTAATACATCGAGCTTCTGGTATCCTGCCATAATAATCTCCTAAAATAAAAATCTACTAAAATCATTAAAGCATTTATAGCATCAAATGTCAATGATAAATTCAATTAGTCTACCCACGCTATAACTCCTCTGCTGAGGACCGTATATTAGTTTATTATTTAAAACAACTCGGCTGAAAATGATCGAGTTGTTTATATAATGGTTTTGGTTTACAGCAATAAGTTTTAATTCACTCTTTCAGTGAGATATACAACTAATTCATCAAAAACAATACGAACATCAATCTCCTTTCCAACTTCATGCACAAACCACTTTATTGTTGTGTCGTCCAAAATCAGTTCTCTGTCCAAAACTGTATATACTCGACGTCCCCCAGCCAAAGGTGAAATATGATTTTGTGTTGTTCCAACTTCAACAATCGAAACATTCGTTAAGTCCAATGTGTATTTTTTATCCTCATATGCTATATTGGCAGTGTTATCATCAACCCATTCTACACTCATTCCTAGACTTTCCAACACCTCTGTTAGAGGTAAATCAGCATGGTAATAGTATCCTTCGTTAAAAAGGTCGTTTATTTTTGCTATAAATGAATCGGGGAAAGGCACAACTGGATTGCTAAACTTTTCTTTGCGTATTGTAACATTTATACTTGTTATATCCGCACCATTAACATTAAGCGTTCCGCTCTTAATTGTAGGTTTTTCAAAATATAATAAAGCTCCTCCCAATCCCATTGATAATAAAATCACAATGCAGGTTACATAAAGAATTATCCTTTTTTTCATTTCTGGTCACCTTTCTTGTTAATTGATAAATATAATCAAATGATACTTTTCCACTAACTAAAAACATATAAAACATCCTATTTATTACTCATCTATATTGTAATAGTAAGCACATCAGCAAAACGTATAAACCCAACTTTATATGCAAGTCTTTCGGAGACTGTATTGTTAGTGTCCGTTGACCATAACGGACACTTACCGTTATCGATTATGTTTTTAGCACATAAAATGCAAGCGGCGGAAGCATAACCTTTCCCACGATAATCCGACAATGTATTGACGCCAATTTCCTGCACTTGATCCTGCATATATGGCATTCCAGGTGAGTCAGTACAACTGACAATCATGCCCTCTACAAAAACGCCTACGCAAACTCTATCTGAAATCATTTCACAGAAGTAATCTTGAACCCAATCGGTATTTCCGCAACTGGGGTTGCATTTTTTGAAAAAATCACGATAAGGATTATAATCGTCTAAAGTTAATGTTCGAGCAATTTTATTTTCTCTCGGTAGGCTGTTGAAAAAGAATTTGATATTGTGATGCGGTATAACGCCATATACATCTATAATTTCTTTTTTCAACTCGTCAACAGATGTATGAGAGTTTAATTTGCCTTTAAATATTTCGATTTTTTCTTTTGCCTTTTCTCCGTATGAAACGATAATTCTATTCGTCTGATAAAAGCAATAAATGTCAAATGGTTGTGAGTACCCGAACTGAGTTAAATTGCGTTCGGGCGAATAAATAAATTCGATACCATCAACGTCACACAGTGTTTTATTTATGCCAAGCCATTTCGAATAATACATTTTTGTTATTTGATTATAATCCATTGTAAATCTCCATTATAATTTAAAAGGAATTATACAGTTTCTCATTTTCGTTTCGATTGAGATAGGCTCATACTTACATTTAATAGTTTAGCATATTTATTGATTGTATTCAATGAAAATATAATTATGCAATTACTAATGCTTTGCATACCAAGAAGAGAGAAATAAGGAGAAGAATACAAAAGAAAAAAAGCCGCAAGTAAGCGACTTTTTCTTTTTGG
>JAQWDK010000055.1 GCA_028705495.1 Eubacteriales bacterium
GTAACATAGTTTGACGGTACTTTTTCAATTTCTGCAGACACAAGATTATAACCTTTTTCAGTTAGAGCTGTTTTAACTGCATCAAATTGCGTCAGTTCGGTGGTTATCTCGTACACCTCGTCCTCTTTTTGGATATCCTCCGCGCCTGCTTCAAGAGAATCTTCAAACAGTTTTTCTTCGTCAATATCTTCGCTCTCGATAATAATTACGCCCTTATCAGAAAACATAAAGGAGACGCAACCCGTCGTTCCGAGATTGCCGCCGTATTTATCAAAATAGTGGCGCATATCGGCACCAGTACGGTTGCGGTTATCGGTTGTAGTCTCAACGATAACAGCTATTCCAGAGGGGCCGTAGCCTTCGTAATTTATAGCTTCGTAGTTGTCTGCCTCTCCGCCTTCTGCTTTTTTAATAACGCGGTCAATGTTGTCGTTAGGGACATTGTTAGCTTTCGCTTTCTGGATTAGATCACGGAGCTTTGAGTTTGAGTTGGGGTCCGAACCGCCTTCTCTGACAGCTATTGATATTTCTTTTCCGATTTTGGTAAAGACCTTCGCACGCTGTGAATCGGTCTTTTCCTTTTTATGCATTATATTTTTCCATTTAGAATGTCCAGCCATATTTTTTGCTCTCCATTTGTAATGACAGTGTTATCCTATTTTACATAAGCTTTGTGAAACACTTTCTTACCCTTTTTAATTTTAATACCCGATAACAATGCTTCACGTGTGACAGCAAAGTCAATTTCGCTAACCTTCTGATCATCAACAAGAATGCCGCCCTGTTGGATTAATCTTCTACCCTCGCTCTTTGATGCTGCAAGAGCGCACTCAACAAGAAGATCAAGTATAGCGATGCTGCCGCCTTCAAAATTCAGTTCCGTCGAAGGCATATCTGAGTCGTCCGCACCACCAGCAAAAAGCGCATGGGATGTTGTTTTTGCCTTGTCTGCTTCTTCTGCTCCATGTACAAGCTTTGTAAGCTCGAATGCCAATATTTCTTTTGCTTCGTTTATTCTTCCGCCCTCCCAGCGTGACATCTCTTCGATTGCCTCAACGGGTATAAATGTGAGCATATTCATGCATTTGAAGACATCAGCGTCATTGACATTGCGCCAGTACTGGTAAAACTCAAATGGCGATGTCTTTTCAGGGTCGAGCCAAACAGCACCGCTTGCCGTCTTGCCCATCTTTTTGCCTTCTGAGTTCATCAGAAGCGGAATTGTCATAACATTCGCATCTTTACCGAGCTTTCGTCTGATAAGCTCAGTGCCGCCGAGCATATTAGACCACTGGTCGTCTCCTCCGAATTGGAGGTCGCAACCGTATGTTTTATATAGGTGATAGAAGTCATAGGACTGCATTATCATGTAGTTAAATTCAAGGAATGAAAGTCCTTTTTCAAGTCTTTGTTTATAACACTCCGCGCGGAGCATATTGTTGACTGAAAAGTGAGGTCCCACTTCGCGAAGCATTTCGATATAATTTAACCCTAAGAGCCAATCGGCATTATTAACTGCCATCGCTTTTCCGTCCTCAAAGTCGATAAACTTTGAGATTTGTTTTATAAAACAGTCGATATTATGCTGTATTGTCTCAGGGGTCATCATTGAGCGAAGATCTGTACGCCCCGATGGGTCGCCGATATAGCCTGTACCGCCACCTAACAGAACCACAGGTTTATTGCCCGCAAGTTGCAGACGCTTCATAAAACTAAGCGCCATAAAGTGACCGACATGAAGTGAGTCAGCTGTTGGGTCAAAGCCGATGTAGAACACCGCTTCGCCGTTATTTAAACGATCTCTTATTATATCTTCGTTACTAAGCTGTGCGATAAGACCGCGCGCCTTAAGTTCTTCAAATATTTGCATTATATTACCTCTGTTCTTCCCATACCTAAAAGGTCAATCGCTGAACCGATAACAGTATTAGCGGCTTTTGTAAGAGAGAGCCTAAAACTGCGGCATGCGTCTTCAGCGTTTAATATTTGGTTGTTATGATAGAATAAATTGAAGGCCCAGCAAACTTCAAGAGCATATCGAGCAATAACCGAAGGTTCGTTTCCAGCAATCGCTTGACCTACTTTAACCGGGAACTGTGAGAGTGTTTTTATAAGGGCGATTTCGTTTACATCGGGTGAATATTCACCTTCATTTGTTTGCGAAACTTCCCCGCTCTTACGCAGAACACTTGCTGTTCTCGCATAGGAATACTGAACATACGGACCTGTATTGCCTTCAAACGACAGAGCCTCTTCCCAGTTGAAGTTGACATCGCGTATTCTTGAATTCGCAAGGGAGCCGAATATAATTGCACCTACACCTACATTTTTTGCAACTGTTTCTTTATTCTCAAGGTTAGGGTTTTTCTCTTCAATTATCGAAAGTGCACGTTTTACCGCGTCATCAAACAAATCATTAAGAAGTACAACATTTCCTGTACGAGAGGCGATTTTTTCACCGCCAAAGCTGTATGTGCCGTAAGGAACATGCTCAAGTTTTTCCGCCCAATCATAACCCATCAGCTCAATCACTTTAAAAAATTGTGCAAAATGCAGACTTTGACCTGCTGATGTGACGTAGAGTGCTTTATCAAACTTGTATTCATTATAACGCCAAATAGCCGCAGCGAGATCGCGTGTGGCATAAATTGTTGAACCGTCTGATTTGAGTATTAGCACAACCGGCATTTTAAATTCGTCGAGCCTTACAATATAAGCGCCGTTATCAAGTTCGAGAAGTTTTTTTTCTTTAAGTTCTTCGATGACTGCTTGCATTTTATCGTTGTAAAAACTCTCACCATTGTAGCTGTCAAATTCGATGCCGAGAAGTTCGTAGGTTTTTGCGTATTCTTTCAGGCTTATTTCTTTAAATCTCTTCCAGAGAGCGATGTTCTCTTCATCGTATTGTTCAAGTTTGCGGAATTCTTGCTTTCCCATTTCATGGAGCTCTTTGTTTTCCTCAGACTCTTTTGAAAATTTAACATAAAGGTCAACAAGCTCATCCATACCACGCTCTTCGAGAGCTTTTTCGTTACCCCATAGTTTATATGCGGCGATGACTTTACCGAACTGTGTGCCCCAGTCGCCAAGGTAGTTGATTCCGACAACCTTATGACCTGTGAACTCATAGAGTTTCTTAAGCGAGTTGCCGATAAGTGTTGTTCCCAGATGTCCTATGTGAAATTTTTTCGCTATATTAGGTGAGGAATAGTCGATTGTTACAACCTTACCTACTCCCTCTTCACTGCGTCCAAATTCAGCACCTGAAGCGAGAATGCCACCGAGTACATCACTAAAATAATCGGGGCTTACAAAAAAGTTAAGATACCCTCCGACAGCTTCAATCTTCCCTACCGAAGATAAGCTGCCGTCAATGAACGCGCTTTGAAGCTCTCCGGCAATCGTTTGCGGTGATTTCCTGAGTGTTTTTGCGAACTTAAAGCAAGGTAGCGCAAGGTCGCCGAGCTTTGAATCCGCAGGGGGTTCCAAAGCAGCAATAATTTCTGCTTCTTCCAATGCGGCAAAACTGTCTAATGATTTTATTTTTTCTGCTATTTGCTGTTTAATTTTTTCCATATATCTATTCCATTAAAATTAATTGTTATAATATTCTATAGCACCTTTGACAAAAAGTCAACCAGTCTTGGATGTTTCGGAGCAGAAAAGAACTCTTTAGGTGTATTTTCTTCTAAAATTATACCTTCGTCTATGAAAAGAACCCTCGTTCCAACCTCTCTTGCAAAGCCCATCTCATGTGTGACGACGACCATTGTCATACCAGCTTCCGCAAGCTCTCTCATTACTTCAAGCACCTCGCCGACCATTTCAGGGTCAAGTGCGGATGTAGGCTCATCGAAAAGCATAACGTCGGGGTTCATCGCGAGAGCGCGAACGATTGCTATTCTCTGCTTTTGACCACCGGAAAGACTTGCCGGGTATGCATTTGCTTTTTCGGGTAGCCCTACTCTATTTAGAAGCTGCAGAGCTTTTTCAGAAGCTTCGGTTTGGCTCATAAGTCCTAATTCAATGGGAGCGAGAGTGATATTTTGCATAACCGTCAGATGCGGGAACAGGTTGAATTGTTGAAAAACCATTCCCATCTTGCGTCTGTAGATATCTATCGATTCTTTGTCCGCCGTTATATCGGCACCTTCGAATATAATTGAACCGGATGACGGTTCTTCGAGCAAATTCAAGCATCGCAGAAGTGTGCTTTTACCGGAACCTGAGGGCCCTATAATTACGATCTTTTCGCCCCTGGCTATCTCAAGGTCTACATTATTTAAAACTCTGTGTTTATCGAAATATTTTGTAAGGTTCTTAACGGTTATCACTTTTGCGAAGCCTCCTCTCGAACATCGATAATAATTTTGTTAGCACAACAACAATGATGAGGTAAATGATTGAAACTAACAGATACGGTGTGAAAAAGTCGTATGTTTTGCCTTGGATTGCATCTGCTGCTCTCGTCAAATCCATTATTGTAATATAACCAGCAATTGAAGTTTCTTTTATCAGTGCAATAAATTCGTTTCCGAGAGCGGGTAGTATGTTTTTGATCGCTTGTGGCATAATAATAAGCTTCATTGTTTTGGCTTGTGATAGACCAAGTGAGCGTCCGGCTTCCATTTGGCCTTTATCAACTGCAAGAATTCCGCTTCTGATTATCTCTGCAACATAAGCACCGCTGTTGATACCAAATCCAATCATTGCTACTACAAGAGCGGGTGTTCCCGGGGCGATAACCGGAAATATTGCATAATATGCAATAATGAGCTGTACTAATACAGGAGTACCTCTTATTACCGTTATATAAAAATCTGCGAGAAATCTAAAAATCTTCATAATGACTGTATTTGATTTACCGATTTTAACAATTGCGACAAGAATACCGACTGCTACACCGATAATAAGCGAAAAAGCCGATATTAGAAGGGTGTTTAGTAATCCCGTTGATATATACTTTGCTCCCCCGTTCTCTACAAGGGTGAAAACGAGATTTTCGTAAATTCTAGTAAAGAAATTCGCTGCTTTTACTGTAATTCCCTGTGAAAATATCGAAGATGACATCAAAAATTCATTTATACTCATCGGAGAAACCTTTCAGTTTAATTTTTAACCATAAGTGAAAGCAGCAAATTTTGCTGTCCTCAGTTACGGTTATAAAGCAGATAAGGGCAGCTACGCTGTTTATACAGACATAATCTGCCCTCATCGTTAATTTTCGCTTTAACGTCTTAAATTATCCGTTTACTTTCCAAGTAGTTATAAGCTCGTCGATTTTGCCTTCGTCTTTGAGTTCTTTGAGTGCTTTATTGATTTTTTCGAGAAGCTCTGTATTACCCTTTTTAACTGCGATACCATAT
>JAQWDK010000056.1 GCA_028705495.1 Eubacteriales bacterium
GGTGTCCATGATGAAATCCCAGAAAGCTACTTCCTAAATAGAGGTACTATCGACGAAGTTGTGGAAGCGTTTAAGGCAGCACAAATTTAAGACTAACTTTTTAGAAAGGCGTGGTTATATTAATGGCTAAACAAGAATTATCATCAGTTGAAACCAAAAAAATAAATCTTACAATAACAACGCCTCGTGGAGTAAAATTTGTAGAGAAAGCTGATATGATTATCATGCGATGTATCGACGGTAATCTTGGCGTTCTACCGGGTCATGAAGCAATATCGACTGTTTTAGGTGATGGTATTTTAAGAATTTATAACAATGGTGTCGAAAAAATGCTTGCAGTATTTGGCGGTGTAGCGAATATAAATGAAACCTCAGTTGAAGTTTTTAGTACAATAGCTCAGAGGCCTGAAGAAATTGACTTAGAACGTGCTGAGGCAGATCGTCGCGAAGCTGAAGCAATGCTTTTAGAAAAAACAGAAAAAGTGCATATCCACAACTCCCAAGTCATACTTCGCCGCTCATTGGTTCGTATCGAAGTTAACTTACACTTAGACGATAATAACGATGATAACGCTGAAGATGATGATAGCTAATAAACCTAAATAGCAAACAACCCCCTCAGAACATTAGCAAGTCTGAGGGGGTGTCTTTATTGTCTTAGATGATAAAAAATGATTAATTCTTTTGCAAGGTATTCTTCTTTTGCTAATTGCAATTTAACATCGTCATTATATCACTCCAGAAAGGTATTTTGACACTATAAGATGGGATGATAAAATTATCATTCAAAAATTCGTTCTGTAGATAGTCATGTAAATTAGAGCCATAATAAATCACATCGATTCCCACTGTAGAAATAATTGGCGGATCTTCTACACCATCAATAAGCGGTATATATCTGTGAGAGTATATCGGTATCAACCGAGGTATTTTTGAGGACAGCTCACCATTTTTTTTCAACACTTCTTCTTTTGATTCGGGTTTACTTCCCCAACTCTCAAGCCAAAAGCCATCTTGAACTTCAAATGTAGCATCTCATAAGGTTTTTGTATTCGTTCTTTTATTTTAGATATATTCGAATCTGAAAAATCAGACCATAACGGAAACAAATCATTTTCTTCAGAAAAAGGAACACCAAGACTGTAAAACATACTTAGCGATTCAGGGAATGCTATCTCGTATATTTCTGCGATTTTTTTATTTCTCCATTTGACAAACCGTTTTTAAATAGGATTCCTTTGTCTTTTAGCTGATTAAATATTGTATTCATATCGTCTCCTATAAAAAAGATATCGTTGCAAATATCTGAACTTATTTTTTTGTTATGACAATTATGACATGACTTTGTCACATAGATTCTATATATTATAGCATATATAATTATATTGTCAAGCATTTTTACCAATAAAAATCCAGTGTTGGGATTTCTCAATACCGGATTAATAAATTCATCAGCTATTACTCAAACATTGCGATGCGGTTAATATGCCTTCCGCCTTCAAAAGGTGTTGTGATAAAAATCTTTGCAAGCTCAACAGCTTTTTCTTCGCTGATTACTCTACCGCCAAGGCAGAGGACATTTGCATCATTGTGTCTTCTGGTAAACTCGCAAGAGAATGAATCGGATAATGCTGCAGCTCTAATCCCGCGGATTTTGTTTGCCGCCATCGACATACCAATGCCCGTACCACAGCAAAGTATACCTAATCTCGCTGTTCCGTCAAGGATTTTTTCGCATACCTTTTTTGCAAAAATCGGATAATCAACCGATTCCTCAGTATATATACCAAGGTCGATGTATTCAATTTTATTTTCTTCAAAGTAATTTCTGATCGCTTCTTTTATTCCGAAGCCGCCATGGTCTGCTCCTAATGCTATCATTTTAAGTCACTTCCTTTACTTGTTTTTGCTTCATTTGCCTCTCGTTCTGCCTGGGAGGGTCGTAAATAAAGTGGTTGTATTGCTTCCGCTGAGATAGCTTTTCCACTATATCCGCATACTGCAACAGACAGAGCATTTTGATACATAGTCGCAGGTGAAGCAATAACTGTATTATTATTCAAACTGCCGCTCAAGGACTTATAAAGCACCGCACCGTCACCGCAGAGAATAACACTTTTCTCAGTTTTGCTAAGTTCTTCTATCAATGCTTCAGCAGTTATTACTCTATCCTCGCAAAGTCTCTTGCCATTCCCGTCAAAGAGTGCGTTGTAAAATTGGTTCCTTCTTGCATCCATCAGCGGGCATATCACAGCATCAATCGGCGTTGTGATGTTTGCTGCAAGAGCTTCAAGCGTTGACACCGCAACACAAGGTATATTTTCGGGCATTGCAAGCCCTTTTACGGTAGAAACACCGATTCTAACACCTGTAAAAGAACCGGGACCGACGGTTACAGCTATCCTGTCAATGTCCTTTATCGTACATCCGAATTTTGCGATAACTTCGACAGCCATCGGCATAAGATTTTCGCTGTGAGTCAGTTTATTCTTAACAGAAAACAATGAAAACCTGTTAACTGAAATATAGCCGTCGGAGTTTTTATCAATATCTGCTACAGCACATGAAGCTGTTACTGCCGTCGAGTCAAATGCAAGAATTAGCATTATTTTTCATCTCCTCCAAAGGAAGTACGGACTGTTATTTTGCGCTCGTTGTCCGAAAGGCGCTCTATCTCAACCTTGATAGCGTCCTCAGGTAAAGAGCCTGGAATGTTCTCGCTCCATTCAGTGATGATTATACCATTACCGAAATAATCGTCAAAACCCATAGCATAAAGCTCATCGTCTCCTGAAACCCTGTACATATCAAAATGATAGATTTTGCAATCGGTTCCGATATATTCATTCACCAGTGCAAAGGTAGGACTGTGTACAAGTTTTTTCGCTTTAGGGATAAGTTTACCTACAAATCCGCGTGTAAAAACTGTTTTTCCCGCTCCGAGGTTGCCATATAGCGCAACGAATCCGTTATTAGGAACAAGGGACGCAACCGCTTCACCAATTTGTTCCGTTTCAGCTTCGCCTTTTGTTATATATATCTTTTCCATCAGAAAATTCCGACAATATTGCCGTCTCCATCTATATCAATTTTTTCAGCAGCCGGCACTCTTGGAAGCCCGGGCATAGTCAGTATACTACCAGCAAGCACTACCACAAAACCTGCACCTGATGATAAATAAGCTTCTCTTATAGCGATTGTGTGACCCGTTGGAGAACCGAGGAGCGATGGTTCGTCTGAAAGCGAATACTGCGTTTTAGCAATGCAAACAGGCAGCCTTGAGTACCCGAGCTTTTCGATCTCATCAAGCGATTTTTCAGCATCTGCTGTGTAAACAACATTTTTAGCTCTGTATGTTTCTTTTGCTATCTTCTCAATTTTCTGATTAAGCGAAAGATCATCGGTGTAAAGGGTTTTAAAATCAGTACTACCTGACTCGCATACCTCACACACTTTTTTTGCAAGCGATGTCGCCCCGCTTCCACCTTCTGCAAAGGCTTTTGAAAGTTCAACCTCAACACCGAGGTTTGAACAGTATTTTCTTATAAAATTAATTTCCTCATCCGTATCGGTATAGAAGTGATTTATTGTTACAATAACCGGAACACCGTATTTTTTAATGTTCTCTATATGTGTTCTGAGGTTGCAAATTCCTTTTTCAAGCGCATCAACATTTTCGTTTTTCAACTCTGCAACAGCCACACCACCGTTGTATTTTAGAGCTCTTACCGTTGCAACAAGCACCACTGCATCGACTTTTAATCCGGCTTTTCGACATTTTATATCAAAAAACTTCTCTGCTCCGAGATCTGCTCCGAATCCAGCTTCAGTTATGCAATAATCACCAAGCTTCAGTGCAGTCTTAGTCGCAATAACAGAGTTGCATCCGTGTGCGATGTTCGCAAAAGGCCCGCCATGTACAATGCATGGTGTGTTTTCAAGAGTCTGAACAAGGTTTGGGTCGACCGCATGTTTTAGCAGTGCCGCCATTGCTCCGTGCGCTCCAAGCTGTCTTGCATAGATAGGTTCACCGTCTTTGTTGTAGGCGATAAGAATGTTTCCGAGCCTTTCCTTTAAGTCAACAAGCGATTCGCAAAGGCAAAGCGCTGCCATTATTTCACTTGCTACCGTTATCATAAACGATTCGCGTCTCGTGGTATCTTTTGCTGTTTCAACTGTAACTCTGCGAAGTGCACGGTCGTTCATATCGAGGGTTCTTTTTATAAAAACTCTATTTATGTCTATATTGAGAGAGTTGCCAAAATAAATATGGTTATCAAGCATAGCGCAAAGAAGGTTGTTAGCACTTGTGATAGCATGAAAATCACCTGTGAAATGGAGGTTAATTTCATCCATCGGCATTATCTGTGAGTATCCGCCACCTGCCGCACCACCCTTCAGCCCAAACACCGGTCCAAGCGAAGGTTCACGAAGCGCAAGCACTGCTTTCTTACCGATTTTGGCCATGGCTTGTCCGAGTCCGATAGTTGTCGTCGTCTTCCCTTCTCCTGCTGGAGTCGGGTTGATAGCAGTTACCAAAACGAGCTTTCCATCCTTCTTCGATTCAAGCTTTTTTCTGGCGTTTGCAGTAATTTTCGCTTTATACTTCCCATAAACCTCTATATCATCTTCGGAAAGCTCAAGCTCCTCAGCTATTTTTGTAATATTAAGTAAAACCGCTTCAGCGGCTATCTGCACATCCGACTTCATCCTTAGGAATTCCTTTCACAACGCATATATCTCTCTTATTATATAATAAAATGCGCTTCAAATCAAGTTATATGTAAACCCTATTACAAAAAAACATCTGTGGTTGTCAAACATATGGTCTATTTTTAATTTAAGAAGAATGTGGATAGGTAAGTTCTATCGGGTATTCGGCTTTTCGGAGTGGAGCGTAGCGGAACGGAGAAAAGCCGAATACCCGATGGC
>JAQWDK010000009.1 GCA_028705495.1 Eubacteriales bacterium
GAGGGAATATAATTTGATGCCGGAAAGCTGCTTTAACCCGGAAAGCTTCGTGTCAGACCGCGCGGCAGCGATAAAACCGTCCGGAATAAGAAAATTTTTTGATATACTTGACGAAATGAAAGGCGTTGTTTCTCTGACGGTCGGTCAGCCTGACTTCGTCACTCCTTGGCATGTCCGCGAGGCAGGGATCCGCAGTCTTGAGGATGGGAAAACCTATTACACATCAAACTCCGGACTCTTAGAGCTTCGCACGGAGATTGCCGCATACCAAAAACGCCGTTTTTCGCTTGAATACGATCCAAAATCAGAGATTATCGTAACTGTCGGTGGAAGCGAAGCGATTGATATAGCACTTCGTGCTGTCCTCAACCCCGGTGATGAAGTCGTCATACCCGAACCGAGCTTTGTTTGCTACTCTCCTCTTGTTGAGCTTGCCGGCGGGGTTGCGGTAAGATTGCCGCTTCGCGAAGAGGATGGCTTTAAGTTGACTCCTGAGCTTCTCAGCGGCGTTATTTCAAACAAAACCAAAGCTCTGATACTTCCATTCCCCAACAACCCAACAGGCGCGGTGATGGACAGGGACGAGCTTGAGGAGATTG
The DNA here is from genome assembly GCA_028705495.1 of Eubacteriales bacterium. Lineage (GTDB taxonomy): Bacteria > Bacillota > Clostridia > Oscillospirales > CAG-382 > GWF2-38-85. The sequence goes on from JAQWDK010000009.1 coordinate 600, forward strand.
CAAAAGTAATTAGAAAAACAAATTCCTTCATCATATCAGACGAGCTTTATGCGGAGCTTACATATAACAGCTCCCACTGCTCTATTGCTACCCTTGAGGGGATGAGGGAACGCACTGTTGTAATCAACGGCTTCTCTAAGGCTTATGCTATGACGGGCTGGAGACTTGGCTACTGCCTTGCACCGAAAGCAGTCACAAAACAGATGCTGAAGATACACCAGTACTGCATAATGTGCGCGCCGATAACAAGCCAATATGCCGCAATCACTGCGATAAGAGATGGCGACGAAGATATAGAGTTCATGAAGATGCACTACGATTCAAGACGCAGATTTATCTTGAAGCGTTTTAAGGAAATGGAAATCGAGTGCTTTGCGCCTGGCGGTGCATTCTATGTGTTCCCAAACATAAGCCGTTTCGGGCTTTCCTCTGAACAATTTTGCGAAAGGCTACTCAAGGAAGCAAACACCGCGATCGTTCCAGGAAACGCCTTTGGTGAATGCGGAGAGGGCTTTGCGAGAATATCCTACGCTTATTCACTCAGTCATATCGAAAAAGCGCTTAACAATATCGAAGGATTTATCAAAAAACTGAAAGCTGAACGTTAAATGGATTACATCACCGAAAGAGCCTGTGCAAAAATAAATTTAACCTTGTCGGTGGGCAAAAAACGCGCGGACGGGTACCACGATATAAGCTCCGTAATGCAGACGGTATCCCTTTGCGACACAATAAAGCTCACGAAAGCCGACACAATCTCACTTGAATGCAGTCGTAAGTCGTTGCCTACGGGGGAGACAAACCTCGCATACCGTGCTGCAGCTTTGTTTTTTGCGAAAACAGGGATTGTTGGAGGGGTTTCAATCTATCTGAAAAAGTATATCCCCGTTGCTGCAGGGCTTGGAGGCGGAAGTGCGGATGCTGCTGCTGTGCTTAGGGGGCTAAACAGGCTGTACAGTGCAGGGCTTGGTCTTGGGGAGCTTTGCAATATAGGTGCGGAGCTTGGCGCTGATATACCGTTTTGCATAATGGGAGGGACCGCTCTTGCTGCAGGTATTGGTGAGAGGTTAACTCCCATCACAAACAATGTGACAATGCAGTTTGTTGTAGCCGCTGGTGGCGAGGGTGCTTCTACAAAGATGATGTATGAACTGCTTGATGGGACGGACGAACGTGTTCTTATTGACAATGACGCAATGGTTGCCGCCTTGAGCGGCAAGAACCTTGATGCGGTAACTGCGCTGATGGCAAACGATTTTGAGATTGTTGCTGAGCCAATTAGACCGACAGTCACCGAGTTGAAACGCTCGCTTGTCGAAAGAGGAGCGAGAGCGGCGATGATGTCCGGTAGCGGTACATCGGTATTCGGCGTTTTCGCTACAAGGAAAGCCGCAGTTGATGCTGCGTCGACTTTACGCACAGAAGGTTATTTCGCAGCAGTATGTTCAAAATCTGCAAGGATTGGTTAAAGAATACAGAGCAGGTTGACGGATTTTCAAAATCAGCAAAAATTACTATTGACAAATCTGAAAAAATGAGTATAATATGTTTTGTTGCCCTTGATTAGCACATGGGACAACAAAAGTAATATGCGGTTGTGGCGGAATGGCAGACGCGCTAGCTTGAGGGGCTAGTGGGAGCAATCTCGTGGGGGTTCAAGTCCCCCCAACCGCACCACAATTTGACCGTGGCATTGATACGATGCTTCGGTTAATATTTTTGTTATTCCTGTTAGAAAAGCCTTCAATACTAGGGGTTTGCCTCATAGGGTGATGTAACTCGCTTTGAACAAAAGCTTTTTCTATTTCAGGGCAGTGCTTGCACTCCCTGTACAAAGTGTCATTTTGCATACCCCTATTTTATAAATAAGCAATGTGTGATATAATTAATGGAGTATTTATAAGTCCAAAGGATAGTGAATGTGATGAATACTGAGAAAAATAAAAATGGCACATCATTAGTCGAACAGTCTCTATTCTATTTCATAAAAAAATTTTTTCCTGATGCAGTAAATAGATACTGTTTTAGGTGTTTGAAACATTATGTTGAAATAGACATTTATATTCCATCATTAAACATGGCAGTGGAATATGATGGGAGCTATTGGCATAAGAGTAAGGTCGATTCTGACAACAAAAAGAATGTAATATTAAATGAAAACGGCTTTTCTGTCCTTCGAATAAGGGAGTTTGGCCTCCCTGCGTTAGAAAAGTTCAATGGAGATGTCATAAATTTACCATATATCAAGATTAACGAAAAAAACTATGATTATATTAATACAACATTAGTATATATTTCGAAGCAAATTGGTGAACCTTTGTCGTCTGAAATAAAAAAATTTTTCGTGGATGATACAGTGTATACTGAAACGCTGAGAGAAATCTATGCGCTTAGATACTCTTTTGAAGTATTTCCTAATTTGACAAGTATGTGTGGCATTGAATTCTGGAGTGATGAACTTAGCGCACCTTTGAAGCCTCAAAATATTGAAAAATATACCTGGGTACCAGCACATCTTGTGTGTAGTGAGGGTCGAGATATGATATTACCTCGATATAGAAGGTGTTTTAGGTCAGAAAATGAGGAAGATAAGCAATGCGACAAGTGCGTATTCGACGTACTGTGCCCTCTGATGAGATTTTGTAATGATAAAATTAGCCAGGGTGAAAAAGAATTCTCTGACGAAGTACTTGTTGAATGTAAATATGTTGAAAATATAATTTGGCAATTTATTGACGAGGGAAAAAGCTTAAAAGGGTATTCAGGGTTTACTACTTTTCATACATGGCTGACTAAATCAAGTACAATTGGGAAGAAACTGCTAAAAGCTTATACATCAAGCCGAACAAGTAAAAAAGTAAAAGAGAATATCGTGTTTTTTATGGGGCTTCAAAAAGAAACGTATCGGGAATATCTAAAAATGGGTGTATTTGATATATATTCACTATTTTGATTTATAAGTATGCCAAGCTGGAGAGCTTTTTTAATATGAATAGCAGACGAGGTTGGCTTGTCCGACACTTACATTTGGGAAAAGGACACCGGCAACGCATTACATCTTTGGAAGCCGTTATGGTTCTTGCGAGCGCAATGAACACCTTACGGAAAATTTGAATACCCCTAACGAGGAAAAATAATATTGTATCGGTCGCTCGGTCACAGCACAAAAAGAAACCTGTCAAAAAAGCTGAAACATTGCTTTTGAGGCAGGTTTTTGTTATAATGAGGCATATAGAAATTAAGCAAGTGCGAGAGGGAGGCGAGATAATATATGCCAGGTTCATCAACTCATATTGCAATTGCGGATAAAATATATTCAATTCTTGGCAATGATGTCATATCTGATTTACCATTGTTTTTCGGTGGGAATATCGCTCCAGATGCAATTCATGCGAAACCAGGTTATCAAAGAGAAGATAAAAGGCGTACTCATTTGACCGAAGGAATGTCAATCGACGAATTTCAGAATCCAGCTAAACTTGCAATTTTTCATGAGCGTGTTAATAAATTCATTAAAGATTATTATTTATCATCAGATAAAGACAGAGATTTATACTTAGGTTATTTAATTCATTTGCTAACAGACGAATTATCAAACACGATTCTAAGAACTCCTTTTAATAGACTCATGTTTAAATATAAAATTGGGCAAAGCGAATGTGATCTCTTTAATAGTATTTTGTCTGATATCGAGTATGCTGATAAATATGTTCTGAATAGGTACCCATATGCTCAAAATGTGATTAGTGTTCTTGATTCAGTATGGGATTATGAAATAAAAGGTTTTGTTGAAAAAAGCGAAATTAACAGTAGTAAACATTATGTAATTAATAAATTCCGAGAAAACAAACCTCCGCAGAAGGAAATGAAATACTATAGTTATACTGATGCTCTCGAATTTATTGATTATTCAGCATACATGATTCTCAACTGTCTTTCCGGTAAATCTAATATCATTAAAGTTTTATGATAAAACTCAACAGGTATTACATATTATCGTCTTGCATCTTTTTCGTTACCTCTTTACAGCAGGCTTAGCCTGCACCCAATATCGCGCAACTATGTTGTGCGATATTTTTTATATCTAAAATCCGCATCAAGCGTACATTATTTTGGTAGGTTTATCCACTATTTCTTCGTTTTTCTTTCTTCTCTACGCCCGTAAGCGACTTTTTCCAGCAAAAAACCGAAACAAAAAACCCTTGATTTCTCAAGGGTTTTTGTGGAGCTGTTAACCAGATTCGAACTGGTGACCTCTTCCTTACCAAGGAAGTGCTCTACCTACTGAGCTATAACAGCGTTTTTGGAGGCGCCACCCAGAATCGAACTGGGGGATAAAGGTTTTGCAGACCTCTGCCTTACCGCTTGGCTATGGCGCCGTACAAATGATTATAGTGCGTTGCAAACAAAAATGAAAGCTGAACCCGCGAAATTGGATCCAGCCTTCAGCTGGTGCCTCCGATCGGAATTGAACCAACGACACGAGGATTTTCAGTCCTCTGCTCTACCAACTGAGCTACAGAGGCGTTTTATAACGCATAGAGGTATAATATATTATATTGAATTTCCGTTCGACTGCTACCTAAAAGGAAAGGATTTTTAAGTAATCGTAAATCTGTTAAAAAAGAACGCTTGCGGTAATTAAATCATATCGCAAATTTATTCAAGGAAGAACGCTTGCGTTCTTCGGGATGTTTCCAAAGGAAACATTTGCGAGCCTTTAGTTAAACAAAAACTCGATAAGGAAGAACGCTTGCGTTCTTCGAGAACGATTTCCTTAGAAATCGTTTGGCGATCCGGAAGGGACTCGAACCCTCGACCTCTAGCGTGACAGGCTAGCGTTCTAACCAACTGAACTACCGGACCGTATTGGAGCGGATTACGGGGCTCGAACCCGCCACCTCGACCTTGGCAAGGTCGCGCTCTACCAAATGAGCTAAATCCGCAGCGTGAAAATGAAGTATGCTTAGTTTATGACGCCCGTTTATTCACGCCCAGGGAGGTACAAACAAAGCAACGTGAAAATGATGTATGCTTAATCTAGCAACATCGAATAAGTTGAAAACTTGGTGCCTCCGATCGGAATTGAACCAACGACACGAGGATTTTCAGTCCTCTGCTCTACCAACTGAGCTACAGAGGCAAATAGATTTGAGCATCTGCTTATAAAAGAAATGCCGAGATAAGTTAGAAGACGCGTTTCTACATCTCAGCCTGCCGACATATTAGGTTGTATGACCGATGTGTGTATAACGTCTTGTTGTAAATCCGACAAATCATAACGCAAATTTATACAAGGAAGAACGCTTGCGTTCTTCGGGATGTTTCCGGAGGAAACATTAAAAACCAGATAAGGAAGAATCCGTAGGATTCTTCGAGAACGATTCGTCAGAATCGTTTGGCGAGCCTTTAGTTAAACAAAAACTCGATAAGGAAGAACGCTTGCGTTCTTCGAGAACGATTTTCTTTAGAAAATCGTTTGGCGATCCGGAAGGGACTCGAACCCTCGACCTCTAGCGTGACAGGCTAGCGTTCTAACCAACTGAACTACCGGACCGTATTGGAGCGGATTACGGGGCTCGAACCCGCCACCTCGACCTTGGCAAGGTCGCGCTCTACCAAATGAGCTAAATCCGCAGCATGAAAATGAAGTATGCTTAGTTTATGACGCCCGTTTATTCACGCCCAGGGAGGTACAAACAAAGCAACGTGAAAATGATGGTAACCAATTTATATCTTTTTTCAAATATAAACTGAGCTTGGAACGAAAATACGTCCAGGCTCAGTTTTGGTGGGAGCTACAGGGCTCGAACCTGTGACCCTCTGCTTGTAAGGCAGATGCTCTCCCAGCTGAGCTAAGCTCCCACGCCGTATCGGACAGCGAAAATTATAATACCATATTACCGCCGATTTTGCAAGAGGATTTACTTCTTTTTTTCAAGAGAGAAATCATATTTACAGATTGTTCATAAACCATCTTATACTATAACGAAGTCACCAAAGTATTCTGGTCTATGGAAGTCGGGCTTTTCGGTACCAACTATCGACCACATACCATGGTGAGGTATTTGAGTTTCATCACCGCATTTGTAGAAGTTACCGCGAAAACGTGCACCTTTTTCAAACTTGAAAGTGGGGTACAGGGTTTTGACCTCGTCGATCGTAAGGTATGCCTCTGCGAACCAACCATTTTCGGTCTTTCCGCTCTTTACGGTTGGAGGAGTCATAATCTTGTCGATGTGAGTTCTTTCTTTCCTGCCGGCACCAATCGCCATAAGAGAGGCTCCGTTTGCGTTCATCTCGATATTCATATAACGAACTCCGTCGAGAGTGAGGAACATCTCAAGGCAGCTGTCTTTATAAACAGGGTCGTAAAAATTATAGTAAGTAGCCTTGGGGTCTTTTTCTTCGCATTCCATACGAAGCGCAAAGCCCTTGTTTTCTACATATATCAGCCTTGCTTCGGTTTTTGGCATGTAATCTGAATCCCAAACAAACTTATCAACGAGCGCAACCTCAGCTGCTGAAAAATCAAGATTTTGTGTTGTTGCAACTTTGTATTCCATAATATCTCCATTTAGGATAAGGCTTGGGGCGTGAATGTCTTAATCTGAGTTAAAATTTACGCCTTTTATTGTTCGTTGTTAGCATTCATTGCTGCGCGCTGTGCGTCGAGCTTTCTGTTTCTGAAATAAATCACAATATCAGTGAAAACCATCACTGCATTGAGTATGTAGAACCAAAAGTTATATTGAATATTTCCTGAAAGCAGCTTTGAAACTACACCGCAGACATAACCGAGGAAAATCATCACCAAAAAGACGACACTCTTTCCTTTTGCGGTTTTGGCTCTTAGCGACTTTATTATAGACAGAGGCCAGGATATACCAAATGCGATTACCATCGCCGCTTCAAGGTGTACTGCCAGTTCTCCCACTAATATAAACCATCCCTTCAATAATAGAACCGGAGCACAAAGTCTGTCGTACTCCGGTGATTATTGTAGCATAAAAAGCCCTTAAAGTCAACCGCTTAAACAGTAGTCGGTGTCGATGATTCACCGAAATGACAGTGACCAGCTCTCAACCTATTCTATTCAAGAAAGCCGTCAAAAGAAACAAAGGTAAAATTGCCATTTCCGTCGCTTTTTAAGGCAAAGCTGCTGGGAACCATATAGTCGTCATCTAAAAAATAGATTACGCCGGCTGTTGATATACCGTTTCTCCCGACATTTATATAATAATTTTCTTCCTTTTCATATTTTATTGTATCGGTTAAGCGATCTCTATTAATGAGCATGAGCGCTAAAAAGTCAATACCTTTATAATCGAACCAGCTCTCATTGGGAGGGTCGATAAGAGCTTCGTTTTTGAGCGCTGTTTCGAGTTTTTCATAAGCTGAGGTGCTTATTTTGCTTTTGATATAGTCAAGGTCGTTTTCACGGATAGCATTATAGAAGCTGTCAAACTCCTCTTTTACATTGTCGCCGTATTTTTCTTCAACAGCTCCAAAGTTGTATTCAATCATTTCGTGACTTCCGTCCGCACGGAGCATCAGAACATATGACTTATTATTGATGTAGGCATAAAACTGCTCAAGATATATCCGATTTAAACCTAAGAACTCTTCTCCGAGTGTCTCTCCACCTATAAAAACCGCTTTGAAATTACCGTTGTGAAGATGACCAATAGCCCAATTACTACGGTAAGGGTGTTGTATATACGAATAAAGACCGAAAGGTATAATTTCGGTTTTTTTACTGTCCACAAGGGCGCTATTGAGAACTTCATCATTGCTTGTACTGATAAGGAATAAGTCTTCTTCAACCTGCTCGAATCTTATGAGGTTGAAATCAAAATCGTAAAGAACCTCGTTATCTGCGGTGACAACGGCATATTCGACATTATAAAGCTTATCCTTGTTCTCGCGCTTGACAAGGTAAAGACTGTTGTCATTGCAGCTCTTTTCAATCTCATACTTTTCGATATAAATAACGGTTGGCTCGGAGTTTATCGCTTCACTCTCAGCGATCGATTCGGGCAATGACTCGGAAACAGACGTTACATCCTTGTGTGATTCTTCACGAGATGATTCTGAACCGACATCTCGGCACGAGGACAGCAAAACCGATATGCTGACGATAAAAAACAAAACAGCTGATAACTTTTTCATAAACCTACCTCACAGAATTTATTTGACCTATTATTAATACCTCTGGAAAGTTGATTTTGTTACATATTTTATAATAAAATCGCGAAATAGACAAATATCAATAATGATAAAGTTAAAATACGTTGACATCGTCTGGGAAATTGTGTATACTGAGAAAGTAAAATAGTATTGGCAAAGTGATAACTGAGAAAACACCTAAATATTATTGCTTAGGAGAAGCTGATATGACAATTAAGAAACTTGCTGTATTAATATTGACGCTTGTGCTGTTTTCCACTTTATTCAGTTGCGAAAACGAGAAAAATAATATGAATCTTCCAAAAGCTCTCAAAGAAGATGAAGTTATCATTCTTCTTGATGATGTTGATTTTACTTTTTATGAGAGTATGTCTTTTATGAGGTTTATTCAATTTGACATAATCTCACAAAAAGAGATTAGAGATGACTATTCGTTAAATCTCGATATAAACACACCTTACAAATTAACAATAGAAGAAAAACCAGAGCAAGAAGAATCGGGATTAGAATTCGAGTTCCCTTATTATGTATTCCAGTCTTACCAAAATGTTGATTGGAAAGAGATGTACTCTCTACATTTATTAAATGAAAAAAGCATAGAGGAAGAATATAAACAATATGAGCCTTATGTTGAATACATGAATCTTTATAAAGATAGTTATTCTAAGGTTAAAGCATCGGACTTGCCTGTCCTATATAGATATACAGCTTCTATTGTGTTTAATATGCCTGATAATATCGATGAAAATGAAGAAATCGAAGAGTTGAAATTTGAAATCAATGGAAAAGAATATAAGAAAAAAGTAAATATAAAAATTGATTATACAACAAAGAGTATATATAAAGTCGAGAGTATATTACAGAGAGCTTTAGCTCAAAGCGAGAGATTGATAATACCCAACAGCGAGGGTAAAATGGTGGTAGATAATTTTCCGGTTGAATGTAAAAGCGATATAGAAATAACTGATTTTTATGTATTAAATAATGATGTAGAAATAAAGGAACTGACAATTAACAGCAGTATAAATAATGGCGCTAACATAAATCAGAAATGGGTAAAGGGAAAAATAATTGCATTCCCGGAAGGCACTAATTTTAATATTAAGGTAACGTTCACGGATAAAAATTTTATTGATAAAATGAACTATTCTGCGAAAGTCTACTTGGTCCTAGAGTATAATTCCGGCGAGGGTAAAGAAGAATGCACATATTTCGAAATTGTATTTACGACTAAGCTGAACGAATACGAAATTTTGGGTGTTATGTACGATCAGACCACCATAAAGTCTTATTATTACGATTATTATAGCAAAATATCAGGAAGGTAACTGATATGAAAAAAGTATTGGTTGTATCAGCGGTAATATTAATAATATTACCCATTCTTTTAATCTTCTATATTACTTATGTAGAAATGGAACAGTATAGATATGATGATAATTACAAGATAATAGAAACAGCTTATGGAGTGCCTTCACAAGTTATCAGAGGAACGATTAATGAATCCTTTGAGTTAGAAGGTCAGTTTATATCGAAAGAATTTGTTTTCATTGATATAGACACAAGCAATGAGAACCCAATCAAATTCTTGTATTCCGTTAATGATGAAGTAAAAGCCGGAGATTGTTTAGCATTAATCGGAGACGAGAAAATCTATTCACAATATAACGGTATTATTGCGGACTTCAGTTTTACGGCAAACGACTCTTATATTAAATTACTTAATTTAGAGAAATTGATGTTTGAATGTTATTATAATGGCGACCTTTCTATTGAAGAGAGTAAAACATATACCACAACGGATAATAACAAATTGACTATTACATCAGTCTCAAACATTTATGATGAGCAGGGCAGGAAAATATATGCACAAGTCGAAAATGATGAGTATATGTATGGTCAAAAGGCGAAATTTATCGTTAACACTGGTGTTTCTTATGAGGATGTGCTTATGATTAGAAAAGATTGCATTTATCGTAAAGAGATGGATGGAAAGCATTATATCAGAAGAGTTAAAAGCAACAGAGAAGTTATAGGTGAAGTCGAAGTAACCCCCGGAATCTCGGACGGAAATATGATCAGCATTACAGGACTGGAAGAAGGATGGTACTGTGACCCTGGTTATGCTAAGTTCTTGAATAATTAAGGATGTGGTTATTAATGTTATGGAAGATATATGCATTGACCTGAAAGATATAAAAAAATCATATACCCGGACAGTGTTATCAGCGGTAAATCTACATATTGACAACAACAGCTATATTGCAATTACAGGAAAATCCGGCTCTGGTAAGTCAACGCTTATGAATATACTGGGTTTAGTCGAACATTTTGACGAAGGAACTTATATTTTTAATGATACTGAGATAAATAAGAAAAAGGACTTCTCAAATTTCCGTTTAAATAGCATCGGTTTTATCTTTCAATCATTTAATTTAATACCTACACTGACTTGTATGGAAAATATTCTGTTGCCTACACTATACACTGACAAGGAGAGCTCAATTTTAGAGCCCCTTGTTTCACTCCTTGATATAAAACCGCTGCTTGATACAACAATAAATGTTTTAAGCGGAGGAGAGAAACAGAGAGTCGCAATAGCAAGAGCTCTTATATTAAACCCCCAACTGATTATAGCGGATGAACCGACGGGAAATTTAGACGAAGAAAACAAGAATATCGTTTTGAACCTGCTTGACCACGAGCATAGAAAAGGTCGTGCGGTGGTTGTTATAACCCACGACATGGAAGTGGCAAAAAGATCGTCATTGATATATGAGTTAAAGGATGGTGTTTTGTGTGAGAAAGCATAGAAAATCATCCCACGCTTTTTTAATGGTTAAAAAAAATATAAAAAGTTATCTGTTGCTGTCCGTAACAATTATAATGTCATTCTCTTTTCTATTAGGATTTTTTGTTTTTATCGATTCAGAAATTTACAACAAACACAAGATTACTTTCAGTATCTCCCCCAAAGTAGTCGTATTGATTGGACCAACTGATATAAAATCTAATTTAAATGAGACGAACAATAATTTTAATTTGCTCATCCACCAGTTAGAGAAGATGGATGACACCGATTTTTACATGTTTTATGAAAAACAATTTCAGTTAAACCATTATCAAAGCGGCAATCTTATTATCAATTCTAATGTTTATTACATCCCCAACAACACCCAAGGATTTTACGAAAATCATGATGGCTCAGGGTTTATCAGCACAAGGTACTTAAAGGGAAGCAAAGTTATTGAGTCATCGAATCAAGCTATAATCGATGAAAATCTATATAATTTGCTGCGCGCTCAGGGCAAAAATACCGATGAATCGGTAAAGATAACAATACCGGTAGCAGAGGAAAACGGCGGTACAGTCTTAAAAGAATTCCAAGTAGTCGGTGTTGTCAGTGCTTTCGCCGGATATTACACCGCCAATGATTCCCGCAGTTTAGACTCACACATTTTTTTATCGCAAGATTTAATAAAAAACACCGATTCTGATATTAAACAGAGCAGGATTTTAGTATTCTCTGATAGAGTTAGCGAAGTTGTATCCATATGCGACATCCTCAACATAGAATACTTTTATCCGCCCTATATGATTCAAAGACAAGCACTTTCAGAGATACAAAATCAGGTTTTCATAAAAGGCATTACATCGATAATATTGTTTTTCCTGCTCGCAATTAATCTTTACAGCAGTTTTAAGAATGCTCTAAATGATAGAAAGTTTGAAATTGGTGTTAAAAGAGCAATAGGCGCTGGGAAAAAGGATATTGTATATCAGTTTTTTATTGAAGGAATGATTGTTATGGTTTCAAGTATAATCGTATCGGCTATTATAATACTTAACCTATCTCTTATTTATAAGCTTATACAAAGGGTTGCTTTCGGTGTTCAATGGACGATTTATTTGTCAAGCTATTCAGTTATTATGTTTTTGTTCAGCGCATTCTTTTTATCGGTTTCTTTCAGCCTTATTTTTGCATTCCAATCTACACAAATTGAAATCGTCAAACATCTAAAACAGGAATAAACAAAAAGAGCAGGGTTGTGTTACCTTGCTCTTTTGCGTCTTAAACTATAAATTCAATTATTTTTGCAGTTACCTGAGCATTGTTCAGAGTTCCTCCGAGGTCTGCTGTCAGAAATCCGCCGTCAAGTGCTTTTTCGACTGCTGCTTCAATATCGTCCGCTTCTTTTGAAAGCGAGAAGGAGTATCTAAGCATCATTGCCACGGACAGGATTGTCGCAATCGGGTTTGCGATGCCCTTTCCTGCAATGTCGGGTGCTGAGCCGTGTATCGGCTCATACATGCCCCTTGTGCCTTCACCAAGGGAAGCGGAGGGGAGCATACCGATTGAGCCCGTGAGCTGGGAAGCTTCGTCCGAGAGGATGTCGCCGAACATATTTGAGGTGACGATGACATCAAACTGAGCGGGGTTTCTAATCAGCTGCATTGCAGCGTTGTCCACGAGCATATCCGAATATTCAACCTCCGGGTATTCCGCTGAAAGTCTGTGCATTGTCTCACGCCAGAGTCTGGAGGTTTCGAGGATATTTGCCTTGTCGATGCTTGTCAGCTTCTTCCCGCGCTTCATAGCTGCGTCAAAAGAAACTCTGCCAATGCGCTCAATCTCGGTTATACTGTAGCTTTCTGTGTCGTATGCCTCCGGGCCATACTTGCCCTCGCGCCTTCCGTTTTCGCCGAAGTAGATACCGCCTGTGAGCTCACGGACGATGAGTATATCAAAACCGTCGGTTACACGCAGCGGACATCTTTCAGCAAGTGCGCCATAGAGCTTTGCCGGTCTGAGATTGGCGTATAGCTCAAGCCCCTTGCGAACGCCGAGGAGTGCCTTTTCGGGGCGCAGATTGCCGGGTAGTGTATCCCATTTCGGACCGCCCACAGCACCGAGCAGTACGCTGTCGCTGTCGAGACAGCCTTGCAGCGTTTCCTCCGGTAGGGGAACACCGGTTGCATCGATTGCACAACCTCCGGCAAGGTAGGACTTGTATTCAATTTTATGTCCGTATTTTTCTGCTACTTTATCAAGCACAAGGCACGCGCTGTCCACAATTTCAGGACCGATTCCATCACCTTTTAGAAGTGCGAGTTTTATATTCATTTTTTGACCTCTTTATTAGAATTTTCCGCTTTTAACAGCGCTTACAAGACCGCCTGCTTCGATTATGGACTGGATGAAGGCGGGGAACGGTTCGGACTGATATTCCTTGCCCGTCGTCAGGTTTTTGATAACACCTGTTTCGAAGTTCATTTCAACGCTGTCGCTTTCGTTTATCTCATTTGCAGCTGCTTCACATTCAACAATCGGGAGACCGATGTTAATGGAGTTGCGGTAGAAGATTCTTGCAAAGCTCTGCGCTATGATAAGGGAGATGCCGCTTTCCTTGATAGCGATTGGCGCATGCTCACGGGATGAGCCGCAGCCGAAGTTCTTGCCTGCAACCATGATATCGCCCTGCTTCACCTTCTTGACAAAATCCTTGTCAATATCCTCCATGCAGTGGGCGGCAAGCTCCTTTTTGTCGCTGGTATTGAGGTAGCGAGCCGGGATTATAACGTCGGTGTCAACATTGTCACCGTATTTTAATGCTTTTCCGTTTACATTCATTATTTATTTTCCTTTCTGAAGATTGAAAGATTTATCTTTCAATCTTTGTCGCCTGCTACTTCTTCAGGACGAGAGATTTTGCCTGTTATAGCGCTTGCTGCTGCGACTGCCGGGCTTGCGAGATAGACTTCGGATTCCGGATGTCCCATTCTGCCGACAAAGTTGCGGTTGGTCGTAGAAACAGCACGTTCACCCTTTGCAAGGATGCCCATATGTCCGCCAAGGCAGGGTCCGCAGGTCGGTGTAGAAACTGCAGCACCAGCTTCGATAAAGTCCTTGAGCAGTCCGAGCTGCATACATTCGAGGTAGATTTTCTGTGTTGCGGGGATTACGATGGTTCTGACATTTTTAGCAACCTTTTTGCCCCTCATGATGTCTGCGGCTATGATAAAGTCCTCAAGTCTGCCGTTTGTGCAGGAACCGATAACAACCTGATCGATTTTTATGTCGCCGATTGCATCAAATGTTCTTGCGTTTTCGGGAAGATGGGGGAATGCGACGGTCGGTTCGATTTTGCTAAGGTCAATCACAATTTCACGCTCATAAACTGCGTCCTCGTCAGCCTTGTAAACTACAGGCTTTTTAGCGCCGACCTCTTCAAGGAATGCTATCGTCTGCTCGTCAACCTCGAAAATACCGTTCTTTGCACCTGCTTCGATTGCCATATTGGCGATACAAAGCCTGTCGCTGACGGTGAGGTTCTTGACGCCGTCTCCGGTGAACTCCATCGATTTGTAAAGCGCACCGTCAACGCCGATAAGACCGATTATGTGGAGTATAACATCCTTGCCGCCGACCCAGCCTTTGGGTTTACCGGTGAGGACAAATTTTATCGCTTCGGGAACTTTGAACCAAGCTTTACCCGTAGCCATTCCGCATGCCATATCGGTAGAGCCGACACCTGTAGAGAACGCGCCGAGTGCGCCGTAAGTACAGGTATGGGAGTCTGCACCGATTACAATGTCGCCTGCAGTTACAAGCCCTTTTTCGGGGAGAAGTGCGTGTTCAACACCTGTTTCACCGCAGTCATAGAAGTTTTCAATACCCATATCATCCGCAAAAATGCGGCATTTCTTTGTCTGTTCGGCGGCTTTTATGTCCTTGTTGGGGACAAAGTGGTCCATTACGAGGGAGACTCTCTTTTTATCGAAAACCCTCCCTGTACCAAGTCTTTCAAATTCATTTATCGCAACAGGCGAGGTGATGTCATTGCCAAGCACCATGTCGACATTAGCAAGAATAAGCTGTCCGGCAGTAACGCTCTCAAGTCCCGCGTGGAACGCGAGTATCTTTTGTGTCATTGTCATTTTACTCATATTATTTCTCCGTTTTTTAGATTTCACGCTTAGGTTTAATTTTGGGGC
The DNA here is from genome assembly GCA_028705495.1 of Eubacteriales bacterium. Taxonomy (GTDB): domain Bacteria; phylum Bacillota; class Clostridia; order Oscillospirales; family CAG-382; genus GWF2-38-85. Next base: position 15,786 of record JAQWDK010000009.1, read on the forward strand.
GTGAATAACCTGTAGTTGGATTTCGCCTAAGTTAGATTTCACGCTTGTGCTTTTCCCCTTTTACATTCAAGTTCATGAAATTCAATTTATTGAATTTTGGGGCGTGAATAACCTGTAGTTGGATTTCGCCTAAGTTAGATTTCACGCTTAGATAATTTATATTCAACTGAGTCGGCGAGAGCGATTATACTCGCTTCGATTATGTCGTTTGATACACCGATTGTGGTCCAGGTACTGCTGTCGTCCGAGGTTTCTATCAAGACTCTGACTCGGGCGGCGGTTGTGCTGTTTTGCTCAAGCACACGAACCTTGTAGTCTGTCAGCTGCATATCTTTTATCGAGGGGTAGAATACAGTGAGAGCTTTTCTAAGCGCAAGGTCGAGCGCATTTACTGGGCCGTTGCCCATCACCGCAGTTACTTCTTCGTTTCCGTCAACCTCAACTTTTATTGTCGCTGAGGCGGGCATACCGCCTTCCGGGACGGGGAACTCACCCATTGTTCTGTAAAGTACAAGTCGGAAATGCGGTTTGTATGTGCCAAGCACCTTTTTAACCATAAGCTCAAAACTTGCATCCGCAGCTTCAAAGTGATAACCCTGATGCTCAAGTTCTTTGAGTTTTTCGAGAATTTCAGCGGTTTTCGGTGAATCCTTTGTAAGCTCAGGCGCAATATTGTGTATTTTTGAAATGATAAGGCTCCTTCCGGAAACCTCCGATAAAAGAAACTTTCTTGTATTGCCGACCGCTTCCGGTGCAATATGCTCAAAAGATGCTGCCAGCTTCATCACTCCGTCAATATGCATTCCGCCCTTGTGGGCAAAAGCTCCAGAGCCTGTATAGGGTTTATTCGGTTCAATCGAGGTGTTGGAGATTTCTGCGATACGCCTTGAAACATTAAACAAATTTTCAGTGTTTCCACCGCATTCACAGCCTAATTTTAACTTAAGGTTTGGTATTATCACACTTAAATCAGCATTGCCGCATCTTTCACCTATCCCGGTAAATGTACCCTGAACCTGTGAAGCGCCTGCTTTGACCGAAAGCATAGAGTTTGCGACAGCGCAACCGGTGTCGTTATGACAGTGTATGCCGATTTTCATCTCTGGATGCGCTTCTATGACCTTCTTTGTGACCTCGAACACCTCATGGGGCAGGGTTCCGCCGTTGGTGTCGCAAAGCACAAGCGTCTCAGCGCCGCCTTTTGCGGCAGCGGCAAGAACACTCATTGCGTAATCGGGATTGGACTTGTAACCGTCAAAGAAGTGTTCAGCGTCGAAGAAAACTCTTTTACCTTTGGAAACAAGATATCTCACTGTGCTCTCAACTATATCTAGGTTTTCTTCAAGCGTCGCCTTTAGTATCTCCTCAACATGAAGATCCCATGATTTGCCGAATATCGCAACAACATCAGTGTTTGCGTCCAGCAGAGATTTTATATTGGTGTCCTCGTCCGCTGAAACATTTTTCCTTCTTGTGCTACCGAAGGCGCATAAAGTGGCATTTTTCAGCTCAAGCTCAGCTGCACGGGTGAAAAACTCAAGGTCCTTAGGGTTGGACCCTGGGTTTCCGGCTTCTATGTAATCGACGCCGAACTCATCGAGTGCCTTTACAATGTGTAGTTTGTCATTCACAGAAAAGGAAATACCCTCACCCTGAGCGCCGTCCCTTAGCGTGGAATCAAATATTTCAATTCTTCTCATCTATCTTTTCCTTTCAGAGTGAGGAGCACATCAAACCATGCTCGAGAGCTTATTTATACCGTTGACATAGGCAAGAATACTTGACTCTATGATGTCGGTGGAAAGTCCGCGTCCTGTTACGGTTTTATCCTTAGCACGCATTTTTACAGTCACTTCGCCGAGTGCGTCATTACCGTCCGATATGGAATGGATATTATAACTATTCATTTCCTCACAAATGCCGCCGGTGATCTTGTCGATGGCATTGTATGCGGCGTTAATCGGCCCCTGTCCGAGGGATACTTCCTCGAGTATCTCATTACCCTTGCGGAGTTTGACAACACAAGCGGAAGTGGAATTCATCGATGTATGAACATCAAAATGTTCGAGTTTGTAAACGCCTTCGCTCATCTCTCTATTGTTGACAATCGCTTCGATATCGCTGTCGGTAATGAACTTTTTCTTGTCGGAGAGGTCGATGATTTTTTCATAATAAGAAGCAAGCTGATTTTCGTCAAAAGTATAACCGAGCTCTCTAATTTTATCGGCGATTGCGTGTTTACCGGAATGTTTGCCTATGACAAGATTATTTTTTGTGATACCGATTTCCTCGGGCACCATAATTTCATAAGTAGATTTATCAGCTAACACTCCATGCTGATGGATGCCTGCTTCGTGAGCAAAGGCGTTAGCGCCTATTATGGGCTTGTTTATTGCAGGGGTATGCCCGATAATATTGTATACAAGTTTACTTGTTCGGTTTATCTGCTTTGTATCAATCCTTGACTCACAGCCGAAGAATGGCTTTCTTGTTTTGAGTGCCATAACAACTTCTTCGAGTGCGGCGTTTCCTGCACGCTCACCGATACCATTGATCGTACATTCTACTTGTCTTGCACCTGCTTTAACACCAGCAAGAGAGTTTGCGACAGCCATACCGAGGTCGTTGTGGCAGTGTACTGCAACATCAACTTTTTCAATACCCTTGACGGTTTCATAAAGATAACGAATCCGAGAGTACATTTCTTCAGGTGTTATATATCCTACGGTGTCGGGTATGTTGACAACAGCCGCACCTGCTTCAATCGCCGTCTGAACTGCGAGAGCGAGAAATTCCTTATCGGAACGCATAGCGTCTTCAGCAGAGAATTGGATATCACTACAGAGGGTTTTTGCGTAGGAGACAGAGTTTTTTATGCGCTCGATTACCTGGTCGGGTGTCATCTTGAGTTTATGCTGCATGTGGATGGGGGAAGTGGCGAGAAAAACGTGAATTCGCGGCGAAACAGCATTTTTCACTGCTTCATAGGCGGTGTCTATGTCCTTTTGCACAGCTCTCGCAAGGGATGCGACTCTGCTGTTTTTTATAACACCAGCCACGATTTCAACGGACTTAAAGTCCCCCGGAGACGAAATCGCAAATCCGGCTTCGATAATATCCACACCGAGTAGCTCTAGCTGTTTTGCAATCTCGACTTTCTCGTCAAGGTTCATACTGCAGCCGGGAGCCTGCTCTCCGTCACGCAGGGTTGTATCAAATATTTTTACATGCGTGTCCATGTTATTTTATCGCGCCGGAACTGTTTCCGGCGGCTTGCCTTTCTAAATTTCTATTTATTGCGGTCGCAGTAAATGTCTTGGTTGACAACTGCACCTTTGTCCGCTGAGGATACCATCATCGCATATCTTGCGATATAGCCTTTCAGGTCGGTTTTTTGTTTGGGAGCGCTTTCTTTCATCCGCTTCTCATGCTCATCTGCATCAACCAAAAGCTCAAGCTTTTTAGCAGGGATATCGATTGAAATTAAATCTCCCTCCTTGACATAAGCAATCGGTCCACCTTGGGAGGCTTCGGGGGATATATGTCCGATAGCAGCGCCCCTCGTTGCACCGGAAAATCTTCCGTCGGTGATGAGCGCAACATCCTTGTCAAGCCCCATACCTGCTATAGCGGAGGTCGGAGACAGCATTTCCCTCATTCCGGGCCCACCAGCGGGTCCTTCATATCGGATGACGACAACGTCCCCTTTGACTATCTTACCATCAAATATCGCATCTATCGCCTCTTCTTCGCTGTCAAACACCCTTGCGGGGCCTGTATGCACGAGCATTTCAGGTGCGACTGCGCTTCTCTTCACAACTGCACCCTTAGGAGCAAGTGAGCCAAAGAGAACAGCTATACCCCCAGTAGCGGAGTAGGGATTTTCAAGAGGTCTAATGACGTCTTTATTTATTATCTTATACTTTTCATTTTTAAGATTCTCACCCATTGTTGCGCCTGTAACTGTCATACAGTCACCATTGATGTAGCCGCCACCCATGAGTGTTTCCATAACCTTGTAAACGCCGCCTGCGTTATGCAGGTCCTGCATATGGTAAGGTCCGGAAGGCGCAAGTTTGCAGAGGTTCGGTGTCTTTTCGCTGATTTTATTTATAAGCTCAAGGTCGATTTTTACCCCTGCTTCATTTGCGATAGCCATCAGGTGAAGCACAGAGTTTGTAGAGCAGCCAAGCGCCATATCAACGGCAAGCGCGTTGTGAAACGCCTTTTCTGTCATAATATCTCTCGGGCGTATATCTTTCTTGAAAACCTCAAGCACTTTTTCGCCTGCAGTCTTAGCCAGTCTTATACGCTTTGAGTAAACCGCAGGGATTGAACCATTACCAGGAAGTGCCATACCGATAGCTTCTGTAAGGCAGTTCATCGAGTTTGCTGTGAACATACCCGAACAAGAACCGCAGCTCGGGCAGGCGCTTTCTTCAATCGCATGTACTTCTTCTTCTGTCATCGTGCCGTTTTTGTAGCTGCCGACAGCCTCGAATGCGCTGTTGAGGTCAAGGCAAGAACCGCCTTCACCCTCGAGCGAGAGCATAGGACCACCGGACACAAAAACTGACGGAAGGTTAAGTCTTGCCGCAGCCATCAGCATAGCTGGTACGATTTTATCGCAGTTGGGGATGAACACAAATGCGTCGAAGCAGTGTGCCATCGCCATACATTCAATGCTGTCAGCTATTACCTCGCGGGAAGCAAGGGAGTATTTCATCCCCTGATGACCCATCGCAAGCCCATCGCAGACACCGATTACGTTAAACTCAGCAGGTGTTCCTCCAGCGGCAAGGACACCGTCCTTGACCGCTCTGGAGATAGTCTGCAGATGAACATGGCCGGGTACGATTTCGTTGAAGGAGTTGACAATACCTATGAGCGGTTTTGTCATATCCTTGTCGGAATAGCCCATAGCTTTAAGAAGCGAACGCTGAGGTGCTTTTTCTATACCTTTTGTTATTTTTTCGCTGTTCATATAAATTTCCATTCTGCCGCAAAGCAGCTTGCATTAGATAAGCGTAAGATTAGTTTTCACGCTTTTTCCAGCTCATCTTCTCGCGGAGTTCTGCACCGACTGATTCAACCTGATGTTCAGCTTCCATACGGCGCATAGCGAGGAACGAGGGGCGGTTTGCTTTGTTTTCGAGAATCCAGTTACGGGCAAATTTGCCGTTTTGGATTTCTTCGAGAACCTTTTTCATTTCTTTCTTTGTTTCATCTGTTATAATTCTGTTTCCGGTTACATAGTCGCCGTATTCAGCTGTGTCGCTGATAGAATATCTCATAAACGAAAGTCCACCTTGAACAACAAGGTCGATGATGAGCTTCATTTCGTGTACGCACTCAAAATAAGCGCTTTCAGGCTGGTATCCTGCTTCGACAAGCGTTTCAAATCCTGCCTTCATAAGTGCGGAAACACCGCCGCAGAGAACTGCCTGCTCACCGAAGAGGTCTGTTTCAGTCTCTTCTTTGAAGGTTGTTTCGAGAATGCCGGCTCTTGCACCGCCGATACCCATTGCATAGGAGAGGGCGATATTCATTGCGTTTCCTGTTGCGTCCTGATAAACGGCGATAAGGCAGGGAACACCTTTACCTTCTTCGAACTGGCTTCTGACGGTGTGCCCGGGTCCCTTAGGAGCGATCATAATAACGTCAACATCTGTCGGGGGTACAATCTGGTTGAAGTGGATGTTGAATCCATGAGCGAATGCGAGAGCGGAGCCCTTTTTGAGGTTCGGTTTAATATCTTTTTCGTACAGTGCGGCCTGTTTCTCGTCGTTTACGAGGATCATAACCAGGTCGGCATTCTTGACTGCGTCCGCTGTGTTCATTACGGTAAGTCCTGCAGCTTTTGCCTTTTCTGCGGACTTTGAGCCCTCGTAAAGACCGACAATAACCTTAACACCGGACTCGTGCAGGTTTAATGCGTGTGCGTGACCTTGGCTTCCATAGCCAATGACCGCGACGGTCTTCTCCTTAACGATGCTCAGATCGCAATCTTTTTCGTAAAATAATGTAGCCATTGTTTTTACCATGCCTTTCGGTTTTTAATTTTTTATATATAATGAGATTTTTAAAGTGAGTATGCTCCGCGTTTCATTGCGAGAGCTCCTGAACGGCATATTTCAATTATGCCGTAATTTTTTGTGAATTCAATAAAAGCGTTTAGTTTTGAGGGCTCGCCGTTGATTTCAATCGTCAGCGATTCTGTATTAAAATCAACAATCTTACCTCTGAAAACATTTACCGCTTCGGTTATCTCGCTTCTCGTTTGGCGGTCAACGCTTATTTTAATAAGCAGATGCTCTCGGAGAACGGTTTCGGCCTTCGGTAGGAGTTCTACCTTTTTAACTTCCTGAAGTTTTGCAAGTTGTTTTACGATTTGCGATTTGATGTAATCATCACCGGTTACAATAATCGTCATCCTTGAGAGAGCGGGGTTTTCGGTTTCGCCTACATTGAGGCTGTCGATATTGTATCCGCGGCGGGAGAAAAGCCCCGATATGCGAGTTAGTACACCAAAATGGTTTGAAACAAGGACGCTTAGGATAAATTGTTCTCTATCGTTGTTATCAGTAGCATTGTTCATGTTAGCCTCCATTTATTCAATTTACTATCATACTGTCAATTGAGCTGCCAGCAGGGATCATCGGGAGAACCCTCTCGTCGATGTCAATTACGCAGTCTATGAGAAACGGTCCATTTGTGGCAAGTGCTTTTTCAAGCGCTGCGTCGAACTGCGCTTCAGTTTCAGCTCTTGCACCGTCAGCGCCGAAAGCCTTTGCGAGTGCGACAAAATCAGTTTTTCTGTTAAGGGTTGTGTTAGAATACCTTTCTCCGAAAAACAGCTTCTGCCACTGCCTTACCATTCCGAGGGTGTGGTTGTTCATAACGACAATAATAATCGGAAGTCCGTTTGATACAGCGGTTACTGTTTCGTGGAGGTTCATACCATAGCTTCCATCGCCGGTTACAAGAATTGTGCGCTGTCCGCCGCTTCCTATACAGCCTCCGATTGCGGCACCCATTCCGTATCCCATAGTACCGAGTCCGCCGGAGGTGAGGAAGGTTCTTCTGCCTTTGAACTTGAAAAACTGTGCGGTCCACATCTGGTGCTGCCCGACATCTGTTGCAACGATGGTCTTCTCATCGGCTTTTGCGTTGATCTTCTCGATAATATTTCTCGGATGCATTCCTTCGGCTTTTGGAGCGTTTTCATTTTCAAAAGCTCTGAACTCGTTAATCTGATCCCACCATTCGGGATGCTTTGTTTTCGCAATCTTTTCTGTAAGCTTGCGGAGAATAGCTTTCACATCTCCGTTTACGCTCTTAAAAACATCAATATTTTTACCGAACTCTGCCGGGTCGATGTCTATGTGGACGATTTTAGCATTAGGTGCGTATTTTGATTTGTTACCAGTTGCTCTATCGCTAAATCTAACGCCTAAAGCAATAATAAGATCAGCTTCGTAATTTGCTTTAATTGAAGCATAGTGCCCGTGCATACCCGTCATACCGAGGTTGTTGGGGTGATTTCCGTCAAGGGCTGATAAACCCATTATTGAAAGCCCAATCGGGGCATCTATCTTCTCTGCAAGCGCTTTAACCTCATCACTTGCATCAGATATGACAATACCGCCGCCGCTGTAGATATAGGGCTTTTTAGATTCGGAGATAAGAGATGCGATTTCGTCAATCTCGCTTTCCGCAGGGAGGGAATAGGACTTCTTTTCTGCAGGAGTTTGTTTTTTATATTCAGCGCTTGCAAGCTGGATATCCTTGGGTATATCTACAAGAACAGGTCCAGGTCTTCCTGACTTTGCAATATAAAACGCTTCTCGGAGGATTGAAGCAAGCTCGTTTACGCTCCTGACGATGTAATTATGCTTTGTTATGGGCATTGTCACACCCATTATATCCACTTCCTGAAAACTGTCTCTGCCTAAGAGGTTGAGAGGGACGTTTCCTGTAATGGCGACAAGTGGTACGGAATCAAGAAACGCGTTAGCGATACCGGTCACAAGGTTAGTAGCTCCAGGACCTGAGGTTGCTATAACAACACCGACTTTGCCGGAAGCTCTCGCATATCCGTCGGCTGCGTGTGCTGCTCCTTGCTCGTGGGCGCCGATAATGTGATTGATGCGATCCTGCGCCTTGTAGAGCTCATCGTAAATATTGAGTACAAAACCTCCGGGATAGCCGAACACCGTGTCACAGCCTTGTTCTATTAAGGTTTCAACTATAATCTGTGCGCCCGTCATTTTCATTTTTATGACCATTCCTTTCTTGATAACTAATTGAAATATTTATCTTTCAATCTGTCCCTTTAAAAAATTATAATAAAAAAGAGTCTTACAGCTTTGCACTGTAAGACTCTAAGGTTTGTCGAAGAATTCGCCGCCTCAACAACAATCCGCCTTCTTTACAGCACAAAAAACGCCATTACCAATAATGCTTAGCACCACGACTAGGCTGATAATGACGATATTAATAATTATTGCTGCAAAATTCGCGGACATCATTATAATGGCTTTCCTTTCGGTTACTGTAAAGCGGGTATTGTGAACCGCCGATATATTATTATTATAATATCACTGAGAGATGTTTCTGTCAACAGTTATTTTTTATATAATTTAATTCCACCTGCCGAGATAATATGTCAAAAAGAACGGATTAAAGAAAAAACCGGTGAAGCCGTAAGGCAACACCGGTTTTGAAAACAAAGTTTTATTCGTATGTAGAGATTTCGAACTCGCTCATGAATAACCAATTTTGTTTTTCTATTTCAAACTTTACATACTGAGCTTTGACACCTTTTTCAAGTTCAAGAGTCATAGCAAAGCTTGCAAACGGATCAGGAGTGGTCTCTGTGATCTCGACGCCTGCGATTTCTTCCTCTGACATGGTTAAGGCACCTGCTTCATAATATGTCACACCGTCTTCTGAAACATAAGCAACTAAGTTTAATGGAACTTTAATTGTCGGCTGTGGCTGGTAAAGCATATGAACATCAAAATCAGCAATACCTTCTACAACTTCACCAAGATCAATTACAATAGTGGGTGAAGCGTCTTGAACACCTACCCAAACAGCGTTAGTATAAGCCACCTCTTCACCAATAATACCGTCTGTGAGAGTTTTGTTTTCTTCATCAGCATAATTCGGATCGGGAGTACCTGCTTCAAATGTGTAGGTCTTGTTAAGAGCTACATTTGTCTTTGTCTTTGTGCGGTCGATATCGTAGGTAAAGATGTCGACTTTGGATTCTTCGGCACTTTCTTCAACGCTTTCTTCGACGCTCTCTTCTGCGCTTGTAGCAACGCTTTCAGCCTTGCTGTCTGCAGTCGAAGTTTGGGATGTTGCTTTGCTTTCGTTACCGCCGCCGCCACATGAACCAAGTAAGAACAGGCTCACGCTAAGCAGAAGAACAAGAGCGATAAAACCAGTAAGTTTCTTCATTTATATTCCCTCCAATATTTATAAGTGGCACGAAATTTTCTTAGTGCCGTATTCTGTGAATATTATATAAATAAACGCGACAATTGTCAAGCCAAACTTTTAATAGCCAAAAAGGAATAAGAATAAATTAAAAAAGATACAAAAAGTGGAGTTCAAATATTTGCCTGACCATTTAGTGGTATTGACAATATAGAAGAATAAGACTATAATGAATTGTTATTACTTGTAACTCTGAGGTTGTTTATTGTTTAAATTTGTGCTTCTAATCATCGCGAATATTTTAACATAATCCTTAATTATTATCCAATGGAGGTATTCGTCTTGTTTGCTCTTATAAAAAAAATGATTGTTAAATCTGATGAATTGAAAAAAATATTATCCGGCAGGCGAAAGCCCGTGCTTATGCTTATCGATCTTTTTATTATGGTAGTAGTATACACAGTACTTACCATAATGTATAACGGTAGCGTAATGCTTAGGTTGAATTTCGTAGATAAGGTTGTCAATTTTGCTATCCTTGTCGCCTTTTTATTTATACTCAGACTTATTAGCGGCATTTACTCAAGTGTTTGGAGATATGCGCGTTCATATTCTTATCTTAAACTCATCATTGCTGACATAATTTCCTGTATCTTCTATATAGCATTTACACGCCTCATGCCTTGGACTTATACAAGCGGATGGCACTCTGTAACTGTAGTTTGTGTTATCACGCTTGGAACACTGGCTTCTCGCTTTGTATATCAGCAAATATACTCAAAATTAAAAAACGGCAGGAATGTTGAGAGAGACAAGATTAATGTTGCAATAATCGGTGCCGGCAGGGTAGGAACGATGCTCGCTGAAGAGCTTAGGGTTAACGAAAACTCTCGTTATAAACCATATGTGTTCATCGACAAGGACCCCGAGAAAGTCGGCAATAGAATCAGCGGTATTCGTGTTATCGGTGCACAGTCCGATGTACTTAAACAGATAACATCCATGCCGATTGGTGAAATCATTATCGCAACACCCGACCTTGACGGTGAAACAAAGCAAAGGCTTTATAATTTTTATTCCCAAAGCGGACTGCCGATAAAAATTTACGATTATGCTTTCGGAAAAGACAGCTCCGAAATCAGAGATCGCCGAATTAGAAATATAAAAATCGACGACCTTCTCTTTAGAGAACCTGTAATGCTTGTCGAAAATATTTCAAAAGAATATTATAAAAATAAAAGAGTGCTCGTCACCGGAGGTGGCGGTTCCATCGGCAGCGAAATCTGCCGCCAGATCGCAAGGTGCTCGCCAGAGCAGCTAATTATAGTTGATATATACGAGAACAACGCATATGATATTCAGCAAGAGCTCTTTCGCGCTTACGGTGACGAATTAAAACTTGCTATTGAAGTCGCTTCTGTTCGTGACAGGGATAGAATTGACGATATTTTCAGCCACTATAAACCTGAAATCGTGTTCCACGCAGCAGCACATAAACATGTTCCGCTCATGGAGCATAACGGCTGTGAGGCAATTAAAAACAATATCATCGGAACGTATAACACCGCGGACATGGCGGAGAAATACAGCGCTGAAAAGTTTATACTTATCTCCACCGATAAAGCTGTTAACCCCACCAGTATCATGGGCGCATCAAAGCGTATGTGCGAGATGATAGTCCAGAGCAGGCATGACAGCAAGACCTCATTCGCCGCAGTACGATTCGGTAATGTGCTCGGGTCAAACGGTTCCGTTATACCTCTTTTTAAGAAACAAATTGAAGACGGCGGCCCGATAACCGTCACCGATAAGAGAATTATCAGATATTTTATGACGATACCGGAAGCAGCACAGCTTGTTATGCATGCTGGTATGCTTGCTAAGAGGGGCGAACTTTTCATCCTCGACATGGGTAAGCCCGTAAAAATAGTTGAGCTTGCGGAAAATATGATTAGATTATCCGGCCTCGTTCCCTATACAGATATTGACATAGTTGAAATAGGACTAAGACCGGGTGAAAAGCTATATGAGGAGCTGCTGATTAAAAGCGAAAAATTGTCTGTCACGGAAAACAAAATGATTTTCATCGAAAAAGATACACCCTTTACCAGAGGTGAAGTTGACGATAAACTCGAGACTCTCAGGAGCGCTATGTTTTCGGCTGAAACAACAATTGAATCAGTCGATATAAAGGAAGCTTTACAAAGTGTAGTACCTGATTTCCGCGACCCCGAAGAGGTCAACAAAGACGCATACAATTCCGACGAAATGAAGCTTGCGGAAATGATTGTTTAAAGAAATAATATAAGAAAATCCGAAATGCATCATTCCGTGCAGGAACAACGCAAATTCGGATTTTTTAGTTTTGAGGTAAAACAAAATGAAACTATCTGAAATGTTTTTCTGTGCGGGAGAGAAGATGTGTGATCTATTCAACTTTGTACCTTCTCCGTACATTAGGAAAAAAATTATGCTTGAAAGCATTCCCGAAAAGGCGGAACTGACTATCTGCGGACTGGGGTTCTATGAGCTTTACGTCAACGGTGAGCGTATAACAAGAGGCTATCTATCACCTTACATATCCAACCCCGACGATTTTCTTTATTATGATTTTTATAAAATTACAGAAAAGCTGCAAGTCGGTGAAAATGTACTTGGCATAAGGCTTGGAAACGGTATGCAGAACGCATTCGGCGGCTATGTATGGGATTTCGAAAAAGCGTCCTTCCGCTCATCGCCAAAGTTTGGACTAAGACTTGAATTAGATGATGTTATTATCGAAGCGGACGAAAGTTTTGTTTGCGCTCCATCACCGACATATTTTGACGACCTTCGCCTTGGCGAAAGATACGACGCGCGCAAAGAAATTGTAGGCTGGAACCTGCCCGGTTTTGACGACAGCAGCTGGACAGCGGTTACAAAAGCGAAAAAGCCTAAGGGCGAGAAGAAGCTCAACGAGGCAAAACCGATAACAGAAAGAGCACAGTTGAAGCCTGTTCGTATTTTTGCCGAGGGCGATGCGTTTATCTATGATTTCGGTATAAACTCAGCGGGTGTTTGCAAGATTTGTGTAACGGGTGAGCCGGGGCAAAAAATCGGAATGACTTTTGGCGAATATCTCAAAGATGGACAATTCCATACTGACAATATCAGCTTTATTCGCGATGAGTATAAAGACCTACCGCCTTATATTCAGTATGATGAATACATCTGCGCAGGTGGCGAGAATGAAACCTATACACCTTCTTTTACATACCATGGATTTAGATATGTAAAAGTTGAGGGAATAACAAAAGCACAGGCTACACCTGAGCTGCTTACTTTTATTGTGTTTAACACAGAACTTCCCGAGCGCGGAGGTTTTGAGTGTTCTGATGAGATTTTGAACTCACTCCAAAAGATGACAAGGGAGTCGACGCTCTCAAACTTTCACCACTTTCCGACGGATTGCCCACACCGCGAAAAAAATGGCTGGACCGCTGACGCTGCTCTTTCATCCGAACACACACTCCTTAACCTTGAGCCGTCGGACAACTATGTTCAGTGGATGAAAAACATCTGCAAATCAATGAATGATGAGGGTGCGATTCCCGGCATTATTCCTACCGGCGGATGGGGCTTTCAGTGGGGCAACGGACCTGCATGGGACAGCGTGATCGCTGTGATACCATACTTTCTTGCCATTTATAGAGACGACCTAAGGGCTGCTAAATACACCTCTCCATATCTCCTGCGATATCTCAAATATCTAGCTTCAAGGCGTGACGAAAAAGGACTTGTCGCTTTTGGACTTGGCGACTGGTGCCATCCTACCGGAGCGGCGGTTCCGCCCCTTGTGCTCACCGATAGCATAACCGCTGTGGATATCTGTACGAAGGCAGCTTATATATTTGAAAGACTAAGCTTAAGAGAAGAACAAAAGTCTGCTGAGAAACTTAAAGATGAATTTAGATATGCTATAAGAGAAGAACTTCTTAATAAAGGAACAATGAAGCTATGTGGTGGGGAACAGACTTCCCAAGCTATGGGACTTTACTATGGTATATTTGAGAAGGACGAAAGACAAAGGGCTTTCGATGGGCTGCTTGAGAGTATCGAGGCTTTTGGCGGACATATGGCGTGCGGTGTTCTCGGAGCAAGGGTTATCTTCCATGTGCTTGCGGAGTTTGGGAAAACTGAGCTTGCGGTAAGCATGATAAGCTGCAAGGATGCGCCTTCGTATGGTAACTGGGTTGTTGGTGGCGAAACTACCCTTGCGGAGGTCTTCAACCGAGAGGGTGAAAATGTCGCTTCGCGAAACCACCACTTTTTCGGCGATATCAGCGCATTCTTTATCAAAAGGCTTGGCGGAATTGTGATTAATCCGACGGGATTTGATGCCGATGAAGTGCTCATTTCACCTTTTTTTGCAGACAACTTAAGCTTTGTAAAAGCGTTCCATATAACCCCGGCGGGAAAAATTATAACAGAGTGGGTAAGAAAAGACGATACTACCGTTCTTGAAGTGACAATACCGGAGGGATGTAAAGCAAAACTTTCATTGAATGACGGCTATTACACCGAAATCAGCGAGCTAAAATGCGGTGTTAATCGGTTTGTATGCAGGAAAAAGTAGGATAAAATATCGTAGCCTAAAAACAAAAAACCGGACTTTACGAAGAAAGTAAAGTCCGGTTTGATTATTTATTAGTCGAGTACGCTGGCTAAGTCAGCTATAATATCGTCTGCATCCTCGATACCAACTGACAAGCGGAGAAGGCGGTCGGTGATTCCGATTTTTTCTCTTATCTCCTTAGGTATCGATGCGTGAGTCTGGGTTATAGGGTAGGTAATGAGCGTTTCTGTACCGCCAAGACTTTCAGCGAACATAATCATACGGCAACCGCAAAGGACTTTTTCAACCTTTGTGACATCCTTTAAGGTGAAGGAAATCATTCCGCCGAAACCGCTGCTCTGACGCTTTGATATTTTATAGGATGGGTTTTCAAGGTCACCGACAAAGTAGATCTTGTCAACATTTTTGTTGGTTTTGAGCCATGCAGCAACCTTAATTGCATTTTCTTCATGGCGCTTCATTCTCAGCGCGAGTGTCTTTATACCGCGAAGGACAAGCCAGCTGTCAAAGGGAGCGAGTCCGCTTCCTTCGGTGCGCAGAATTAGACCTATACGTTCTGCAAGCTTTTCGTCTGCAACGACAAGAAGGCCTGCCATTGTGTCGTGGTGACCTGCAAGGTATTTTGTACCGCTGTGGATAACGATATCAGCTCCGAGATCGATTGGTTTCTGGAAATAAGGTGTCAAGAAGGTGTTGTCAACCGCAAGGAGTGCGCCGTGTGCTTTTGCTATCTTGCTAATGGCGGCAATATCTGCGACTTTCATCATCGGGTTAGTAGGCGTTTCGATGAAAATCATCTTTGTGTTGGATTTCATGCAAGCTTCAACAGCTTCAGGATTTCCGACATCGACATAGTCGAATTCTACATTATAACGCTTCCAGATTTCTTCAATTAAGCGATAAGTACCACCGTAAATATCGTCGGACATGACGACATGATCCCCTGCCTTCATAAGGGAGAAGGAGGCGAGTACTGCTGCAAGCCCGGTTGTGAAAGCAAAGCCTGCAACGCCGTTTTCGAGAAGGGCGATGGTGTTCTCAAGCTCCGAGCGCGTTGGATTCGAGCATCTTGTGTATGAATGCTCTATGTTTGAACCAAGTCCGGGATTGAGATATGTAGAGGTCTGGTATATAGGGAAGCTGACAGCTCCGGTGCGCGAGTCATGGCCTTCATAGCCGTGAACAACCGCTGAGTCGGGCGACAGCCCGGGTATAATCTTTGTTTTGTCGAGCATGGCGCATTATCATCCTTTCAGAAGATACACAGGGTTTTATATTTATAAGCGAAATAACGGATTATATTATTATTATATTATCCTTTTGACTTAATGTCAATCAATATTAGAATATTGATATCTATTCAACGAGTATCGGGCGGAATTTTATAAAGTCTGCAGAAACGAATTTCATCTTTATTCCTTCGTAAAGCGTTGTTACCGAATCTTTTTTAACACCGTGAAGATGGCCGTAATATACATCAGTTATACCGTGTTCCTTCAGTGTTTCCATTATCGGTTCGCAGACATTACCTCGCCAAACAGGTGGATAGTGAAGAAAAACAGTAGGCTTTTGACCTGATTTGCAGAGCTTTTCTCCCTGAGTGAGGGACATTTTCAGCCTTCCAGCTTCACGTTCTTGAATCTTTTTATCAAAAGATTCAGTGCCATCGATCATCCAGCCCCTTGAACCGCAGATGACAATATTGTCACAAGCGAAGGCGTTGTTGTAAAGGAAGCTGATGCTTGAAAAACCTTTGGCGGTTATAAAGGATTTCATTTTAGCTAGGGAAGTCCACCAATAATCATGGTTGCCTTTGCCGAGAATTTTTCTACCCGGCAAGCTTTCGAGAAATGTAAAATCAGGCTCTGCTTCTTCAAGCCTCATAGCCCAAGATATATCTCCCGGTATTACAACAGTGTCATCCGGTGTGATTAGCTCACGCCAGTTTTTTTCGAGTTTATCAACATAACCTTCCCAGCCGCCTCCGAAAACATCCATCGGTTTATCCGTTCCCAGCGACAGGTGCAGGTCAGCGATTGTGAATACAGCCATTTATACAAAAACCTTTCCAATTATCAATGTGTCAAGCTTTGGTTTCGATTTCTCGAAATTTATTTATTTTAAAAAATGCGTATATTGTTGTGGTTTTGTGAAAAAATAAGTTTGAACCCAAAAAAGCGAAATCGCTTCAAAAGTCGCAAAAAAAGGTTCAAAAGCGTAAGAAAGGCAGGCTTAATCCATGGAAGGCATCTACCTCGACGGAAACGATCGTCGCGAGCATATCGAAAGAATCAGTTGCAGCGTTAGAAACTGCGTTTATCATGACGGAGAGCTTCACTGCACAGCAAAAAGAATATCAGTTGGCACTACCGCTGCAACAAGCTGCGGCGAGACCATGTGTGCAACCTTTAAACCACGCACCAATACAATCGGCTGATAACGAAATTTAAATCCATCCCGTATTAGCGTTCGTCGGCGAAACTTAGAACTTTATCCGCCATTTTTTCAGGTGGAACTACATCCCTGAAGCGTATATTTTCCGCTTTTAACCCGGAAATCGCTTCGGGGATTTTTACGAGTGTTTTTTCGTAAATTTTTTCTAAGCATCCAAAATCGTCTGAAGTCCTCTCGATTCCAAGGCTGTCCGCAACTGCTCGTGGAAATTTATAAGGCGAGGCGGTAGAAACGATGAGCATTTTATTTTTTGAGCCTGATTTTTTGTATTCATCGGCGCAGAAAGCGGCAACCGCTGTGTGCGGGTCAATAAGGTAGCCGTGTTTTTCAAAATAATTCGCAATAGTTGCCTTTGTCTGATCTTCAGTGCAGGAGATACCTACAAAGTTTTTGAATATATTCGAATTCTCTTTGATATCATTCTCGAAAAATCCGTTTTCAGATAAGCTTTTCATATTGCCGCTACAAAAGGCAGCACCGTATTCCATTGAAAGCAGGCGTTCGAGATTGCTTGAGATTAAGATATCCATCGATGGGGAAACAGTTGTGAAGAACTCTCTGCGTCTGTCGTATTTACCCGTTGTAAAGTAATCCGCCAAGACTTTGTTTTTGTTTGTGGCGCATACAAGAGCACCAATCGGCAGCCCCATTCTTCCTGCGATGTAAGCGGCGAGTATGTTGCCGAAGTTACCTGTCGGCACCGTTACATCAAGCTGTTCGCCAATTTTTAAATCACCGCTATTTAACATATCACAGTATGCGGAAAAATAGTAGACAATCTGCGGAGCGAGCCTTCCCCAGTTGATGGAGTTTGCGCTTGAGAGGAACAGCCCCTTGTCTGAAAGAGCAGATATAATTGCAGAGTCGGCAAAAATCTTTTTAACGCCGCTTTGTGCATCGTCAAAGTTGCCTTTTATCGAACAGACATAAACATTATCACCCTTTTGAGTCGCCATCTGCAGTTTCTGCATCTCGCTGACTCCGTCGACGGGGTAAAAGACAGCTATGCTTGTTCTCGGAACATCGGAATAACCCTCAAGAGCGGCTTTTCCGGTATCTCCTGAAGTTGCAACAAGTATTAGAGCATCATTTTTTACACCTGTTTTCTCAAGTGATAACGAAAGAAGTCTTGGCATAAGCTGAAGCGCCATATCCTTGAATGCTTTTGTCGGACCATGCCAAAGCTCAAGAAATCCATTATCACCTGCGTTTACGACAGGGGCGGGAGATGAGCCGAATTTCTCGGATGAATATGCGGCGTTGCATGCATTTATTAGCTCTGCTTTTGTAAAATCGGTTAAGAAAAGTGAAAGAACTTCCGCAGCTCGTTCGGGATAGCTCATTGATTTGAGCTTTTCAATGAATTCGCTATCAATTTGCGGAATGCTTTCGGGGATGTATAGACCGCCGTCCGGCGCCATCCCTTCAATTATAACTTCAGCGGAGGATTTAAGATCGTTTGCTGAAGGATTTTCGTTTCTTGTACTGTAATATTTCACTGTCAGTTACTCCGGAATCTATTTCTTTCTCTCTTGCGGTATTTTTCAAGCCGTTTAGGTGTTGCGGCTGTAAATGCGTTTTCGTGTTGTCTGATGCTCTCGATTTTCCCATCTCGGGATAAAAGCACCTCTATAATATCATGTCTTCTGTCTTTTATTTTTAACCTTTTGCGCAGTTTGAAAAACAAGAAAGGAACATAGGCAAAAATTCTACCGTTTTTCACAAAGTCGTTTTCAAATGCTGCTGCGGTCCTGACGAGGGCTTTCATTTTGCGTATGTCAACAGCATCCATCGGTTCTCCATAGAGGTTGCTCGAACGTGTTTTCACCTCCGCGAAAACAAGGCAGTCGTCTTTCCATGCGACGATGTCTATCTCTCCTGCAAACTCACCCGTCCCACTTTGGTAATTCGTTACAAGAATCAGGTGTTTTGAGTTTTTCAGATGATTTTCTGCGGCCTCTTCGCCTATTGCACCGATTTTTCTTGTATCATTCATGATGGTTTACGATTTTTCTTATAAAAAGACTGCGGTGGAGGGGGCAAGGTCCGTAGTCCTCAATGGCCTTGCGATGTTTTGCAGTTCCATATCCCTTGTGAGAAGCAAAACCGTACATCGGGTAGAGAGCATCCATTTCAAGGCAGTACCGGTCTCTTGCAACCTTAGCGAGAATAGATGCTGCTGCAATTGAAGGGCAGAGCGCGTCGCCGTCGATGATGGCTTTCGAGGGGATGTCAAATCCTCTTACGATGTTTCCGTCAATAAGTGCAAAATCCGGCTTTGGATAAAGTTTTTCGATAGCTCGTCTCATAGCGAGCAGTGACGCCTCAAGGATATTGTACTGCTCAATTTCGGCAACTGACGCTGTGGCAATATCATACGAAATAGCATTATTTTTTATCTCGTCAAAAAGCTTGTCGCGTTTTTTAGGGGAGAGTTTTTTTGAATCGTTGAGCCCTTCGGGAATATAGCCTTCTGGCAAAATAACAGCGGCGGCAAATACATCACCGGCGAGCGGTCCTCGTCCGGCTTCGTCCACACCGCAGATAAGACTAAACCCGTTTATCCTCAAATCGTTCTCGATGTCATAGGTAATCATAAAGGCACCCTCCGAAAATACACTTTAAATAATAACATAATCATCAACTCTTTGCAATAGTACGAAACCGCTGAATTTTATTGTAAATTATACCTTATATAAAGCTTTATAGTGGGGTGATTAAGTAAAATTGTCGAAAATTCATAGAAATGTTATTTACATAACGCGAAAAAGGTGGTATTATAATGATTGTAATTACTTTAGGAGGATTCAAAATGGGCAGAAAGAAAATTTCTATGGACGGTAACACCGCCGCGGCGCATGTATCGTATGCGTTTACTGAGGTTGCGGGTATATACCCGATCACACCGTCGAGCGTTATGGCTGAACTGACGGACGCTTGGTCCGCCAACGGGCTAAAGAACATTTTCGGCGACACCGTAAAAGTCGTTGAAATGCAGTCGGAGGCAGGTGCAGCAGGCGTTGTTCACGGTAGCCTTGCAGCCGGTGCTCTTACAACAACCTTCACTGCTTCCCAGGGATTGCTTCTTATGATCCCGAATATGTATAAAATCGCAGGCGAGCTTCTTCCGGGCGTTATTCACGTTTCCGCAAGAACTGTCGCTTCCCATGCTCTAAACATCTTTGGCGACCATTCGGATATTTACGCATGCCGCCAGACAGGTTATGCTCTTTTAGCTAACACCAACCCACAAGAAGTTATGGACCTCGGAGCTGTAGCTCACCTTGCTTCAATTAAAGGAAGAATTCCGGTTGTAAACTTCTTTGATGGCTTTAGAACATCTCACGAAATTCAGAAAATCGAAGCTTGGGATTACAAAGACCTTGACGAGATGGTCGACAAGGATGCTATTGCTGCATTCCGTAAGAGAGCGCTAAATCCTGAACGCCCCGTGCTCAGAGGAAGCGCAGAAAACGGCGACATCTTCTTCCAGCATAGAGAAGCAAGCAACGAATTTTACAATGCATTCCCGGCTATTGTCGAGGAATATATGGATAAAGTCAACGCCAAAATAGGCACAGACTACAAACTCTTCAACTACTACGGCGCACCCGACGCTGATCGTGTCATCATAGCGATGGGCTCGGTTTGCGACACAGCTGAAGAAGTTATCGATTACCTGACAGCTAAGGGCGAAAAGGTTGGTCTTATTAAAGTAAGACTTTATAGACCTTTTGTTGGAGACAAGCTCTTTGAAGCTATTCCTAAGACAGCTAAGAAAATCGCAGTGCTCGACAGAACAAAAGAGCCCGGCGCTCTTGGCGAACCCCTTTACCTTGATGTTGTCACAACTCTCGCTCAGAGAGGATCCTCTGCTAAGGTTGTCGGCGGACGCTACGGTCTCGGTTCAAAAGACGTTCCTCCCGCAAGCATCTTCGCAGTTTACAAAAACCTCGAAGCTGATGCTCCGAAGAACGGCTTTACACTCGGAATTGTCGACGACGTTACTCACCTCTCCCTCGATGAATCCTACGCACCCAATACAACTGCTGAAGGTACAATCAGCTGCAAATTCTGGGGTCTTGGCGGTGACGGAACAGTCGGTGCTAACAAAAACTCCATCAAAATCATCGGTGACCATACCGACAAAAATATTCAGGCTTATTTCCAGTATGACTCAAAGAAGACGGGCGGTATAACAATCTCCCACCTGCGCTTTGGCGATAAGCCGATTAAATCCACCTACTATGTAACAAAAGCTAATTTTGTCGCCTGCCACAACCCGGCATACGTCTATACGGGCTTCAAAATTGTCGAAGACATTGTAAAAGGCGGAACATTCCTTCTCAACTGCCAGTGGAAGCCTGAGGAACTTAATGATAAGCTCCCCGCTTCATTTAAGAAATATATCGCACAGAACGATATCAAATTCTATATTGTCAATGCTATCGACACGGCTCGTGATATAGGAATGGGCAAGCGTACGAACACGATTCTTCAATCGGCGTTCTTCGCACTCGCTGACATTCTTCCTATTGAAGACGCTGTTAATTATATGAAAGCAGCAGCTAAGAAGTCCTATCTCAAGAAGGGCGAAGCAGTTGTTGAAATGAACTACAAGGCTATTGACGCAGGCGTAAAAGCTATTGTCAAAGTTGATGTACCTGCTGCTTGGAAAACAATCGGCGAAGTCGAAAAAGATGACGAGGTTACAGGAAACCGTCCTGAACTTGTTAAATTCGTTAAAAATGTCGTTAACCCAGCTAATAAAATGCAGGGTGACTCACTCCCTGTAAGTGCATTCGTCGATTATGTTGATGGTACCTTCCCACAGGGTTCAGCAGCTTATGAGAAGCGCGGTGTTGCGGTTGAGGTTCCGGAATGGATTCCTGAAAACTGCATTCAGTGTACTCAGTGTTCCTATGTCTGCCCCCATGCTACAATCCGTCCTTATATAATGGACGAAAAGGAACAAGAAAACGCTCCCGCGTGGACGAAGAAGGTTCCTGCAAAGGGCAGAGGTCTTGAAGGCAAAACTTATACCATAGCAGTCAGCCCACTCGACTGTATGGGATGCGGACTTTGTGCTATTGTATGTCCTGCTAAGGAAAAAGCTCTTGTCATGAAGCCACAGGATACCCAGTGCGAAGAGCAGGGCGTATTCAACTACATGGTTGGCCATGTAACAAAGAAAGAAACCCCGTTCTCTGAGAATACAATCAAGGGCAGCCAGTTCAACCAGCCCCTCCTTGAGTTCTCCGGTTCTTGCGCAGGATGCGCAGAAACATCTTATGCAAGACTTGTAACTCAGCTGTTCGGTGAGAGAATGTATATCTCCAACGCAACAGGTTGTTCGTCGATTTGGGGTGGTTCAGCTCCCGCAACACCTTACACCGTCAACAGAGAATCTCTCAGAGGTCCGGCTTGGGCTAACAGCCTCTTTGAAGACAACGCTGAACACGGTCTTGGAATTTATCTTGCTCAGAAAACACTTCGCAACAGGCTTATCGGTTATGCGACTGAACTGTCTGAGAGATATGCTACAATGGACGGCGGCGCTGAAATGAAAGCGGTCCTTGACAAGTACCTTGAAACAAAGGATAACGGCAAGGAAAACGATAAGGCGACAAAAGCTTTGGTAGAAATGCTCGAAGCGAACAGCTGCAAAGAAAATTGTGACTGCTGTGAGCTTGAAAAGAAAATACTTGAAAACAAAGAATACCTCTCGAAGAAATCCATCTGGATCTTCGGCGGTGACGGTTGGGCTTATGACATCGGATTCGGCGGTCTTGACCATGTTATCGCAAGTGGCGAGGATGTAAACATCTTCGTATTCGATACAGAGGTTTATTCGAACACCGGCGGACAGGCTTCAAAATCTTCTCAGCTCGGACAGGTCGCTCAGTTTGCTGCTGCTGGTAAATCCATCGGCAAGAAAGACCTTGCTCAGATTGCTATGTCTTACGGTTATGTCTATGTCGCTCATGTAGCGATGGGTGCTGATATGAACCAGACACTCAAAGCGATCCTCGAGGCAGAAGCATATCCCGGACCTTCTGTAATTATCGGCTATTCACCTTGCGAAATGCACGGAATTAAGGGTGGCATGACAAATTGTCAGGTAGAGATGAAGCGCGCAGTTGAGGCTGGTTATTGGCAGAACTTCAGATACAATCCTATGCTCAAAGCTGAAGGAAAGAACCCCTTCGTTCTTGACAGCAAAGAACCTACAGGCGATTATATCGGATTCCTGCAGAACGAAACAAGATACAGCCGCCTTGTTCAGGCATTCCCTGATAGAGCTGAAGTTCTCTTCGAACAGGCTAAAGAGAATTCGAAGGAAAGATATCAGTTCCTCAAGGATCTTGCTGCACCTAAATAAGTTATAAATCGGGGCTGCCCCGGCTCTCCGGGACGGCCCCTGTTCTCTGTAAAACATTCAACTACTTCGGGAAGAAAGGCAGGTATATTTATGGCAGTAAACAGAAGACGGAAAAGAGCGGATCTCGTTATCCTCATAAAAGCGGGCGTATTTCTTGTTGTGATTGTTCTCGCAGTTTTCTTAATGCTTTCAATAATGAAGCTTGCCAACGGACCTGCGGGCGACACATCCGAAACTTCATCAGTAGCGTCAACAAGTGCCGAAAGCAGTGGTGATGATGTTTCCGAAGTTGATGAAAGCCTCCCAACCAATATTACATTCACCCCCGTTACCGTTGAAAACGATAAAGTACATATGGGAAATCTCGTTCTTGTCAACTCTTTGTACCCTTATGAATTTCCAGTATCAGAGGAAGAGTCCCTTGTAGAAGTTTATAAAAAGAAGACGGGCGACTACAAGATTGCAGATTCCAATGTAATGCTTCAACCTCAGATGGTCGATGCGATGAATGAAATGATGAAGGGTTACACTCAACTTTACTCGAAAAAAGACTTGACTATTGTCGGCGCTTATCGTTCGTCAGCAGATCAGCAAAAGCTATATAACGACAGAGTGGCGAGATTGGGCGAGGAAAAAGCATCAAAACAGGTTGCTAAACCCGGCCAAAGCGATAATCATACAGGGCTCGCGATGAGTCTGAAAATAGTAACTTCTACATCGGTAGACAACTTCAACCCAGCGGGTGACTATGCTTGGGTAGCGGAAAACGCTTTCCGTTATGGTTTTGTGCAGCGGTACAGAAGTGACAAAGAAGTTTCTACAGGCATGGAGGGTATTGACGGCTATTACAGATATGTAGGTTTGCCGCACTCGTATATAATGAATGTAGGAAACCTTTCGTTAGAAGAATATGTTGTTTACATAAAGACCTTCAGATACGATGGCGATATGCTTACCCAGGAATTTGACGGCAAAACATACAAGATTTACTACTTTCCGGCAGACTCTGGAGCGAGCACCAGCGTTCCTGTTCCTTCCGACGCTTCGGAATATCGGATCGAAGGAAACAATATTGACGGCTTTGTTGTAACTGCTATCTACGAATAAAATCAAAATTTCTACCGACTGTATCGTTCGTTTAAAGCGATGACGAAACGGTCGGTCGATTTGTCCCTTGCCTTCGTTAGTTGTTGATAAATTTTTTGAACATTTTCTGCTAAAAAGTGTAAATGCATCAAAAGAACATACGTTTTGTTCGTTTGCACACGATGTAGAATTTAAAGCTAAAAAATTGTGCAAAAAGACGAACGAAAGTAGACAAATATGCAATTAATTAACAGTAAAAATCATCCAACAGCAGTTTAAATGATGATTATTAACATTAGTGTTCAATAATATAATTTTCTAAAATTTATTTTATTGTCGAGAATTACTGCTTTATCTCTATAAAAAACGAGAAAATAAAAACAATAAACTACCCAGACTATGTTAACCAAAATTTATATAGTGTATATTGCACATATTTATTAAATATTTAAGAACGACCTTTTCTTTGGTTGAAATCGCACAAAAAAACAACACTCATTATATACATCCTTGACAAAAAAATGCTGGTGTGATATGATATTTCAACTACTTATAAGGGTGGAAACAGCTATTAGCTTAGGAGGTACACTGAATGATGCAATTCAAAAAGGCCGCTAGAAAATCACTTGTTTTTCTTTTGGCGTTTGCGATGCTCCTTCCGGGAATCGTCTCATTTGCGGCGAGTGCGGAAGAGGATAAATGGGTTCCGAAATCGGAACTCGTCGATTCTATAAGCGATGTAAAGAAGCTATTATCTTCTGAAACGTACAAAACTTACAGATCGATTTACAAAGATATGCCCAATGCAAAAAACGATATCGTTATCGATGCGAAAAACTATGACGAAGCGACGACTGACGCCTCTGTTTATATTGTTAATGGCTACCAGGGCAGCACGGGCGATACATTAATTGCCGCTGATAATGGTGCTGTTTCTTGGGTTGTAGACATCCCACAAGACGGGATGTACTCGATCAGACTTGAATATTTCACTCAGGTTCAGTACAAAGATGGTGATGTTCAGGTTCAGAGCAAAGACTCCTCAATCGAAAGAATGCTCCTTGTCGATGACAAAGTTCTTTTCGGCGAAGCGAGATCTCTTGTCTTCTCAAAGACATATGTTGATAAATACATAGTCGATGGTAAAGAAGTTTTATCAAATTCTGAGGAGTTTCGTAGCCTTATTTCAGGAGACAACGAAGCCGCAAGAATTTTCCAGAGAGATTTGAAAGATAACGAGCTTAGACCGGAAAAGGTTGCGTTCGGCGAATGGAAGACTGTAGACATCAAAGATTCTTCCTCTTATTATAATCAGCCTTTCGAAATCTATTTGGCAGCAGGTCAGCACACTATCGCGCTTGACGCTATAAGAGAGCCGATCGCTATCAAATCCTTGACGCTTTTCGTTCCTGAAGCCCTTAAGTCTTACGAAGAGTATCTCGAGGAACATTCTGGCGCATCCGACGTAACAGGCGTTGAACCTATTTACATACAGGCTGAATATGCCGCTGCAACATCGGATAAAACAATATATCAAATCACAGACAGAACATCTGCTATCACCCAGCCGTCTGATACAACAAGAATCCGCCTTAATACAATCGGCGGAGATAAATGGATGTACTCTGGATCGTGGATTAGCTGGACTGTTGATATTCCCGAATCTGGCTTCTATAATATAATACCTCGTTCGAAGCAGTCGTACTACTCGGGCGTTTACGTTTCGAGAGAGCTGCTTATCGACGGAGTGATTCCTTTTAATGAAGCTTCGTTCCTTAGATTCACCTTCTCGGATGGATTCCAGGCGAAACCACTTACAAACGGAACTGATAATTATAAGATATACCTTGAAAAGGGTATAAGAACAATTACAATGCGTGTTGTTCTTGGGGATATGGCAGAAGTTCTTGCCGATATCCAAAACTCACTTAAAAAGATCAACGAATACAGAAGACAGCTTTTGATGGTAACGGGCCCTGACCCCGATGAATACCGTGACTACCAGTTTGATAAAACGATGCCGGCAGTCATGAAGGGACTCCTTCAGGAATCCGCTAACCTTTATGCGCATTCCGACGCACTTGAAAAGATCATCGGCTCTAAAGGTGACCACACTGTCATTCTTGACAAAGTAGCCTTCATCCTCGAGAGAATGGGTAAATACCCCTCAAAGGTAGCTTCTCTTATGGATGACCTGCGCGACCAGTCCGGTTCTCTCGGAACCTGGCTCATGACAACACAGAATCAGCCTCTGCTTCTCGATTACATTTGCATCCAACCGGTAGCTGATAAAGCTCCCCGTGCTGAAGCGAGCTTCTTCCAGCAGATGATGAACGAGTTCTACGCTTTCATCCAGTCGTTCTGGTCTGATTATAACTCCATCGGCGCAATATCCGAAGAAGATGTTGATCCCAACAAGAAAATTGATGTATGGGTTACAACAGGTCGTGACCAAGCACAGATTATCAGATCCCTTATTGACGACAACTTTACAACTCAGACAGGCATTTCCGTTAACCTCAAGCTCGTTGTCGGCGGCACACTTCTCCCTGCAACACTTGCCGGAACAGGCCCGGACTTATCAATGGGTAACGGACAGGGCGATGCTATAAACTACGCTATTAGATCGGCGGTACTTAAACTCAACGACTACGACACCTTTGATGATGTTACTCAAAGATTTACAGAATCAGCAATGACTCCGCTTACACTTTATGGAGACACTTACGGAATACCTGAAAATATGAGCTTCTCGATGATGTTCTATCGCAAGGATATTCTTGCTGAACTTGATATTGATGTACCCGAGACATGGGACGACTTCTATGATGCGATAGCAACTCTCCAAAGAAAGAAGCTTGACATCGGATTCCCCTCCGGACTTGCTGGAACACTGATGCTTATGTATCAGGAGGGTGAACCTCTTTATGAAAGAGCCCTTTTAGATGAAAACGGAAACGAGATTCCGAAAACCGAAGGTATGAAGGTTAACCTCGGCTCCGACGTAGCTCTTGCAAAGTTTAAGGAAGTCAGCCAGCTGTTCACAATGTACGATTTCCCAGTAGCCTACGACTTTGCAAACCGCTTCCGTAGCGGCGAGATGCCTTTGGCGATAGCCGACTATTCCACCTACAACACCCTCGTTATATTCGCACCCGAAATCAAGGGTATGTGGGGCTTTACGACTCTGCCGGGTGTAGCTCAAGAAGATGGATCGATCAACTACACAAGTGTAGGTGGCGTTTCATGTATCCTTATGATGAGAACCGTTAAGGAAGAAAGAAAAGAATACGCTTGGGACTACATCGATTGGTGGACTAGTGCTCAAGCACAGAGCAAGTACGCTAACGAAATGGAAGCACTCCTCGGACCGTCTGCTAAGCAGCCTACAGCTAACAGAGAAGCACTCTACGAGATGCCTTGGTCTGCCGAGGAATATAAGAATCTCGACGCACAGTTCAAGCAGGTAACATGTACTCCCGAATTCCCGGGCGGATATATAATAGGCCGTTACGCAGGCTTTGCGTTCTTGAACGTTTATAATTCTAAAGCTGAACCTATTAATGCGATGCGTGAATACATCGACGAGATGAACAAAGAGCTTACAAGAAAACGTAAGGAATTTGGTCTCCCGACAGCAGATGATTTTTAACTTATCTATATAGGTCTAAAGCTCAAAGCGTAATATCTCAACTTTAACTAAGGTCAGTCGGTTCCGCTTCGAAGAAGCGACAAGCAATTCGAAGCGGAACAGACTCACGATATGAGGAGGAAATTTATATGTCTGCCAATGCAGCAGTGCAGGATAACAAGCCTGTTGTGCGTAAAGATATATCGAAGTTTTCCTGGACAATTAAAGAGATCAAGAAGAATAAAGTAGCTTATGCTATGATCGCACCTTTCTTCATTCTCTTCTTCGTTTTCACGGTTGTCCCGGTTTTGCTTTCGGTAGTAATCAGCTTTACAACGTTCAACATGCTTGAATGGCCAAAGTTCGTGGGTATGGACAACTACATAAGACTTCTTCTTGACGACGAAATATTTCTTATTGCTATTAAGAATACTCTTGTTTTCGCCGCAATAACAGGTCCTTTGTCATATCTACTCTCGATGTTTTTCGCTTGGTTCATCAACGAACTTCGCCCGAAAATCAGAGCATTCGTAACCCTTATTTTCTACGCACCGTCTATCGCAGGTAATGCTTATCTTATCTGGACGATACTTTTCTCAAGTGACCAATACGGTCTTATAAACGGTCTCCTGTTAGACCTCGGCATCATCAACTCGCCGATACTTTTCTTCCAGGATAAGAATTTCATCATGCCGCTTATTATAGTCATCGCTCTTTGGTCCTCACTGGGCACCTCGTTCCTCACATTTATCGCGGGCTTCCAGGTCGTCGATAAAACACTTTACGAGGCAGGCGCAGTTGACGGTATAAAAAACCGTTGGCAAGAGCTTTGGTTTATCACACTTCCGACGATGCGTCCTCAGATGATGCTCGGTGCGATTCTTTCAATCACCGGTTCCTTTGGATTCGGCGACATCATATCCGCACTGGTCGGATTCCCCAGCCCTGACTATGTGGCGCATACGATTATGCATCACCTCCAGGACTTCGGCGGAATGAGGTTTGAGCTTGGATATTCATCAGCAATAGCTACTATTCTATTCTTTATGATGGTCGGCGCTAACCTTATGGTAACAAGACTAATCAGAAAGGTGGGAACCTGATATGGCATCATACAACAAGCCGGCAAAAAGATACCGTGCTTTGAACCGTTCACTCGGTGGCGATATCGGTGTTTATATCGTTTTAGCGATCATAGGCACAATTATGGTAATCCCGCTGGTATACGCAATAGCTCAGTCCCTCAAGCCTCTTGACGAGCTGTTTATATTCCCTCCGAGACTTTTCGTTGTAAACCCAACGCATAAGAACTTCGGTGACCTTTTCAGACTTATGGGCACCTCGTGGGTTCCTTTCTCAAGGTACATATTCAATACATTATTCTATTCTGTAACAGGTACCATAGGTAACGTTCTTTTATCATCAATGGCAGCTTATGCTATGTCGAAGATCAAGTTCCCGGGTAGAAGTTTCCTTTTCCAGATGATTGTTTATTCCCTTATGTTCAACGCAACGGTTACCGGTATTACGAACTTCATCACTATGTCCGCTCTTGGTATGGTTGATACAATCTTTGCAATCATCATACCTGCTTGGTGTACGACATTCGGTCTTTACCTGATGAAGCAGTTTATGGAAAGCTCAGTTCCGGACGAAGTCCTCGAGTCAGCACGACTTGAAGGAGCCGGTGAATTTAGGATTTTCATAAAAATTGCGATGCCGATGGTTAAGCCCGCATGGATTACACTTATCATCTTTGCATTTAACGGACTCTGGAACCAGGGTGCAAATATGTTTATCTACAGTGAGCAGCTCAAAACCTTCAACTACGCTATCGGTCAGATTCTTGCCGGTGGTATTGCAAGGTCCGGTGCAGCTGCAGCTTCTACGGTTGTTACGATGATAGTACCGATTATAGTTTTCATCATAACACAGAGCAACATCATCCAGACGATGTCAACATCTGGAATGAAGGATTGAGGGGGGATTTATAATGAAGAAAAAATTATCAAGTATACTCCTGCTCAGCCTATGTCTTATCTTCATCCTAAGCGCAATCCCTGTTTCGGCAAAGGTACCCTATCAGACATACAGCTACGAACAGATGGGACCTGTCGAAAGCCCCGACGCATATGTCCCGGAAAGAGTGCTGAGCGCGAAATCGCTAATGGATTCACTCGAGAATCCAGGAAACGAAGATTCACTCTATCGTTATGGCGATTTGAAAGAAACTTTCGCTTTCAGCCAACTTGCAGATGTTTTTGTTGATGCCCAGCAGTGGCTTTATATTTCCGACAAAGTCGCTAACAGGGTCATGATATGTGACGAAAACTATAACCTAAAGTACATCGTTTCAACTTTTATTAACGATCAGGGTATAGCAGATAGCCTTGAAGCTCCCGAAGGTCTTTTTGTAACTGATACGGAAATCTTTGTAGCTGACTCAGCAAATAGCCGTATAGTTATATTTGACAAAGTTGGCAACTTCAAAGAAATCGTTCCCGAGCCTGCAAGTGAAGTTATGCCCGAGGGCAACATCTACACACCTATTGCAGTAGCAGCTGATAAAGCTGGACGTATCTATGTTGTTTCAAGAACAACAAACTATGGTGTTATATCCCTTAACAGAGACGGTTCTTTCAACGGATTCTTAGGCGCACAAAAAACAACACCGAACCTTTGGCAATATTTCTGGCGTATATTCCAGACTCCGGAGCAGATTGCCGCTACGATAAAGAACGTTCCGACTGAGTATAACAATATTGCAATAGACGATGGCGGATTCATCTATGTAACATCTTCGTCAATTGATCCAGGTTCTCAGGCAGCCGCAAACTTTTCAAAAGACGGCAGATACTCACCTGTTAAAAAGCTGAACCCAAATGGAACCGACGTTATGAGAAGAACTGGTTTCTATGGCCCTTCAGGTGAAATTCGCACAATGGATTTAGGTGTTTCTAAAATCAAAGACGTCGCTCTCGGACCGAATGGTATGTGGAGTATCATAGACGATGTAAGATCGAGAATATACACCTATGACCAGGACGGAAACAACTTGTTTAACTTCGGCGACATCGGTAAGCTTGTTGGAAACATCCAAAAAATAGCCGCTGTTGAGTACCAAGGTACGAATATACTGGCAGTCGATGCAACAGAAAACAGCATTGTCATTTACAAACGCACAAATTACGGTGCGCTGCTTGACGAAGCTTTGAGGAATACTCTAGAAAACAAATATCAAAACGCTGTTAACTACTTCATCAACATCCTCCAGATGAACAACAACTATACCCAAGCTTATGTTGGAATAGGTAAGAGCAAGATGATGAGCGGAGAATATACTCAGGCAATGTCTTACTTCAAGTATGGGTATGATAGAGCAAGTTATTCAGAAGCATACGGCGAAGCTCGTAAGGAATGGATCGAAAAGTATGTCTATGTAATCCCTGTCATACTAATCGTTGTTTTATTCCTCATAAGCAGATTCTTTAAATTTGCAAACAAAGTAAATAAAAAGGGTCAGGTAATGAAGGAGAAGAGAACACTCCTCGAAGAGTTCTTATATGCCTTCCATGTTATTTTCCATCCGTTCGACGGATTCTGGGATTTAAAACATGAAAAACGCGGCTCCTTCAAAGGTGCAATCCTGATTCTCGGCATAACAATTTTAGCATTCATCTACAACACAATCGGAACAGGCTATCTGTTCGGAGCGCACACAGCGAACATCAACTACTTCATGCAAATCAACTTTGTCTTGATGCCTGTGCTGCTTTGGACTTCTGCAAACTGGGGACTTACGACACTCTTCGATGGAGAAGGCAGTTACAAGGATGTATTCGTAACGACCTGTTACTCGCTGACACCTCTCCCCATGCTTATGATTCCGAGTGCAATGCTTAAGAACGTCGTCACTATAGAAGAAGCAGGTTTGCTCGATATGGTTATGACCATCGCAATTGTATGGATGGTAATGCTGCTCTTCTTCGGTACAATGGTTATTCACGACTACTCGTTGTTCAAAAACATGGTTACATGGGCAGTTACAATTCTGGGTGTTGCTTTCATCGTTTTCGTTGTAGCACTGTTCGGTCTGCTTGTAACTCAGATTGTTAAGCTCTTTGTTGGTATCTATGTCGAATTGTCATTACGAGTTTAGCGGAAGAAAGGAGAAAAACATGAAAAAAAGCATCAAATCGCTGACAGCTTTGTGTCTTGCTTTTTTGATGATGTTGTCGATGATCGTGGCACTCCCGGTCTTTGCCGACGACGCTTCCGCAACAAGCGATACGAGCGGTGAAGAAGTGGAGACCTTGAACGAGGCCCCCTATCTTCAGACGGTATATGGCTCGGTTGAAGCGAAGATAGCCGTTATGAAAAAAGGTTTATCAAACGGTAAAATTCAGCTGTATTACGACCCGGCATCCGGTGAGGTAGCGTTCGAAAACCTCGAAACAAAAGAAGTGTTGTTTACAAACCCTTATAATGTTTCGTCTACGACCACCGCGACAAATACGAAGGCATCTCCCGACACAATGAGAGAACTGCTTTCACAGATTATCATCACCTATACGGAAAATGATAAGCAAGCTACTTTCTACAGCTTTAAGGACGCTGCTATCAATAAGCAGATCGTTGTTAAAGATATCAGAGGTGGTCTGCGTGTTGAATACACAATCGGTCGTGAAGAAGTAAGACTTCTTGTTCCCGAATGTATTACTGTAGAGGACTTCAAGTACCTCTATGATCAAATAGCTGCAGAGGACACATTCTTTGCTGAAAAATTTGAATCATACTACCTCTATAAAGAAATCAACCCCGACGACCCGAAACAGACTCAGCTTACAGTTCAAATGAAGTGGCCGATCACTAATGAATTCCCGATTTACGTTCTTGATCAGACACTCAAATATGCTGAGCATTTAAGACTTGAGAACATAGTTAAAGAGTACACCGACCTTAACTTCGAGATGATCGAAGAAATGCACAAAAAGACAAACTTCCAACCTAAAACAAAGGAACCGGCTCTCTTCAAACTTGCTCTCGACTACACTCTCAACAACGACGGTGTTACCGTAAACCTCGCGGCAAACGGCATCCGCTTTGACTCATCATCATACAAGCTTGAAAATGTCACCTACCTTCCCTATATGGGATCCGGCGACATCAAGAATGAAGGATATGTGTTCACCCCCGACGGTTCCGGAAGCCTTATCAGCTTTGCGGATGTTAAGGGTAAAGCGGTTACAATTACCGATAACCTTTACGGACACGACTACGCGTTCCACGATATAACCGCGGGCGCAAACAGAGAAGTCATGCGTCTCCCGGTATTCGGTATGGTTCAAAACCTTATCAGATACAGGAGAGAAATAGAAATACAAGAAGTGATCGACGACGAAGGTAATATCACCGAGAAAGAAGTTGCGGTGGATGTTGAAGTACCGTCACCCGTAGGCTACCTTGCAATCATCGAAAACGGTTCGTCGCTCTCTCAGATCACAATCGACAACAGCGGTATAAAGCACAACCATATCACTGTTTACACAAAATTTAACCCGCGTCCTAAGGATAAATACAAACTTGATGGCGGACTTTCCGCAGGCTCTAACGCTATGTGGACCGTTGAATCGAAGCGTAAATATACCGGAGACTTTACAATCAGGTATATAATGCTCAAGGACGAGGAAGCAACATATGCGGGTATGGCGAGAACATTCCAGAACTATCTCGTAGAGAAGGGTGTTTTAACAAAGCTCGAAGAAAAAGAGTCGAATATACCCCTCTACCTTGAAACACTTGGAGCGATCGAGTCAACAAAACGTGTTATGGGTGTGCCGATTGATACTATGGCACCGCTTTCATCCTTTAATTTGACTCAAGATTATCTCAACAAACTCATTGAGCAGGATGTATCGAATATCAAATTGAAGCTCACAGGTTGGTACAATGGCGGATTGACCTCCACCGTTCCGTATGACTTGAACATCGAGAAATCCCTCGGCGGCAGTGATGGTTTCAAGAACCTTATATCCTACGCCAAAGAAAAGAATATCGAACTCTTCCCTGATCTCGAATTTGTATTCGTTAGCAAAGACAAATCGTTCGACGGCTTTGATCCTCAGAAAGAAGCTGTAAAGACGATTGACAACCGTTCGACGAGATACAGAGAATACGACTATCTCTTCCAGGCATATAGACCCGAACCCAAAAACTTCATAAGTGCGAACGTTGTTACGAAGTTCTATGAAAAAGCTTATGGACAGTATTCACAGTACAATGTCGGCGGAATCGGCGTTTCGAATTTAGGTTCAATCTTGAACTCCGACTTCAACAAAAAAGCTCAGCTCAATAGAGAAGACTCCGTAATGCTGTACACCCGTCTTCTTGCGAAGATAAAGGAACAGAACGGAAATGTCCTTATCAGTGGTGGTAACTACTACGCACTGCAGTATGCGACAGATATTATTAATGTATCTCTCGAAAACTCCAGAAGTATCTACTCAAAAGCAAGCGTTCCATTCATGGGAATGGTTCTCCATGGCTATAAGGAATTTTCGGGCACAGCAATAAACCTCGCAGGTGACTATCGCTATGAGCTGCTCAAAACGATTGAGAACGGCGCATATCCGTACTTCATCCTTGCACTCGAAAACTCTTCGGAGCTTATCGAGTCAGGTTACACCGAATACTATTCGGTACGTGCGAGCATCTGGCTTGAGACTATTATAGATACCTATAAAGAGCTCAATGCTGCAACAAACGATGTTATGTATGCGAAGATGGTAAACCACGAATTCCTTGACAAAGAAAGCAGAGTTGTCAGAGTAACTTATGATAACGGAATATCCTTTGTTATAAACTATACTCTCAACGATTATACGCTTGAGTTGACCGACGATGAGGGTGAAGTTACAGAGACATTCATAATTCCATCCGAAGACTTCGTAAAGTTTGACAAGAGCGGCAAGGTAGTAAATCTTAAGGAGGCAGGATAATGAATAAAGCAGTTAACCCAAAAATGAATATCCAGTCCTCTCCCGCGAAAAGAAGAAAAAGAGTATCGCTTAACCAGAAGAAGGAACGAATAGGATGGCTTTTTATACTACCCTTCGTCATCGGCTTCATAGCGATATATGTTCCGGTAATTTTTGAATCGATCTACTACAGCTTTGTTAAAAGCCAGTCGGTCGCCGGCGCAGGAAACATCTACATTCAAGTCGGATTTGAAAACTATCGCTACGCGCTCTTTACCGATCCAGACTTCTTCCAGCTCCTCCTCAGCAACCTCTCAGAGCTTGCACTTAATGTACCGGCAATAGTTATCTTCTCACTGTTCCTCGCAATCCTTCTTAACCAGAAGATGATAGGAAGAGCAGCGTTCAGAGCGATATTCTTCATACCGGTTATTACATCCACGGGTATTATTGAAACAATAAATATCCAAGCGAGCCTTGTTGAGAACATGCAGAACCTCCAACAGCTTGAAGGCGGTACAACGGGTATTACACAATCCGCAACAGAGCAGATTTTACAGGTTGCAGACATATCAAGACTTTTCAACAACATGTTTATCGGTCGTGAGTTGATAGAGCCTGTCGTTGGTCTTGTCAACCAGGTGTACTCACTTGTTGACAGAACCGGTGTTCAGATGCTGATCTTCCTTGCGGGTCTCCAGTCCATATCGCCGAGCATATACGAATCATGCTATATGGAAGGCGCGTCGGAATGGGAAACCTTCTGGAAAATCACAATCCCGATGATCAGCCCGATGATTCTCGTAAACTTGATTTATACGATAATCGACTCGTTCACCCGCCAGTCGAACAGCGTAATGAACTTTATTGCTGACACGATCAGCGGCAAAAAGGGACCGGACGGTTATACACACGGTACTGCGATGGCGTGGATTTACTTCTTGTTCATCATCATTATCGTAGCATTGATCGGAGCCATATTCTCAACAGCCTACGTCTTCTATCAGCGTAGAGAAAAGTAAGGAGGAGAAAAAATGGACGTTTTTACAAAACCACGTTACGGCTCAAAGGTTAAGTTTGAAGGTCAGCTCTCCTTCTTCCAGAGATTGAGATATAAATACCTTACAACCTATTTTCTAAAATCTTTCATCTTGAAAATCGTCAGATTTGTCTTTCTTTTAGGTGTTGCCTATATTATTATCTTCCCGTTTATATCCAAAATTGCAGGTTCATTTATGGGTATAGAGGACTTCGTTGACGTTCAAGTCAAGCTTATACCGAAGAACTTTACACTCGATACCTATAAGGGTATAATCATCGGAAATAAGTATTGGGAACTCTTCTGGCACTCAGCGGTACTTTCCGTTGGCTTAGGTCTAATTCAGACAATGGTCGCAGCTCTCGTCGGTTATGGATTCGCTAAGTTCAAGTTCAAAGGAAGCTCGATATTCTTCCTTGGCGTTATGCTTACGATGATTATACCTCACCAGACTCTTCAGATGGCCTTATTTATGAAGTTCAGAAACTTTGATATACTTGGAATTGTTTCCTTACTTTCAAAGATTTTTGGCTTTGCACAGCCTAATCTGATCGGTTCACCGATACCGATGATATTGATGTCAGCAACGGGACTGTATTTCAAGAACGGACTTTTCATATTCGTTATGAGACAGTTCTTCAATGGTGTACCAGATGAGCTTGAAGAAGCTGCTTATGTTGATGGCGCAGGTTCCTTCAGAACATTCTTCAAAATCATTCTTCCGATTTCGATTCCAATGCTGGTTACGATTTTTATGTTCGCTTTCTCATGGCAGTGGACGGACACGTATTATATAGGAGTATTCATGCCCAGCAGAGCAAACTTCCAGGTAATGGCCGACCTTGTTAAGGTTCCGAAAGCACTCCAAGCTACGGGATTTGCAGGTGAATCAGCTTATAACAAGGCGATTCTTAATACAACAGGTATTCTGATTCTCCTACCGCTCGTTATCATCTACTTGTTCGCTCAGAAGACTCTAATTCAGGGTATTGAACGTACAGGCGTTACCGGATAATAACAATTACAACAACACAAAAACATCCCCGAACTCGAAGTTCGGGGATGTTTGTTTTAGTTTTAGTGGGATTTATTAATCGAATATAAAGCTGTCAGTTCTTTCGTAGTCGTTCATATCGTAAGAAAAGATTCCTTGGTTCACAGCTATGATATAAACATGATCGCCTATATAAAGGCCTCTCATCTCGTTGTAATAGTAGTTTTCGGTGTCGCTGAAAATATCAATAGCAGCGCGCTGTACGAATTCACCATCAACATAGCTGTAGACATAGTACATTCTCTTCACTGAAGAGTAGTTTTCGTTATAACTGTAACCTGGGAAGCCAATAAAGTTCTTTTCGCTATCTACAATTATCGCTTTATGCTGATACTGAGCTTCGCTATAACCAAAACCAAGTTTGGTAATAGACTTTTCTGTTACATTTGTCTTGTCTGTAACATCGAACATCGATAACTTAAGACCTGTAGTTCTTCCCTCGTTGTCAGCGTCCATACCGAGTCCGAATAGCAGATTGTCGTTCCATGAGTGCATGTAGTTGGAAAAACCGGGAATCTTCAGCTCGCTAAGGATGCGTGGATTTGTTTTATCGGATAGGTCGACTGCGAAGAGCGGGTCGGTTTGACGGAATGTTACCATATATCCGATATCACCGTCAAAGCGGACTGAATAGATTCTTTCATCCATCCCCATTTTCTCTATAACACCGAGAGGTTTTAGGTCAAGACTGAGTACATACAGGTTGTTGTAGTTCGCTGTTTCATAATTATCAAACACAGGGATATCAGAATTTGAAGCATCTTTAGAAATAGCGGAAACCTCATAAGTGTATTCACCTACAGTCGTTGCAATTCTGAAAGCGCCGTCATACTCATCCATAGAAAACTGGTTTAAAAGATTTCCTTCTACAGTACCGCTTGCTTTGAAATCAACCACACCTTTTTCGGTGGAAAAGCGGTAAATGTTTGTTTTCGAAACAAGTCTGATCTTTTCGCCGACTTCATAAACTTCGCTATTTGTATCATTAATATCACCATCAACAAAACTGGATCTCCATCCCCAGCCCCATCCCCAAATACTACTTGAGTAATCATAAGCTGCGATATAGATGTTTTTTCCGTTTGAATAGATTTGGCCGGTAACGCCGAGAACTGCTTCACTGGATGTGTGGCTCTGCGGTTTTGTGAGATCAATGCCGGTCAGAACTGTATAGTAAGGGTATGCAAAATTTTCTGCCATTTGGATATTGGATTCAGACACAAAGGTCTTTTTGTTGTAGGAAGAAGCTAAGGGTACATAGGTCTCGGGATAAGCTTCATCCGGGGATTGCGTATAGAAGGTTGAAGCAAGGTAAAGGTAGTTGTCAACCATTCTTGAAGACGAATAGCTACCACTCTGGAAGAGCTCGTTGACGAAAACAGGATTTGAACGGTCAATTATATCGTATATTTCAACCGCGGTTATACTGATGTCGTAATTATACCGATATGCTCCGGATTCTGCGGTTGATTTTGCGGTTTTCATATATCCGGTCTTTACAATTACGAGGGTATCGCCATAAAGCAGTATTTCGGATACAGCATAATACTGTCCTTCTGTCATTCTGGGTTTTATAACAGATACCTTTTCCACATTACCGTCATTAGCAGACAGGATGTAGACAGAATCGACTGGGGCCTTTTTCTCGGGGTAGCCGTCAGGATAAGCGACATCGTCAACGGCAATACCGCCTCCGTAGTAACCATATCCTCCCTTATTAGTAATATAGATATATTCACCATCTGTTTTTACGATATCCGCTTCCTGAACACCTTTAACCTGGTTATTGGTGTCGGAAAAATCATCTTTTGATGCGCCGCCTTTTGATTCACTGTCTGTTGCTGGTGCTCCAATACTGGATTCGAGGACAACATCATACTGATAGCGAACAATGTTCTTGTAAGCTCCGTTTATCTTATCAAACAAGCTCAGATAGCTTGTTACAGGCTTAAGCGGCACTAAAGAGTTGTTGTTCTTAACTTGGTCGGGCGTGTAGTCGTGACCTCCGCCCCTCTGCATCTGGTAAATACCTGAGAAGACAGCTGTAAATAGGATCGCAACGCAGAGAATTACAGGTGTCAAACGCCTCATAACACCGCCGCTTGTTCTTTCATCGCCTTTGTGTTTTAGCACTTCGTTCAATGAGTCAGCAGAGTATGTGATTTTGTTCAGATCGGATTTGTACTTGTTTTTAAAGTTCATCAAAATCATCCCTTTCATCATTTTGTTCAAGTTTTTTACGAAGCTTCTTTCTCGCACGGAACAAGGCTGATTTAACGCTTGCCTCGCTTTTCTTCATTATAAAGGCGATTTCAGCTAAACGATATCCCTCATAATAATATAGATGGATAATCGTCCTTAAATCCGCAGGTAGTTCTGCGACAGCATAATAAACATCGCTTTTTTCTTTCATTTCAGTAGAAAAGCGATCATCCATAGCTGCTGTCTTTCTGAACCATGCTGATGTAAGAAGGCTCTTAGAGCAATTGATTGCGCAACGAAGGAACCATGCTTTTTCATGCTCCTCGTTTTCAAATTCAGGTTTGCTTTTCATATACCTGATGAAAACATCCTGCAGAATATCATCCGCATCGTAAGAGTTGTTGGTCCTCGCATAGGCAATTTTGAAAACTGTATCCGCGTATTTTTCAAATACAAGTTTTACCGAATCATCCGTACGTGACGATTGGCTGCCTGATAACATAGTGCTTGCCGCCAAAACTGTTTTGGGTAAATCCCCCTAATTACAGCTCTGACATCTCCCTCCCGATTTGATATATTCAAAACGAGCTGCACAATCTTCCCTTCTACTAATAATACTTTTCAAAATGGACTTTGGTTGCATGAAAAGAAAAAATTTCGTCTTGATAAAAATATTATAACACTTTTGTTTGAAATGTCAAAAAAATCCGTAAGTCGAAGCAGACTTACGGATTCTCGGTTATTGCAGTAATTATTCGCTTCTCGGGTCGAGCTTAAAGGTTATTGTTACGGTTTCTTCGTTTCTAAAAACTTCTACATTAACAGTATCACCGACTTTGTGTTTACCAAGCTCGTTAACAAGGTCATCGACACTTTCAACTTTAACTCCGTCAAACTTGGTTATTATATCGTTTCTTCGCATTCCTGCTTTGTAAGCGGAACCCGATGTTTCAATATAAGTTACGAGAGCGCCCATCGGAACATTGTACAGCTGTGCTTCTTCTTCGGTCACATTACTGACTTGTACGCCGAGATAGGGGGAAGCGGTTACTGAATCGTTGGGGTCTGTTACTGTGCCTTTTTCGATAAGCTGATTGATTATATCAATAGCACTGGACATAGGTATTGCGAAACCGATGCCTTCATAATCAGCGACAAGCTTCATTGTGTTGATGCCGATTACCTGCCCCTTCATATTGA
The DNA here is from genome assembly GCA_028705495.1 of Eubacteriales bacterium. Classification (GTDB taxonomy): domain Bacteria; phylum Bacillota; class Clostridia; order Oscillospirales; family CAG-382; genus GWF2-38-85. The sequence goes on from JAQWDK010000009.1 coordinate 55,873, forward strand.
CAAGGGGGCCGCCGCTGTTGCCGCTGTTGAGTGTTGCATCTGTCTGAAGCATAGTCATCGTTTTGATGACGGAGCTGCCGCTTGTGACTGCGACCTGCCTGTCAGTTGCGGAGATGAAGCCGAAGGTGTGAGTGCCGGCGAGGTCAAGGCTGTAAGGTGTGCCGATAGCAACTACCATATCCCCGACAACAAGTTCATCGCTGCTGCCGAGCACAGCGGGTATAAAATTATCACCTTCAATTTTGAGTACAGCTATATCATAAAGAGAGTCACCGCCGACTAGTGTAGCTTCGTATTCGCTGTCGTCGTAGAAGATAACTTTAATACTTTCCGCCTCGTCAATTACATGGTGATTTGTTACAACATATCCGTTCTCGCTGATAACAAAGCCGCTGCCAAAACTGATGCTTCTTCCACCAAAGGGCGATTCTGCACCTGTGCAGTAGACTGTAACCGTGCTTTTGTCCATCTTTTCAGCGATTTCTTGAAGGCTCAGGTTGTCGCCACCATTTGTAAGAAAAGCGTTATAACTTGGGAATGAGGTATTATCAGCGGATTCGGAAGACACATTTGATATTTGATTACCTTCCGCGGGGATTTTAGGAGCTCCGCCGTATGCCAACATCATAATCATTGCGCTGACTGAAAGAACGGTCAAAAGCGACATAACTGTCGCGAAGATGCGAAGTCTTCTCGTCTCGCTACGTTTCTTTTTCTCTTCCGCTTTTTTGCTCTCATCCTGATTCCATGTGTAGCGATATTCAACGCTTGGTTCAGCCGGTTGAGCAGTTTCGTTAACCTCCGAAGGGGAAGTTTCTGTTTCGGTATTATTTGTAAGCTCGTTATTTTCTTTCATATCGAATTTATCATTCATAATGCTTCTATTCCTTTCATGTCTTTGTGACTATATTATAACCAGTTTTTATTGATTTGTGGTGTTGTTATAATAAAAGCCATCTGAAAGCTTTGTGAAAATCATTTCACAAAAAGACTCAAGTGTTAGAAGGCTGTTTCGGTTCGGGTTTACCAATTGGGAGCGTGAACGTAAATTCGCAGAATTCGCCTTGTACGGAATTTACCTTTATATCTTCACCATGCCTGTTGAGAGTGTTCTTTACAATGGCCAGCCCTAAACCAAGCCCTGTTTTATCAAGTCCTCTTGAGCGGTCGCTCTTGTAAAAACGGTCGAACAAGAAGGGCAGTTCGGACTGGGGTATGCCCTCACCGGTGTTGCGTATGGAGACAAAGGCTTTTTTGTCATGCTTTTCGATTGTTATAGTTATTGTACCCTTTTCAGGTGTAAATTTTATTGCGTTGTCGCAGAGGTTGTATAGCGCTTGATGGATTTCATCCCTGTCAGCATTAACAATTACATCGTTTTCATCGTTGTTGAAAACGATATCGATGTGCTTTGAATCAATCTTTTTCTCAAAAGAGATCATTATCTGACGTGCTTGTTCGCTTAAATTATAATTTTTGCGATTAAGCACCTTTTCGTTAGCTTCAATCTTTGATAACTCTATGAGTGTGCTGACAAGGCGTGAGAGCCTTCTGACTTCGGATGATATAATAGCCAAGTAATGCTGCTGCTTTTCAGGAGGTATTGTTCCGTCGATTATACCGTCAACAAATCCTGCAATTGTGGTCATAGGTGTACGCAGGTCGTGGGAGATGTTGGCGAGCAGGGAGGTTCTCTTTTCCTCGATATGCTCAAGGGATTCAGCCATATTATTAAAGGTGGTTGCAAGCTCTGCAACTTCGTCTCTTCCGAGCACAGGAACCCTGACATCAAATTTACCGATTGAGAAGCTCTTAGCTGCGTCGCTGATTGCTCTTAGAGGTATAACAATTTGACGGCTGACGATGTAAACGGCAATTATTGCAGCGAGGAACACCCAAAGGCTTGCTGAGATAATAACTGTTGTCATTTTCGCGGTAAGGGAGGTGTCGCTTATACTCGGTGAAGATACAATAATTAAGCCTGCTTGTTTATTGTCGTCATAGGTTATGGGGGTAAAATCGTTTAGATGCTTATCAGCGAAAACACCGAGGTCGTGGAGCATGTATTGGTCGCTTCCATTAACAATACTTTCGACAACTGTTTTTGGAAAAGATGCAAACTTAACCTCAACTGGTTCAAGAGTGCTGAGGAGTACTCGTCCACCGGTGTCGGTGATGTATATTTCAGCGCCGGCCGCGTTAGCGTACTTATCCATTATATCGGTTATTCTGTCACTGTAACGCTTAATAGCTTCGCTGAAGGTTTCCTCATTATAAATGTCCTTGAAAACGCTTACGATCTCCATAGTGTTTTCCGCTGCACCGGACATCAGCACCTTTTTCGCTTCGATCGAATAAGAGGTGAGCATAGAACTGATAATCAGCGACAAAATAAGAAAGCTGAAGCCAATAATCAAGGTGAAAGTAGATATGAATCTTGTGAACACACTTTTATACATCGTTACTCCAAGCCTTTCAATGAAATAATTCGGAGATAAGGAAAAGCGAACCGTCGTTTGGTCTTCAACGGCTCGCTTTATAGTACCACGATTTATGTTGTTATGTCAACCGGCGCAACATAATAATTTGTAGTTTTGAGGCTTTTTATTCGCCGTATACCTCAAACTTGTAGCCTACGCCCCAAACCGTTTTAAGGGTCCATTTGTCGGACGCATTGTCGAGCTTCTCGCGAAGCCTCTTGATATGAACGTCGACTGTTCTCGAGTCACCGAGATAATCGAAGCCCCAAACCTTATCGAGGAGCTGGTCACGTGTGAAAACTCTGTTGTAGTTAGCTGCGAGGAAGTATATCAGTTCAAGTTCCTTCGGGGGGAGGTCTACAACTTTTCCGCGGATCTTGAGTTCGTACTTCTGAAGGCTGATTTCGATATTTTCGAACTTGATGAGCTCACCGCTCACTGTGTCGTGGTTTGCGTATCTTCTGAGAACCGCTTTGATACGCGCAAAAACTTCTTTCATATCGAGTGGCTTAACGATGAAATCGTCAGCTCCAAGCTCGAGTCCGAGAACTTTGTCGATTGTTTCACCTTTTGCGGTTATCATGATAATAGGTTTCGAGGAGTGCTCTCTGATCTCACGGCAGACCTGCCAACCATCTTTCTTAGGCATCATGATATCCAGGAGGACAAGGTCGGGTTCGTACATTCTAAACGCTGTAACGCCTTCAGCGCCGTCAGCAGCAGTTCTGACCTCGTATCCTTCTTTTTCAAGATACATTCTTAAAAGTTCACTTATGTTTACATCATCGTCGATAACAAGTATTTTCGTCATTTTCTTTTCCTCCTGTTGTTTGTGTTTACATTTAAATATTATGCCAAATTTGTAATTCCTCGGTTCTCGAATTAATTATATCACCAAAAATATCCGCTGTCAATACATTTATTTAAATTTCTGAAATAAAAAATAAATTGCCATTCACATTATGGAGCTATCAAAGATTAACGAAAATATCACTCTTGGAGACGATAACAGCGCCAGTTCACAGGGCGTTTAAAAGGTATATATAAAATAAGCATAACCGGAAGAAAACATCTAAAGTTAAAACTATGTTAAATAATTTGCTTTCATAGTGCTTTTATAGGACATAAATCACTGTTATGTAATTTTGGAAAAACAAATAGTATTAAATATTAATATAAGGTACATCTAATATTCAAATAAAACAATTTCGCCACTTTCCTTTGTGAATGAAGTTCTATTGTTGCTATTGACTTATTATTCATAACTGTGATATAATCCAATAGGCTTGGATGAAATATAAAATACCCAAGCAAAGTTCAAAAACAGAAGGGAAAAACAAAATGAAAAAAGTTCTTTCAGTAATGTTTGCTTTAATGCTCATTGTAGCAATGACAGCAACAGTTACAGCAGAAGATGCTAAGCTTGCAATAGCAGAAGTAACATATGTAGCTGTTGAAGCAGACGCAGGTATGGCACCTCAGGGTGGCGGAGATATCAGTGTACTTACAGACGGTGACGCTCTTACCGCTCCGACTGCATTCTCTACAAAGGGTATTGTACTTTTCCAGAACAAGAAAAGCACCGAAGCCGGCGTTTACACAGAGTTCAGCCTTGTAATCGAGTTAGAAGAATCTTCCGTAGTCGGAAGCGTTGTTCTTGATTTCTACAAGGAATACAACTCAATGATCGGTCTTCCTCAAAACAATGAAGTAGCAATCGCTAAGTCCAGCGATGGCACAGCTTTCATAGATGTTGAAACACTTACATTCGAAGGCGAAGCAGCTCCAGCTGTAATCGAAATGCAGAATGTTAAGCTCGACCTCACAGAAGCAGTTGAAGCTAAGTTCATTAAACTTACTTTTACATACGGCGACAGCCCCTTTGCTGATGCTACTCCTTCTAAGCCCGTTTGGGAGTGGATGGGTCTTACCGAAGTTGGCGTTCTTGAAGGCGTAATGTCTGAAGTTTCTGAAGACGTTTCCGAAGACACATCTGAAACACCTGCTACAGGCGACAATGGTTATGTAGCTCTCGCAGTTATCGCAGTTGTTTCTCTTGCGGGCGCAGCAATCATATCTCGCAAAAAGCGCGCTTAATTCGATTATTTAATTGAATTTACAAAAATCCGGAGCATTTGCCCCGGATTTTTTTATTATTTGTATTGACTTATTGTTCACAGATATGCTATAATCAAACTAACGTGAATTGAAAATAATTCATGTAATAAAAAAACATATCACAAGAAAGGGAAAACAAAATGAAAAAGTTTCTTTCAGTGCTTTTTGCTGTTCTTCTTGTTGTTTCCATGACAACGGTTGTTACTGCTGAAGACACAAAACTCGCAATCGCATCCATCGACTTCCCCGACAATCCCGACGTTGATGCCATACCAAGAAGCGGAACACTTGATCTTCTTATCAATGGAGATGCAACAACAGCAGTTGCTCACGAAACAGCTGGCATAGTTTTATTCATGAACAAAAAATCAACTGAAGCCGGCGTTTATACCGAATTTGATATTGTCCTCGAACTCGAGGAAGCAGGTGTTGTCGGCGGACTTGACATCGACTTCTATGTACAGTACATGGCAATGATAGGTCTTCCCAAGGACAATACCATCATAGTTGAAAAATCAAATGACGGAACAGCTTTTGTTCCTGCCGAAACACTTACATTTGAAGGCGAAGCGGTCAGCGGTGAAGACGGCGTTCAGCACAAGACTATTATGTTCGACGAAGCTTTTGAAGCAAAGTTCCTCAAACTCACATTCGCATACGGCGACAGTCCTTTCACAACCGATGCAAAAGTTATCTGGGAATTCGTTGCATTTACAGAATTTGCAGTTCTTGAAGGCGAAATAGCTGATGATGTTTCCGAAGAACCCGCAGATGAATCAGAAGAAGAATCCAAATCACCGGACACAGGCGACAACGGTTACATATCCTTCGCAGTTATCGCAGTTGTTTCTCTTGCAGGCGCAGCAATCATAGCCCGTAAAAAGCGCGCATAATCAATTTTTAACATAGAAATCCGGAGCAGAAATGCCCCGGATTTTTCTTTGCTAAGAACGCTTTTTACGATAACGGCTCAAAACTACTGCCATTGTTATTCCGAGAGCAGCAATAGTGCTAAGGATTGAGCCATATAGCATCAGTTCGCCGACATTTTCCGTAATTGTAGATTCATTTGCGGATTCGTTCGATACGGTGGCGAGAGTGATGTTGTAAACCCTCACGCTTCCGTTCTCAGCGGTGCAAGTTATGATGTAGTGTTTTGAAGATGCAAGACGATATTCGGCTACTGCCTTTCCGTCAACGGTTTCAAGCTCAAAAGACACAGAATAGATGCCTGCGGGTAAGTAAAGAACATAGTTGCTAACCTCAGAATCGAAAATCGGAGAAAGCTCACCGTCTGATGGTATGATGTTTTTAAGCCTGTTTTCACCGTTGTTTACGATTATCGGGTCCTCTCCGCGACTCACATTAACGATGTATTCAGTAATAGAACCGTCCTCGGCGATTACCGTAATCTTAACAGGAGTCGTTTCTCCAGCTACAAGAGTTACTGGGATTAACTCAACGCTCGCTCTCTCATGCTCAGCTGCAGCAGTGATAGTTATTTCAGAAACCTCGAATGGTACGCTTAAATCGTATTCGGTTTTATCTGGGCCGAATGAAATTAAATTCTCAAAACCGTCAACAGTCAGGCTTTTTAGCCTACTATCGGAGGAAAGAGCCTGCAATACTTGGAATTCAAATGGTTCGACATTTAGAGAACCCAAGTCTGAGTTGAGAAACAGCGGTGTAATCGTCAAGGTTTCACCGACGAGCGTATTTTCCATTACATTAAAGGTTATTATCATTGCAGAGGGTTCGGAAAGTTCGTCTTCGATGGAGTCTTTATACATATTGAAGTAAACCGTATCTTCGTGAACGGAATAATTAGCTTGCCATCCGGGCTTGAAAGCGCTGATGGATATTAACTCAAGTTTTGAGGAATCGAACTTGAAAGCTCCGTTAGCTCCAACCCAACCTACGCTGTCAGATGACAGTTTTATTTTTAGAGATGAACCTTGGTGAGCTGTAGTTACGGATGTGATAATTGAATTACCTTCTTTGATATAATTAGTCTTCAAATCAAAATTAGATAGCAGTGCATTCGCCAAAAGATGGGATTCAAGCATTATAACATCCGTCAAGTCGATTTTACCGTTCTTGTCGATGTCCGCTGCGGCATGCACGATAACTCCCGGCTGTGTAGCAGACAGCACCAATTCCCTCAGCAGCAGAAAATCACCTGCTGAAAGGATGCCGTCACCGTCAAGGTCGCCGCGAACCGAAATATATGCGCTTGCCACTTCCTTGCCGTTGATGTTACGAACGGAGAGTCTACCGCCCGTTGCCAGCAGATGGTTACCGGCGATTTCTTTGTCACCGGACACTACTGCAGCACTGCCGTTTCCTTTAACAACAGCCGCGAGCAGAGCTGAAACAGTTGTACCGGGTCTGTCGATTATAATAACTCCGTTTGCGTTTTTGTAGAAGATGTCATTAACGAAACTGATCTCGTTAGATCTTACATTGACAGAAACGACTGATGTGAATTTACCGTCCATAACCGATGCGGTTATTTTTGCCGTGCCTTCGTTTATACCCGTGAGCTTACCGCCCGCTGTTACCGAAACAATGGAAGGGTCGCTGCTTGTGTAGAGGACAGGCACCCTTGAAACGCCCAGGGGATAGAAGACCACCGACAGGGTTCGGCTTTCGTTGATGTTCAGATACAAATCTCCACCGCTGATTTCAATACCGGATAGGACGGGAATCACTGTAATCTGTTTGCTAATCGTTACACCAAGGGGCATAACGATGGTTATTAGATGCGTTCCACCGTCAGAAATTTTCGCCCCACTATTTATTTTATAACCGTTGAGATAACCGTAACCAAAATCGAAGCGTATAGTAACTGCTCCAGTGTAGATGTCTTTTCCGGTCAGGTTTCCTTCAAGCTTGATTTCGGGTTCTTTGCCAAGAGGAGTGTTAGAAGGATTTTGTATTAGCGTAAAACCCGCACCTTTTTCAAAGCTAAATACTTCGTTTCTCTTTGTGAGAAGAGGGACGTTGTTCTCGAATAGATTAGTGGTGGCAGTGATTGTTTTTGTATTATGATCAAAAACACCTTTGTCGATAAGGACGGTGGTTTTGTTTGATGTTTTAAGCCTACCGGGCATAGCATAAAGCAACGCCATATCCGAACAGTCGTAAACGAGGTTTTCGGAATAAATATATTTACCGTCGCAGTAAATGACTGACGAGGACACAATGAACGGATAAGTATGCGTTCTCTTCAATGTGCTCAAAAGGTAGACCGAGATTGTGTCATTCACTCCGGTAAAGCTTACATAAAGAAGCGATTTTTCTTTGTTTAAGGTGAAAGTAACCGCATTTTCCGCGAGTGGCAAAGTTTTTGTAGTTGCGGTGACAGAATTGAAAGCGTATATGATGGAACCGGAAAGGATGTAGAGAACACCTTCATACGCTTCAGTATGACGAGCGTTTACAACCTGGGAAAGGGTTGAGGTAACTCTCGACATATTAGATGTGTTAAGGATATAAACAGTTCTCGAAGCGTCGAAGGTAACATAAACCTTTGTACCGTCGGTTGTTATGCTCCTTGGCAACATAGGAAGCGCATAAGTATGAAGCTGTTTCATATTTTCGTCGAACACATAGAGGTTACAATCATTTTCCGCAATAGCGCAAATATAGGAAGTAGCGTCCGTATGTACCCAGTCTTTGAGCGAGAAACTGTCAAGGACCTGAACATGGTTTGAATAGTCGCTTGTAGCGGTATTTAAGCCAACCACTGCATCGGGAATTTTTGCAAGCCGCAAATATGCACCGACATTAGCTGCAGAAAGAGGATTAGTGTCATTTAAGTATACCTCTACAGTCTTATCATCGAACATTACGAAAACTGTGTTGTCGGAGGACAGAGCGATACTGCTGACTTTTTTCTTGAAAGAACCGTAGTAAATATTAGTCAGTGCATTGTAAACACCTGTCGAGGTAACAACGATCTTGTTAGAAAAGACGAGCAGTTTATTGCTTGTGTGAGCGGGGCCGCGAGAGACAACATTGTTTAGATCAGTTTCGAGAAAAACGCTTCCCGCTATATTTATATATCCATCCGCACATGCTATTTCACCTGCTGGAATTGCTCTGGAAAGTTCATGATAGATGAGCGAGGCAGTTTGAACATTATAATAATATAAATCGTCTCCGCCTCCCGCGTTCCAGAAATAGATTCGGTTTGTCAAACCGGAAAAAGTTGATACAGATGTTCCGAAGGGAATTGTAGCATCTCGCCTTGCTGTTTTTTCTTGTGTGTTAATATAAAACAGTCCTGACGAAGTCAAACTTTCCGTCATTACGGTGTAAAGGAGACCACCTGCGTTTTCAATACCCGTAAGTAGGCCTGAAAATCCAATTGTAGCGTGAACTGGGACGGAGCCGCTACCGGGAAGTGTGCCTCTTTCGATTAGGGTTATGGAATTTCTATGACGTAGAACGAGGTATTTTTCGGTAAAGATGGCTTCAACAACCGCGCTGTCAAGAGCGACAAATTTAACAGGTGCAGAGAGATTGGAGGAATTGTAAATTCTGATACCCTTCATGGACTCGCCGTACACAATTGCGAGCTTTGCTATGTCGTCGAGTAGTATCTTAGGATTTGTTACAGCAAGATTGCCGGTTTCGCGAATTTCATTTTTTATAGTAAATCTAACTGTCCTTGTGTTGGAAAGTCCGAAGTTGCTGAGTGTGACAGTATATGCTCCATCAGCTGAAAAAATCGTGTCTTTGCCGGGGACGAGCTTTACACCGTTGACAAGCACAGTACCTTCACCAATCTGCCTGAGTGCGACAGGGGTTGAATATGTTGCGCCGTCAATAACACCATAAAGAGAGGGGATGTTAGTGTACATGGTGAAGACCTTTTCGGCGGTGTTTCCGTTGGGACCGGTGAGGACGAATTTGTAATGTCCGCTTGTTTCGATCTTTTTGCCCGAATAGTAAGGATAACCGTTAAGGGTCGCCGTTCCACGGCTGAAGGTGATCGATATCGGCTCGTTGAAAGTGTCGCCAGATGGCGCACTAAATTTCAGCGGCATTGTATCGACGACAAATTTTGCTTTTGCGGTATTTCCTCCTTCGGTTACAACAAGTTCGTGCTCTCCGTTGAGCTCAACCTTATAACCGCTTGTAACTTTGTTCCCGTTAAGGGTTGCATTTCCGCGGTTGAAATTGATTGTTGCAGGACCAAAATATGTCTCACCGTCGTAAACGCCATAAATTATAGGCAGATTTCTGCTGCTCATCATCTTTGTTGGCGATATAACACCAAAACCAAAATAGTCGTCGCGTTTTTCTTTGGCTGTGTTAGTTCTAAGTAGGGAGAAATACGCTTCGCTGTTTATTGTAACTCCTTTGTCCATGGATGACAAGAGCAGAGCTGCGACACCGCTGACATAGGGAGCGGCAAAGGAAGTACCGGAGTCGTTCAGGTACTTTATAACAGAGTCTGTCGACAAGACTAAAACATCTTCACCCGGTGCTGCGATATCGACAAGGTTGTTAAACTGCGAAAAACCTGAGATAGCACCCCTGGGGTTAAGAGAAGCAACACTTATAACATTGTTATAAGATGCTGGGTAGAAATACTTTCCGGCATGTTCCGCGCTGTTTCCACCGTTACCTGCTGCAGCGACAAGGATACAACCTCGGACAGCGGCATAATTGACAGCATCTTGCTCCGCTGCTGACATCTCTGTACCACCGAAGCTCATGTTGATTATATCTGCACCGCCGTCAGCCGCAAAGCGTAGGGCTGCCATAAAATCGGAGGAATAAATTTTATCCTGTTCGTTGGTTACTCTTATGGGAAGAATAGTAACGCCGGGAGCGATACCTGCGCCGCCGAGGTTGTTGTGGGCGGAGGATATTATTCCGATAACGCTTGTACCGTGACCGAGAGGGTCGTCATTTACACCTGATTTGCGTGAGATTGCATCATAACCGGTTAATATTCTACTGTAATCAAGATCTTCGTGACCCCTATATATGCCGCTGTCAAGGACTGCTACAACAACATCGGGATTTCCTTTTGTAATCTCCCAAAGCTGGTTCATGCCAAGGCTCGTGTGTTCCCATTGAGTAGAGTAGAGAGGGTCGTTGGGATAGTATGGTACTCTATCGGGAAGTATGGGTGCTTCTCCCAATGCAGGAAGACTGTTGTCGATGACGAGTGAAGTTTCTGATGTCAATTCGCGCTCGAGGTCCGCTTCAAGATATTCGATTTTGTCTTCGTTATCATAATAAAATGCTCTGCTGTCGTTCAGGTATATAAGAAACAACCTTTCGCTGCTATCGGCGAGAAGGGCGTAATATGTAAAACCGATAATTTCGCTTATTTCTATAAGTGTAACAGAGTCTTTGAACTTAACAATAAATCTATCGCCAAAAATAGACATGGAAAATGAGGGCGCGCCGTATGGTTTCACGAACGCGTCCTTCAGGACGGTTTTGTTTATGTATTCGTTTTCCGCAAAAGCTTTTTCAAGGTTTCTTTCACGGTTCTGGTCGTAATTTTCAAATGGGTTTGCTTCGGACACCAATACCTGCGAAAGGACGGACAGTCCCGGGAGCGTGGTTATCAGTATCGCGAGAGCGAGAACGAACGTTAGTATCTTTTTCATATCCGTTTATACCGATTCAACTTCCGTGTCGCGTTATGACTTCCGGCGTGATGCTTTTTCAAGTTTGATTATCAGGTTTTAGGTTTTCACCACAGAACCTATGTTTATGATATCACAACTGTTACATTATGTCAACGGCAGAAAGCCTTTTGCCGATTCGTAAAATCACGAAAATTTAACCTTGATAAAACGTTTGTTTGTACAGTTTTTA
>JAQWDK010000030.1 GCA_028705495.1 Eubacteriales bacterium
ACTCCCACTCGACCGTTGCGGGGGGTTTGCCTGTTGTGTCGTAGAAGACCATGTCTATGTCCGGTGAGATTGCTTTTATTTCCGCTGCCGCTTTTTCGAGCGCGTCAATCGAAAAATCTTTGCCCGGTATTGCCGGTCTTGCCGTCATAAAGTCGCTTGTGACGACCGCTCTGATTGCGACGGAGTACTTGCCGCTAACTCCCATAGGAAGCAGCACAGCAAAGCACTGGCTGATTTTCGGGTTCATTATTGTGGTTGTGACAATATGATCGGCTTCTCTTAAAAGCTCCGCTGTTTCGTGGCATATATGGAGCGGTGTTGTTTTTATCTCACCCTTAGGCTTTTCCGCGCTGACAAGATATGCGCATCTGTTTATAAATCCAAGTGAATTCGGTATGCTTGCCGACAAAGCAGAAATCTCATCAAAATCCGCTTTGCAGGCTTTGCCCCAAAGTACGCCAAGCGAGCTGTAGCTTCTGTTGTCTCCCTGCACTCCCACGCTCTTTATCGGTGCAATTGTGCCGTTTACATCTTTTGCACCGCTTGTTTCTATGAGCTTTTGCAGTGTTTCTACCTTTTCGGCGTCTATCGGTTCAGCCGTATCAAGGCAAAGTATGCGCACACCCAGTCCCGGACCCGGGAACGGCTGTCTTGAAGCGATCTCCTCGTCAAGACCGAGCATTCTCGCGACCTGTCTGACCTCGTCCTTGTGCCAGTCCCAGTTTGTTTCGATGACCTTCCCGGCATCTCTTGCTTTTCTGACTATATCTACGTCGTTGTGGTGGGTTTTTATTGTGTTTGCATACGCGCTGACATCGGGGTTCCCGCTCTCGATAAGGTCGGGGCGCAGCGTGCCCTGTGCAAGGAAAGCTTCACTGAAGTTGACACCGAGCTTTTCAGCGGCTTTTGCTGTTACATCGATAAAAATTCTGCCGATAATCTGTCTCTTTATCTCCGGTCTTGTCTCCTGCGAAAGAGGGCCTGCAAAAACACCGTCGGAAATCTCGACTACACTACCGAAAAACTCATCTTCCGCATTTACTCTAAGCAGGTTTTTTAGCCCCTGCTTCTTCAGGTTCTCACATATAAGGTCGCTCTCGTTCTTTCTCATCAGACCATGGTCGATATGGATTGCAAACACATTCTCGTTCGGCAGCGCACGCAGGAGCAGCGCCGCAGTAACTGCTGAATCAACACCACCGCTAACAAGCACGACAACCTTTTTGTCGCCCACACGCTCCTGGATATTTTTTATAGAAACCTCAATTCTGTCTTCAAGGGCGTATTTCTCCTTGAAGTCACAAATCTTTCTCAAAAAGTTGCTGAGCATCGTTATTCCGTTTTCCGTTAGCTCAACCTCAGGGTGGAACTGCACTGCTGCAATCCTTCTCTCAGCGCTGTAAATTGCCGCACAAACACCGCCAGAATCAGCGGCACGAACAAATCCGTCCGCCAGAATCTCAACCGCATCGCCATGGCTCATTAGAACCGTCTGCTCTTTGTCAAGAGAATCAAAAAGCGGGCAGTTTGTGTCTACATTTATTTTAACACAGCCGTATTCCGTCTTCAGCTCAGGTACGACCTTGCCGCCGAAGTTTTCGTTAATCAACTGCATACCATAACAAATTCCAAGCATCGGAACGCCAAGTCCGAAAATGCCCTTGTCGTATTTGGGTGCGCTCTCACCCCAAACGCTTGCCGGTCCGCCCGACAAAATGACTGCTCCAAAACCCTTTAGCTTTTCAGCAGGTACGCTAATCGGGAAAATTTCGCTCTTTACGCCGAGCTCGCGTACCTTGCGGTCGATAACCTTTGTATATTGTCCGCCGCAGTCAAGTATTGCACATAATTCTGACATCTAAATATTTCTCCTGTCGAAGCTGATTTTATCTTCTCTGTTGGGATTCGTACAGCTTTTCAAAAGCCGCACCGTCGAACAGCATTTCATCTCTTAACTCGCTTATCTTTACTTCACCGCCACCGCTTAGTTTTGACTTTTTGCCAGCTAACATTATTCTGACAGAATCACAAAGCTGTGAAGCAGATGCAATCATGTTCTCCTTACCTTCAAAGCAGTCAAGGAGCTCGTCGAGCATTGCCTGATAAACTTTACTTGAATCAATCTTTATTGCAAATGTTGTCTTTGTAGTCATTATCGTCATTGTACTCGGTTGCCATGCAGGGGTACAGATATGATAATCAGCGGTAATTCCATTATCGAAATTTACAAAGAAGCTGTCGCATTCGCTGCCAGAGACCGCAGTGCTTCCGATAAACCTTGTGGAAAGCGGTCTTGCATCACCTACAAGCCCAGTAATGGACTCGACGGCATGTATTGCATAGTTGAATTCGTCAACGCCAACAGTTGCAGTTATATGGACAACCTCGCCTCTTTCGGAAGCTGGCTTAGACAGAAATTCCTGGTGTTCATATGTGTAACGCATAGAGGAGCTACCGAGGATTTTCGCTCCCTTTTTTGTGTATTCTTCAAATTTTTCAAGGTCGGAGAGCCTTCCTGCAAGGGGTTTATCGATAAAAACACTCTTTCCCGCTTTAAGAAAAGGCTCAGCGAGTGAGAGGTGCTTGTCCCAATCACAGCCCTGAATAAAAGCGACATCGATATCTTTCGCCATCTCGTCAAGGTCGGTGTAACGCTTTTCAAGACCGTATTTGTTTATAAATGCTTCAACCTCAGCATCCGTACGGAAAGCGTCGTTGTAAATCGCGGTATATCTTGCTCTGTTACCACCAAGCAAATAAGCTGCAAACGCATGAGGATGTGAGGTGTCGATATTGACTGTTCCAATTCTAATCATTTTCTTCATCTCCAATAGTAAGTTTTACGCTCTTTTAATGATTTATTCTATCACGGTAGAGGGTCTTTGTCAATAAAAACGCCTTCGACAGGATAAAAAAGAACCCTTCTTTCGAAGGGTTCAAAATGCAAATAACGCTCTTTTTATTTTGCTGTTTTGGCTTTCTTCTTACCACCAAACATATTTTTAATAAGCCTTGAGAGAGATATATCCCCAAGCTTGCTTCTGAACAAGGCCCAAACGGGACCAGCAAGCATAATTGACGAGAACAAACCTGCAACCAGACCGATGATAATAGGAAGAGCGAAGTTTCTAACACTTGCAACGCCGAAGATGAAGATCATCGTAATCGTAATGAGAGTTGCGAAAACTGTGTTAAATGAACGTACGACGGATGTTCTTACACCGACATTGACGCAGTCGTCAAACGATGCAGTAGGTCTCTTTTTCATTTCTTCACGAATTCTGTCAAAGATAACGATTGTAGAGTTATCGGAGAATCCGAGAATCGTCAGCAGTGCTGCAACGATATTCGAGTTCACAGGAATCTGAAGCAATGAGTAGAACACAATCATTATAAACAGGTCGTGCATCAAGCAGAGTATCGAAGTAAAGCTTGAGAGGAAGCTAAACCTGAATGATACATATGCGAGCATCAAAACAATAGAAATAACAGCGGATATGATCGAATTGCGTTTGAGGTTTTCAGAAATCGAAGCGCCGATACTCCTGACACTGTGTTCGACATCATCCGGCAGATCAAATGCAGAAATGATATTTTTTCTGACATCTGCACGCTGTTCGTCTGAAATCAGCTTTGTCCTGATAACAACGGTTGTATCGTCAGTAACCGATGGGTTAATTGAAGAAATCAGCGTTGCGTCTCCGATTGTGTCAGCAACGATCTTTTCAATTTCAGAGATATCTTCTTTTTCGATATTCTTGTTAAGTGAAATCTGGAACTCCGTACCACCTTCAAAGTCAACGTCCACATTAAAGCCTCTTATTGCAATTGTGCCAATACCTAAAACAGTGATTACCGCTACAAGAACAAGCATTGCTTTACGGTATTTAAGTACGTTGAAGTTGTCGAGTATGGATTTTTTATTTGATTTATCAGCATTATAACCATAGAGGGCAGGGTTCGTTATCTGCATCTTTATGGTGAGTCTCAGGAAATACTTTGTCAAGGTCAGGGCTGTAAACATCGATATAAGAACACCGTAGAACAGCGTTGCACCGAAGCCTTTTACTGGTCCTGAACCAAAATACCAAAGAGCTGCAGCAGAGATTATCGTAGTTACATTCGAGTCAAAGATTGCGGTAAATGCTCTGTCAAATCCAGCTTCAACAGCTGCTTTGATGCTCTTGCCGGCGGCAAGTTCTTCTTTGATTCTTTCATATATAACGACGTTTGCGTCCACCGCCATACCTATCGAAAGGATAACACCCGCAATACCCGGTAGTGTGAGGTTTGTTTTTGTTATCTCCATCGTTATTAGCACAAGGGCTGTATATGCTACAAGGGATATCGAAGCGACAATGCCCGGAACTTTATAGATAAGAATCATAAACAGCATAACAAGCAGAAGACCTACTATACCTGCGACAATAGCTGTATCAAGTGACTTTTCGCCAAGAGATGCACCTACGGAGTCCTGCTGAACTGCTTCAAGTGCAAAAGGTAGCTGACCTGCGTTTATAACGGAGGCGAGCCATTTTACTTCGTCCGAAGTGAAGTTCTTTCCCGATATGATTGCATTATCATCGATTTCTTCCTGAACAACAGCTGTAGACTGGATGTCCTCGTCAAGATAAATCGATATATTTTTATCAATTAATTTTCCTGTTGCAATTTTAAAAAGCTCTCTGCCTTCATCGGTGAATTCAATTACAACAAAATAACCGGGGACTCCTGTACTGTCGTATGCACCGTATTGAGGGACCGCTCTTTTAACATGCTTTCCTTCGACGAGTACATTTCCCGCGTCGTCGCGGAATTGGAGATTTGCAGTAGCACCGATCTTCTGAATCGCTTCTTCAGGGTCGGTGATACTCGGTATTTCAACACTGACTTGATTTCCAGATGTCGAAATAGCCGCTTCATTAAAGCCTAAAGTGTCGAGACGGCTTCTAATCAGAGCCTCGACGGAGTCCATGTTCATCTTCAGCTCATCGCCCGTCAAGTCGGTTTTTGCTTCATAAACTATTAGCGAACCTCCCGCGAGATCAAGACCGAGCGTGATACCGTCGGTATCAAAAATTCCCGGTATGTTTAACGGAGCAAAGCCCATTATCGTAACCGCACAGATTAGAATTACCACCAGCACGGATGCGACAAAGCGCGTAACCGCCCCCGCAACATTATAATTCATATACAAAAACCATTCCTTTCAGAATATCTGTCAATAACTGCGAAAATCTTCACTCTATGAGCTTTGATGTCTCGCGTTAGCCGTCATTTATTATAACAATCGATACCCCATAAGTCAATAGCAAAACTGCCTTATTAATCTAATAATTTGTATAAAATCACATCAAACTCCGTTCTATACAAGGTCATTTTCAGCGCAATCTTTTCGCTTTAGGCTCTAAAAGCTGTTGACTAAAGGCATTTACAGGTCTATAAT
Source organism: Eubacteriales bacterium (assembly GCA_028705495.1). GTDB lineage: Bacteria > Bacillota > Clostridia > Oscillospirales > CAG-382 > GWF2-38-85. Next base: position 5,447 of record JAQWDK010000030.1, read on the forward strand.
GTATAGTAAATTCATGTTTTGCACCACAATTTATGTAAAGGAATGTTTTTTATGTCAAGAGTCTATAATTTTTCGGCGGGGCCTTCGATGCTGCCGCTTCCAGTTCTCGAAAAAGCACAGAAAGAGCTGATCGAACAGGGAGGCTCCGGTATGTCCGTTATGGAGATGTCGCATCGATCAAAGCCTTACGAAGCGATTATAAACTCAGCCGAAGCAAACCTTCGTAAGCTAATGGAAATTCCGGACAATTACAAGGTGCTTTTCCTCCAAGGCGGTGCAACTCTCCAATTTGCATCAGTGCCAATGAATCTAATGAAAAAGGGCAAAGCGGATTACATAGTGTCAGGCCAGTTTTCTAAAAAAGCAGCTGATGAAGCTAAGAAATTCGGTGAGGTAAGAATTGTAGCATCCTCAGCTGACAAAAATTTCAGCTATGTCCCAACAGTATCAAAATCCGATTTTTCAACTGATGCAGATTATGTTCATATTTGTTCTAATAACACAATTTTCGGTACCGTCTATAACTACACCCCCGAAACAGGAGATATCCCACTTGTTGCCGATATGTCCTCGAATATACTCTCAAAACCCATAGATATTTCAAAATACGGCCTTATCTATGCCGGTGCGCAGAAGAATATGGGTCCTGCCGGTCTTACAGTTGTAATCGTGAGGGAAGACCTTATCGGAAACGCAAGAGCCGGTACTCCGACAATACTCGACTACAAGGTTCAAGCCGACAACGATTCTATGTACAATACCCCTGCGTGCTATTCGATTTATGTTGCAGGGCTTGTATTTGAATGGCTGCTGGAGCTTGGCGGTCTCGCTGAAATGGAAAAAATCAACGTCAGAAAAGCCGGAAAGCTTTATGACTATCTCGATTCATCCTTGATGTTTAAACCCACCGCAGAAAAAGCATACCGTTCGATAATGAATGTCTGCTTTGTCACAGGTGATGAGGAGCTCGACAAAAAGTTTTGCTCTGAAGCTGCTAAGGCAGGTTTTGTTAACATCAAAGGTCACCGCTCGGTCGGCGGCATGAGAGCCTCTATATACAATGCTATGCCTGAGGAAGGCATCGAAAAGCTTGTCGCATTTATGAGCGAATTCGAGAAAAACAACTTGAAAGGAAGATAACTCTTGTCATTTAATATAAAACTTATAAACAAAATCGAAAAGGGCGGTCTAAAGCTTTTCGAAAAAAACCAGTATAATGTGGGCGAGTCCGTCGAAAATCCGGATGCCTACCTTGTTCGCTCAGCTCCGCTTCACCACACCGAATTTGAACCCTCACTCCTTGCTATTGCAAGAGCAGGCGCAGGAGTCAACAACATCCCTCTCGAGCGCTGCGCTGAACAGGGAATCGTGGTTTTCAACACCCCCGGCGCTAACGCAAATGGTGTAAAAGAGCTTGCAATGGCGGCGCTGCTTTTATCTTCTCGTAAAATATCAGATGGTATAGAATGGGCAAAATCGCTCAAAGGTCAACCGGATGTTGAAAAGTTAGTTGAAAAAGGCAAATCAAAATTCGCAGGTCCTGAAATAAAAGGCAAGAAGCTCGGCGTAATCGGTCTTGGCGCAATCGGTGGAATTGTTGCAAACGGCGCATACAATATGGGAATGGATGTTATCGGCTGCGACCCATTTATCACGGTTGACGCTGCTTGGTCACTCTCAAGAGCGGTTGAAAGAGCTGAAAACTACGATGAAATCTACGAAAAATCCGATTATATTACATTACATATTCCTTCACTTCCAACCACAAAAGGACTTATTAACAAAGAAACCATCGCGAAAATGAAAGACGGTGTCCGTATAATCAACCTCTCACGCGGTGATATCGTCAACAACAACGATATTCTCGAAGCGCTTGCCAGCGGTAAAGTCGCATGTTATGTAACCGACTTCCCCTGCGAAGAGCTGCTTGGTGTAGATGGAGTTATCGCAATCCCTCACCTTGGTGCCTCGACTCCCGAAGCTGAGGACAACTGCGCTGTTGTGGCAGTGCATCAGGTTATCGATTACCTCGAAAACGGCAATATTACCAACAGTGTGAACTACCCGAGTGTAAGTCAACCGAGAATCGCAAACCACCGTATCTGCATTCTGCATAAGAACGTTCCCAATATGCTCGCCCAGTTCTCTGCACTGTTGAGTGCGCGTAATGTGAACATCGAAAGCCTTGCAAACAGCTCACGCAAAGACTACGCTTACTCTATTATCGAAACAAATGACGACATTAACAATGTCATCGCTGAAATAAGAGCGCTCAAGAGCGTTATTAGAGCATTTGTTAAGTAAAACAAGTAAAAACCGAAGCGGACGATAATTCCATTTGCGAATTATTGTCCGCTTCCCTTGATTTCCGACAAAACATATATTATAATAAATATACAACTTTTTTAGAAAGGGGGCTATTCATGAAAATCTCCACAAAAGGAAGATACGCCTTAAGAATGATGATCGATCTCGCACAACGAAGCAGCAGTGAATGGACCGCCCTCAAGGATGTTTCCGAAAGGCAGGGTATATCGGTCAAATACCTTGAACAGATTGTCACAAACCTTACTAAGACCGGACTTCTCCTCAGCAGCCGCGGTCCCCAGGGCGGTTATATGTTAGCGAGACCCGCCGAAAAATACACAGCCGGCGAAATCCTTCGCGTTATAGAAGGAAGCCTTGCACCGGTAGCATGTCTTGATAATGACGCCGTTCCTTGTCAACGTCGGTCCGAATGTCCGACAGTAAAGTTTTGGGAAGGGCTTGATAAGACCATAAGCGACTATGTCGACTCTGTTACCCTCGCTGACCTCGCCACACCAACAGAAGAAGCATACAATTTTCAAATATAAATAAAATATATTCACAGAGGGAGGTTTTGCGTTGAAACCGGTTAAAATTTTTCACTGCGCCGACATTCATCTGGACTCGCCGTTTTCACTTCTCAATCCATCACATGCGTATAAACGGCGATTGGAGCTGCAAAACGCGATTGCCTCGGCTATAAACTACGCCGGGAATGTCAAGTCGCAGCTTTTCTTTATTGCCGGAGATTTGTTCGACAGCGAATATGTAACCAAAGAAACTATCGGACTATTATTTGATGAAATAAAAAAGGTTCCGGACTGTCTTTTCTTCATATCACCCGGAAACCACGACCCATTCACCGACAGCTCCCCTTACGCGCTCCTTGATTGGCCAAAGAATGTACATATATTCAAGGAAAAAGAACGTGTTGAGCTTGATAAGATCGGTGTTGATGTTTACGGAATGGGCTTTACTGCTCCAACCTATAACGAAAGCCCCATAAAAGGTTACCCAACTCTGCGCTCCGACAAGATTAATATCCTTGTCTGCCACGGCGATACGACCTCTCCCCTCTCAAATAGCGGACCGGTTTTACGCTCGGAGCTTGAAGCAAGCGGGTTCGACTATGTTGCGCTCGGTCATATCCACGTAAGCGACGGTATTCTAAATGCAGGACGGACAAGCTATGCCTATTCGGGCTGTATCGAAGGCAGAGATTTCGGTGAAACCGGTTACAAGGGTGCAATTGTCGGTGAGGTCTCAAAGTCGGGTGTGTCTCTCAAGGGCATCCGCTTCTCAAAACGCCGCTACGAGGCTATAACCTTATCGCTTGATGGCTTTGCCACCTCGAAAGAATGCGTCGACTACATAAAGACACAGATAAAAGATTATAAGGATGACACCGCACTTCGCATTATATTAGAAGGAAGCGTACCTGAGGGTGTTATAATCAACCCGGCTCAGCTTGGTGAAGGTCCTCTTGTGCCTTATTATATCGAAATAATCGATAAAACCCTTCCGAGGGTCAACTTCACCGAGCTTGAGAGCGAAAACACCTTGCGCGGAGTTTTCTACCGCAATGTCGTCGAAGAGCTTGACAAAGAAGAAACAACGGACGAGCGAAAAGAAACGCTGACGCTTGCTCTTAAATACGGGCTCGGAGCACTCGCAGACAGCAATATCATCGACTTTTAACTGAGGGAGGAATTAATATGTATAAAACAAACACAAATACCACCTCTCAAAAAAGTGTCATCATCGAGCGTATCGAAATCAACGCTTTTGCTGGACTCAAAGAGGTTCTCGTAGAGCCAGCTGAAGGCATCAATTTGATTACTGCGCCCAACGAGAGCGGTAAATCCACCTTAGCGGCATTTATAAAATTCATATTTTATGGCTTTGCAGGTACAAGACAACAGAGCATTTCGGACAACGAAAAGAAAAAGTACCTCCCGTGGGATATGCAGCATGTAGGCGGTGCGATCGTTATTTCGACCCCGCGTGGCAGATACCGCATCGAGAGAGTTTTTGCGCTGCCCTCAAGGGACAGCGTTACAATAATAGACACAGCCACAGGCAGACAGGTTTTCTCCGGACTTGTTCCCGGTGAACATTTCTTCGGTGTAGGTGAGGAGGTTTTCTCTAAAAGTGTCTTCTTCCGCCAGCTCTTTGTCCCGCAAAACGGCGACGACCAGCTTGCTGAACAGCTTAGAAACCTGATCTTTTCAGCGGACGAGCAGACTTCGCTGACAAAAGCGCAGAAGAAGCTCAAGGATGCAAAAAACTCACTTGTTTCGCGCACAAATGGAAAAATCCCTGCTCTTCGCCGTGAATACGATGAACTCTCAGCTGAATTCGACAAAGCCGAAAGCCAGAATACACAGGTATTCTTTGCCCAAAAGCAACTTAATCGCGTTCGTGCCGATGTTTCCGATAAAAAAACACAGCTCGATAAAGTTCGTGACGAGAAGGACAACCTCGACAATTACCGAGAAAAGCTCCGCCTTGAAGCCTACAACAAACAAGAAAAAGAGCTTGCCGCTACGGAATCAGACTTAGAAGAGCTTAAAGCGAAATTTGTTGGCGGTGTTGTACCCGACAGAGATTCAGTTACTAAGCTTGAAGAAGATACACTCAAGCTAAATAGCGCGACTCAGTCACTAAAAGAAAACGAAAATTATTTAGCTAATATAACCGACCAGTACAATCAACTATGCAGCGACAGTCCTCTTGCGTATTCTGACGCTGATTCGATTGAGGTTTCTGAAAAGTACTCAAAAGCCAAAAATCTGCCTATTTTATTCTTGTCTATCGCAGCTTTTTGCGGTATTGCATCGGGTGCCACATATTTTTTCCGTAGCTACCTCGGCAATTTCGCACCTTATATAGTTTATGGTCTTATGGCGCTTGCTGGAGTTTTCGGGATTTTATTTGTTATTTCACTTATAAAATTTCTCCGCTTTGGTTCAAAGTTCGGTATTGACGGAATCCGCAACACAAAGCACGCAATAAACGACTATCCATCGACTGAAGCGAGAGTAAAATCTCTCAAACGTGATATAAGCGAAGCGGAAAGAAAACTCACCGAGAAGAGAGAATTTGTTTCCACTCTTCGTTCCAGTATCATCACAAGGCTATCGTCCTATATCGACCCCGTCCTCTACAATTCTGACGACCTTTCCGCAGCTGTCAGAGAGCTTTCCGCAGCTGTCAGAGAGCTTTCCGCAAGAGCGTCGGATGCGAGAACAAAACTAATGCTGTTCGAGCAGTCAAAAAAGAATTTTGATATAACATACAAATCCGAAGACATGGCGAAAATAAAAGCTGCTGCAGAAAAGGCTGTTAAACCTGTAAGAACTGAAGAAGAAATCGAACGCGAATTTCGTTTTCTGACCTCTGCGCTCAACTCACTCCTTGCAAGGGAAAGAGAATGCGAAAACGAGCTTACCGCTTGTTCAGCAAAAGCAAAGAACCCTGCTGAACTTGCCGGAAAACGCGATTCTGTAAAACGAAGTCTCGAAAGCCTTGAGAAAAAGGCTGAAGCGCTTGACGCAGCACTTATTATGCTTGATACAGCAAGCAGTTATATGAAAAGCACAATCTCACCAAAGCTCACCGAATATGCATCTGAGCTATTCGAAAATGCGAGCCTTGGCAGATATAGAACGCTTGAGGTTGACAGCAGCCTCAATATGACCTTCTCTTCAAGGGTTTACACCAAATCGACCGAATTTATGAGCGCAGGAACAAAGGATTCCGCCTACCTTTGCCTTAGACTTGCTCTCGCAAAACTCTTGTACCGCGACTCCGTTCCTCCGCTGATACTCGACGATGCATTCGGCAAACTCGATGACGGTAGACTTGGAGCGATGCTCGGCATAGTCGCATCTTATGGCTATTCCGAAAACCGTGATATGCCAGGAAATCAGGTGTTCTTGTTCACGTGCACAGACAGAGAAAGAGAATCACTGTTGAAACAGAAGATCGAATTCACAGAACTGTCGTTGACCGATAACATCTTACCTGAGGAAACGGCTGATACAACAGTCCTATTTTAACAGCATGGAGAAAAGATATGCTTGAGAGAGGAACCGAGGTGCGTTTCATTCGCACAATCGGAGAAAAGAAAGCAAAAGCATTCAATAAACTCGGCGTTTTCACAGCCGCCGACCTTGTCGCGCTCTATCCGCGCAGATACGAAGACAAATCCATCATAAAAAAAGCCGCAGATGCAGAAGACGGAGAGATCTGCGCTCTCGTTTTACGCATAGATACAAAGCCCGAGGCGCGCATGTCGCGTAGCGGGCTTCATTATATTACATTCATCGCATCCGATGACAGCGGTAGTGTGTCGCTGACATTTTTCAACCAGCGCTGGCTTGAAAAGTCTCTTGCGCAAGGTGCGACATACCGCTTTTATGGCAAGGTTACCTATTCGATGTTTGCCCGCACAATGCAGTCGCCCGACATCGACGCAGTTATCGAAGGCAGACCGCTCAAGGGGATATACCCAATCTATCCGCTTACATCAGGCTTGACACAAAACGCCATATACACAGCGATGAACCAGTGCCTGCCGATAATTGAATCGGCAGTGGAAACCCTTGACGAAAAGCTCTTGTCAAAACGCTCGCTTATAGGTAGAGCTCAGGCACTAAAACAGCTGCATTTTCCAGACAGCATGGAGAACATCGAAAAAGCTCGCAAAAGGCTTGCTTTCGAGGAACTGCTGATTTTCCAACTTGGTGTTCTCTGCATAAGGGCGAAAACAAAAAAAGAGAACGCAATCGCCATGACCCTCAAGGGCACCCACTCCGGTGGATTCATATCTTCTCTTCCCTTTAAGCTAACTGGCGCACAGCAGCGTGTCATAAAAGAGATATACGACGATATGCAAAAACCGAATCCGATGGTTCGCCTTGTTCAAGGTGATGTCGGCAGTGGCAAAACAGCTGTCTCTGCAGCAGCAATCTTCCTTGCAGTCAAAAACGGCTGTCAAGCGGCAATGATGGCACCTACGGAAATTCTCGCAAAACAGCATTCAGAAACCTTTGAAAAGCTGTTTTCAGGTTTCGGAATCAAGGTTGGACTTCTCACAGGCGCGATGACTGCTGCAGCACGTAAGGATGTAAAATCAAGGCTTGAAGCAGGTGAAATTGACCTTATTGTCGGCACTCACGCACTTATTCAGCCGGACACTGTTTTTTCGCGGCTCGCTCTTATCGTCACCGACGAACAGCACCGCTTTGGTGTAGCACAGCGTGCAATGCTCGCCGAAAAAAGCGGTGCAATGACACCTCACACGCTTGTAATGTCGGCAACTCCCATCCCGCGCACCCTGTCACTGATACTTTACGGCGATCTTGACCTTAGCATTATCGACGAACTACCTCCGGGCAGACAGCCGATTGAAACATTTGCAGTCGGTGAAGCTTACCGAAAACGGGTTTACAATTTTATAAACGAAAGAGTGGTTGAAGGCAGGCAGGCTTATGTCATCTGTCCCCTTGTGGAAGAAAACGAGGATTCCGATGCGCCAAAGCTGAAATCTGCCGAACAGCACGGTGCGGAGCTTGCAAAGCAGTTTCCGTCACTGAAAATCGCAGTACTCCACGGAAAGCAGTCCGCAAAGACCAAGGATGCCGCAATGGATGCGTTTTCAAAAGGCGAAATCGATGTGCTTGTTTCAACGACTGTTGTCGAGGTTGGAGTCGATGTACCTAATGCAACTGTTATGGTTGTTGAAAACGCAGAGCGTTTCGGACTCTCCCAGCTCCATCAGCTTAGAGGAAGGGTCGGACGTGGTATTCATAAATCATACTGCATTCTCATCCACGAAGGCGACAGCGAACGCTCAAAACAAAGGCTGAATATCATGTGCGCAACAAACGACGGCTTCAAAATAGCGCAAACCGACCTCGAAATGCGCGGACCCGGCGAATTTATGGGCGAGAGACAGCATGGAGAGGTGCGTTTCAAACTCGCTGATATTGCCGATATGGAAACCGTTACCCAAGCAAGAGAGGCGGCAGAAGAAATCTGTACCGAAGGACTCTTTGGTAACGAAAAATACAAATCTCTTGCAGATGAAACCGTCAGAATGTTCCGAATTGGCGGCAGCGAGTACATTTTTAGCTGAGAGCACTCATTTTATCTGTTCCGATATTGTCTCTATCGCCCAAAGAGGGAGCTCGATTATAGTGTCGGAGCGGCCATAACCGCTCATTGATGTTCTGAGCGCAGCACGGGAGTTGAATTTCTCTATATATGTTTTCAAACTCTTGGCTTTTAAATTCGTTTCAGCTTTTACTTCAATCGGTATTACATCCATCCCATTATCGATAAGAAAATCAACTTCAGCATTTCCGCGATCGTTTGTCCAATAATAAATATTAAGGTTTTTAATGGTTTTCATTTGCTGTAAAACATACTGTTCTGTTAATGCACCTTTGAATTCGGTGAACAACTCGTTCCTATCAATTAAAACTCTTTCGCTAAGCCCCGCCATACACGCAAGTAAACCGACATCTACCAAAAATAACTTGAATGCTTTCAAATCTTCATAAGCCTTCAGCGGAATGCCTGGTTTTGTTACCCGATGCACTTTATGAACTAGCCCGCAATCTTCTAACCACAACAATGCAAGCTCATATTCTTTTGCTCTCGACCCTTCTTTTATGAGACCGTATATAAACTTTTTATTTTCTTTGGATAGCTGTGACGGAATACTATGCCAAAGCATTCTAATCCTCGGAACAACCTCATTCGGCGCGTGTTTAGAAAAATCTTGTTCATAAGCATCGAGTATTCTTTGTTGTATCTCTCTAACTTCTTTGTAATCACCGTTTTGAGAAAACCTCAGAACAGCCTCGGGCATACCGCCGACAAAATAGTATTGTTTCAACAGTCCAATATACTCCAACCTAAAAGTTTTTGACATCTCAAAATCACCTTTTTCAAGCAGACTTACAAAATGTTCTTTACCCATAGCATCTATGAATTCAAAAAACGATAGCGGATAGAGGTCAAAAAATTCTACCTTGCCGACAGGGAATGATGTGCCGGAATGAAGTGCAACACCGAGCAGAGAGCCTGCACATATTATTTGATATTCCGGAGCAAATTCGTTGAAATACTTGAGTGCGGCCAATGCGTTCGGCACTTCTTGAATTTCGTCAAAAATTAATAAAGTTGTATTCGGGTTTATCTTATGTCCTGAATAAAGTTCGAGACCAGTTATTATACGTTCAACATTCATATCGTTCTCAAATAACTCATTCATTATCTTGTTGTTGTCGAAGTTAATGTAAACGGTTTCAGCATAAGCGACTCGCCCAAATTCACGCATAAGCCATGTTTTCCCAACTTGCCGCGCACCCCGTATTATAAGCGGTTTTTTGTTTTTTTTATTTTTCCAGTCCATAAGTTTATCCATTGCTGTTCTTTTCATTGTAATTTGCCTTTCTTCAGTTGCCCACCTTCAAAATCATTATTCCTCTTATTTTAGATAATATCACATCTTTACACTTTTTACAACGAATAATTGTATTATAACTACATTTTTTACAACGAATAAGTGTATGTCTTCCAAAAATATAAAATTTTACGCATTCATTTCCCGGATTGCTGCTTGCTGTCCGGGTTACTTTTTATATGTCGAAAAAAATCGAAAAAACTTTTGAAAAAAATAAAAAAACAAAAGGTGTCGTACTCACACAAAATAGGAAGCGACATATTATGATAGCAGGAAGGAGGATGAGTTATGGCTTGCTTTGATTCGTTCTTTGGTTCGAATAACAACTGTTGCTGGATAATTATACTGATTGCAATAGTGATCCTGTGCTGCTGCTGCGGTTAAAACAAAACATATTATTTCGGCAGCCATATGCGCGGACGGCGGAACAACGCCGTCCGTTTTCCTTACAATTACTTGATTTTCCTTTACTTTAATGCTATACTGTGGTTGTTATTACAATAACCGACATTTTTTATTGAAGGGAAAATTCTCATGTCAAGGGAAAAGAAAGCTCTCGATGTGGAAAACAACTGCGAGTTTTGTGAAAAATCAAGAGATATACCGGGCAGCGATGCCCTCGTCTGCCAAAGATACGGGCTTGTCAGGCGCAGCTCCATCTGCCGCCGCTTTGTGCTTGACCCACTCAGGCTTAAACCGAGCCTTAAAAAGCGTCCTGCTGGCGGTTATTCATCCCTTGATTTCACAACCAAAATCTAAACACGGGGTAATAGCGTGAAATTTAACTCAGATAAAGTTCAACTGCGAAGCGTTCACGCCCCCGAAATTCAATTGATTGAATTTCATGATTTTTTTATCAGCCGCTTCGCGGCAGAACGGATATTAAAATGAGTAAAGTCCAATGGAGACCGGGCACACTGCTGTCCCCTGTTCCTGCCGCTCTTGTGAGCTGCGGAACACTCGAAAATCCCAACGCCCTCACAATCGGGTGGACGGGTATCATCAACAGCGATCCGGCAAAAACATATATTTCAGTTAGACCGAGTCGATTTTCCCACGATATCATCGAAAAAAGTCGGGAGTTTGTTATAAACCTAACCACAGTCGAGCTTACAAGAGCCGCCGATCTTTGCGGCGTAAAGTCAGGAAAAGACACTGACAAATTTGCGCTCTGCGGTATAAATGCTGAAAAATCATTCATCGTCAGCGCACCTTCTATAGCCGAAAGCCCTGTTTCGCTTGAGTGCAAGGTAACGGATATAATGCGCCTTGGCAGTCACGATATGTTTATCGCTGATATCGTAGCTGTATCGGTTGACGATAAGTATATAAACGAATCCGGAAAATTAAGGCTTGACAAAGCAGAACTTATCGCATATTCCCACGGTGAATACTTTGCTCTCGGGAAGAAGCTCGGCAGCTTCGGTTACACCGTGCGCAAGAAAAGCACAAAGAAAAGAAGATAAATAAATGGGCTTATCCGAAACAAGAGTTTCAGATAAGCCTGTTTTTTTCTTCCATATTATTCTTGACACGCTGAAAACCAGATGATATAATCGATTATGGATTATTGCACAATAAAATCATATAATTTAACGAAAGGTTTAATTAATTTGTCGTATCCGAAGAAAGCGAGGGTAAGATTGAAAGATAAAGGTATAATTATGAAAAAACAAAACATTCTTGCTTAAACGGTTATTTCGAAGCTGATTATTTAGAAAATGTATGGCTTTTCAACGCCTTCCCTCTACAAAAAGAGATTTATAAAACCCGTCTTACGGATGAACTGCGTGACGAAGTGATGAAAAAATATAAATAAGTGCAAAAATGCATTCCCTCCGATAAATGAAAATCATAAATAATAGTATTGGAGTCTTTTGTATGAAGAAATTTTTAATTCTTTTAGCTACTATTGTACTTGGATGTACGCTTGTGTCTTGTAAAGAGGTCGAGGAAGATACTAATAACAAAACATACTATAAGCTCGTTGTAGGCCAAAATTATTTACAGAATGAAGAAAATGATTTAGCTTGCATGGCCCCTTATTACTTTAAAAGCGAAGATGAATTCCTTTCATTTTTTAAAGATTATAAGGGAAAAGTTCCAAATATAGTTAGTAAATTTATCAGGTTAAACGATTTTTTTCCTGATTATAAATTTGATAAATACACAATATCATGGTATGAAGGTGGAGAAGATATATTTTATTCAATTAAAGGTCAAAGCATAGGAGTCGGGGTATTTTATCTCGCAAGCCCTTCGACGGATGTGGTTGAAAATATTGAATTCATCGTAAATCATTTCGTTGATGTCTCCGAAATTAAAAAAGACAGTCTGTGGGATAATTCGGAGATAACAGGCATTAATTTTGAATTAGTACATTACGACGCGTTTAAAGAACAAACTCACAAGTTATGGATAGAAGATTATGATGGCCACAAAGTTATAAAGTATAAAAAGGAAGCAGATTACCCGACATACGAAATTGCATTTATTATTAAAGGCAACTATGCAATTATCTTACAAGATGATTCGCCTATATACAAAGATTTGGAGCAAGGTAAAACAGCAATTCCTATTTTAGAAAATATAGAAAAAGCTGTTTTGAAAACGGATAATAAATAATGGCTTTATGGAGTAAGAGCATATATGAAATATTGTCGCATATCCAACCTTGCTACCATCTAAAAGGAGAATTATATACTAATAGTCGGTCCTTAAAATTTACGATTTATATCAGAGCCATACCGGATGAATACACATACAAATAGCTTGTTTAGCTATAAAAATACTTTAATTTAACTTTACAATACGATTAAACCCACAAAGGAGATTATCGTTATGAAAAAGAAAATAATAATTATATCTATAGTTGTTGCTGTCGTTTTACTCTTGTCCTCGATAGCAGTTTGGGCTTTTGATTTGCCAATAGGCGAAATGATGGGACGAATTTACGCAAATAAGAATCAGAGCCAATATAACGAAGTCGTTGCGAAAGTTTACGATGATGATGTTAAAATGTACAGGATAAAAGCCTCGAAACCTTTATATCCTGAACTGTCTGAAAGTGAAATTTTAGATGTTTATATCGATTCGTTGCTGATTATGAGCGATGCTGAAGCGAAGGGTTTTACTGTTTCAGATGAGGAACTGCAAGGTTTTATCAAAGAACAAAAAGAAGGAATAACGCACTTAGACAAAAACGATAATGTATATATCCTTTTCCAGGATACTCTCGAAGGATTACAAGTAACTTTCGACGAATACTGGGAGTTGGATGATGTTGTACACGATTACAAAAAGTTTTTTATGAACGCAAAAGTTTTGGATCAGCTGTTCAATGAAAAAGGATGCGATTCATTTGAAGAAAAGCAAGTAGCTAAAACAGAATATTTAAACGAGCTTAGAGAGAAGGCAAAAGGCAAAATAACAATTTATTCCGAAAAGCTCGATGGCGGTCAAAATTAACATTTTACTCCGGCATGGGAATTTTCCATATACCGGAGTTATGGTTATATATTAATATCGTATATTAACAAAGTGTAAATTTTAAAATGTTTTAATTAAAGGTGAAACAAAACACGCTCGAGAAAGGTTTTATTAGTGTAAGAGAGTTTTATATTCAGACACGGAGTAGAAAATGTTTCCAAATTGTTCTTGACTTAGCATATAATAGATGTTAAATTCAATAT
>JAQWDK010000031.1 GCA_028705495.1 Eubacteriales bacterium
CAGATACAGTTATCACTGCACTACCAGCAGATTTTGCATTAACATTTCCGCTTGTATCTACAGTAGCCACTGCTGAATTCGAGGATTTATAAGTTAGCGTAGCTCCCCCTGTACCGGATACAGTGGGGCTAATCTTATATGTATCTCCTGTTCTCATCTCCAAAGAATTAGAATTTAATGAAATCGAAGGTTTTGGTACCTCGGATTCCTCCTTTTGGGAAGTGTCTCCTTTGGAGATATCTTCTTTTGATGTTTCTACTGAGGTTTCGGCTTGTGAAGGGTCTTCTGAAGTATCGGGAATAGAAATATCATCTTTTGATACATAATCTTCTGAGCTATCAGATTCCGCCACCGATATTTCAGAATTGTCTGTGCTTAATTCTTCTGATACCAACAGATCTGATTGCAACATGCTTTCGCCCGGTTCTTTTTGAACACAGGCAATCAAGGAACTTAAAGTAAATAGTACTGAAAGAAACAATGCTACCTTTTTCAATGATAAATCCCCCTAAAACAGTTTTAATTATCTCAGTTGTTCTTAATTGCTTCTCTTGCTATATCTATCCACATATCGAAACGTTCAGGTTCTTTCTTAACGGTGTGAGTATCACGAAGGATAAGCTCAAGTCTGCCTCCGTTTGCTTTTCTGACTCCTTCATTAAGTTCTTTTGTTATATCCTCTGTACTGAATTTATCGAATGCAAGGTATGCGGGTTGCGGTTTCCAGGTCATAATGTATTTATCGCCGAGAACAGGTAAAAACTCAGCTATATCAGCCCAAGGACAAACGGCAACTCTGCGTAGGTTCTTAATCTTAAGTACTCCGTCGAGTTTTTTAGATAAGTCGTCACAACAACCATAACCATTGAGTCCGAATAGTTCCATTACCTCACGCTCGTACTGCAAGATAAATTCCTCATGCATTTCAGGTGAAACCGACGAGAATTCCTGCGCTTCCGCAGCTCCCCAAACATCACTAAGCCGCACATTGTCAGGGTCAAACCCTTCCTGCGGCAGCTCGCTGTTGTAACCGATTCCGCCAGTGTAATGGAATGTGTCATCGTTGTTTAGCGACACAAGACCAAGCGATTCATACTGTTTGAACATAGAAATAACACCATCGGTGAAAAACCTTATCTGCTCATGCACCATCTCCGGCTCAAGCACAAGGTCCATATACATGTTTTCAAGCCCTCTGTAATCACAGTACCAGTGCATTATATGAAAGTTGAAGTGCTGATTTCCGACGAGGTCAAGGTCAAGTATGTCGCCTATGGCATTACCGACGGTTTCGTACCTAAGCTTTGTCGAGTAGTCGTCATATTCAACTTTTGGCATGGAAAGCTGATTCCAGTCGGACGCTTTTTCGATTATCGGCTCGTGGTTCCATGAACCGTCAGCAGTGCTTCGTGGTTTAAACTTTGGCTGCACACCCCACATTGAATTTGTAAAGCACTTCTGAACATGGAAAGTACCTTCAATCGGTACATCGTCGTGTATGTATTTGTACCTGAATATACGCTGTTTTAGAATGTATTCAATATGCTTAGCATACCAATCACCGCATTCAAGGGACTCATACGGCAAAAATTCATTCCAAGAACCGTCTGGATGAACAAATACGGCAGGCCGCTCGCCCTTCAGAGAGGTATGGCGATACCAAAAAGCACGCTTTTCGGCGTTTATCGGGTCGAGAGATGCTTCTTTGACCTGTTTCGCAAGAGCCCTGAGCAGTTTTATATCTTCACTACTAAACATGATTTTTTCTTTGCTCCTATTTAATTGCAAAATGATAAGGCCAATTCTGCAGCAGTTGCAGCGTCCTGAGAATAACCATCAGCACCAATTGATTCGCGAAAGCTCTCTGTTACAGGTGCACCACCAACAATCACTTTTGCTCGAAGATTAACTTCTTTTGCTTTTATTACTATATTTTTCATTTCGTTCATCGTTGTCGTAAGAAGAGCAGAGCATGCTATAACATCTGCATCATTTTCGCTCGCAGCAGTGACAAACTTATCAGCTGACACATCAACTCCAAGGTCGATAACCTTAAGTCCTTTGCCTTCCATCATCATTCTGACAAGGTTCTTTCCGATATCGTGGAGGTCACCCTTGACTGTGCCGATAATTACAGTCCCTTTCTCTTCAACACCCTCCTCTGTAAGATAAGGTTTAAGTAACTCCGACCCAGCGTTCATTGCACGAGCTGCGATTAATACTTCCGGTACATAAATGTGATTGTTCTTGAACTTAACACCGATGATGTCCATGCCAGGAAGAAGTGCATCTTCAAGTATGCTTTTTGCGCTAATTCCTTCACTAAGGGCTTTGTTTACAAGTTCTTTGACCGATGCGGCTCTTCCGCGTTGCATTGCATCGCTTATTTCATTTAATATACTCATTTGAATTTCCTTTCACAGCTTTGATGCTATGTAAATTATTGTTTATAATATTCGGTAGCTTTTATAAAAGAATCAATGTTTTCCCAAGGTGTTTCCGGGGGTATATCGCAACCTGATGATATAACGAAGTTATCAAATTGCGAACATTCGTCAAGAAGGTTTACAGTAGCAGCTGCAACGGTTTCGGGTGTTCCGTTCTTCAGCACGCCAACAGGATCGAGGTTGCCAAGTACGAGCTTGTCAGATGGCAATTTAGCACATATATCTGCGATATTGACAGCGTTTCCGAAATGGAAAGCTGATGCTCCAGTTGATATGATGGAGTCGATCATTTGCAGAGTGTTATTACCACAGTTATGGTACATCACCGCAAAATTATCATCGGCAACTGCATCGACAATCTTTTTCACAAATGGAGACGAAAATTCGCTTGCAAGCTCAGGTGACAGCATTCCCGCAAGAGGTTCGGCGAGAATAATACCGTCCGCACCTGCCTTCTTGAACTCAAGGCAATAGGTAATAATGAAGTCAGTTACCGAGTTTAGTAGCTCCTCAACCCTATCTGGAAAGTCATAGCAAGCCATCATTATATTTGTTACATCAGCAAGTCTGCCCGTAAGAGAAAAAGGGCCGATCGAGTTACCGAAAAGAGGTCTTTCTCCTATTGTTCCTGCGGTTTTACTAATCGCATCAACGCAAATTCTTGCTCTTTCGCTGAGCGCTGGAGGAGACGGGATTTTTTCTTTTTCTAAATCATATAAAATCCCTTCCGCAACTGTGGGAATTTCGTCTTCTGTAAATCTGATTGTTGCTCCATAACACTCAGCTTCAATAGATAAGTCCATAAAACCGAATGCAGCTGCAGCGCCTGTGCGTTTTATAACAGCACGGATGACATCCAACTGTTTTTGGCTGTCAGAAAGCGTCTCCATAACGGTGTAACCGAAAAGCGAAGACCCCGGATATGTTAAAATCGGCATCGCCTTCTTTTTCTTGTCACCAATAATCGAAGCGACCCATTTATTCATATTCATAATACAATATCTCCGTTTTTTTACTGTGCAAATACGCCGTATTTTTTTACTGCTTCATACATTGCCGCAATGTTTTTGGGCGGTGTGCGTGGTGAAAGGTTGTTTGCTTCTTTGATTATAAATTTGCGCGAATGTGGTTTTACATCCTCAAGAATCCGTTTTGTTTCCGCTTCTACTTGTTCAGCTGTTCCGTTAAGCAGTATATCAACATGAACTCCGCCATACATCTGTATATCCGAACCTAATTCGCGTAAGAGTTCACCATGTTTAACAGGGAAACCTGTGTCAAAGCTTTTTACATTCAATTCACGGGAAATCATCGCAAAATGGCGTGTCGCATCACCGCAAAGATGTATCATACTCGGTGATTCACCTGTGGAAAGTTCGTCACAAAGTTTCTTGTGGAAGGGAAGTACAAAACGGACGTAATCATCTGTCGACAAGAGAGCAATGCTGTCGTCTGCTAAGTACATAGAAGAAAGCTTTTCTGGTTGACCTGTAGCTTTTCTAAACGCTTTAATGCGTTTAATTGAGTTTTCGGTAATAAAGTTCATCAAAGCAAGAGCATACTCTGTGTCAAGATAAAGGTCAAGGCAAAAATTAGTTGCTCCTCGTAGACTGCAAGCGTTTGTGAAGGGTCCGTCAGATCCTCCGCCTGCGCCATATACAAATTCTATAGGTTTGCCTTTGTACGTATAACCGCTTTTTTTCATCTCAAGAAAATGCTCGTAATATTGCATAGCTTTACCGGAAATACCGGACATTGGCTCGAGGGCTGTGCTAAGATAATCGTATTTGTTATCATCGTTTAGTATCGGACTCGTACCAGGGTCGTTGTGCTCATGATAATGTATCGGGCAACCTAACCAGTTAGGCTCAAAAACATTCTGGAAATCGGGATATAAGCCATACTGAATGTACTCAGCCCCCATAATATGATCGTACAACAATGCAGTATCTCTGTATTCGATAAACTTCAGTTGCACTTTCGCCATTATTTCAGGGTCTGCGAAATACTGCTCGAAGGTGTACTTTTCGTCATTGAGCGAGGGGTCAAGCAGTATCATTCTCGGGTTACAGGCGAGTGACATCGGTACACGTTTGTTCTTACCGGCAGAGTAATCACTCCATAGGGCATTTACTTCAGCGTTGTGCTTTTCATAATCGATTGCAGGAATAATAACAATCACACCCTTTGCCAATATAAAATTATGAATTTACATTCATGAAGACATTATAACATATATCATATCGTGATTGCACAAAATATTAGTATAATTACGAAAAAAATATCAATAATATAAGACTACCTATAAAAAACAAAATCGGAAAAAAGTATTGACAACGAGTCGAAAAGCGTGATATAATATGGAGTACGATTTTGGGAATGGATGAAACTGAATTGGATGTAAATTTTTACGCAATGTTTTACGGTGAGCAGAAGACTGCTCGATTTGATGATGGCGAAGCTCGGTTAGAAGAGGGAAAGATCATTCTTGACGGAACGATTTGTGTTTCGGATTTGAGCGATGACTTTTCTATTGAAGAAGCTCTCTTTCACGGCGAAGCTGTCGATAATTCCGACCATATCGGGCTAAAGCTTGATATTTCAGCTCCGGTCAAAGCAACCTGCGCAAGATGCACCCGAACTTTTGAAAAAAATATCAGTTTATCCGCCGATCTAAAGCTAACAGACGCCGTAGGTTCAACCGAAGACTCCGATTATTCGGAAAATAGTTTTGCGGTTCTCCGTGACGGTCTATGCGATGTGTCGGAGCTTGTCAGAACGATGTTAATCGTAAGCCTTCCGATGAGGTTCTTGTGCTCAGAGGATTGCAAGGGGCTTTGCCCGAAATGCGGCGCAAATCTGAACGAAAAAAGCTGCGGCTGTTCGCTCAGGGAAGTTGATCCGAGGCTTTCTAAGCTTACGGAGTACCTGAAAAAATTAGAAAATAACACCGACGAGGAGGTTGAATAAAAATGGCGGTACCAAAGAGAAAAACGTCAAAAGCGAGAAGAGATAAAAGAAGATCTTCGGTATGGAAGCTCGACGCTCCCTCGATGACAAAATGCTCAAAGTGCGGCGAATTCGTGCTTACACACAGAGTTTGCACAGCATGCGGAACCTACAGGGGCAAACTGATTATAAAACCGAAGCCCGAAAAGAAAGAAGCGTAAAAGCTTGTTTCAAAGCCGGTGCAT
Organism: Eubacteriales bacterium; assembly: GCA_028705495.1. Taxonomy (GTDB): domain Bacteria; phylum Bacillota; class Clostridia; order Oscillospirales; family CAG-382; genus GWF2-38-85. Next base: position 5,642 of record JAQWDK010000031.1, read on the forward strand.
AACCGGGAAAATACAATATGGCACAGTTGCTTCTCTATAAAAGAGCGAAAATAAGTGCCGGCGCTGCCGAAAATGCTGCGCAAAGAACTGAAAAATTCTGGCGTTGCCGCTTATTTTTAAGCTTTTCGGCAAACGCCATTTTTTCATACTGTCATAGAATGACGAAGATTGTTTCTTTCGCACCATAATATATGGTGTTCCGTAAGCAAGGCATGAATCGCAAAGGTCGCTAACGAAACAAACTTCCAGGTTAGCAAGAAAGTGATGGTCATTATATTTCTAAGGGGTTTTCAGGATGGTTAGGATAGTCAAAATTGAAGAAGGCTCAGCTGCCGCAAGGCGGGGGATTTTACCCGGTGATTATCTGCTTGAAATAAACAGCCGCGCGGTCAATGATGTAATCGACTACCGTTTTTTTGTAACTGAGGAAAATCTTTCTCTTGTACTAATGAGAGACGGAAAGAAATATAAAACTAATATAAGAAAACCTCAATATTCGGACATCGGTCTTGAATTTGAAACCTACTTGATGGACGAAAAACGTCATTGTAGAAACAAATGTGTTTTCTGCTTCATCGACCAGAACCCTAAGGGAATGCGTGAAACAATCTACTTTAAAGACGATGATGAAAGACTTTCTTTCCTTTTTGGAAATTATATTACGCTTACAAATTTAAAAGAGTCAGATATCGAACGTATTATCGAAATGAAAATTTCTCCCATAAATGTATCTGTCCATACAACAAACCCTGAACTTAGGGTTCGGATGATGAAGAATAAAAATGCGGGAGATGCTTTCGGGATTTTAAAAAGATTTTGTGATAATGGAATATCAGTAAATGCGCAGATAGTTCTTTGCCGTGGATACAACGACAAGGCGGAGCTGACAAGAACTATGGATGACCTAAAGTCCCTTTTCCCCAAAGTCCAAAGTGTTGCCATTGTTCCTGCCGGAATAACAAAACACAGAGATGGCCTTGCTATACTTGAACCTTACGATAAAGAGTCGTCCACTGAAGCATTGAAGCAAATTGTAGAATATGGTGACAATTGTGTAAAAACGACTGGGCATAGGATATTTTTCCCCGCAGATGAATTCTATGTTATGTCAGAAACCCCGATACCAGATGAATCTTTCTATGAGGGCTATATGCAGCTTGAAAACGGTGTCGGAATGCTACGTTCGTTAAAAGAAGAATTTTTAGCAGCTATGGATACAGAAGACAAGACTCTAACTGAGAAGAGAAACGTTACAGTTGTTACAGGTCATGCCGCATCAACAGAAATTAAAGAACTATGTAAATTAGCAGAAGCTTTTTTTGGCAAAGATAATACAAGCCCACTTACAGTTAATGTTATAGCGATAGACAACCGTTTTTTCGGGGAGAATATAACAGTCGCCGGACTGGTTGTCGGTAAGGATATAATCGAACAATTAAAAGGCAAAAATCTTGGTGACGAGGTTCTGATACCGCGTTCTATGCTCCGTAGTGAAGGCGATCTTTTCCTTGATGATGTTCATGTCCATGAGTTGTTGGAAAAACTCGGTACAAGAGTAACAATCGTCGAGAACGATGGCTGGGAGTTTTGGAACGCACTGACTGGATTTTAATCTGTTTTGAAAGGTTTAATGAATGAGAAATTATGTGGTTGCGATTGTCGGCAGACCGAATGTCGGCAAGAGCTCGCTTTTTAATAAAATAACAGGTAAACGCATCTCTATTGTCGAGGACACTCCCGGCGTTACACGTGACAGAATTTATTACGAGATCGAATACTCCGGAAAGTCAATCGCACTTATTGACACCGGTGGTATCGACGACCCTAAGGGTAACGAGATACTCAGACAAATGAGGTTACAAGCGGAGCTTGCAGTCGAACACGCTGATGTAATTGTTTTTCTTACAGACATACAAAGCGGTCCTGTTGCGGCTGATTTGGATATCGCAAGGTTCCTTATGAAAAGCGGGAAGCCGATTGTCCTTGCTGTTAATAAAGTTGACTCTACAGGCGACCTACCACCCGAAATATACGAGTTTTATTCATTGGGTATAGGTGATCCTATTGCTGTTTCAGCGCTTCACGGAACTGGAGCAAACGATATTCTTGACAAAGTAGTCGAGCTTCTCCCAGATGGTGAAGATGAAGGAGAAGCCGATGAAGAAGGCACAATTCATGTCGCTGTTATCGGAAAACCTAATGCAGGCAAAAGCTCTATCATCAATAAACTTACTGGTGAGGAGCGAATGATTGTTTCCGGAATACCCGGAACGACAAGAGATGCAGTTGATACAGAAATCGTCAACGAGTATGGTAAATATGTGTTTATTGATACAGCTGGTATACGCAGAAGAGCAAAAATCGACGACAATATCGAATATTACAGCGTGCTGCGAGCCAATATGGCGGTCGAGAGAGCGGATGTATGCCTTGTGATGATTGACGCTGAAGAAGGCGTCACAGCGCAGGACGAGAGGGTTGCCGGCATAGGACATAATGCGGGGAAAGCCTCTGTTATTGTCGTAAATAAATGGGACCTTATCGAGAAAGACGGTAAAACAGCTGATTCTTATATGAAGGATGTTTATCAAGCACTCGCTTATATGACTTACGCACCGATCATTTTTGTTTCTGCGAAAACAGGGCAGCGTACTCAAAAGCTGTATGAGATGATAAATAAGGTTTACGAAAGTTCTAATAAACGAATCACAACAGGAATGCTTAACGATGTTCTCAACGATGCGATGGCGAAGGTACAGCCTCCAACTGATAAGGGCAGAAGGCTGAAAATTTATTATATGACTCAGACTTCAGTCGCCCCGCCAACATTCGTTTGCTTCTGCAACGAACCGCAGCTATTTCACTTTTCTTATCAACGGTATATTGAAAACACAATTCGTGAAACATTCGGTTTTGAGGGAACACCCATAAAGCTTATTGTAAAGGGTCGCGGAGAACAATGATAAATTTATCAGAAGGGCGGTAGTATATGGGCTTTAACGATATTTATATCAATGGCTGGATTATTTCATCTAAAATAGGCGGACTTTGGTATTTTGCTGGACTACTTGTTGTTGTAGTAATCGCCTATCTTCTTGGAAGCATAAATAGTGCCATTATTATTTCTAAGGTTAAGTACAAAGACGATATAAGAAAACACGGTAGCGGAAACGCCGGAATGACGAACATCCTGCGTACTTATGGCAAGAAAGATGCTGTTCTTACTTTGCTCGGCGATATGCTCAAAATTGCTGTCGCTGTTTTCATTGCACGTCTTCTCTGCGGTGAAGAAGGGGCATATCTTGCAGGACTTTTCGGTGTAATAGGACATATTTTCCCGATATACTATAAATTCAGAGGCGGAAAAGGCGTAGTTGCTTCAGCAACAACGATTTTAACAATTGACTGGCAAATATTCCTTGTGTTATTAGGACTTTTTGTTATTATAGTCGCTATCTGGCGATATGTATCCCTCGCATCGGTTGTTAGCGGAATTGTGTATCCTGCGCTTGTGAACCTTAAAGTTTTAGTAATGACAAATCACACTGCACCACCGACACCCATAATGTTGCTTTTCCCACTGTTTGTCGCAATCATGCTTATTGTTACACATAGGGAAAACATCAAGAGAATTATGAACAGAACAGAAAACAAGATAATTTTCGGAAAGAAAAATAGAGAAAACAAAAAATACCTTGAGCCAGAAGGAACAATTAAATACGACGGTAAAGATAAATAAGATCACACATGAACGGAGAGAGGATGGCTGAGTATGCAGAGTATAGGAAATGCGGTAAATAACGCCGCAAAAGAACAGAGAATAACAAAACTGAAAATAAAATTATTTGATAAATATTACGAGAAGCTCAACGAAAGACAAAGGGAAGCAGTAACGACTGTTAACGGATCTACTCTTGTACTCGCAGGAGCGGGGAGCGGAAAGACCACTGTGCTTGTCAGCAGAATCGCCCATATCTTATCTTTCGGCGATGCTTATGCAAGCGACTTCGTTCCGTCCGGAGCTGATGAATCAAAGATGGAAGAGCTCCTTAAAAAAGGAGAAAGGGATGAGATCGGCGAGTATTTAAGAAAGTTCGCTGTGAATGTTCCGAAACCATGGCAAATATTATGTATAACCTTTACAAACAAAGCTGCAAATGAGTTTAAAGAGAGACTTGAAAAACTCCTCGGCGAAGCCGCTAGGGACATTTGGGCTGGAACATTCCACTCAATATGCGTCCGAATACTGCGTAGACATATCGCAAAACTCGGATTTGACAACCATTTTTCGATTTATGACAGCGATGACTCTAAAAAGCTTATTACTGAATGTATGAAAAGGCTTGGCATAGCTGAGGATAAGCTGACGCCAAAATCAGTGCAAAATGAGATAAATCGCTCCAAAGAACGTTTTATTACAGCTGAAAGCTACGAAAACTCAGCTGGAAGCGATATCCGTAAACAGCAGATAGCAAAAGTTTATAAAGAATATCAGAAAGAGCTTAAAAAAGCATCAGCTCTCGATTTTGATGACCTCATATTCAACACACTCATGCTTTTCACATCAAACCCCGATGTATTGCAAACATACAAAGAACAGTTCCACTATATTCTCGCTGACGAATATCAGGACACAAACCATTCACAGAACCTACTGATAGAAATGCTTGGTTCAGATAGGGGCAATGTCTGTGTTGTCGGTGATGATGACCAAAGTATTTATGCCTTCCGCGGTGCTACAATTGATAACATTTTAAACTTTGACAGAGTATTCCGTGACACTAAAATAATCAGACTTGAGCAAAACTACCGTTCTACTCAAACGATTCTTGATGTTGCAAACGGATTAATAAAAAACAACACCGGACGCAAAGGCAAAACCCTTTGGACTGAAAACGAAGAAGGCGAAAAGATACTTATTAAAAAGCACTTCACACAAAGTGAAGAAGCGCTTTATATTATGAATGTAATACGCAAACGCGTTGCTGAAGGAGAAGCGAAGTTCTCGGATTTTGCGATCCTTTATAGACTCAATGAGCAGTCGAACGCCATAGAAATGATTTTGTCGAAAAATCATATACCATATAGAATTTATGGTGGACAGCGTTTCTACGATAGAAAAGAAATCAAAGATATCATTGCGTACATGTGCGTAGCTTCGAATACAAATGATGAAACAAGGCTCCGTAGAATAATTAATTTACCGAGAAGAAATATAGGAACTACTGCAATGGCTGTACTTTCGGCTTTAGTCGAAAGAGAGGGGAAGTCAAGTTACGAAATTTTGCTTTCAATTGATGAATACCCCGAACTCAATAAATTCAAGGTTCCGTTTAAAACATTCACCGATCTTATTGAGGAGCTCAGATATTTAGCAAACAATCAGTCACTTAGTGATTTTGTCGAGAGCGTTATAGAAAAGTCGGGTTACAGAAAGATGCTTGAAGAATCACTGACCGAATCCGACAGACTCAAGAACGTTGAAGAACTTGTTTCAAGTGCCGTTCTTTACGAGCAGAGTTCAGAGACTAAGAGTTTATCATCATTCCTTGAAGAGATAGCTCTTGTTTCGGAAATTGATAACTATGATAAAGAGTCCGACGCTGTCGCTATGATGACAATGCACAGCGCAAAAGGTCTGGAGTTCCCGGTTGTATTTTTACCCGGATTCGAAGACGGAGTATTCCCCTCAATGCAGTCTATTTCAGGCGAAGATCTTGAAGAAGAACGAAGACTCGCTTATGTCGGACTTACGAGAGCGAAAAACCAACTCATTATAACCCATACAAAAACGAGACTTCTTTACGGTAGAACAACCTCTAATCCCATTTCGAGATTTGTTTCGGAAATACCAAAAGAATTCGTCGAATTGGAAGACCTTCCGAAGAGTGATGGCAGAGGTGTTCCTGCATATGTCGCTAACGCTACAACAAAATCCGCTGAGTCTTTTCTACGTAAAACCCAAAGGGCCGACGAACACATGACAGCAACCGAGCAACTTCAAAAAACTGTTAGAGGTCATACAAAACCCGAATTTTCTGAAGGCGACCGTGTTTTACACATGGGCTTCGGTGAAGGTACCGTGCTGGAAGCGGAACAGATGGGACCGGATGTAATCTACACCGTAGAATTCGACAAACAAGGAAAACGTAAACTGATGGCAAGCTACGCCAAATTGAAGTTAGCAGATGCTGATAACTAAAAAAGATAGAATGGAGACAAAAATGGCAGAAATCAGACCTTTCAGACCGCTGAGATATACAAAAAACAGTGGTAAAATAGAGAACGTTGTTTCTCCCCCTTACGATATTATTAGTCCTGACGAGCGTGCGGAGCTTGTGAAAACAAGTGAATACAATGTGGTGAGACTTGAGCTACCCGAAGGTGGAGATGACAAGTATTCAAACGCTGCAGCTCTTCTTGCGAAGTGGAAGGACGACGGAATACTTGCAGCAGATAAAGATGAAGGGATATTTATATATTCCGAAACCTTTATGGTAAAGGGTGTGACAAAAACTTTTTATGGAATGCTTTGCCGTGTAAAACTCTACGATTTTTCTGAAAAGGTTGTGCTTCCTCACGAAGAAACACTTTCAAAAGCTAAAAAAGATCGTTTTAATCTCATGAGTGAAACCTTCTGCAATTTCTCTCCCGTTTATTCACTGTATAACGATGACAGCCACAAGGTTGACGAAGTAATGAAGAGCGTTATGGCAGAGAAGCCTGAAGTTGAATTTGCCGACAACGCAGGTGTTATACATAAGTTGTGGAAAGTCGCAGACAATAAGAGAATTAACGAAATAACATCGACAATGGCTGATAAACAGTTATTCATAGCTGACGGTCACCACCGTTACGAGACAGCTTTAAATTTCAGAAACAGTCTCAGAGATTCAGGGAAAATTGAAGACACATCAGCAGATTATATGATGATGATGCTTGTAGATATGGATAACCCGGGTCTTGTGGTATTTCCAACGCACAGACTTGTTAATCCACCTGAAAACACAAGCGTCGAAGAGCTTCTTGAAAAAGTGTCTGCTTGTTTTGATGTTGAAAAGCATTCGGATATATCACAAGCCGAAAAATGCCTTGAAGAAAATGCTAACAAAACTGTTTTTGCTTTGTATACAGGCGGAAAAGACTTTTACCTATTAACACTAAAAGATAAAGACGCAATGGAAGTAGCCCTTCCGTCAAAATCATCCGCATATCGTGGACTCGATGTTTCAGTGCTGCACACTTTAATACTTGACGCAGTTCTTGGTATTGATGCTGAGAATATGGCACTTGGAAAGAGCCTTACATATACACGTGATATTGATTTTGCAGTTGAAAGCGTCAAAAACGGAAGTGCAAAACTCGCGGTGCTTATGAACCCGACAAAAATTAGAGAGATCAAGGATGTTTCACTCGCAGGCGATAAAATGCCGCAGAAGTCGACTTATTTCTACCCTAAGCTGATAACAGGCCTTGCAATCAACGACCTTACCATACTCTGAAAGGACAAAGTTTATTATGGCGATCGAACTGCCGAAACAATATAATCCGGCTGATGTCGAAGACAGGCTTTATAAATTCTGGACAGACAAAGGATATTTCACACCGGTAATAGATAAAAACAACCCTAAGCCGCCCTTTACAATAGTGATACCGCCGCCCAATGTAACAGGACAGCTTCACATGGGTCATGCGCTCAACAATACGATTCAGGACATCATCATCCGCACAAAGAGGATGCAGGGTTATCCGACACTTTGGATTCCCGGAACTGACCACGCTGGTATTGCTACGCAGATAAAGGTTGAAGAAAACCTCCGTAAAACAGAGGGAAAATCCCGTCACGATCTCGGTAGAGAAGCTTTTCTTGAAAAAGTTTGGGACTGGAAGCGTGTTAATGGCGGAAGGATAATAGATCAGCTTAAAAAGCTCGGTTCATCCTGTGACTGGACGCGCGAAAGGTTTACAATGGATGAACAGCTCAGCAGAGCGGTTCGCAAAGTTTTTGTCATCCTCTATAAAAAAGGACTCATTTACAGAGGTTATAGAATCATCAACTGGTGCCCTAATTGCACTACAGCACTTTCTGACACCGAAGTCGACCATGTTGACGAGGACGGCAAGCTCTGGCATATAAAATACCCAATTAAGGGTGGCGGAGAACTTGTTGTAGCAACCACAAGACCCGAAACCATGCTCGGTGATACAGCTGTAGCTGTTAACACGAATGATGAGAGATATAAAAATATCATAGGCAAATCAGTGCTTCTGCCGCTTACCGATAGAGAGATACCGATTATTGCCGACGAATATGTCGAAACAGAGTTTGGAACTGGTTGCGTTAAAATAACACCATGTCATGACCCGAATGACTTTGAAGTCGCACAGCGCCATAGTCTCGAAATGATTGAAGTGCTTGACGCAAATGCTAAAATTAACTCAAACGGCGGCAAATATGCCGGCATGGATAGATATGACGCAAGAAAAGCTGTTCTTGTTGATCTTGATGCACTCGGCTATCTTGTTAAGACTGAGAACCATGCTCATGCAGTCGGCCACTGTTACCGATGCAGCACAACGGTTGAACCCATGTCGTCCAGACAGTGGTTTGTTGCGATGAAAGCACTTGCAGAGCCTGCAATAAAAGTTGTTGAGGACGGAGATCTCGAGTTCATACCCGACAGATTCGCTAAAATCTACCTTAACTGGATGCGTGGAATTCAGGACTGGTGCATATCCCGTCAGCTTTGGTGGGGTCACCGCATACCTGCTTATTACTGTGACGACTGCGGTGAGATTGCAGTAGAAGAATACGATGTCACTGAATGTCCTAAATGCGGAAGTCAAAATATAAAGCAGGACGAAGACGTTCTTGACACATGGTTTTCTTCTGCGCTTTGGCCTTTCTCGACTCTTGGCTGGCCGGACGAAACAGAAGATCTGAAGTATTTTTACCCTACAAGCACTCTAGTTACCGCATATGACATAATCACCTTCTGGGTTTCTAAGATGATATTCCAGAGCCTTGAGGTGACGGGTAAAAAACCATTTGATAAAGTTTTCATTCACGGACTTGTTCGTGACTCACAGGGCAGGAAAATGTCCAAATCCCTTGGCAACGGTATTGACCCGCTTGAAGTAATAGACGAGTACGGTGCTGATGCGCTGAGATTTATGCTTGCTACCGGTAATAGCCCCGGAAACGATATGCGCTTCTCGACCGAAAAGGTTGAATCCTCTCGTAATTTCGCCAACAAGGTCTGGAACAGCGCAAGATTTGTTTTGATGAATCTTGAAGAAGGTAAAAATTACGAACTCGATAAAACCTCTCTTCGACTTGAAGATAAATGGGTAATTTCGCTATACAATACACTTATATCTGAAGTTACAGCAAATATCGAAAAGTACGAACTTGGTATCGCTGTTTCAAAGCTCTATGACTTCATCTGGGATATCTTTTGCGATTGGTATATTGAAATTGTCAAACCAAGGCTCTTTGCAGAAGGTGGAGATGACAGTGCAAAAGCTGTACTTGTATATGTGCTTTCCGGAACACTAAAACTACTGCATCCGTTCATGCCCTTTATAACGGAAGAGATATGGCAGAAGCTCCCTCATGAAGGTGAGAGCATTATGGTTTCCGAATACCCTGTCGCTGATGTCGATATGAGATTTGAAGCCGAGGAGAAGCGGATGGACAGCGTAATTGGTGCCATCCGTGCGATTAGAAATATTCGCGCTGAGATGAATGTACCGCCGTCAAGAAAAGCAAAGCTTTATATAACACCGATTTCTGAAGGTGTTTTTTCGGATGACATCAACCATTTCTTTGAAAAACTTGCTCATGCATCAAGCGTTGAATACGGTGAATGTCCGGACTCAAACGCTGCAAAGCTTGTAACTGATAGTGCGACAGTAATGATTCCTGTCTCTGACATGGTCGATATGGAAGCTGAAAGAAACAGACTGCGCAAAGAGCTTGAAAGCTGCGAAAAAGAGCTGCAGAGAGTGGATGCGAAGCTCTCGAACGAAGAGTTTGTATCTCGAGCTCCCGCGAAGATTGTTGAAGCAGAAAAAGAAAAGCGCGAAAAATATCTCGCTTTACAAAAAAATCTGACAGAAGCACTCGAAAAGCTGCAATAAGTTTTGTTAGTCGACAAATTAAAATAAAACAAGACATCCAGTTCTGACAAAATACAACCATATATTTAAAGGGAAATCCTTATAATCACTGTTACGGTGGTTATAAGGATTTTTTGTTATGAAAGGAAGATAAAAAGTTATGTATGTGACATACGAAAGAAGCCGCGGTGCTTTAAGTGCATCATTGCACGGTGAGATAGACCATCACAGCGTTCAAAGCGTTCGCGAGGATATCGATAAGACAATACTCCAGGAAAGACCTGATGAGTTCAAGCTTGAATTGTCCGATATCAGCTTTATGGACAGCTCGGGATTGGGGCTTGTGATGGGACGATATAGGACTGTTACAGGTATCGGAGGCACTATGAGTGTTGTAAACCCCAGTGCAAACGTGTTGAAAATATTGAATATGGCTGGAATGGACAAGCTTATAAAAATAGAAGCGACTGAAAGGAAGAGTAAAAGATGAAAAGCGCAACTATATTAAATAAAGCCATTAAAGAAATGCCCGTAAACTCTTTTAAGTGTGAGTTTCCGGCTAAATCCCTCAACGAAAGTTTTGCGAGAATTATTGTATCAGCATTCGTAAATCAACTTGATCCGACAATAGCGGAACTTTCGGATATAAAAACATCCGTTTCTGAGGCAGTTACAAATAGCATTGTGCATGCCTACAGAGAGACAGACATCAAAAAAGCTCAAAATGTCTACTTATCGGGCGAATATTACAGCGACGGAAAGATAGTGATAACCGTTAAAGACAAGGGTTGCGGCATACCCAATATCAAGGAAGCGATGCAGCCGCTATACACCACACTCCCTTCTGACGAACGCAGCGGAATGGGCTTTACAATCATTGCATCATTCTCGGACAAGCTTAAAGTCAGCTCCGCGCCGAATAAAGGTACAACAGTTAGATTTGAGAAGCGCATCGGCAATACATAAAACATCTGCAAAACCTTTGAAAAAATACCCGAAAGGCCGGTGAGTTGATGTACGACGCAACAATAAACGCCGCTCTCCTTATGCGAGCGAGAGTCGGTGATGAAAAAGCACTTGACGAGCTTTGCCGGAACAATATGGGGCTTGTTAAGAGCATAGCTCTCTCCTTTAGGGACAGAGGTGTCGAGCTTGAGGATTTAATACAAATCGGGACAATAGGTCTTATAAAAGCGGTGAGAGGGTACGACCCAGACTTCGGTACTGTCTTTTCGACCTATGCTGTGCCGCTTATAATAGGCGAAATCAAGAAGTTCTTGCGAGATGACGGGATGATTAAGGTCGGCAGAAATATCAAAAGAAATGCACGTATAATCGCTGGCGAGCGTGACAGATATTTCTCGGAGACAGGCAGTGAGCCGACGATTTCAATTTTAGCAGAACGATGTGGAATAAGTGAGGAGGATATTCTGACCGCCCTTGATGCATCCGCACCAGCTCTATCGCTCGACGCAACTTATGGTGACACCACGCTTGAGAACGCTGTGGGTTTTGACAACACAAATGAAACGGTTGAGGTGATGTCGCTGCACCAGCTTGTTGACGCATTACCGGAATTTGAAAAGAAACTAATAGTGCTCCGGTATTTTAAAAACCTTACACAATCACAAACCGCTCAAATACTTGGAGTTTCACAAGTTAAAATCTCTCGAGAAGAGAAAAAGATAATAACCAAATTTAAAGAACAAATGCTGCTCTAATTTTCAGGTAGAAGCTTTACAAAAAGAAGTTCCGGGTTGTTCCACAGCCTCGGAACTTTTTGGTTATTACAAAGCCCACGGCTTATGACAAGCCTGTTATCATGGACACCTGAAGTAAGCTTAGGGAAAACACCTTGACCGGGGGAGTAAAGTCCTCTTCCAAAAACCCTTACCTGTCCTCCGTGAGCATGTCCAGCTAGTATTAAATCTATATCCCTTTTGAATAAGTGACGGAGGTAATATTCGGGGTGGTGAGATAGCAGTATCTTGAATCCGTCCTGCGTGCAAAAATTATCAAGCTTATTTAGATCACCTTTGGTGGGAAAGCCACCGATATATATATTCTCGAAGTTGGCAAATCGGTTGTCGAGAAAGACAGCGCCAGTCTCCTCTATATCGTCAGCGGGGATACCGCCGAAACGATACTCGTGATTACCGCTACTGTAAAATGTAGGCGCGATTTGAGCGCATTCCCGTAGAAACTGTAAACCCGTTCCGAACCCTTTAGTATAGCTGTTAGCGAGATCACCGGGTACTGCGATTAAGTCTGGCATACCTTCTTTGATAGCCTTTATTATATGGTCATATGGTTTATCATGAAGGTCAGGTGCAAGTGCAATTAATAATGGTGAGCCGATATTCTTTTTTATTGTTAAGCTGTTTATCTCAAACATAAGCCGCTCTCGTTTCATAAAAAATGGTATGAGGTATTATAACCGATTACTGTTAAAAAAACAAGGAATTAAATATAAGGTCGAAATTTATCTTTTTTAGAAAAAAGGTATTGACAAAACGGCTTTGTGTTGATATAATAATCAAGCGCTGTTTACTTGGGGCGCAAAAAGCGAAGGTTTTAGTGTACTAACAAGACAACTTCAGACGCGAAAACTAAATGGCGGAATAGCTCAGTTGGCTAGAGCATTCGGTTCATACCCGACAGGTCGTAGGTTCAAGTCCTACTTCCGCTACCAGCAAGCGAATCTTGCAATTTTTACATCGTCGGATACAAGCGTTCTAACAACAAAATAAGGCCCGTTGGTCAAGCGGTTAAGACACCGCCCTTTCACGGCGGTAACAGGAGTTCGATTCTCCTACGGGTCACCAAATAAGAAACAGCATTTCGAAAAACGCTGTTTCTTTTTGCTTTTTCTAACTTGTTTTTTATTTTTTCTTTCTTGCCTTAAAAAATAATTTTAAAATATATCTTGACATTTTTCAAAAGTTGGGGTATAATATCAAATGTATTCTAAATGTGTTTATTGATTGCCACAAGGTTGTAAGTCAATTTCCATTGCGACTTATTATCTGTGGTTTTTTTGTTACATGTTACATCGGAATAACATTTTCAATGGAGGTACTTTTTAATGAAGGGTACTGTCAAATGGTTCAATGAGAGCAA
>JAQWDK010000010.1 GCA_028705495.1 Eubacteriales bacterium
GGCCATCGGGTATTCGGCTTTTCTCCGTTCCGCTACGCTCCACTCCGAAAAGCCGAATACCCGATAGAACTTACCTATCCACATTCTTCTTAAATTAAAAATAGACCATATGTTTGACAACCACAGAGTATCTTTTTTTAATAATATTAATACATATTGACTATTGAAATAATATATAGTATAATATAAATGTTGTATTGTATAACAAATCTGAACGAGATGGATATAAACATTTGCGCTGTGATAAGTCTTCAATGCTGATATTAACGCAACGCTTGAATCTATAAACGCACTTGATTAATAATGGTAATTTGCTCCACGATTACAATAAAATTTTAAGGAGTCAATATGAAAAAATTTAATCTCAAACTGTTCTCCATACTTTTGTTGTTATCCCTCTTGCTGCCTTCATTACTCGTTTCATGTGTTATAGACAAAACACAGTCAGATTTGTCTATAACAACTAGCGGTTCAGATTTGCTAGTGCCGCATCTCGGTAAAGCTGATTATAGCGGTAAAACCTTAACTATCTTAGCTACGCATCAGAATTCGACGTATGGTGAAGCACAAATCGCACCTTTAGAACTAACAAGTGAACCCGTCAACGATGCGGTTTATGAACGTAATCAGTTACTAAAACAGGAATATGGATTTAACATAACATGTATTTATAATGAAGGCTTCGATAAGCTTGAAGAACAGGTACGAACAGATACCGCAGCAAACTCTAATAGTTATGATATTGTTGCTTCAGGTGCTATGACTCTTGCTATGCTTACTAAAGAAGGCTATTTTTACGACCTAAAGACCTTGCCTAATTCAAATCTACAACTTGACAAGGACTGGTGGGATACATATCTAATAGATGACCTTTCCATAGGTCACAAGCTGTATTTTGCGACTGGAGATATTTTTGTAAATGATGATGAATATACATCTGTTACTTATTTCAACAAAAAAATCATAGAAGATAATCAACTCGACAACCCTTACGATCTTGTCAAAAAAGGTGAGTGGACTCTCGACGTAATGTATGAGATGATAAAAACAGCAGCAAAAGATGATGGTGACGGAACAATGAATGTCTCCGGTGGTGATGTGTGGGGAATGGTTACTGATGCATTTGACTGTTACAAGTATGTTGTTGGCTGCAATAATCCTCAAGTTTATAAAAACGAAGCAACCGATCTTCCATATTTGGCGATGACAGAACCGCAAGCTATTTCTTCATTCGAAAAGGTTTTTGATATGTTCATGGACAGATCGAGGGTTGCTTTTACAGAACAGTATTACGCATGGAATCATCCAGAAGCAGGTACTGTAAAAGACTACTTTTACAACGGAAAAGCATTATTTTTTGCTGGTAGAATTGATGCTGTAAGTTCAGAAAAAATGAAGACTTCAACTATAAAATATGGCATCCTTCCGGTACCGAAATATAATGAGGAACAGGTTAGATACACCTCTGTCGTGGATCCCTATCATTTCTTCTGTTTATCTGTTTTAAACAACGCTAAAGATATTGAATTTTCAACTTTTGCTATAGAATCAATGGCATATTTATCAAAGCAAATGGTAACACCCGAATATTATAACAGAACGCTTCAACTGAAGAGATTTGACGACCAAGATTCTTCTGAAATGCTTGACATTATTTTTTCAAATAGGATTGTAGACCTTTCGATAGTATTTAACTGGGATGATTGCATTCAGTATTACAACAAAATGCTTTTCTCAAATTCAAAAGATATTATTTCATTTATAGACGCAAGAAGAGATGCTTTTAATACAGAAATGAACGCAACCCTTGAAGCGATAAACGCTTTGAAACAATAGTTCGAAATGGAGTTTTCCTTGACAAAAGCGGTTCATGATGGTATCATATATAGAGTAAAAACCTAAAACATTCGGAACCGCGAGGTAGTATAAATGCGACTTTTCAAGAAAGTTATTTGCTTACTGTTTGCTTTTACTATGATGATTCTTACAGCATCATGCGGAACAGGCAACAACGACACATCAGCACCTGCTAATTCTAAACTTGCAGAGAACAAATTTGCTGATTATACATTCTATTATCCCGATGACTGGACACTCGATCATGATACGAGTTTTATCTCAATTATCGGCGGTGGTAATAGTCTTATTCCTGAAGATAAGAGTGTATCAGTTATGGTCAATGATCTGACTCAGCCCAAAACCACGCCGAGTGAGTTCTGGGTTCAGAGCAAGGGCTATCTATCCGTAACATTTAGCGATTTAAATGAGCTTTCAGTTGAAGAGTTAAAAGTTGGTGGTGCAGATGCTTGCAAGGTTGTTTATACCGCAAAGATAACAGATAAAGTATACAAATTCGGTCAGACTTTTGTTATAAGAAGCGGTGCGGTTTATATTATCACATATACTGCAACCGAAGCTGATTTTGATGAAGCTTCTAATGCATATAACATGGTTTTAGAAACATTCTATTTTAAAACATTGCTTGACTAAATAAAGCAAAAATATCCGAAGCCTAAAGCTTCGGATATTTTTTATTTAAATTATTTATCGATAGTAATTTGTTTATCAAGTAGCATTTTTAGGGTGTAGTTGTCAAGATATTCGTTCATTACATCATATAAACCTTGCCACAACTCCCTTGTTGCACAGCCGTTTTTTTTGTGGGCACAATCGATATCTTCATCTTCAAGGCATATAACAGGCGCGAGGCATCCTTCAGTAGCGCGTAAAATTTCGCCCACAGTATAATCGCTTGGGCTTCGGGTTAGACGATAACCTCCATAAGCTCCGCGTGTAGATTGAAGAAAATCATCTTTAATCAGCGAAGCAATAATTTGCTCAAGATATTTCATAGATATCTCTTGGCGTTGGGAAATCTCCTTGAGCGTTATATAATTTCCCTTGTCATTAGCTGCGAGATCCAGCATCAGTCTAAGAGCGTATCTTCCTTTTGTAGAAAATTTCATGAAACTAATCCTATTTTTTTAATCGACTTTGAACTTAACAAAGTCTTTAAAAAGCTCTATATTTTGATTGTAAAAATCTATATCTTCGTTCGGTCGTTTGTATCTGACACAGATGACCATTTCATGTTTTAGCGCCGAGAAACCGCTGAGATTGCTAGCATCAAGATTAGCATATGGTATACCAAAACCATCAGGAAGGGCACTTTCTGGTGTAATTCCGAAAATGTCCTTTAGTGGTACGAGATAATTATCATCTACGAGCTTTTCATAAAATATGGGGTTGACAATATAGATAACGGTATTACCAACCATTACTTCGGAAATAAACTGAGTGTAAAATTCATCCCCATAAGCGATATAATTGATACTCTCGTCATCGATCAAATTACCGCTTTCGTCAAACTTTGGTCCCAAAGCGGTAGGGAGGAGCATTGTAACGAGTTCAGCATTCATTTCACCGTCATCATTATAATCTAATCTCAGATAATCAGATGTAGATTTATTAATATCTGTAATTGTGTCTGATGATATCTTTATGGGACCTACATACAAAATTGAAAAGTCGGGAGCTTTACGGTTTAGAATTGTAGGAATTGTTACAGACAGAATCGCAAGTGCGATTGCCACAACAAACACTTTCCATTTGTGGTATTCCCAGAAGTTATCGAACCATCTTTTTAACTTTTCCAAATCAAACAGCTCCCTTCTTAATATTTTTATTTTAATCTACAGGCCTCATAGTGGGGAAGAGAAGTACATCTCGAATGGACTGGCTATTCGTCAACAGCATTACGAGACGATCCATGCCAATACCGAGACCACCTGTAGGAGGCATACCGTACTCAAGTGCGGTAAGAAAGTCCTCATCCACATCACATGCTTCGTCGTCGCCCTTAGCTTTGAGAGTAGCTTGAGCTTCAAATCTTTCTCTTTGGTCGATTGGGTCGTTAAGCTCTGAAAATGCGTTTGCGTGTTCTCTGCCGAGGATGAAGAGTTCAAAGCGTTCAGTCAACTCAGGATGCTCAGGTGAACGTTTTGCAAGAGGCGATATTTCAACAGGATGGAAAGTAACGAATGTTGGTTGGATTAACTTTTCTTCTGCATAATGTTCAAAAAACAGATTAAGAATATCGCCAATACCATGTCTTTGTTCGTATTTTATATTGCGTGAATCAGCAACAGCACGAGCCTGTTCGAGAGTCTTAATCTCAGTGAAATCAACACCAGCATACTGTTTAACTGCATCAGTCATTTTAAGCCTTTCGAAAGGCTTGTCAATGTCAATTATAGTTTCACCATATGGTATTTGTCCAGAACCTACGACAGCTTTAGCAAGATACTTGATAAGACTTTCTGTAATCTCCATCATACCTTCAAAGTCGGTGTAAGCTTGATAAAGTTCAAGGAGCGTGAATTCGGGGTTATGGCGCGGTGACATACCCTCATTCCTAAAAACTCTTCCAATTTCATAAACTTTATCAAAACCACCAACAATCAACCTCTTGAGATGCAGCTCAAGTGCGATGCGGAGGTACAAATCGATATCAAGTGTATTGTGGTGCGTTATGAAAGGTCTTGCGTTAGCTCCGCCTGCTTGTGAATGAAGAACAGGTGTCTCAACCTCCAGAAAACCACGTGCATCAAGGAATTTGCGAGTTTCGGATATTATTTTTGAGCGCTTGACAAAAGCATCTCGGACCTCTGGGTTTACTATCAAGTCGAGATAACGTTTACGGTAACGAGTGTCTGTATCTTTTAGGCCATGCCATTTTTCAGGAAGGGGAAGAAGAGCTTTTGATAGAAGCACAACTTCTTTGGCATGAACAGATATTTCACCTCGTCTTGTGCGGAAGACAAAACCTGATATACCGACTATATCTCCGATATCATAGGTTTTAAAACTTTCGAAGCTTTCTTCTCCGATATCGTCGATACGAACATACACTTGCAATCTACCAGAAAAGTCTGAAATATCAATGAAATTCGCTTTTCCCATATCTCTGCGCGACATGATTCTTCCGGCGATTTTTACGTCGGTATTCTCAAGAGTATCAAATCTATCTTTTATATCTGAAACGTAAGTATCCCTGTCAAACTTCGTTATAATAAAAGGGTCATGTCCTTCACTCTTTAAGGCAGCAAGTTTTGCACGCCTTATCTCAAGCTCATTTTGCAGAGATTGTTGCTCATTAGCCTCAGTATTGTTGTTAAGGCTGTCACTCATTATTAGTTGTCCTTTCTTTTGGAACTTAGAATTACATTTTTGAAATTTCGAGAATCCTCATATTATCAACACCGGACGGTGTTTCAAATACTGCTGTGTCACCAACTTTTTTACCTAGGAGTGCTTTACCCAGCGGGGATTCGTCAGATATGATGAGATTCATCGGGTCAGCTTCGAGTGCACTGACAATTGTGTATTCACACTCTTCGTTAAAAGTAATATCAAATACTTTTACTTTACACCCTACACTAACTCTATCGGTTTTTATGTTTGAATTGTCGATAATGACAACATTTTTCAATGTCTGCTCGATTTTTGCTATTTTATTTTCGACCTCAGCTTGTTCATTTTTAGCTTCATCGTACTCACTGTTTTCAGAGAGATCGCCAAAAGCACGTGCTTTGGATATTGCGAGACCGACTTCTTTGCGTTTTACCGTAACGAGATACTCAAGCTCTGATGTAAGCTTTTCATATCCTTCTTTTGTTAGGTATACTTGGTTAGTTGCATTCATGTCCTACCCATTTCTCCGGCTTGATATTGTGCAAGATGTGATATTTGTGCCGGCGATTCACACCTTGATTAATACTCCGTTTTTAACAACTCAATTGTTTTTACGGTAATATATGATATAAATACTTTATTATAAATTGATTTATGCTTGATTTGAGATTCTTTCTGTGATTTCTCTAAGAGCTTCTTGAAATTGAATGTCCTCTTCACGAGTCAATTTGTTGAAGTTCTGCATCATCTCATCCGTCATCTGAATCTTAATAGACGGTTCTACACCAATACCGTGATAATTTTCGCCTTTTGGAGGGTTATACAGGTTTGTTGTAAGGATGAGCATGGAGCCGTCGCTTAGCGGATAAACAGTCTGCATGCATCCTTTACCGAAGGTTTTTTCACCAATAAGAGCGGCCATTTCATAATCGCGAAGAGCTGAACAGAAAAGCTCGCCACCTGAGGCTGTATTACGGTTTATTAGAACAACCATCGGAAGGTCGGTAAACCTTGCATCGGAATCAAGCGACTGAATAACCTCGTTCTCTTTGTTTATGATATGGACTATCGGTCCTTTTGGAAGTAGTGGATCAAGAATATTGCAGACACTCTCAAGATTGCCACCGGGGTTATTACGGACATCGAATATAATTCCCTTAGCTCCGTCGTTTTTTGCCTTATTTAGATGAGTCACAAACTGTTCATCTGTGTTATCATTGAATTCGGCAATCTTTATATATGCTATATCGTTATCAAGCATTTCGTATGTCACGCTTTCAACGACAAACTTCTCGCGAGTGATTGAAATGATTTCTTCTTTTTTGTAATCGGGAAAACGGGCAATTGTGAGCGAAACTTGTGTACCGGGTTCACCGGGCACTGAGTAAATGGCAACATTGTAGTTTGTGTTGTTTACGGCAAGGTCCCCGACTTTTATTATTAAATCACCGGGTAATAATCCGGCTTTTTCAGCAGGTGAGTTTGGCATTACTCCGGAAATATAAATTGCACTGTGTTCCGTATCAAAAGAAGCGTAAATACCGATTCCGGATATTTCACCGCTACTGGACTGGTTTTGCATATTTGCTTCTTCCGGCGTGAGATAATAACTAAACTGGTCGTTAAGTCCCGCGACATATCCTTTCATTATCATCTCTTCGAGTGTAGAATTATCTATGTCAAAAAAGAACTTGTCTTTAACTTGACTATCTATATCCGAAAGCTTTTTCAAAAAAGCCTTTTCATAATAGAACTCCCTTTGCTGTTCGGTGTAATAATTACCCACATAGACCGAAGTCAATAAAAAGGTGAGGACTGTGAAAATAATCGCCACAAATATTAGCGAGCCTACGCCGAATTTATTTTTAGCCATAAAATTTCCTTCTCCGACGACAATAAAGGGAATGCTGTTATAAACGGAAGTGAACCGCCGGCCGTCGGACGGTGGTTCAACTCTTGGTTGTTCCGTATTATAACAAATTCTTTCGCTTATATAAACGAAAGAGTTTGTTTTTCTATATTTAGTTGCTCAAAATATTTATTATGCGCCGTAGTCCTTTGTAAAATTCATACCTTTAGCATCAAAATAACCTGGTGTTTCAGGATTGATCCAGTTCCCGTCCTTCATAAGTCCGAGGTGTAGATGGGGGCCGGTTGATCTTCCAGTTGAACCGACAAGCCCAACAACACTGCCTTTAAGCACTTTATCACCATTAGAAACAAGAAGCTTACTACAGTGACCGTAAAGTGTAGAAATTCCACCGCCATGATCGATAACAACATACCAACCGTATGATTTGTCGTTATATGTAGCTAAAATAACTGTTCCTGATTGAACCGCATGGATTGGTGTACCTATGGGAGCCGGCATATCAATCCCGTTATGGAATTCGGATTTTCCAAAAATGTAGCGTTGACCGAAAGTGGAACTAATTCTTTTATTAGGATACGGAAGCGGTCTAAACCATGCACCAACGTATACTTCTTTTTCTTTTATCTGCTTTTGAAGATTTGCAATGTCCTGAGTTATCTGTTGTTCTGCTGCTTGCTTCTGCTGATAAAGGTACTGGGCTTGTGAGAGATTTTTTTCTAACTCTTTGATCTTATCATTGAGTTCGACTTGTTTTTTCTCGTATTCTTCTTTTAACGTTTCATTGTCCTGCTGAAGAACGATTAGTTTCTGGGAAGCAGTCTCGTGTTCTAGTTTGCTCTTATCAAGGGCAGTAACAGCGCCGCTCAAATCATTTATGAGTTTTTCGTTGTAATCAACCATATAAGAAGCAAACTCAATTTTAGAGAGGAAGCTTGTCAGGCTTTCGGAGCTGAGGAGCAGTTCAATAACCGAAGGCTCACCCTCAATATAAGTGTACTTTATTATATCACTTATTAGTGAAGCGTATGTATCGATCTCTGAATTTAAAGTGTCAATTTCTTTCTCGAGCCGAGAGATTTCTTCATCATAACCTGTGATAAGTTTACCAAGAGCATCGATTTCGCTTACTAAATAACCGATTTCGTATTCTATGTAATTTTTTTGATCGGTTATGTCATTTTTATTGGCAAGTAGGGAGTTGATCTGTTGTTGAATTTGCTGCCGTTGCGATTTAGCTTCGTTGTAGTCTTTTTGAATTTCTTTTAGCTGCTCTCTATCTTGATCGATTGTAGTAGCAGCTGATGTTGGCATCACTGAAGAGGCAAAAACAGTTAGACAAAACGAAATTATAAGCAAAAATGCTGCAATCTTTTTTTGTAACATTACTATGACCATTCCTTTTTTACTAACCTGGAAGTTTGTTTCGTTCGCACCCTTTGCGATTCGTGCTGCTTTCATAACGAAAGCTTATTTACGGTACGAAAGAAACAAACTTCTGGATTGAAAGATTTATCTTTCAATCTTAACTCCTAAACAAAAATCGTTATGAAAAGGCACTGTTTTAGGCTTTTAAATATTTTCTCATAGACATCGAGCTTGCAACTATACCAGCGAAAAGACCTACCGTAAGGAACGCAATTGCTAAAATTCTACTGAACTCAGAAAAGGGAAGAAGTCCAGTTGACGCGAAGTTGCCAAGCATATCGGGCATAACATAAGTGTAGAGGTAGTACTGAAGTCCGTACGCTATTGCCGATGAAAGAACACCAATGATGATGCCTTCTACAACGAAAGGAGCTACAATAAAACTGGACGTTGCACCGACATATCTCATAATAATAATTTCCTGCTTTCTTGAAAAAACAGTGAGTCTTATGGTGTTCATTATTACAAAGAATGACACAACAAGAAGTATAATGAGAAGCCAAACACAAATCATTGAAATGCCGTTCTTAAAGGATTCAACCTTGTTAGCAATATCAATAACACTTTTTGGATTCTTACCTTGTTCTTTCAAATCGAGGTCTATTCCTTCGATTGAAGAAAGCTGAAATAAAAGTGGTGTTGATTTTTCTATTTCCGCAAATTCAATTTTATATGTATCCGGCAGAGGATTTAGCTTAACAAATTGCTCAAAAATAGCTCTTTGAGTTTCATCGTATTTTTGAAGTTCGAGCTCCCAGGCTTCTTCTTTTGATAAAAATGTAACATTTGTAACATTGTCCATCGCTCGAATCTCATCGCCAATTTGTTCAGTACGAGCTTCATCGGTTTCTGGAGCTATGTATAGTAAAATTACATTTAGTTCATCAAGTGAATCCATGTAACTGTTGATATTAGCGATTACAGTCCAAAAAGTTCCCAAAACAAGCATCGAGGACGCGAGAATTAGTATTGAAGCTGAGGACATTACTGCATTTCGGATTATTCCTAAAAAACCTTGCTTTATAAAATAAAAAATGTTGCTAATGCGCATCGTACATGCCCCCGATCTTATCGCTTACGATGCATCCATCTCCGATACAAACAACGCGTTTTTTAAAATAATCAACAAGTGATTTTTCATGGGTAACAACAATTACCGTTTTATCAAGTTTGTTGATACGAATAAGTAAGTCGATAATTTCTAACGACATCTGAGGGTCTACATTTCCGGTAGGCTCGTCCGCAATTATAATTTTCGGATTGTTAACCAAAGCACGGGCAAACGCAACTCTCTGCTGCTCTCCGCCTGATAATTCATGGGGGAAACGGTCGCATTTATCAGCGAGGTTAACAAGATTAAGTAAATAGGGAACACGCTTATTTATAGCACGGTTTGATTCACCGATTACACGCATTGCGAATGCAACATTTTCATATACAGTCATGTTGTCAAACAACCTAAAGTCTTGAAAGACAACACCCATTTCGCGGCGTAGATAAGGTACTTTACTCCGGCGAATTTTTTCCAGACGATAGTTATTCACTCTGAGCGAGCCTGATGTAATACATTCTTCACGCATAAGCAGTTTGGTTAATGTCGTCTTTCCGGCACCGGAGTGTCCAACGATAAAAACAAACTCTCCGTCGGCAATGGACAAATTGACATTCCTCAACGCGACAGTACCGTTGGGGTAAGTTTTTGAAACATTCTTGAACTCTATCATTATTGGTATCCTTAAACTTCAATCGGGTATGCGAATGCGCAAGACAGGGCGGGGGTAATTTAGAATTTTGTGGGCTTAGAGATGAGATACTTTTTAACCATCAGAGCGACCTTGAAAGTTATAGCGTGATCAAATTCACGAAGATCAAGTCCAGTAAGCTTACGAATCTTATCGAGTCTGTAAACAAGAGTGTTACGGTGAACAAAAAGCTTTCTCGACGTTTCGGAAACATTGAGATTGTTATCGAAAAATGCCTGAATAGTCATAAGTGTTTCGCGATCGAGTGACTCAAGAGATCCACGCTTAAAAACTTCTTGTAAAAACATCTCACAAAGAGTCGTAGGAAGTTGATATATAAGCCTTCCGATTCCGAGAGATTCGTATTTTATAATATTTTTGTCAGTATCAAAAACTTTTCCAACTTCAAGTGCAACTTGTGCATTCTTGAAAGAATGAGCTAAATCGCGTACATTAGTTACAATAGTGCCAATACCAATTGAAACCTTAGCATAGAATTCAGTTGAGGCTGTATCAACAATAGTTTTTGCGATTGCTTCGATGTTCTTTTGCTCAACAGCAAATTTGAGCTCTTTTACCAGAACTACTTCATTTTCAGAAATTGTTATGCAGTAATCTTTGTTTTTATCTGGGAAAAGGTTTTGAACAATGTCAAATGGGTTAACTTCTGTTTTGGAATTGAAGCGAATCAAATAAACACAGCGATTTACTTCACTGTCAAAATGAAGTTCTTTTGCTTTGGTATATATATCCCCGGGTAAAATATTATCGAGTATGATATTTTTTATAAAACTCGCTTTATCGTATTTCTCATCATAAAGCGTTTTGAGGTTTGTGAGCGTGATTGAAAGAAGACCCGCAATGCTTCTTGACTCTTCATCTTCGCCTTCAACAAAAACCACATACTCAATTCTTGCATGTGAACCGATCGGGCGATAGGTATAACCGGAGGAAACAACGGTGTCGAATGTGTAAGTTACTTCTTCGATAATTTCGCGCTGATATTCACCGATTTTTGTCAGCTGACTGCACGCAATTACAGCACCCTTTTCATCAATGACACCTATAGTGCGACTGACTGCATCTTTCATCTGGTAAATCAAACCTTGAAACAATTTGTTTGACATAATACTTAAACACCCTTCCTATCCACATGTACTATATTCTACATAATATCATAATCACAAAACTTTTTCAAGCATATTTATGTATATTTCAACAAAATAATAGTGAAATTGCCGACATAACGAAAATTGGTGCGGTTTCTGTTCTTAGTATTCGCCTACCAAGCCCTGCCAGAGGTATACCTGCATTGACTGCAGCTTCCGCTTCTTTGAAGGACAAGCCACCTTCGGGACCTATGAAAAACGAAACAGACCCTTTGGTAACACCTCGTAAAAGTTCAGGAAGTGGTCTTGTATCATTACCTTCGTAACAGATAAAACCTGTGTCTGACGACTTAATACCACTAAGCGCTTCATCAAATGAAATCGGTAGACAAATTTCCGGTATACGGCTGCGGCCGCTTTGCTTTGCAGCCCCTTCAGCAATTTTTTGTAACCGACTAATTTTCTTTTCAGCTGCCAAATTGTCAAGTCTGACAATGCACCTATCGCTCATGACCGGAACAATTCGTGAAACACCCAATTCTGTACATTTCTGGGTTATGAGATCAAATTTATCGCCTTTTGGATATGCTTGATATAATGTTACATCGACAGGAAGTTCCGTGTTGCTCTCAACTCTCTCACAAAGCGTAAGAGAAACGGTTTCGTCAAGTTTCGATATCATCGCCGTATATTCGCTACCATCGGCGAAGCAAACTATAACATAGTCACCAGGTTTCATCCTGAGAACATTCTTTATATGATGTGCGTCATCTCCTGTGATAGTCACCTGAAATCCTACAGCTTTATCATCGTCTGACAGGGAAGATGGTATAAATAATCTTTTTTCTATTACTTTTTCCATCTCTACTACCTTTCACAACGAGAATTTATTGTTATTGTTTATTTTCGATATTATACCTCTGTAATCAACATTTGTCAATTATGTCATAGATATAAATCAGTTAAATCAAAAATGCATGTTGACAAAACGGTTCTTGTATTTTATCATAGAAATATAATAAGTTTTAGGAAGGATGGTTAATGATGTATAACGCTGTTAAGAATAGGTACGATAGGATGAAATACAGACGCTGTGGAAACAGTGGACTCATGTTACCTTTTGTATCACTTGGTCTATGGTACAACTATGGTAACAGGGAAAGTTTCGAAAACATGGAGAATATGTTGACGACAGCTTTCGATAACGGAATAACACATTTCGACATAGCGAACAACTATGGTCCTCCCGCAGGTTCTGCTGAAGAAAACTTTGGTAGAATAATGAAGAAGGAATTGGGACAATACAGAGACCAGCTTATAGTATCTTCTAAAGCTGGTTATGGTATGTGGGAAGGCCCTTACGGTGATTTCGGTTCCCGTAAGTATCTGATGGCAAGCATCGATCAAAGCCTTAAACGCACGGGACTTGAGTATTTCGATATCTTCTATTCACACAGACCTGATCCCGATACTCCTATCGAAGAAACAATGGGTGCTTTAGCTGACATCGTTAAGCAGGGTAAAGCACTGTATGTAGGCATTTCAAATTATAATCCCGAGCAAACGAGAGCGGCTGTAGATTGCCTTGACCAACTTGGTGTCCACTGCCTGATCCATCAACATTCATACAGTATGTTCAATAGGACAAGCGATCACGGTCTTTTCGATGTCCTTTCTGAAAAAGGTGTTGGCAGTATCGCATTCTCACCACTTGCTCAAGGTCAGCTTACATCACGCTATATCGACGGAATACCTTCTGATTCACGCATATCAAAAGGTTATTACCTCAGGAAAGAAGACATAACAGAAGAAAAGCTCCGTAAAATCATTGCACTTAACAATCTTGCTAAAGAAAGAGGGGCAACACTTGCACAACTTGCACTTCTTTGGGTCATGAGAAGGCCTGAGATGACGACAGTTCTAATAGGTGCTTCTAAACCTGAACAGATTACTGAAAATGCTGCAGTAGCATTCCTTCCTCCGCTGAGCGTAGAAGAGATTAACTCCATAAACCTCATACTCGGAGTATAAGAGATGGGGGAAGATAATATATGGGGGAAAAACATTCTCGGAAAGAGTGTAAGTGTTAAAGTAGATCGGCCAATCGGAAGCAAACACCCCGAATATGAGGATACAATATACCCTTTAAATTATGGTTATATTGAAGGGATATCTGCTCCCGACGGCGAGGAGCAGGATGTTTATATACTCGGAGTGGACGAGCCTGTCAATCATTTTGATGGGAAAATAATTGCCGTAATTAGCCGTGAAGATGATATTGAAGAAAAATGGGTTGCCGCTCCCGAGGGTGTTGTTTTTGATCAAGCACAAATCGAAGAGGCTGTACGCTTTCAGGAAAAGTATTTCAACTCAAGTATTATCTCGATTTATGAAAGATCTTGCGGTGTCGTTTTATTCCGTGTAAAAAACGGTAAACCCGAATACTTGCTATTGCTACAATCCTTATCCCAAACATGGAGCTTTCCGAAGGGTCACGCAGAAGCTGGAGAAACAGAGGAACAAACAGCACTTCGTGAATTGAAAGAAGAAACGGGGATAAACGCAAAACTTATGGATGGTTTTCGAGAGGAGCTTTCATATTGGATTGCAGGCGGAAGACTTAAACGTGTCGTGCTTTATCTCGCGGAAAGCGATGGTGAGAAAATAGAAACGAGCAGCGAAGCCGATAACTTCATTTGGGCTGATGTTAGTACAGCCAGGGAGCTTTTAGGCAACCCAGATTACCACGATATACTGGAAAGCGCAGAAAAATATATTGAAAAATACCTGTCTGAATGAAAAAAGAGTTATAATTTTTGATCTTGATGGTACTTTGACCGAATCCCACGATGGGATAATCAATTCAACAATTTACATGTTGAAAAAAAGAAAGCTACCTGTTCCGCCTAGAAACGAGATGTTTAAAATGATCGGTCCTCCCCTCAAGGAATCATTTGCGAATCTTTTTGGCGTACCAAAAGCAGATGTCGAAGAAGCGATTAAGGATTACAGGGAGTATTATACCGAAAAAGGAATGTTTGAAAACAATCTTTATAGCGGCATTCCCGAACTCCTCAAAAGCCTTATTGATAAAGGAAAAAACCTTGCGGTGGCAACTTCAAAAGCAGAACCTTATGCAATTGAAATTCTAAAGTACTTCGGTTTATGGAAATACATGACCGTTGTGCGCGGTAGCGGATTAAATGGCGGCATTTCCGAAAAAGATGAAGTTCTTGCAGCAACTTTAGAAGATTTAAAGAAACTCGATGAGAGCTTTGAAAAATCAGAAGCAGTTATGATAGGCGATAGAAAACATGATATCATAGGAGCCAAAGTAAACGGAATTTCGTCGATCGGGGTGTTATTCGGTTATGGTAGCAGGGAAGAGCTTGAGAGTTCAGGCGCTGACGCTTTAGTTGCTGACTCTGAAGAGCTACGCAATATACTAACTACGAAGGTTTAACTGGTCAATGGATTTACGAGCAATATTTACCTAAGTTAGAATAATCGGGCGTTTATTGTCAAAACTAAAGGCAAGAAACCGGATTTATCCATGAAAGGTTGTGGTTGATATTATGTTCATTGGCAAAAAACCTAAAAACGGGATGATAATCCCTGCAATGATAGGAGCGTTAACTGCACTTACAGTCGGTGGTATTTTAATTACATCGGCAATGTACTGCGATCCAATAAGAGATTTTTTACTCTCTGCGAAAAAGGAAGCAAAAAAGGCTTATAAAGTTGTTGAAGACGAGATCAAGAAGATTTAAATGTCGAAAAGGCGAAAAGCTCGAAGCTTTTCGCCTTAACTTTATTGAATTTATTTCACGTTTTTAACAAGTTCAATGGTATCACGTGCGATAACAAGTTCTTCGTTTGTCGGGATTACATAGATCTTAACCTTAGAATCGTCTGCGGAAATTTCAACAGGATCTGGTATGTTGCGGAAATTATCGTTTTTGTTCGCATCGACCTTTATACCGAAGCTTTCTAAACCTTGTAGTGAATCAAATCTCACACTCTTGTTGTTTTCACCGATTCCGGCAGTGAAAACAATTGCATCAAGACCACCGAGAACTGCCATATAAGTACCGATGTATTTCTTAATGTCGTAACTGAGTATTTCATAAGCAAGTTTTGCGCGTTCATTGCCTTCTTCAATAGCAGTATCGATGTCGCGAAGGTCACTTGAAACACCGGAAACACCAAGGAAACCGCATTTTTTATTTAGCCATACACCCATTTCACTGGCTGAAATGTTTTCTTTTTCCATTAGAAAAGGTACAATTGCTGGGTCAATATTACCACAGCGTGAACCCATTATAATACCTTCGAGAGGTGTAAAGCCCATACTTGTGTCAATGACCTTGCCCCCCTTAATTGCACTGATGGAAGAACCGTTGCCAAGGTGACAGGTAATAATCTTTGTGTCTACAGCGGGTTTACCGAGGTATTCAATCGCTTTAGCGGAAACATATCTGTGAGATGTGCCGTGAAAACCGTAACGGCGGATTTTATATTTTTCATAAAGCTCATAGGGAATAGGATAAAAATAAGCATGTGCCGGCATTGTCTGATGGAAAGCGGTATCGATTACAAGAACCTGGGGTGTATCCGGCATATTTTCCATGCAACCACGAAGGCCCATAAGATGGGGGCCGGTATGAAGCGGTGCTATTGCACGACATTTTTCGAGATCGCCGATAACCTTTTCATCAACTAGAACAGATTTTGTGAGCCACTCGCCACCGTGGACGATACGATGACCGCATGCGACGATTTGCGACAAATCATCAATGCAGCCGAACTCGTTGTCACAAAGAATCTTCAGCACTGCTTGGATTGCTTTTGTGTGGTTCGGCATAGCTATTTCTTTAGAATATTTTTCTTTACCGTATGTCTGATGAGTCAGAATACCGTCAATTGCGATTCTGTCGCAAAGTCCCTTGGCAAGCACTACTTCGTTCGCCATATCAAAAAGCTGATATTTAAGCGAGGAGCTGCCGGCGTTGATTACCAATACATACATTAAAATTTGTCCTCCGTTACTTGACCTTTGTATGTTTATTACATATAATAAAAATAATGTTTTCCGAAAAAAAAGAAACCCTACGGATAACCACAGAATAGTATATCACTATTTTTCAGCATTTGCAAGGGACTTTAGCCACTTTGTCGAACTTGACGAAAAAATCAAAAAGCATGGGAGTTAACTATTATGCCACAAAACAATACAAATAAAACAGTCTGTGCTTTAATCTGTGAGTACAATCCTTTTCATAAGGGACACAAGTACCAACTCGATATTTTAAAAAGCAAATTCGACTATGTTGTTTGCATAATGAGTGGCTCGACTGTTCAGAGGGGCGAGTTTGCAATTGCTGATAAATACCTTCGTGCAAGTGCCGCTGTGATGGAAGGCGCTGACATCGTATTGGAATTGCCATATCCATATTCATCTCTTGGCGCCCGCGACTTTGCGGCTGCTGGTGTTCATATAGCAATGTCACTTGGGATTCCGACTCTCGCATTCGGGGCTGAAGATAGCATAGACAAACTTTTGAATCTAACGAAATTTTTGTCTGATAAAAGTACACGGGAAATTATTATAAATAGAACGAAAGATGAAAAGAACCTTTCTTATCCGCAAGCGAGACAAGCTTTGGTTTCTGAAGTTTTGGGTTATGATTACGGAGAACTCCTAACAAAACCAAACAATATACTTGCGATCGAATACATTATTGCTGGAAAAGATAAAATCAACTATTATCCTATAAAACGAAATAACGAATTAAAATCAGCTACTTTTATTCGCTCACTCTCTGATGAAAACCTAACAAGTGAACTTCCAACAATAGCAGCTAAACTTTATTCAACTATAAATCGTAGAAGAACAGAAAATTTATCAGCGGCATTTTTGTCAAAGCTTAGAATAGCAGAACTTGAAGAACTGTCGGATATTTATGATATTACCAAAGGTTTTGCATCAAGACTAATAAAAGCTGCTAAAAAAGCGAAAAACTACAGAGAACTCATTGAACTTTCAGCAGCCTCGACTGACACCACATCAAAAATACGCAGAGCTGTTTTGCACTGCCTTGCAAGAGGTACAAAAAAAGATGCTTTGACAATGCCGAGATATACAAATCTGCTTGCTGCGAAGCGAGGAAGTCTGTCTTTTCTAAAAAACACAAGGACAGATATAATTACTGTCCTTGCAAAACCTGCACATTATAAAAAACTTGATAGCATTGCTAAAACGCAGTTTTTGTTATCAGGTAAGGTTGACGACCTTGCCGCACTCTCCGCTGATAAAATCGAAGTCGGAGGTAAATATCTTACCTCATCACCTGTTATTTTCAATTAAATCTGCTCATCTGGCTCGAGTTTGTTGCGGAACACAGTTACAAAGACTGATAGGAGTGCCATGAGCAGCCCGGTTATTAGCATGAGGAACTGTACGCTTTCGAAACCGATGTTAAATATAACAATTTTATTTACTCCAATAAGCTTAACAAATCCCGTACCGCACATCATACCGATGAGGGATGCAATATTGACATTGAATGCATAGAATGCCATATAGTTAGTCCGATCAGTAGAAGGAAGGTTTATGTAAGGGAAGTTCGCATAAGCAATTGTTATCGAAACGCTAAGAAGATGCTGGGTAAGTCTTACTATTAGCATAAGCCAAACATAGTTTTCGTGGTTTACGAAAGAATAAAGAATATATGTAGGACATAAGAAGAAAATAGATTTTGCAAATGCAGTGAACCATGATGTTCTACGGATGAGTCTTTTTGATGCTCCTCCGAATATGATAAAGAAGATAAAATAAACCGCAGTAATGACGTTTATAAAAGTGTATGTAACACCTACATTATCAAGTAGATAAACATTTATTACGGAGGCCGTCAAGCTTGAAGCGAAAGTGTAACAGAACATGACGAACATAGTCAGAATATACTTTTTGTGCTTGAAAGGTAAAGTAAAAGTATCACTAAGCTTTATCTTTTTCCCCGGAGTTGACTCGTAGGGAGCTTCATGAGGCTTTGAGAGGGTGTAGACATCAAGGGCTGCAAAAACAAGTCCGATTACACGAAGTATTGTAATGATTGTCAACTGCATTGGTGAGCCGGCAAGGGAGTCGGCAATTAGTGAGCTAATGAGTACAACGAGCCCCATCAGTGCATTTGTTATGATATTTGATATATTAAAATAGTCTGCTCTTACATCGTTCGGTAGAAAATTTATATGCCAAACAGAAAACCCAGAAGAAAAAAGAGAGTTTATCGCCGAGGCAACAAAAACAATTATACTAAATCCAATAAGCTTTTCCTGCTCACCGCGAACAATTTGCGGCAAAATTGTCAGTCCGCCTATGTTGATAAGATAATATGCAGATCGGCTTATCAGTAAGATTTTTCGCCTTTTAGGAAAACGCTCGAGTATCATCGGCGAAAAAAGTCCGAATATTGTTGCGATAAGTGGTATAAATGTTATGATACCAGCATTTACGATATTAATTCCATGTCCAAGAAGGAAACCAGAATAAAAAATACCGCCTGTTAAACTTCCGATAATTCCGGTGAGAATGCTCGACTGAAGCATGCAAAGACGGCCTTTTGAGTTTTTATCTCCGGACATAAACAGATTATAAAACGCAGTATTTTGAATAAATTTAAGTTTTTTCATTTTAATAATGTTTTAGTATTACTGTAAAGGTTAGCTTTACTACTCTCCATTAATGGTAAGCGGTAGAACCATTTGTTTATTGGTTATGATAACATATAGGCGGAGCTTTGTCACCATCAAAAATGCATTATTATTTTTCAAAATGCGTGGTTTTTGTGTTTACAAACACGATACTTAATGGTAAGATGATATTATATACTGCATTCACGACTATAATTTAAACATCGGAGATGCACAAAAATGACAACTTGCAACAAAGCTATTCGAAACTTTGTTTTATACATCCTTACTTTAGCATCAATATTAGCGATTATATCGAGCTGTTATTCCAATTCTGATAACTCGAAACCACAATCAAGCATCAGTCATTTTTATCAAGACAGTAGCCGAGAAGAAATTGGCACATCAAGTCTTGATGAAACTGTTTCTTATATCGATAGCAGTGCAGACGAACTTTCAAACGAGACTTCACCGGGTGATTTAGAATCTTCTTATGAATCAGAAAGTTCGGTTGAATCAGATATTTCCTCAGAATCAGATACTTCACCAGAATTTGAAACATCCATAGAAGAATCCCAAAGACCAAAAAAGGATAATATACTTTATCTAACCTTTGATGATGGTCCACACTCTAAAAACACAGTTAAAGTTCTCGACATTCTAAAAAAGCATAATATAAAAGCTACATTTTTTATTATCGGTGACTGCGCAAAGCGATATCCGAAACTGGTTAAAAGAATATATGACGAGGGTCATGTAATTGCATCCCACTCAATGTCGCATAATTACTACCGCCTTTATGAAACAGTAGAGGACTTTGAGGCAGATCTTAAAAAATGGGAGGAAACAATAAAAACTATTATTGGTAAAGAACCTGAAACACATATTTTTAGGTTCCCGGGTGGTTCCTCAACCCCTTATCAATACGGACCTGCAGAAGATATTATTAAAGCATTGAAGAAACAAAACTATTATATGTATGACTGGACTGCAGCAAACGGTGATAAATGGAGAGATGACATGAAACCTGAGGAAACAGTCGATGAATATCTAAAACGATTGCTTCTCGAAACTGTCCACTACTGTGACTATAAAAAGAAACCTTGTATTATTTTGATGCATGATTCGGTAAACGAAACAGTCGATATGCTTGACTGGGCGCTCACTGAGTTAGAAGATGAAGGTTATTCATTTGACACACTTGCAAATTTAAACAAGAGTTACCTGTTCCCGCACAAATAAATAGAGCTCGAAAGGAAAACTAAAAGAAATGAAAAAGATAGTTACATTTGGAGAAATAATGTTAAGACTTCAACCACCTGGTTATGGTCGTATTCTTGCAACAAACAGCTTTGATGCAACATTTGGAGGTGGAGAGGCAAATGTCGCTGTTTCACTTTCGTGTTTTGGAGAGGAAGCTGCTTTTGTAACTAAGCTACCCGACAACATGATCGGTCATTCATGCAGAAATATTCTCCGCTCTTGGGGAGTAAATACAGATAGTATAGTTTATGGTGGTGATAGGCTTGGTATCTACTACTGCGAAAAAGGTGCATCACAGCGTCCTTCAAACGTTATATATGATAGAGCAGGTTCTGCTATTGCGACAGCTAACATAAAGGATTTTGATTGGGATAAAATTTTCGACGGTGTGACTTGGTTTCATTTTACGGGGATAACACCAGCTCTCGGTGGAGAAATGCCAGAGATTTGCGAAGCGGCCTGCAAGAAAGCAAAAGAGAAAGACATAACAATTTCATGCGACTTAAATTACAGAAAAAAACTTTGGAGTCGTGACAAAGCAAAAGAAGTTATGTCTAAACTCTGCGAATACGTTGACGTGCTTATCGCAAACGAAGAAGACAGCGAGAGTATTTTTGGCATTCATGCAACTGGCACCGACATAGAAAGCGGTGAGCTTTCGAGAGAGGGTTATATTGATGTTGCAAAGCAATTATGCAGACGCTTTGGAATGAAAAAAGTTGCAATAACGCTCAGAAAATCATTTTCAGCAAGTATAAACGGGTGGTCAGGAATGATTTATAACGGAAGCAAAGCTTGCTTTTCACGGGAATATACGATAAATATAGTTGACCGTGTAGGTGGCGGTGATTCTTTTGGTGCCGGGCTCATTTACTCATACCTTAACGGTAAAAGCGATGCAGAAGCTATCGAATTCGCAGCTGCTGCATCATGCTTGAAGCATACAATAGAGGGGGATTTCAATATATCAACTGTCGCTGAAGTAAACTCCCTTATAAAAGGCGGCGGAAGTGGAAGAGTAAAGAGATAATGACATATTTTACTCATGTAAATAGTTTTTGCAAAGAATTTAATTATCCTGCTGAAGCTTGCTGTTTTCTTACTGAGTCCATGAAGAAAATCGAAGGCAACAAAGAGTCATTTTCAATTTTTGATGAACAGGTCATGCTATATGAAAGTGGTTCTACCTTCAGTCACCCAGAGGCACTCAAAGCAGCAATTAAAACAGCTGAAATTGCAGGAGTTCATTCATATACAGCTCAGCTCTTGATATATATCTGCTTTGCAAAACATACTCGTGTACTATATGCTAAGCAAGGGATAAGCGACGAGATATATATTATGTCGATGTCGGACCTCAAATGGAAATTGATGGAGTGTTATAATGTATATTCTATATGGGGTACTTTTGTTGCATTCTGGTTTGATAGATTCTTTGATTTAACGAGGTTCGCTTTAGGGCGACTTCAGTTTGAAACTGTACCCTTTCAGAATGATTATACAAATGGTAATAATACAGTTAAAGCTGGAGATACGGTAATTAATATCCATATTCCGTCCTGCGGACCTTTACAAAAGGAAGATTGTCAAAAATCGTACGATAAGGCTTCCGAATTTTACAAAAAGCATTTTATCGGTAAAAAGACAATATTTCAATGCAATTCATGGCTGCTTTATCCGAAGCATAGAGAATTCCTTCCACAAAACTCAAACATTCTTAGTTTTATGGATGACTTCGATATATATTCTTACAATGACGATCCAGACAATTCGGATGCATGGCGAATATTCGGTTCAGCAGATGCTAAGAAGCCACTTGAGTTACCACAAAAGACTTCAATACAAAAGGCATACGCTGCTTGGTTTGCCAAAGGTGGCACAATGGGCATAGGGAAGGGCATATTCTTCAAATAAATAGAAAACAGGCAACCGTAATAATCGGAAGCCTGTTTTATATTATTCAGTGACTATCTTTGTAAGAACGCAGTGCATAACATAACGTTCATTTTCGTTAAAAAAGTTATTTGTACAAGTTGAAAAAGTCAATAACCGAGCTGTCGGTTTAATATAGCTCTTAAAAGACGTCGTCCACTTGCTGTGCTTACTTAGATCAAGTCTTTCTTGGAGAAAGGTAACCCAATCGTTATCATCTCTAAAGTTGTATTCAATATATCGAGATTCTGAAGTTATATAAAGAGAAAAAGGTTTATAAATATAAAGACCATCTGCAGTGACAATTTGTATCTCTGATGAATTAAACATGGTCCAACTGTCGGTCGAATTGAAAAAGTTAGCGATGCTATTGAACATAGTTCCGTCGGAGGATCTGTTATGACCGTAAAGAACTACATGGCGGTTTGAAAGATAATCTTTAGCTGTTCTAAAATCAGCGAAAACCGAACCAGCTTCATTGTATGAACCATCCGGAGATCGCTTTAGATATTGGTCGTTATCTTTTCCTAACATTATGATATAATCAACACGCGTACCGGGAATTTTTACCCATCCGTAAGCATCAGGATATTTCCCTGAACTGATTGTATCACGAAACCCTTTTATTAGAGTCTGGTATTCATCAAGCAATTCTGGAGGAATAAAGTCAATTCCATCCGTATCTGCGCCAAGCATTTCGGTTAGTGTGAGTGTTTTAGAACTTTTTAGCGATGCTTTGGCGGCTGTTATCTCGCTATTTTTATAAAATTGGTCTTTTATTTGCAACTGAATCTTCTGGCTTTTTATTGAGTCAGCGTAAGATGCGATTATTTGAATAGCAGAGTAAATAAAAACTCCGCCGCATATCAAGAGCATTGCTGATCTAATTAAAGCAGGAACAGGGGAGCTTTTTTTCTTTTTTGGGGGTTGATACCTTTTCGGAATCTCTTTTGCAGTTAAATTATTTAGAGAGTTTATAAAGTCATCGGTATCGTTTTCTTCACTCCTGACTGATTCGGTCCGGAATGTCTGTTCGGTCTTTTCTTCAGGTGTTTTAGTTTTTTTGGGAAATCTATTTGATGCTATCTCATCAGACGGTTGAGCGGTGCGTTTTTTACTAACAGTTGCTCTATTCTTTTTAATCTTAGGCTTTACTTCAAGAATTTCTTCATCTTCGGGCGCAATAAATAATTCCGTTACTGTGGCCGGTGTTGCAATGTTTTCTTCAAACAAATCAGCCGAAAGTTCAGAATTCTCGTCTTTAATCGAGTTATTGCTGATAATTATATCATCAATGAGAAATATCTCATCGTTATTATGTTTGTTTTTCTTTTTGCCGAATATCAAAGTATTACCTCCTGTGATTTGAAGAAAATAAAAGCTTTTACTTAAACTTTATTACATCCAAAAGAACAGCATGGAGTACAAATCTCTGTTGTGTGTGGATTGCAGAATAGTTTGTGCAGGTGGAGAAGGTTATAATTTTTGTGTCAGCTTTGATATAGTCTCTCATATCCTTTTTCCAATTATACAGTCCTTTGTCGTAAATACTTTGAAGAAAAGATACCCAGTCGGAATCTTTGGAAAAATCCTGCTTAACATAATTATCGTACTGAGTTGTTGCGTAGATCGAGAAGGGCTGATATATGTAAACCGAATCAAGGGTGTATATTCTTATTATTGAAGAGTCAAAAAGCTCCCAAGAACGCTGATCATTCTTAAAGAGCTGAGGAATCATGCCGAACATAGTGCCGTTGGACATATTATGACCGTATAAAACAAGGTTTTTTGTTTTGGAGACATTGTTTGACAACCTGTAATCAGCGAAAATTGTACCGCTTTTTACACCGTCGCGACCTCCGTAAGTTCTGTTAAGATAAATTGCGTTGTCATTTGCTTTAACTACTGGGTAGTCGATATTAGTGTTAGTCATCTGTACCCAGCAATAAAAATCGTCATTAAGAGCTGCGATTGTTTTTAAATTGTCTTGAATGTCGGCGATATTAGTTATATCATCGAGAGGGAAACCTGCGCTAACATTAGATATATCAAGAATATCACCGATATTTTTGGAAACATTCGAGTCGTTTTTATGTTTTAGCATACTTAGTGTGTCATTGTATTCATTTTTTGCAGTCATTGCATCGATGCTCCAGTCTACAAGCACACCAACCGAGTAAACAAAGCCGCTTATGAAAACAAGAAACAGTAAAACTCTAAAGAAAGACCAACGATTTTTCTTCTTTTTCGGTGGATTATGCTCGCTTGAACCACCAGAAAAATGACTACTAAAGTTTGAAGTTTTGGTTTTTCTTTGCAGAAGTTGGGATTTTTTCGAAGCTTCGTGGTGTTGTGGTCGGTATGTTTGATCATCTGAAACGATAGGTATTCCGTTATTATCTGTAACCATATCTTCGATAATATAAATACCCTTGTGTGTTTGCTTTTTCTTTTTCCTGTTTTTAAACATTTCAGGGAATATCCTTTTAATGCGGTTGATTTTGTGACTTGGCTATATCAAATACTGTTAGCATTATACAAAATCTTGTCAATAAATACAATGCAAAAGCTAATTGTTTTAAAAGTTGTTACATTTTGACTGAAATAGAATATTCATCTTGAATTCTGTAATGCTTTAATGGTATAATAGTCGTGCATTTACAATATTCAAATAATATTACCACTAATCAGCACGACCAAAGCTTAGGTTTTTGATCAGGTTGCTAATAATTCGAGTGACGGGAATTGCAAAAATGACAAGGGATTTAACTAAAGGTAATATAACAAAAACGTTGTTATTGTATTCACTTCCGATGATGGGAAGTGTTATATTCCAGCAGATGTACAACATTGCTGACAGCGTTATAGTCGGCAAGTTAATTGGAGAAGATGCTCTGGCAACTGTTACAGCATCAATACCAGTAACAATGCTTCTGGTTGCTGTAGCTACCGGTTTTAGTATCGGTTCTTCGGTTATAATCAGTCAGCAGTTTGGCGCAAAAGACATGACAGCGATGAAAACCTCTGCCAACACTGCTCTGATTTATGCGGCTGGAGTTAGTGTTCTTCTGTCAGCGATCGCGATGCTCTTATGTAACCCACTGCTAAAACTTATGAACACACCGCAGTCTATATTCAACGATAGCGCAGCCTTTCTTTACATAAACATACTTGGTTTTGTGTTTTTAATGGTCTATAACACATGCACTGGAATCTTTACCGCACTCGGGAACAGTAAACTTCCTCTATATTTTTTAATTGGTTCTTCGACACTTAATGTTGTTCTTGACTTGATTTTTGTCTCTATATTCAATATGGGTATACGTGGGGTCGCATGGACAACCGTAATCGCTCAAGGACTAGCAATGGTTTTGTCTCTAACCGTACTTCTTAAAAAGCTAAAAGAGATAGAGACGACTCAGAAACCTTCGCTTTTTTCAAAAACTGCTGTCAAAAAGCTTAACAAGATCGCATTACCAAGCATTCTACAGCAGAGTTTTATAGCAATAGGCAATTTATTTGTTCAGGGTGAAATCAACGGGTATGGGCAGGCTGTAATTGCTGGTTATGGTTCTGCTGTAAAACTGAATACATTTTGCATAATGAGCATAAATACTTTAGCGAGTGGTATTTCAAGTTTCACAGCACAAAACTATGGAGCGAAACGCTATGATAGAATAGAAAAAGGTTATAAGACCGGTATCCTTATTGTTTCGGCTGTCGTTACTCCTTTTATTATTTTATACCTTTTATTTGGTTCGCAGCTTGTAGGTATATTTATGAAAGAAGAAAGCGTTCAAGCGTTATCTGTCGGTGTAAATTTCTTAAGAATCGTCTCACCATTCTATTACATTGTCGCAGTTAAGATAATTTCAGACTCACTCCTGAGGGGTTCCGGAAACATGAGGTCGTTTGTTATTGCAACATTCGCCGACCTTCTTATGAGAGTTATTTTTTTATACATACTATCTTTCGTTTTTAAAAGCGCGGATTGGCTTTGGGCATCGTGGCCCATTGGTTGGGGTGTTTCAATGGTCATATCGCTTGTGTATGCGCTAAGGCAGATAAAATACATGAAGACTCAAACGGATTGTAAGAGTAATCAAATGTGTTGAAAAATTATATTTATAATATAAAATTAATATATAAGTAATATATCTCGATTCGTTATACATGCTTTTAAAGTATGTTTTTCCTACTCGAAACAATTGATTAACAAAAAGTTTTATCAAGAGTGATAATATAGTGTATAATGGTTTAATACACCGTATTTAAAGGAGGATGGTTATGAAAAAGCGTATCTTGTCCGCACTTGCAGCTATAATTCTCATCGTCACTACATTTGCTTCTTGTAACACCGGTAATACCGAGAGCGATGCAAAAGATGTATCAGTAGCTACAAGTGCTACCGAAAGTTTAGTTGAAAATTCAAAATGGAAGTACGACCCGAAAATTCCCGAGAGCTTCGACGGGGAAGGAAAGGATTTTACCTTTCTTGTAGTCGGCGGCGACAACGAAGCGTATCACTCAGTTGACATAGGTCATATCGAGGAGCTTGAAGGCGACTTGATATATGACGCTGTTCAAAAGAGAAATCAGTTTGTTGAAGAAGAACTCAACATAAAGATTAAAGTTGAATTCAGACTTTGGACTGAAATTTCCAATGAAGTCAGAAATACAGTCAACCTTCAAGACCAGTCCTATGATGTCGTCATGCCCTTTATGAACGACGCTTCTACTTTGGCAATGGAAGGCTTTTTACGTCCACTGAATACAATTGACACACTTCAACTTGAAGCTGAATGGTGGGATCAGAATGCTAATGCCCAGCTAACAGTAGGGGATGCGTTATATTTTACAACCGGAGACATCAGCATGCTTGACAATGACTGCACACAGTCTATTATGTTCAGCATGGATCTCGTTAATAGTCTGTCTCTAACTAACCCATACGATCTTTTGAGAAATGACGAGTGGACTTTTGATAATATGATTTCACTCGCCAAAGATGCAACAAGTTTTGATGACCAATATCCTACAACATCCTATAAAAACCGTTGGGGCCTCCATATTAATGGAAACGGTGCGACAGGACTTTTCCTTGCAGCAGGAGAAAAACTTACTACAAAGGATTCAACCGATTACCCGGTAATCGCTCTTGATACTTCGAGAGCAGTGAGCGTTTTTGCAAAAATATTTGATATAATGCACGACAAGAGTTATGCAATTATAATCGAAGATTATAACGTTGAAGCTCAAGCAGATGGTTTTCAAAACTGCTATAGAGCAGCTGCTGAACAGATAGCAAAGGGCAATGCACTTTTCAGAGTAATGTCTATGTCCGACACCGATAGGCTTCTTGAATACAACTGCAATTATGGAATCTTACCCATGCCCAAGTTTGACGAAGATCAGGATAGATACTATGCACTTGTCAGCACTCTTGCTGTTCCCGGTGTTTGTATACCCGTTACTAATGACGAATCGAACATGGAAAGAACAGGTTACATACTTGACGCTATGGCAGCAAAAGCAAAAGAAGATGTTACATACGCTTATTACGATGTTAAGATGAAGAACAGAATTGCGAATGACCTCGACGCACGTTATTCGCTTGACCTCATATTTGATAGCACAGTCTATGACCTTGGTGTCGTATATAACTGGGGTGGTATCAGAGGTTTCATCAATGATGCTGCTATTGCAGCAACAAATAATTATACCTCAAAGCTTGATGCAGCTAAGGATTCAATTGAGCTTGCCATTGACGCAACTGTTTCTAAATTCAAGGAACAGTAAAGCATTAATGATTTTATAAAAATATAACTATACGACCACTGAATTACTCTGAGAGAGATTTCAGCGGTCGTAAGTTAATATGTCATTGTTTCGTTATAACAACGAAATACATCAGCACATTTGTTCGATTTTCATATAAAATTTTACAGACTTGTATTTACAAGCATCAGTCAAAATGATATAATATAAGTTAGTGCTGTAATGTGACTTATATTAATAATATAAATAAACACTCTGAAAGGGTAAACCAATGAGCTATACTGAGATTCATGGAATAAACAACAAGCTCTATATGTTCAAACAGTACTTAGCAATGTGTGACGATCTAAAATGTGAGGGGATCTCTCAGACTATCGCAGCGCTCGAAGAAGAAATCATTAGGGCTACAGAGACGCTGAAAACTTTAAAACCTGACCCTGTTATGACAGCAAAAGAACCTGATGATTACGACGAAATCAGAGAGCTTTGCGCTCCTGCAAAAATGCTTTATACAAATCTGCCATCTGATTTTAAGGACAAGCTTAGTGCGGCAATTTTATCACGTTTTGCCGGTTGTACACTCGGTGCGCCTGTTGAAGGCTGGACAGTAGATCAAATTGAAAATTACGCCAAAGAGCTCGGGCTTCCTATCCCACTAACCGATTATTGGACTGACACCCCTCTAAAGGGAACAAAAAGATATATCTATTCGAAATTCGAAGACTATACGAAACCATACTTGAACTCTGTTCCATGTGACGACGATGTAGGATTCACAATACTTTCTCTTCTTATTGCCGAAGAGGGAAAAGGACATGAACTCGATACTGAAGATGTCGCAAAAGCATGGTTAAAATACATAACAGAAGCATATACCGCCGAACAGGCTGCAATGGATAACTTGAAAGCAGGGGTTGCTCCCAAAGAAGCGGCTATACCTAACAATCCGTATATCGAGTGGATAGGTGCTGATATCAGATGCGACGGTTATGGATATATGGCACCCGGTAATCCGGAACTCGCTGCAAAACTCGCTTATGAAGATGCATATCTTTCACACCGCAGAAATGGCATTTATGGTTCGATGTTTTTTGCAGCAACCATAAGCGCAGCATTTGCATTAGGTGATCCTATTCTTGCGATAGAAGAAGGTTTAAAGTATATACCACAAGAATGCAGGCTGGCTGATGATGTTCGCTGGGCGCTTGACATCAGAAAAACAATAAAAAATGCACGTCATGCAGCAGAACTTGTCGACGAGCGTTTCAAAGGGATGCATATTGTCCATACTCTTAACAACGCATGCCTTGTTGTTTTTGCTCTTGAGTTAGGTGGTAAAGACATCGGTAAAGTTTTTTCAAATGCAGTATTTATGGCGCATGACGCTGACTGTACCGCTGCCACAGCCGGATCAATTGCAGGAGCATGTTATGGTATGGAAGCTCTCGAAAAGCATTGGTATGATGTCTTTAACAATAAGGTTTTATCCTTCTATAACGGTCCGAGAGAGTATCAGATTGATGATATAATCGAAAGATATTATAAGCTCGCAGAGAAGTCTATTGATAAGTAAGCGTTAATTTTTTCATTGTAAACCTGCCGCTGCATGATATGAAAGTAAGCTTTTCTTGCTGCGGCAGTGTTTTTCTTAGTTATAGAAGGTGTTTTTGAAAGGCGGTATCTCAATGAGTCTTTTAGGAATTGCTTTTGAAGGCGGGGGAGCCCGTGGCTCTTATCAAGCTGGAGCTGCGAAAGCACTTGTTGAAAATGGTTATGTATTCAACGGGTGTGTTGGCTCTTCCATTGGTTCAATAAACGGCGCTCTAATGGCGCAAAACAACCTCGATGTTATGCTTGACCTTTGGAGCACAACCGAGGTTTCGTCCTTATTTGATATGGACGATGACGTTGCAAAATATATTGTCAATATGCAGTTTGACAAGCTCGATATGACGAAAATTTATAATGCTCTGACAAAGGTTATAAAAGACAGAGGAGCTGATACATCAAAAATCAGAAAGCTCCTGAATGAAATTATCGATGAAGAAAAAATCAGGTCAAGCGGTAACGATTATGGTCTTGTAACAGTCGGTCTACCCGACTTTAGACCATATGAGGTTATGATTGATGAAATTCCATCGGGAAAACTAATTGATTATATAATGGCATCTTCATGTTTTCCGGGCTTTAAATCAGCGCAGATAGGTGCAAAACAATTTATTGACGGCGGATTTTATGACAATATGCCGGTTAATTTACTCGCCAAGCGCGGATACAAAAATATTTTCGCTATTAGAACTGATGCGCCAGGCATGTTAAGAAAGCTTGAGTTTGAGGATGTTGAAGTAACAACAATTAAACCATCTGAAAATCTTGGTTTATTGATGTATTTTTCATCGGAACAAGCTAAGAAGAATATAACTCTCGGTTATTATGATACATTGAAAACTGTAAAGAATCTGTCGGGAGTAAGATATTATGTAGAAGCTCCATCAGATCAAACATCATTTGAACTGCTCAGTAAACTCGAAGATGTCGTCATTTCCGGTATAGCGACGCCCTTGGGCATAAAAGAAAAAGCTGGGAAGAGACTGCTTTTCGAAAAGGTGATTCCTACTTTATCACCGAAGCTTAAGATTCCAAAAAACGCTGGATACAGTGATTTTATTGTTGGATTATTTGAATTTGCAGCTGATGAATGGGAAGTGGAGA
The DNA here is from genome assembly GCA_028705495.1 of Eubacteriales bacterium. Lineage (GTDB taxonomy): Bacteria > Bacillota > Clostridia > Oscillospirales > CAG-382 > GWF2-38-85. Next base: position 30,723 of record JAQWDK010000010.1, read on the forward strand.
GATTTAAAACATACTCTTTTATAGAATTTGTTGTCTCGGTCAGGGCGAAAATAGACAGTCATCATAAATCAAAGAGTGAAATGACGCCTATAATAACCTCTGTACTACGATTAATAGCTGCTCTACCTATTGAAAGAAAATGAATATAAATACGGAAAAAACAGATATGGACGCAAAATTCAAACTTGTTAGTGAGTATAAACCTACAGGCGACCAACCTAACGCGATTCAAAGCTTAAGCGAAGGGATGCTGAAGGGTTATAAAAACCAAGTTTTAAAAGGTGTAACCGGAAGCGGCAAAACCTTTACAATGGCAAATATAATAGCAAACCTAAACCGTCCTGCGCTTGTGCTTGCACACAACAAAACGCTGGCAGCGCAGCTTTGCTCAGAATTTCGCGCTCTTTTTCCGGATAATGCAGTTGAATATTTTGTGAGTTATTATGATTATTACCAACCGGAGGCATATGTCCCAGGCAAGGATGTTTATATTGAAAAAGACTCTTCTATAAACGACGAAATAGATAAATTAAGGCACTCGGCAACTTCTGCCTTGTTCGAACGTAGAGATGTGATAATAGTTTCAAGTGTTTCTTGTATTTATTCCCTTGGTGATCCCATTGAATATAAAAACCAGGTTATTTCTCTTCGTCCGGGTTTAAAGATGCGACGCGAAGAACTTATAAAAAAACTTGTATCACTTCAATATACAAGAAGCGATATCGCCATGGAGCGTAACAAATTCCGCGTTAGGGGAGATGTTGTCGAAATTTTTCCTGCTGAATCATCTGGCGATGCAGTTAGAGTTGAGTTTTTTGGCCATGAAATAGAAAGATTATCACTTATTAATACCATTACTGGAGAAATAACTGCAAGACTGGCCCATTCAGCAATATACCCAGCGTCGCATTATGTCACAAATGAGGATAAGAAGGAAGCTGCTCTCGAAGAAATAAAACGCGAGATGGAAGCGCGAGAAATTGAGTTTTTGAAATCTGATAGACATGTCGAAGCGCAGCGAATACGCGAAAGAACACTTTACGACATCGAATGTATACGTGAAATTGGTTATTGCAGCGGGGTTGAAAACTATTCAAGGGTACTATCTGGGAGAGAACCGGGAAGTGTCCCATACACTCTGCTGGATTATTTTCCAAATGATTTCGTATTGTTTATTGATGAAAGTCACATGACTATTCCACAAGTTAGGGGAATGAGCGGTGGAGATACTGCAAGAAAGAGAAATCTTATAGACTACGGCTTCAGACTCCCGTCTGCTTATGATAACAGACCCCTAAGATTCGAAGAGTTTATGAAGAAAAAGGGGCAGACAATTTATGTTAGTGCTACTCCCGCAGAGTTCGAACTCTCGTTATCAGAGAACACTGTTGAACAGATCATCAGACCGACCGGACTGCTCGATCCTGAAATTGAGGTTAGACCCATCGCAGGGCAAATTGACGACCTTATGTCGGAAATAAACGATAGAGCAAAACGCAAAGAACGAATCCTTGTCACAACATTAACGAAGAAGATGGCAGAAGATCTTACTGAGTTCTTTGAAAAAAACTCCATCAGATGCAAATATATGCATTACGATATAGATACAATAGAACGAATGGAACTGCTTCGCGGCTTTAGAATGGGAGAATTTGATGTACTTGTCGGTATAAACCTTCTCCGTGAAGGTCTTGATCTCCCGGAAGTAACATTAGTTGCGATACTGGATGCTGATAAAGAGGGTTTCCTCCGCTCTGAAAGTGCTTTAATTCAGACTACAGGACGTGCTGCAAGAAACTCTGACGGTAAGGTCATAATGTATGCTGATAAAATAACTGGATCAATGCGCCGAGCAATTGATGAGACAAACCGCCGCAGAGACATACAACATGAATACAATGTCCAAAATGGAATTACACCCAAAACTATTGTCAAAGAGATACGCTCAACTCTTGAAATAACATCAAAAGCTGATTTAGATGCGGGAATGCATGGTAAACTGAGTGAAAAAGCGAAAGCTACACTGATTGAAAAATTAACCGCAGATATGAAGAAAGCAGCAAAAACTCTCGACTTTGAGACTGCTGCCGCTCTTAGAGATAAGATTAAGCTAATTAACTCGAAATAGCTATTTTATATAGCCGCTCTTGCGGCAGAATGGACGATACATGGCAAAAGATTTTATTACTGTAAAAGGTGCAAGAGTAAACAATTTAAAAAATATAGATGTAACAATCCCACGTGATAAATTTGTTGTTTTAACCGGTTTATCAGGTTCAGGTAAATCGTCACTTGCATTCGATACATTGTACGCCGAAGGACATCGACGTTTTGTTGAGTCGCTATCCTCTTATGCGCGTCAGTTTTTAGGGCAGCTTGATAAACCTGACATTGACAGCATAGACGGACTATCTCCGGCAATTTCCATCGACCAAAAAACTACTTCACGAAACCCACGCTCGACTGTTGGTACTGTAACAGAAATTTACGATTACCTCCGACTTTTGTACGCACGTATTGGTGTGCCGCATTGCCCTGTATGCGGTGAAGAAATTAAACAGCAAACAGTTGACGAGATTGTATCTTACATTATGCAGCTACCTGAGGGAGCACGTTTTATGGTTCTCGCGCCGATTATCTCAGGTAAAAAAGGTATGTTTGAAAAAGTTTTTGAGGATGCTGCAAAGTCCGGTTTTGTAAGAGTAAGAGTTGACGGATCTATGTATGACCTCAGTGAAAAGATCGAACTTGATAAAAACAAAAAGCATGATATTGATATAGTTGTTGACAGACTCGTTATGGAGAAAGAAACAATTCGTGGAAGACTGACAGATAGTATCGAGAACGCATCTAGTCACTCAAACGGTATTGTTACAATAGTCCTTGTTGAAGAAATTGAAGGCTTCCAAACGGAAATGACTTTTTCGCAAAACTATGCTTGTAAAACTCATGGAATAAGTATAGGTGAGCTTGCACCGAGGATGTTCTCCTTTAACAATCCGTTCGGTGCATGTGAGGCGTGTACAGGACTTGGTGAGAGCTTTGTTTTTACTCCTGAGCGGATAGCTCCAGATAGAAACCTTTCGTTGTCTCAAGGTGCGATTATTGTAAACGGGTTTAAATCGATTGATGGTGTGTCTTATCAGGGAAAATTCTTCAATCAACTTGGTTCCTTTTACGGTTTCAATATCCATACACCGTTGTCTAAATATACGGCAGATGCTCTTAAATGTTTATTTTACGGAAACAGCGGAGGCAGCGGAGTCAGGCGTCGTGATTTGACCGAACCACTTTTTGACGGTATTATCGAAACAATAAAACGCAGATATGACCAAGCATCCCAACCTGACCAAAAAGAATATTACGAAGATTTTATGGAAACCGTTCCATGTAAATCATGTAACGGAAAAAGGCTAAAAAAAGAAAGTCTTGCGGTTACCGTAGGCAATAAAAATATTGCTGATCTCTGTGATTTATCTATTGAAAATTCTGTGGATTTTTTTGATAATGTAAAGCTTGGAGAAAAAGATTCGGTTATTGCAAAAGATATATTTAAGGAAATAAAGTTCCGTCTCGGATTTTTACGTTCAGTCGGACTTGAGTATCTGACATTAGCGAGAAAATCAGGAACTTTGTCCGGTGGTGAAGCTCAGAGAATCCGTCTTGCTACTCAAATCGGTTCTTCCCTTGTGGGAGTTATGTACATTCTTGATGAACCAAGTATAGGTTTACACCAGAGGGATAATATAAAACTCATAGAAACCCTAAAAAGACTTAGAGATATCGGTAACACACTCATTGTCGTTGAACACGACGAAGAAACTATGCTCGAAGCAGATTATATTGTTGATATAGGTCCTATGGCTGGCATTCATGGTGGTGAAGTTGTGGCTGTCGGTACACCAAAGGATATTATAAATAATCCAAACTCGATTACTGGTAAATATCTTTCAGGCGAACTAAAAATAGATTTACCAAAAGAACGTCGTCCCGGTAACGGGAAATTTATCACCATTACTGGAGCTGCTGAGAATAATCTCAAAAATGTAACTGTAAGCTTCCCACTCGGCTGTTTTGTTTGTGTAACCGGAGTTTCCGGGAGCGGGAAATCATCGCTTGTGAATTCCATTTTGTTCAGAGGTATAAGCAAGCATTTCGGTAGAGTCGGGCATATACCCGGAAAATTCGAAACCATAGAGGGAATAGAAGAGATTGATAAAATCATCGATATAGATCAGTCCCCAATCGGCAGAACTCCGCGCTCAAATCCTGCTACTTACACGGGAATGTTTACCGATATTCGTAGTATTTTTGCGACTACTCCCGAAGCAAAAGCCCGCGGATATAAAGAAGGCAGATTTTCGTTCAACATAAAAGGTGGACGGTGCGAAGCCTGCAAGGGTGATGGTACACTTCGAATCGAAATGCATTTCCTGCCTGATGTGTATGTCACTTGTGATGTTTGTAAAGGTCGCAGATATAACAGAGAAACTCTCGAAGTAAAATATAAAGGTAAGAGTATTCAGGATGTATTAGAGATGACAGTCGATGAAGCACTCGGCTTTTTCGAGAACCATAGAACAATTTATCGAAAAATAAAAACTCTTTCTGATGTTGGACTTGGTTATATCAAACTTGGTCAATCTTCAACAACATTGTCCGGTGGTGAAGCACAGCGTGTTAAACTTTCCACAGAACTGTCAAGAAGTGCAACAGGGAAGACTATGTATATTCTTGACGAGCCGACAACTGGTCTCCATACCTACGACGTGGACATGCTTCGTAAAGTTCTCCAAAAGCTTGTTGATAATGGCAACACTGTTGTTGTAATTGAGCACAACCTTGATTTAATCAAGACTGCAGACTTTATAATCGACATGGGTCCTGAAGGTGGAGACAAAGGCGGTTATGTTATCGCACAGGGTACACCTGAAGAAGTCGCAAAAAATCCCGTTTCATATACGGGTAAGTATTTGCGTCCAAAATTAAAATTGAATGAGGAACAGAAGAATGATTGATAATGCGCTTCTAAAGAAGATGCTTAGAGAGGTTGATAAACCAGGCAGATATATCGGCGGTGAATACAGTGAAATAGTAAAGAAAAAAAAAGAGGGCGAACTATCTGTTGCTTTCTGTTTTCCTGACTCGTATGAAATTGGAATGTCAAACCTGGGAATAAAGATACTTTACGGTGTTATTAACGAAAACGAATTTATCCGATGCGAACGTTGTTTCGCCCCTTGGGTTGATATGGAAAAACAGCTCCGAGAAAACAATGTTCCGCTTTTTACTTTAGAATCAAAGACTCCATTAGCGGAATTTGATGTTATCGCCTTCTCGCTCCAATATGAGCTTTGCTATACAAATATGCTCAACATGCTTTCACTTGCCGGAATACCTTTTTACACATCTGAGCGAGATGAAACTCACCCTCTTGTGATTGCGGGAGGACCGTCTACATATAACCCCGAGCCTATCGCTGATTTTTTTGATATTATCTCAATAGGGGAAGGTGAATATTCACTTCCAGCTTTGTTTGAGTTATATAGAAAATGCCGAAATAACTCAGTTAGTAAAAAGGAGTTTTTGAAAAAAGCTTATTTAGTCGAAGGTATGTATGTCCCATCTTTCTATAAGACAGAGTACAATCCTGATGGAACAATATCTTCAGTTATAGCTTCCGAGGGAGCACCTGAAAGAGTAACAAAAGCAATTGTAAAAGACCTTGACAGATCCTTTTATCCCGAAAAACCGATTGTTCCTTATATATCTACCGTACATGATAGGATCATGCTTGAAGTTTTTCGTGGTTGCATCAGAGGATGCCGCTTTTGTCAAGCGGGAATTGTCTATCGCCCATACAGGGAAAAGACCGCTGAGAAGCTAAACTGTCAAGCAAAGGAATGTGTAAAGAATACTGGTTACAATGAAATTTCATTGTTGTCATTATCGATAAGCGATTACAACGAACTTCCGGAACTCACAGACAAGTTACTTGAGTGGACTGAAGATGAAAAAGTAAGTTTATCTTTACCATCCATGCGCGTTGATTCATTCTATAAAGAGTTAATGGATAAGGTTATGAGTGTCCGCCAAAGCGGTATTACTTTTGCTCCGGAAGCCGGCAGTCAGAGGCTGCGAGATGTAATAAATAAAAATATAAGCGAAGAAGAAATATTAAACGCTTGCGATGTCGCATTCGAAGGCGGAAAAGATTCGATTAAGTTGTATTTTATGAATGGTCTTCCAACTGAAACAAATGAAGACATTATTGCTATTCCCACGCTCGCGAAGAAGATTGTTGACAGATATTTTGCCTCACCACACCATAAAAAGGGAAGAAGTATCAGTATCACAGTAAGTGTATCTTGCTTTGTCCCGAAGCCAGACACTCCATTTCAGTGGTTTGGACAACACTCACTTGAGGAGCTTGTTAGGAAGCAAAAACTACTCAGCACATCAATTGAAAGTAAGCGCATATCTCATAAATGGCATGAAGCAAAGGTCAGCAAGTTAGAAGCTGTGTTTTCGAGGGGCGATCGCAGGCTATCGCCTGCAATTGTAGAAGCTCATAAAAGAGGGATGCGATTTGACAGCTGGGATGAATTTTTCGATTTTGATAAGTGGAAGGATGTTTTTAGTTTTTGTGGTATAGACCCACTGTTTTACTCAGACAGGGACATACCTTTCGATGAAGTTTTACCGTGGGATCATATTGACTGCGGTGTTAGCAAAGAATTTCTTGTAAGAGAAGCCAAAAGCGCACTTACAGGAGTTACAACCCCTGATTGCCGCACTCAATGCAGCGGTTGTGGAGCAAACAGTTTCGGAGGTGAACGCAGTTGTTGTCCATAAGAGTATTTTTCAAAAAATTAGGTCCTCTGGCCTATATCTCCCATCTTGATTTGAATCGTGCTGTTCTTCGTGCTTTTCAAAGAGCAAAGTTACCCGTTGTTTACACCGAAGGGTTCAACCCGCATCCAAAGCTTGTTTTTACGCAGCCACTTTCGCTGTTTCAAGAGAGTGAAACGGAAATATTTGAATTCAAAGTAGAGCCAGATATGCCCTACGATGAAATAGAAAAGCGATTAAGAGGAGCGTTACCAGTTGCGCTTGAGATAACAAAAGTCGGAGCACCTGTTAAAAAGTTGTCAGAGATCGCTTTTGCTGAGTATGTAATTAACATAAAATCAGATGGTATAAGCGCTGATGAAGTAGAAAGGCTTTTAAGCCAAAAGATAATTGTCATCAAAAAAACAAAAAAAGGTGAAGAAGAGGTTGATATATCACCGCAAATAAAAGTGTTCTCAGTAGAAGAAACAGAAGAAGGGATTAGCATTAGTGCAACTCTTTCAAACTCCTCTGATAGCTATCTTAATCCGCAGTATATTGTAGACTATCTAAACCGCTTTATAAAAATTGAATCATCTGGTATTACTCGATATAAATTATTTGATAGAGATATGTCACTGTTTGAATAATAAAAATGACACAGCTAACTGGTATACAGTTAGCTGTGTTTTTGTTTTGTATTTATTAGCTTACTTGCTTACGAAATAGTTCCGGTGGGTCTTTCTCGAGAATTTCCACTGCAGAGCGGTTATCTCTGAGCCAAAAGTTAATGTCCTGACGATCGAGGATAACCGGCATCCTGTTATGTATGTCAGATACATCGTCGTTTGCATCACGGGTAAGTATAACAAACTTCGGAACATTTTCAATTACTGAATAAACACCTGCCATAAATAGTGTCTTCTCATCAGGGAGACTAAAATGGAACTTTTTCTTTTTGGTGTCTTTCGACCATTCGTAAAAGCCTGTACTTGGAATGATACAGCGTCTGTTACTAAAGGATGATGAAAACGTTCTTTTTTGTGCAACTGTTTCTGACCGCGCATTTATGATAACACCTTTTGAATCAAAACCTGGGATACCCCATAAATAAATTTCAGGTGTATATCCACGGGAGTCCTTATCATCCCGAACAAGCACTGGTGCAAATGACGACGGGAATACTTCTCCTCTTGAAAACTGTCCAGTAGGATACTTTTTTCTCAACTCATTCAAGAAGCTGAAGATTTCAAAATAGTCATCATCGTCATAAAGGCTATATCGACCGCACATAATAATATCCATTCTGCCGCGTAGCGGCTGCACAAAACATTCGGAGTGTGAATGCATCGTAATTGGACTTCATCTGAGCTAAATTTTACGCTAGTCTTCTGTTTTACTTCGCTTCAACGCCGGTTACTTCAAGCTCAATTATGCTGATAAAACCTGCATCTCCACCCGCTGTACCAAATATTCTGATGCCTTCGCACTCTATTTCGTCAAAAGTAAAAGTATATGAAGTGAAATTACTACCGAAAGAGCTCATGTTAGTTCCATTCGGATATTCAGGTGATACAGTAGTTTCAATGTCGATCCACTGACCACCCTTGAATGCTTGCAGTTTTAGAGAACCATTTGCAAACCAACCGCCGTTATTAAAATGCATTCCTTCAGTGAAAATTACAGAGCTGATTTTAAAATCTTCGTAGAAAACATATCCGACAAATTCGTCATGAGCGGACATATATCCAACATAGGTATCAAACTGATCAGTGTTACCGCCGGTCTTTTTACCATCTCTAATAACTTCTAAGTCTTTACTTCCGCTTCCGGTAGGGACTAAATCAGAACAAATCGGTACGCCCGCTTCAGCAACATTTCTTACTTGCCCACGATTAGGACTAGTATATGATCCGATCTTTTCGATTTTTATTTCTTGTGTTACTTCAGTGCTCTGATCATCGTTATTGGTGATGATGCATTTTATTGTATAATCTCCAACTTCATCGTACATGTGCATTGTGTTGCCACTTGAAGTTGATGAACCGTCTCCGAAGTCACATTCAACCGATTTAATTCCAGTAATATCATGAGCGTTGACGGAAAGAATTAATACATTGTCTTTTACATTATACCCAATTTCAGCAGTCGGCATCGGAGGCCACTGTTCATATTCAACTGGGACTATTTCTTCAGAAGTTGTGATTTCCCAGTTTCCATCTGTATTATTAAATCCCTTTGATTCTAAAAGTTCGAGAGCGAGCTCAAAATTTAGGTCAACAGCTGATTTCATCGTATGTTCTGTAAAGGAGAACTTAAATCCAGTTAAATCGATTTTTGATTTCCATACTTCCGGAAGCTTTTCAAAACCATAAAAGTTGCCAAGTATAGCGCCTACGCTGGATGGGTTGCAGTCGCTGTCCTGTCCGCACTGCATAGAAATTTGCATCGACTTATTGAAATCACCTTCGCCGTAGAGAAGTCCGATCAAAATATAACCTGAATTCATCTTTGCGTCTATATTAGCAGTGCCATTAGCATACCAAAGACAGCGTTTTGTGGGATCCCATTTTTCATCAAGTTTCTGCCAGCATTCTTGCCATATCATACCTTCACTATGCCATTTTACGATATCATTTATTAATAATCTGAACTGTGTGTCCTCGGGTATAGAGGCAATTCCAGCATCAATTATATCTTTATATGAATCTGCAGTAAATGCTGCTGCGTGCATTGCAGTGACAAAAACACCGCCATAAACGCCATCACCATAGTTCATAATATGTCCTATTTCAAAGGCACGTTCTGCTGCTTCGCTGACCATGCCGGGATAAAGGTGTCCGAGAAAATCAGCTTCAATTTGCCAGTCGATGTCATCGCTATGGAAGTTATTTGTATAGTGACCGGACATTGGAGCTTCAATACCGTTGCGAAGGTTTTGTCTGCCGATCTTATTTGCGTGGTCAAGCCCGAATTCAGAATCTCTGAACTTGTCTGCAAGCTGTTTTAGTGAGCAGTTAACTCCGTACTCCTTCATTGCGTCAATGAAGGGTAATTCAACATACAGGTCGTCTTGGTATGATACATCGTTTAAATTCAAAGATTCAATGACTGGGACTTTATCATCGGGAATCATAGCTCTTTGATACTGGAACTCAGTTGTTGCTCCCCAGACAACGCCCGCTGCTTGACCTACCCAAGAGCCTAATATTTTGTCATAAATCTCGTCCTCAGACAAAGTAAAAGTTATAGTGCTATTCGACGTTTCGTTTGTAGATGACGATGTTCCATCGGTTGATGAACCATCGATTGTTTGCGTACATGAAGATAGAATGAGCAGTAGAACAACGATAAAACAAAGAATTTTTGTTTTCATTTGAGTACTCCCTTAAGATTTACTGTTTATATTCTTAAAAACGTTGTTAAATTCGTCAAGCGGAGGTTCGCCATGTAATTTACAATACTCACTGCTTATGTATGAAGCAAAGGATTTGATTGTATCGATTCCAAGAGAAGTGTAAAATCCCGCATCAGCTGAAATAATGTCAATTGAAAGAGGTGCTTTGACAGGAGGGTATTTATATCCTGAATACAGAGCGATATCATACCAGTATTCGAGGATTTGAGAATCACATGAAGGAAAAATTTTAAGCAACTCTTTTAGTAAAGAGACATAATTTTGGCTCTTTTCTTCATTTTGATCTGTTATTGGTTTAAAGTGATTTCTGTCCATTGGGGCAAATTCGAGAAACACTCCATCATCCGGCTTAACAGTAGGGACTTGCAAAGCTGAAGCGTATGCAAGATATGACATCCTTGCCTTAGAATTATATGCTCTAACACCTTTAAGCATTGCATTAACAATTAACATGTTTTGGTCTGATGGAGAAAGACTGCTACACATATCGCATTCGCAGAAACCATCAAAAGCATCGTCTGTCCAGAAAAAGTAATCAAAAGATTCTTGTTTTAGAAGCTTTGCAAGCGTATAGGAATTCTGTGATATAATCTCCAGAGCTTCGCTATTTGAAACACAGCAATTAAGATCGTTATTGCGTTTTCCCTCTTTTTCTCTAAAAAGCTTAGGTTTGTCAGAAAACAGCGATCGGGGTAGAAGCCATTCAAGAGCATGAAGTTCGTATTGGATACTTATTGCATTATCTTGAAAGCGTGATATTAGTGACCTTTTATCGTTGTCTAATTGTCTTAGAAGGTCGCTCACGCTATCGGAACCTGGAATTGCAATCTTATGTAATCCAAGGGTAGCAATACCTGCTTTTTTTGACCATTCAATCCATTCTGGTATAAAATCCTCGATAAGTATTACAAGCCCAAGGTTTTTCATATTCTCTTTGTCTCGTTATTGTCAGAGTTTGCATCTTCTGATTGTTTGTCTTCAACATCAACCTTCTCATCATTGTCTATTTCTTTGTCAACCTCTCCTGAGAAAACAGCTTGATAGCTTATTGGTTTAGAGGGGAAGGGAATATAATCTTCTTCATAATAATTTTCTCTGAAGAATTTATATGGTTTATTCTCGGGTTTCCTAAACTTTCTTACAAGGAGGATATATACAACCCAAACAAGAATGCCGCCGATTGTAAGATAGATTCCTTCCATCATACCTGGTGCTGTGTACTCAAACCTTATTTCGTTAGCACCCACATCTGCTTTGACAGCCATCAAACCGGAGAAGACTTTAACAATTTCCGCATCATTACCGTTAACCTTCGCGCTCCATCCCGAGTCGATTGGAACACTGAAGAAAACATAGTTTTCTTCGTCAAGATTTATGATTGAAGTGAAACCCTTGTTGTCATACTCGAAGCTCGAACCAGCGCTCGCTGCTCTGAGCTTACAATTTGCAGAATAATCATTGTAATCAAGGGACTTCTTTTCAGAGTTCTTTACTTGTTTCATAAACTTTGAAAATTTGTCTGCGTCTTCATCTTCTACAACAAGATAAGCGGTGGAGTACAAATGCTTTTGTGAGGCAGTTATTTTATTAAATTCCGTAAGAGTCATAAATTCTGTATAAGTATATCCCATTGGGATAAAGTCTTCGTTAATCATAACAGTAAAACCGTTCTGTTTACTATGCTCCACGAAACCTTTAGGTTTTACTTTCGATGTTTTTGAATCTTCGATAGCGCCATATTTAACAGAAAGAAAACCGCGAAGTCCATAAAGTTTCGATTCCGGCCTTGTACCGACACTTCGTTCAACGCTAAAGAGAGGATAGAATTCCATAACAGATGGAGGAACTACAGTATGGAAACATCTTATACTCGGAACATCCCAGTAAAGTCCGAGGTTATCAAGCGAATCTTCAAAGGTGTCAATTCGGAAAAATTCATCTCCTTCAAATTCCATCTTATATATACCACCAATCGCTTGTTCGCGAAGGAAATTACCGGACCATGAATGACTTCTACCGTAAAATAAGTGATTTATACCGTAAATTACAATGGTCGCCATAACTGCGTAAGTAACAAGAGTCTGAAATATTTTCTTTCCTCGGAAATATTTGATGAGAAAATAGGTAATAATCAAAGAGACCGCGGCAATTAATACGCTCACCCAAAAACGATCCATTTTTGGAGCTTGCCCGAGTTGAAGATTATCACCAGTTTTTTTCCAGCTTAAACCGAGTGTAATAGCAAAAATAGAACACACAATAGCGTTAAAAGCAAGACCGAATTTAAAGCTTATCTCACGCTTTTCTATCACAACAATTGTAGCTAAAACCATTATTAATATCATCATATAGAGTTCGCGTGCATAATATTGATTTTTTAACAAATAGAAAAATGAATGGAGAACCGGAACAAGCGACATAATGAAAAGTGCAATGCAAAGAATGGAAATCCAACTCCTTCTTTTTGCTTTGATATAAGAAATTACACCGGCCATTCCGAACATTGGGACCCATGCTGCAAGCGATGCCCACCTTGCGCCATTTTCGGGGAAAAAGTTTGCTCTAGATGGTATGTCTGGCGGGAAGAAATATGATTGAATAATTGATAGAATTCTATCCCAATAAATTTTACCTTTACTCATAAAGACAACGTTTGCCCAACCCTTAAATCCGTTTGAATCAACCCTCGGATTATCCAAAACAGCAAGAGCACCAGGTAAAAAGATAATCATGCCCATAACAAATCCGAGAACAGCTTCGAAAACAAGCCAGAGAAACTTTTTAAAATCAATTTTAAAAGTAGCGTTTAGACTGCGAGCAAAAAAGTAGATAACACAAAATACAACTTGTCCAGCAAACATAAAATAATTTATCATCGAGTTGAGCATTACCGCAACAGCGAAAAGACCCTTACGGTTGTTCTGAACAAGTTCCTCCATGCCGAGAAGCAGAAGAGGGAAAAAAGCTACAACTTCGTGAAATTGGTTAAAGAAAACATTATAAATATTGAAACCGCAAAAAGCGTATAATAGTCCGCCGAGAACTGCGTAATTTTGATTTTTAACAAAACGTTTTAAGTAAGCATATGAAAAAACACCAGCTGCCATGAATTTCATAATGAAGACGGGACCCATTAAGTATGGCGCCCAATTTGAGGGGAAAAGGCACATAAACCAAAAGAACGGGCTACCGAGCATATAATATGAGTAGCTACCAATAAAGTTTGAGCCTAAGTCTGTTTTAAAGTCCCAAAAAATCGAACCATTATGTACGGACTCAATAGCATGGCGATAAAAGGGAATTTGCTGTGCGTTGTAATCACCATAATAGAGAAAAACGCCTTTGTCAATTATTATAAACGGAAGCATTATCAGAGAAGCAGCAATAAAAGAGTAAAAAAGCACCCTTTTATAATAGTAAAATCGATTGGTTTCGAACGGATCGATATCAGACTCCTGTATAATATTTATTGAAAAAAAGTTTTTCAGCTTTGATGCCGCATTCTGCATTTTTTCTTTTCCTTTCACGACAACTAATCTAAAATAGTAAGTTATTATTTAGGACATTATACCATGTTATTAACCTGACCTTCGCAAAATCGTAGATTTTGTTGGGTCGTGCCGATTGATGGTAATTAATTTGGTTATGGAAAATGCACGACTATTATACCATGTTTCTTTTGCCTTGTAAACAAAACAATTACATTGATATAGAATAAAATGAAAATTATAACAAAATACCCGGAGGCAGTATGATAAAGGGACTTACAAAAACAGTAGTAATAATGAAGTGTGAAAAAGAATCGATCTTTGAGGAAGCATTATTTTTCTTAAAAGATCCTGAAGCAACCGATAGTGATGATATGGTAACGGTAGCTTCTAAGCTTATTGGACTTGCAGATAAAGAAAAGAAAAGAAATGAAATGATAAAAAAGAAGTTAATTGGTGTTATAACCTTCGTTTCAGGAGTAGGGGTAGGAATTTTCTGTATGCTTCTTGTTGGTTCAATTAGTTAATTAAAATTAAATAACGTATGCAAATTCAAAACCGTCGTAATAATAACGACGGCTTTGTCATTTTTACTAATGTACAATTTAACAACATCTTGTGTCTCTGAGCTTTGAAAGACTATATATCGTATGGTTGCAGGAAGTATACATAATGCATATGACATAATACAATGGCATAATCACCAAAATCTAAAAAATATAGAAATAGGGCTTGTATTTTTTGATTAAATGTATTATCATTATGTTTACATTAATCAATTCTTTACTTTGGTGGTATGCAATATATGGCAAAAAACTATTCCTTCATCGGCGCCGGAAACATGGCAGGTGCAATTATAAAATCATTCTTACTGAATGGAGTATCAGCACCGAATGCGATAGCTGCATTCGACATTGACAAAAATAAATACAACACGCTAAAAGAAACAGGTATTATTCTTTGCAACGATATAAGTGAAGCTATCAGTTTCGCGGACTATGTTGTACTAGCGGTAAAACCTCAGTTTATACTTTCGACGCTTGAAATGATAAAAGCAGTTCTTGGTTTTGAAAACAAAATTTATGTTTCAATTGCAGCCGGCATAACGACTGAGTTTATCGAAGATGCATTAAGCATAAAACTTCCTATAATAAGGACAATACCTAACACACCTTTTCTCGTTGGGATGGGCGCGATTGCATTGTCAAAAAATGTTAGAGTTTCGAATATGGATTTTGAGACTGTACATAATGATTTTTCATTGGTCGCAGCAACAGCCGTACTCCAAGAAAATCAGATGAATCAGATTGTATCTGTAAACGGATCATCTCCCGCATATGTGTTCAAGTTTATAAGAGCAATGCTCGATGGTGCTATGGCACAAGGCTTTAGTGAAGACCAGGTTAAGGAGCTTATTTTTCGCTCAATAGAAGGATCTGTGGAAATGGTTAGGAGTTCAGGTTTTTCATTGCAGCAACTCATAGACATGGTGACTTCAAAAAAAGGTACAACAGAAAAAGCAATTGAAACTTTGGATCAAAACAGCTTTGAAGAATCAATAAAGCTCGCAATGAATGCGTGCACTAAGAGAGCTATCGAACTTGCTGAAGGGAAATAAATTAAACTTCAAAGGTTATATGTAATTATTTTTCGCATATCATTAATCAAGGATGTGATGATATGCAAGATAGCAAAAATAACAAAAAAACCGAGGGAGTACAAGCCCGGTTCTTTACATGGGAATACGATGTTCCTGTAAAACAAGTTGATGAACAGCAAGTTGCTGAACCTGCAGAATTGCCCGCCGAGAAAGCCATGGTAAATATTTCGAATGAAGCTACCTATTCAACTGTTGTTGAAGAAAATATTTCTCGGGAAAATGCAGCTACTGATTCTGTAAATGATGACTCAATAATTTCCCGAGAAATTGAATCTGTATCAGTTTCCGATACAAATGATCCTTCGTTAAATGGTACAAAACCCGTAGAAGAAAGCGAAGTATTGACTGAGCCAATTGATTCTGCTGAACAAGCAGAATTCTCAGACGAAGCATCTACAAAACGCTACACAAAAGCAAGCGATTTTAGCAGATTAGCTATGGTTTTTAGAGGCAGGAAGTTGCAGTACTGTTTATATATAGTCCTTTTTTTTGCGGCATCCGTCAGTGCTGCAACCTTGATGTTTAAGTTCGAAAAATCAGGTATCATTACTGCAAATCAGATAGCTTTAGATTATATGACATATGGTGAAACTCTTAAGAGTGATTTATTGGGGTCGATGTTGTTCGCTTCGCCGTTCATACTTGGTTCACTTTTTGTATACTTTGGTGGTTACACGATATTTGCTAAATTTTTATCCTCGATTTGGATGGTTGGAACGGGATTTTTCTGGAGTCTTTTTTCGGTTTCAGCTTATCCTAAGTTCAGCGGAAATAAATTTATTATTTTTGGTTTCCTTTCAGCTCTTTTGATACTTAACAACATCATTTTAGCTGCAGAGGCAGGAAAGTATTCAGGCCTTAATTTGTATGGGAAAAATGAGCTTACGAAGTTTGAGAATGTTAGACAATTTTCAATCGTTTACATAGGTTACTGTATTTTTACATGTGCGATTTCTTACTTTGTTCTAAGGTTTGTGGTATAAAATGACGGCTCCGCAAAAAGGAGCGCGGAGGTAAAATAGGAAAGGCAAACGGAGTTAACATCTCCGGTGTTTGGGAGAAAAGATGAATAGCCAGGCAGTTAAAAAAAATAATAATATGACGGAGCTGACAGATAAATTTATCAGCTACTTGTGCGACGTAAAAAAATCCTCCCAAAACACCCTTGACGCTTACAGAAGGGATCTTGGATCATTTTTGAAGTACGCTGAACGAGAATTTATAAACAGTTTCAGTGATGTCACCGTGGAGTCAGTAGAGGGGTACAAGCAGTACTTGACACAAAAAGGTCTATCCTCATCTTCGACAAGCCGCTCTTTGTCTGCCCTTAGAAGTCTGTTTCAATATTTAATTATGGAATCTATAGCCGACAGTAATCCGGCACGTGAAATACCAAATGACAAATACGAAAAAAAGGGACCACAGGTTCTGACAAATAAAGAAATTGAGATTCTTTTATCCCAACCTTCTCTTGATGATACAAAAGGCATCAGAGATAAAGCAATGTTGGAAGTTTTGTATGCAACAGGTATAAAAGTTTCCGAGCTTATTTCACTTGATGTAGATGATGTGAACCTTAATATGTCCTTTATTCGCTGCGCTAAAAACGACCGTGAAAGATTTATACCTATGTATCCAATTGCGGTAAAATCCTTATCAAACTATCTCGAGTCATCAAGAAAACTTTTAATAGTTAATAAAGACGAAAAGGCACTTTTTGTCAATATATCAGGCGATAGAATGACAAGACAAGGCTTTTGGAAAATCCTCAATATTTATGCAAAGCAAGCGAAAATATACAAACAAATAACCCCTCACTCTCTAAGACATTCCTTTGCCGCTCATCTTCTTGAAAACGGCGCCGATATACATGATATTCAAGAAATTCTTGGACATTCCGATATATCTTCAACCCAAAGATATGCTCAATTTTTAAAGGATAGAATGAAAAATAGCTATATGAAATTCCATCCACGCGCATAAAATACAAATATAAAGTTGAAGAACTGCATTTTTAAGTTTACATATTCACAATTAGTATGTTATAATAATAAATGCTAATTATCTCTAATGAAAGGTTTCGTAATGGGAAAGTTGTTCAACTTTTTTTCCGGCAACAGCACAAAAGAAAGAAAAGAAATTTCCAAAGAAGAAGCTAAGAAACTAAAAAACCTTAACTTTGCTAACTTTTTTAAACTTCTTGGTGTTCGTTTTAATAATATTGTAAAAGGTAACGGGCTTTTTTTACTCTGCAATATACCGATACTTTTCGCGGTTTATGCCACAGCGGGCTATCACAACATTAAGACAAGAGTGCCGACAGACTTGTTTTTTCCTAATGTTTACGGTGCAACAGTTTATGAAGGAAATAATGCAGTAACGGCCGCTCTCAACGGACTTTTTGGATTTTTTACGAATTTTTCAGTGCCAAGTACAACGACAATTATACTCTATCTAATATCATTCCTTTGCATCTTTACCTTCGGTCTTTCAAACGCCGGGCTTACCTACCTTATGAGGGAATCGGTACGCAGTAATGTTGTAATGGCGTGGTCGGATTTCTGGTCAACTATCAAGAAAAATTTTAAACAGTGCTTGTTTATTGGTGTTTTTGATATTATCGTTATCTTTTTACTCGTATATGATCTGGTTGTTTTTTATCAGACAAGCAACGACACGACGGGAGCAATTGGTTTTACCGCGATTCTGCTTCTTTCTTTCACCTACCTGATAATGCGTAATTATATTTACCTTATTGCTATCACTTTTGATTTTAAATTCAAAGTAATTATGAATTATTCGTTCCGCCTTTCGTTACTTGGTATAAAACGCAATCTTGCAGGGGTAGTCGGTATTGTTGTTGTAATAATCTTAAACTTTATCATAGCAGGATTCGCTTTAGCAATTGGACTTATACTACCGTTTATAATTACAATCGGAATCTGTGCCTTTATTGGTGCGTATACAGCTTGGCCTGTTGTAGAAAAATATCTAGTGGATGTAGATGCAGAAAAAAAGAAAAAAACTTTATATGAATATTATGATTTTGAAGATGATGTGAGCGGTGAAGACACTGCTAAATAAAATATAATATCAACGATAAAACGAAACGGAGAGCTTTAAATGATCAGTAAAGCACTTGAAACCTTTGCAGAAGATATCGGCTTAAAGATTGAAAACGACTGCGCTTATGGCGACTACAAAGGATATATGATAACACTGTCCGAAAAGGGTAACAAAAGAAATGTTTTCATAAACTACTATCTGATGGACAGCGAAAGCGATGCTTTGAAAAAGTTCCGCCTTTCAGAGAGTGTTAAAAGTGATATGTCAAAATTCGGTATCAAGGAATTTGATATCGACGACAACGGTCTTTCAGCTGAGTTGATTGATACAATTTCTAAACTTTCTGAATACCTTGACATCCTTATCGAAAAGCTTAATGATGAAGATATTGTCGGACATTCAAATTGTTCCGAATGCGGAAAGCATAATAACAGCGACACTAAATACAAAACAGTTTCACTTAACCAAAACAGGTATGTGCTCTGCGATTCTTGTACCTTGAATCTAATACAGAATTCGAGTAAAATGGAGGCGGAAAAGAAAGCAGAAGATACAAGCGGAAGCCTCGTGCTTGGCATACTTGGTAGCGTTATCGGGTTGCTTGTTGGAACAGCTATATGGGGTTTTATTGCAAGCTTAGGTATCATAACAATGTGGATGGGCTTTGCTCTTGCTCTTCTTATTTATATAGGTTATGTGCTGTTCAAAGGCAAAAAAGGAAAAACCCGTATTATAGTTATCAGCGCAGTAAGTTTGGTCGGTGTTATTTTAAACTCAATGTCCTCTGAAGTTATAAAAGTCTTTAAGCTTACTGAGACGGTTTTAGATAAATTTTTAATTTCACCTATATCACATATCCAAGTAGCAATGGAACATGAAAAATATGATTTTACAATAACATTTATAATAGCTTTGCTATGTGCAGCGTTTGCAATCATAATTTTTGCGACAGATATTCTCAAAGATAAACCAAAGCCTGAAACAATAAAGATCGATTAATAAAATTAAATATATAAAGGCTATGACGAAGACGGAGTGTAAAACTGCTTTCAGAGAGCCGTCGCTAGGTGCGAGACGGCAGTAGTATACATAAACCTATCACTTCCGAGCCGGAAGACTGAATAATTCTTTGTTGAAAACCAAAGAAAAACAGTAAGTTTTCCCGTATGCCGCGTTAAGGTAAAGGCTTTTTAGCCTAAGAGTGGCGCATTGCGCAATTTGAGTGGTACCGCGGATAAAAACTCCGTCTCAAGAAATTTGAGACGGAGTTTATTTTTGAAATAAAAAACAATAAAAATCATATAATTATTTATAATCCGAAAGGGAAGAAGCATATGGAACAAAAAATCAAAGATATTGCAAGACGAATCAGAGAACTGCGTGAGATACTTGGGATTTCAGCTGCAGAGATGTCTGAAGTCACATCAGTAAGCGTAGACGAATACAAAGCGCTTGAAAACGGGGAAACAGATTTTTCTTTTACTTTTATCTACAAATGCGCGAAAAAATTTGGAGTTGAAGTTACAGATTTACTTTCTGGTATCAGCCCTACGCTTTCATCATATTCCGTTGTTAGAAAAGGTGAAGGTACACCGCTTGCTCGTAGGAAGGGTTTTTCCTACCAGTCGATTGCACCGCTTTTCAGAAAAAAGCTTGCTGAACCTTTTCTTGTTAAAGCACCGTACAACGAAGCAGAACAAGATAAACAGATTAAACTCAGCACCCACAAGGGACAGGAGTTTGATATCGTTGTTTCTGGAAGTTTAAAGGTTTGTATTGATGGAAACATCGAAATACTAAACGAAGGTGACACAATTTATTATGATAGTGCAACTCCGCACGGCATGATAGCAGTTGGCGGAAAAGAGTGCGTGTTTTATGCTATTGTTATTAACGCTGATAGCAGTGATTACAAACAACTTGAAGAGCCGGACGCTACTGAGTTCGCAAAACCGTCTGAACATCACACATTAACGGGTGCTGTTTACGAAAAGTTCGTCGATTTTACTCTTGATGATAACGGTGTACTGAAAGACATACAATTTAAAAATACCGATACTTTTAACTTCGGCTTTGATGTTCTTGATGTTCTCGCTGAAAAAACGCCGATTAAAGTTGCTATGTTGCATATCTCAAACGATATGACAGAAAGACGCTTTACTTTTGCTGAAATAAAAAAGTACAGCAACATGACTGCAAACTATTTCAAGTCGCTTGGAATTGGTAAGGGCGATAAGGTTATGCTTGTATTAAAACGCCATTATCAGTTCTGGTTTTCAATCCTCGCTCTTCACAAACTTGGCGCAGTAGCAATACCTGCAACAAACCAGCTTGTAAAGAAAGATTTTGAATATCGCTTCAACGCAGCTGAAGTCAGTGCGGTTATTTGTACAGCAGACGGTGATACAGCGCATCAAATAGATCTTTCACTCGATGAATCTCCGACCCTAAAAACCAGAGTTATCGCTGGAGGTAAAAGAGAAGGTTGGAACAGTTTTGACGAGCAGCTTGATTGTTTTTCTGATAAATTCGATCGTCCGGCGGATGCAGCATGTGGTGAAGACCTAATGCTTATGTTTTTCACAAGCGGCACAACGGGCTATCCGAAGATTGCAAAGCACAGCCACACTTACCCCTTAGGTCACTTTATTACCTCTGAATTTTGGCATAATGTAGACCCTGACGGCATTCACTTCACAATTTCCGACACAGGCTGGGGTAAAGCACTTTGGGGTAAACTCTACGGTCAGTGGCTAAGTGAAGGCGCTGTCTTTGTTTATGACTTTGACAAATTTATCGCTCATGATATCCTATCGATGTTTAAGAAGTATAATATTACAACCTTCTGCGCACCGCCTACAATGTATAGGTTTTTTATAAAAGAAGACCTTTCAAAATACGATCTCTCAAGCTTAAAATATGCTACTACTGCAGGTGAAGCACTTAATCCGGAAGTATTCAATCAATTCAAAAAAGCTACTGGTCATGTCATAATGGAAGGCTTCGGTCAAACAGAAACAACCCTGACAATCTGCAACCTTGTCGGTACTACACCACGTATCGGTTCTATGGGTAGACCTAGCCCGATGTACGATGTCGACCTAGTGGATGCAAACGATAAAACTGTAGCTCTCGGTGAAACAGGTGAAATTGTAATAAGAACCGATAAAAGCAAACCTTGCGGTCTCTTCCTCGGTTATTATAAAGACGAAGAGAAAACCAAAGAAGCTTGGCATGATGATGTTTATCACACAGGAGACACTGCTTGGCGTGATGAAGATGGTTATCTCTGGTATGTCGGTAGAACTGATGATTTAATTAAATCTTCGGGTTATCGAATCGGGCCTTTTGAAATTGAAAATGTCATTATGGAACTGCCTTATGTCCTTGAGTGTGCTATAACAGGGGTGCCCGATGAAATCAGAGGTCAAGTAGTTAAAGCCACAATAGTTCTGACAAGAGGAACAGAAGCATCAGAAGAATTAAAGAAAGAAATACAAGAATATGTCAAACACAACACTGCACCGTACAAATACCCTCGTATTGTTGAATTCGTAAGTGAATTACCTAAGACAATAAGCGGTAAAATACGCCGTGTTGAACTTCGTGAAAAGCACGAAAAAACATCCGGATAACAAAAAGAAGGTCCCCAACTTATCAAAAGTTGGGGACCGATTTAATTATTTACCACGCTTTATATAGTGGGTATGTAGAATGTCATGGGCCTTATGGCTTCCGGGATTACCGAGGAATTCTTCGTAAATCTCTATAACCTGAGGGTTTTCATGAGATTTTCTTATGCCAAGGTTTTTATCAGCATTGTAAAGAACAGCGGCTCTAAGTTCCTTCAAAGGTACATAATTTCTAACATATGAAGGTTGAGTAGGCTGTCCACCGCCGTTAACGCAACCGCCGGGACATGCCATAATTTCGATAAAATGAAATTCCTCTTCACCGCTTTTTACAAGGTCAAGAAGCTCTGCAGCATTTGATGTACCACTGGCTACAGCAACCTTCAGCTCAAGGTCACCAATGCGATATGTAGCTTTTTTCACACCCTCAACACCACGTACCTCTGTAAAATCAACTGCTTCAAGGGGTTTATTAAGTATTGCTTCTGCAGCTGTTCTAAGTGCTGCTTCCATAACGCCGCCTGTTGCTCCAAAGATCGCTCCGGCACCCGAACCGAGCTGGAAGGGATTATCAAAATCTTCATCCGGTAAGCTGTTAAATGAAATTCCGCTACGTTCAATCATCTTGCCAAGTTCTCTTGTTGTTATAGCATAATCAACATCATAAACACCTGCAGCAGATTGACCGTCGCGTTTAACTTCAAATTTCTTTGCTGTGCAAGGAATAACTGAGACGAATATAATATCCTCAGGATTCCAGCCCATCTTCTGCGCATAATATGTCTTAGCAATTGCTCCAAACATCTGCTGAGGAGATTTACAGCTTGAAAGATTTTCAACGAATTCAGGATAATAGTGTTCGCAGAACTTTATCCAACCAGGTGAGCAGGATGTAATGAGTGGGAGTTTGCCACCGTTTTGAATGCGTTCGATAAGTTCATGAGCTTCTTCGAGAATAGTAAGGTCTGCTGTCAGGTTCATATTAAAGACACCTTCAAAACCTATTCTTCTTAGAGCTGCAACCATTTTACCTTCAACATCCGTTCCGGGTTCATTACCAAAACACTCACCAAGCGTCGCTCTGACTGAAGGTGCTGTACAAACGAGAGCATGTTTGGACTTGTCGGCAATAGCCTCCAGGACTTCGTCTGTCTGATCCCTCTCTGATAAAGCACCGGTAGGACATACAACAATACATTGACCGCAAAGGATGCAGGGTGAATCGGAAAGGTCCTTTTCAAAAGCACAGCCGATATGTGTATCGAAACCACGGTCGTTTGCACCGATAACGCCAACATTCTGTGTTACTTTACAAGCGGCAACACAGCGGCGGCAGAGTATACATTTATTATTATCACGAACGATAGACAGAGTTGATTCGTCTTTACTAAATTCATTGGTCTTACCCTTGAAATAGTTTTCGTCCGTAACACCGTATTCAACACAGTATTTTTGAAGTTCACAGCTCTTATTTCTTACGCAGCTAAGGCATGACTTATCATGATCCGAGAGTATCAATTCAAGATTAAGCTTTCTTGCGCGTCTGACCTGAGGAGTGTTGGTGAATATCTCCATGCCTTCATTTACCGGAGCGACACAAGATGCGACCATTGACCTTGCACCCTTTACCTCCACAAGGCAAAGACGACAAGCGCCTATTGCGTTTATGTCTTTGAGATAACATAGTGTCGGTATATGAATCGAAGCTGCTTTACAAGCGTCAAGGATGGTTGCATTCTTTGGAACTGAATAGGCGACACCGTTTATCTTTAAATTTACATTCATAGCTTTTTTTGCCTTTCGTTATTTTCTGATTATGGCGTTGAATTTACACTTGGTAACACAGACACCGCACTTAATACATTTTACCTTATCGATAATATGCACCTGTTTGACTTCGCCGCTGATAGCATTAACGGGGCATGCTCTCTTGCAAGCAGTACAACCCTTGCAGTTTTCGGGTACCACTTCGTAGGAGACGAGGTTTTTACAAACACCTGCAGGACATCTCTTTTCAACAACATGAGCGATATATTCATCTCTGAAATAGCGGAGTGTGGAAAGAATCGGGTTTGGAGATGTTTGACCAAGTCCGCAAAGAGATGTTGCTCTAATATGATGAGCAAGCTCTTCAAGTTTATCTAAATCCTCGAGTGTGCCGTTGCCGTTAGTTATCTTTTCGAGTATCTCGAGCATACGCCTTGTTCCTATACGGCAAGGAGTACATTTACCGCATGACTCATCTACAGTAAATTCAAGGAAGAATTTTGCGATGTCAACCATACAGTTGTCTTCATCAAGAACAATAAGACCGCCGCTTCCCATCATTGATCCGATTGCCAAAAGATTATCGTAATCAATAGGGGTATCGATATTCGAAGCAGGTATACAGCCGCCAGAGGGTCCACCGGTTTGTGCTGCTTTAAACTTTTTACCATTAGGAACACCACCGCCGATTTCCTCAACGATTTCTCTAAGTGTTGTTCCCATAGGAATTTCAACAAGTCCTGTGTGTGTAATTTTACCGCCAAGAGCGAATACCTTTGTACCTTTAGATTTTTCTGTTCCCATAGAGGCGAACCATGAAGCACCTTTGAGGATTATTTGAGGTATGTTAGCGTATGTTTCAACGTTATTTATAATCGTTGGTTGACCGAAAAGTCCTTTAACAGCGGGGAAGGGAGGACGGGGTCTTGGTTCACCTCTATTACCTTCGATTGAGGTCAGAAGTGCTGTTTCCTCACCGCAGACAAATGCCCCGGCACCAAAGCGGAGCTGTATATCAAAATTAAAACCAGAAGAGAAAATATCTTCACCGAGAAGGCCCATCTCTCTCGCCTGAGCAATTGCAATTGTAAGGCGTTTGATTGCAATCGGGTATTCGGCTCTTACATATATGTAACCTTCATCAGCACCGATTGCGTATCCTGCAATAGCCATAGCTTCAATTACTGCATGGGGGTCACCTTCAAGTATCGACCTGTCCATGAAAGCTCCCGGGTCGCCTTCATCTGCATTACAAACGACATACTTTTTATCAGAAACACTTTTAACAGCAAAATCCCATTTCATGCCTGTGGGGAACCCACCGCCGCCTCTGCCACGAAGACCGCTGTCTTTCATTACCTGAATGACTTGGGCAGGTGACATTTCAGTAAGAACCTTACCAAGTGCCATGTAGCCGTCCATGCCTATGTATTCTTCGATTGACTCAGGGTTAATATAACCGCAATTTCTGAGTGCAACACGTTTTTGCTTCTTGTAGAAAACAGTATCGTTGAGTGAAACATGTGTTCCGTCGTCAACTTCTTCAACGGTATCATTGTAAACGAGTCTTTTAACGATCCTACCTTTGAGAAGATGCTCCTCCACAATTTCAGAAAGGTCGCTTACAGTAACACGGCTATAAAATGTTCCGTCAGGATAAACTATTATAATCGGTCCAAGAGCGCACAAGCCGAAACAGCCTGTCATAACAATTTTTATTTCGTCTTCCAGTCCTTTCGCCTTGAGCTCAAGTGCCAGGGCATCTTTTATAGCAAGGCTTCCGGACGATGTGCAGCCTGTACCGCCGCAAATCAGAATATGTGAGCGTATCATAGACTTTTTGTATACTCCAATCAAATTATTTTACTTCGCCGATTGTAAACTCTTTGACGGGTTTACCGCCTTTTATATGCTCTTCGACGATTCGTGCGACTTTATCAGCAGTCATTTTTACATATGTAACCTTGTCTTTACCTTTTTCAAATACCTCAACAACGGGTTCGTATTGACAGATTCCAATGCATCCCGTTTGAGTTACAGAAACAGTTCCTGAAAGTCCACTTTCGTTGATGGCGCTAACAAAGGTATTGAGTACCGGACGTGCTCCTGCAGCTATTCCGCAGGTCGCCATTCCGACAACTATCCTTTTGTCGCCTAATCCTTCTCGAAGTGCGACTTTTTCTTTCATTCTATCTCGTATTTCCACAAGTTCAGCCAATGTTTTCATTAGTTTTGTCCTTTCGATTTATTACAAAGTGCTATACTGTTCAGTAAGATAGTCTTTAATCCATTCTAAAACCTCAGGAGTGTTCAGTGGAACATCACCTAGCACTTGACGCATTTCTTTCGTCTCAAGCTTTAATGAGCCTGTCGGTGAAGAATGGTGAAAATAGAAGTCAATGTTTGGGTTTGTATGTATTAAAAGACTTAATGTTGAAATTATATCTCCGATAGGAGGAAAATCGATATGTCTTGAGTTGAAGTCAGCTGTTACTTCTGTCCCGTGGTCATCGATGTATTGTTCTTGATCCCGAGAATTAATTACCACCCGACCACCTGTTTGCTCAGCAGCCATAATTAGATAAGGAACACCTAAGCCGACCTTTCTCGTTGTTCTGGAAGTGTAAAACGGTTTTTTAACCTGGTTAAGTGTTTCTTCATCCATGCCGCAACCGTCGTCGGTAACTTTCATCTGTAGCATACCGTTATCATACTCGGTAATTGATATTCCGATGTTTTTCGCGCCAGCGGTTATTGAGTTCTGGACGATGTCAAGTATGTATAAAGACAGCTCTTTCATAATAACCGGATTCTCTTAAATAGTATATTTAGAGAGAATTCCCGCTACATCATCTTTAGTCAATCTACCATAAACATCATCATTAACAGTGAGGACTGGAGCAAGTCCACAGGCTCCAATGCAGCGTGTCGCCTCGATGGAATATTTGCCGTCAGCACTCGAACCTCCTTGAGGAATACCGAGAATCTCAGAAATTTTGTTTAATATCTCGCCACTTCCTTTAACATAACAAGCCGTTCCCAAGCAAACAGAAATTGCATATTTACCTTTGGGGTTGAGAGAGAACTGAGAATAGAACGAAACTATTCCATAAATCTCCTCAAGAGGTATACCTGTCTCATCGGACACGATTCTCTGGACTTCGATAGGCAGATAGCCATATATTTCTTGGGCTTCCTGCAGTATCGGCATCGTAGAGCCTTTGATATCTTTGTACTTCTCAATAACTTTTAGGAGCTTTAACTCCTGTTCTTTGGTGCCGTTAAACACGACTGTCGTGAGCTTTTTTTTCATGTAATAAAATCCCCCTGTAGCTTTCCCGATAGGTAGTATATTCTAAATGAAGTTTTAGAACAATCGAGAGCTATTATATACAATGCCTAAAAATGACATAATACATCATACTTATAATAATTAACAAGATGACATGTGATTGTTAAGGATGTTTGTGTAAGTGCTTTAGTAGGAATTAACCTTTACCCATCCTTGCTATTATATTACAAAACTCTGAAGAATTCAAGGGTTACAGAAAAGTAATTATCAAAGTAAAGAATTAATTATAGATTCTGATTTCAAGGGCCATGGTAAGTTATCATCTAAAATAAAATATCCGAAAGAATCTCCGAATTTTGAAAGGCAGTGCGAATCAGACCCGAAGAGACTTCTCATTGTTTTAATCTTCTGATGCTTTGTTGATATATTAATGAGGTTGTCTGCGTTAGAAAGCTCAAAATATTTAAATGGTGGTTCATCAGGAAATATACCAAGAACAGAAGTAACTGAGAATGACGGTCTATCTATATGAGCGGGGTAACAGATTCCACCATACGAATTTATTTTATAAAAGGCTTCAGAAAGCGTTAAAGACGATGCTGAAGAAAGTAAAAGGTCACATTCATAGGTTTCTGTTTCATTTATGGAATAAATAATTTGGTGACCGAAAATATCAGGCTTATTTTTTATATTTAATAACGTTTTTTCGACAAAACTCGAAAAATCAAGGGCTGATTCAAGTCGTGGGAATAGGCATATTAGATGGATTTCTTCGGCCGTGCACAATTCCATACCAGCAATTGGGATTATCCCATAATAATTGCATGCATGGAAAAAGGCAGGTAAGTTCAGACAAGTGTTGTGGTCTGTTAATGCAACTGCATCAAGACCATTTACCTTTGCCATACCTGCTATGTCAAATGGTGTCATATCATCATCCGCACATGGTGATAGGCAGGAATGAACATGAAAGTCATAAATTAGCTTTTTCATGAATCGAAACACAAAGCTCGTAAACAGAAGCGCAAGATCTAAGCATATTTACTCCTTTTACTGACGCAATAGCAATAATTTCATCTGAGATTTCAGCATTTTCAGCGATGATAACACAAGCTGCATCGACAAGAGATGCAACAGCGCAAACATTAACATTTGTCATAATTGTTATCCAAGCACAACCGCTTTCAGCTCTTCCCATTACCCAGCTGAGAAGGTCGCCCGTGTAGATGTTTTCAACTAATCGCTCGCCGTCAGGCAGTGAGAGGATTTCACAATTCAATGTACTTGCAAGCTCGTTTACATTCATATACAAATTCCTGCTTTCGTTTTTCAAAAACAACCTTCGCTTTCGGGAAGCTGTTTAATCTTTTCTCTCATCTTTATTATACATTCTATCTCATGTGCGTCACCCTTTACGATATCTTCAGCAAAGGTGTGACAAGTAGGTGCACCACATGAACCGCAATCAAGGCAGGGAAGTCTTGATGCGATGTCCTCGATTTCAGCAAGTTTTCGCATAGCTTCGGTGCGATCTGATGATAAAGCTGAAACGGGGTTATATGTAACTGCTTCTTTTACAAGGATCTCATCCGGTACAAAACAATCGCTTTTAGCATGATAATTTTCTATTCTATTACAGGAGATCGGAAGGTATCTTCTTAAATTTTGTAACCTTGCTTTAGCTATAAAGGGGTTCTCTACAGTAAGAACACCACCTACACAACCACTTGTGCAAGCGTTAAGTTCAACAAATTCGAGATCGGGAAAATTACCTGTTTCAAGCTGATCCAGCACCTTAATAACGTTTTCTATACCATCAGCAGCCAGATAACGATCGTTAAAAAGCGAAGTAGCTTCACCACCGGTAGATGCCCAGCTTATTCCGATAACACCTGTTTTTGAGGAGGTTTTAGGGATATGCTGTTTTTTCATAACCGATAATAGTTCAAAATAAATTTCATTCATTGATAAGACAAAATCTACGCAACCTTTAACCGAATAGAAACCGTTTTTTATGTAGCTTATCTTTGCAGGACAAGGAGAAATAAAAACTGTACAAATATCTTCTTCTTTTAAATCAGGGTGTTCTAAGAGAGCTCTTTCTTTAGCTTTGATACCCGCGATTTCCATTGGCGACATTATAGGCATGATGTTGTTACAAAGGTAAGGGAACCTCATACTAATGAGTCTAACAACTACAGGGCAAGCAGAACTGATTACCGGACGTTTAATTGCTGGCGTTTTTAAATAGTGGCGTGTATATTCGGACACAATTTCAGCAGCTCTTGCAACTTCATATACATCATCAAAACCGATATCAAGGAGTCCTTGTAAGACATAGTCAATGTCATCAAGGTTATCAAATTGACCGTAGAGAGAAGGTGCCGGAAGCGCAATTTTCCACTTATAGTTCATCACACTGTCAAGCTTATCGAAAACAGCGGTTTTTGCCTTATATGGGCATACTCTTATGCATTCGCCACAGTCAATACAGCGTTCAGAATTGATTTGTGCATGACCGTCTCTTACCCTAATCGCTTCAGTTGGGCATCTTTTAAGGCAATTTGTGCAACCCTTGCATTTTTCTAAGTTCAGTAGAACTGAATGATTGTATTTATTCATGGCATCATATATTTACCGTCATGGTTATTCTTGTACCGACACCAAGTTCGGTTTGAATAGCCATCGTATCGGTGTACCTTTTCATATTTGGCAATCCCATTCCAGCACCAAAACCTAAAGAGCGTATATTATCCGGTGCTGTTGAAAAGCCTTCTTGCATAGCAAGGTCTATATTGGGGATCCCCGGACCGTGGTCGTCGAGAATTATTTCAATTCGATCGTTTTTTACAACAACCTCAGCTTTCCCACCATGAGCGTGAATGACCATGTTAATCTCACCTTCATACATTGCGATGGAAACGCGCCTTATGATTTCTGGGGCAAAACCAAGCTGTCTTAGTTTCTTCTTGACTGAAACCGAAGCTTCACCGGCTGAAGTAAAATTACTGCCATCTATTTCGTATCTGAAAATCAACTGTTCGTCCATAATGAGCTTGCGCCTTTCAAGGTGTTATCTTTCAATCAGTATTTGCGGGTTTTGTGCATCCGCCAATAAGACCCGCGGTGTAAAGTCTGCCGCAGGCTTCATACATGCGTTCGGCGGTTGCCAAAAGAACAATACCATTCTCCTCAGCAAGCGAAAGAACCTCCTGACCCGGTCTTTTATTTCTAACGAAAACAATGCATCGCATATCCATCATTTCAGCGGTTCTCACTACCTGTTGATTAAGAAGACCTGTTAAAAGCACACCTTGATCCTTTACAAAAGCAAGAACATCACTCATCATATCACTACCGCAAGCAGAATAAACATCGCTATCAAGCAGATTTTCACATGTCAGAACATCAGCCTCGAGTAGTCGGACTATTTCCTTTATTTTCATATATGACCATTCCTTTCGAAAAAATCGGGAAAATTTATCTCAATTCATTATAATAAATAAAGTAGTAAAAGTAAACAGTAAATTAATGAAATGAGCATGCATTTATAAATTTATATAAAACAAAGGAACGCTTTGAAATTCTTCAAAGCGTTCTGGAGCTACTGATGTGACTCGAACACACGACCTGCTGATTACGAATCAGCTGCTCTACCGGCTGAGCTACAGTAGCAAAACATAGCCGACGAGCGTTATTATATCAAATATCAACCGTAGTGTCAAGACGATTTTTTGTCAGTGAACAGCTATTCGACATTGATATTTACAGTGAATGAAATTTCAAAACCGTCAATAAATTTCGCTACAGCGCAGAAATAATCCTGCCCTTCAAAACCTTTTAGAGCTCTATAGCTATACGTTCCGTTTGGGTTCATCTCGATATTACCGTATTTCGGTGAAACGGAAAGTGAGATTTCATAACCACTTGCATTTTCTAATGTTAGTTTTCCTGTATGTTTTTTGTCAGTTACAGCTATGATAACCGTCATATCTTTCAAATCACTATGGTTGCAATAGGAAATATAACTATAATTTTTATCAAGTAATCCTTTTGAAAACAGATAGGTATCCTTATATACCGATGCAGTGTATGGATCCGGATCATTCATAGCATTAGTGATTTCAGAAGGGATCACATTGTGATAATAAACCTTAACTGCGTCCATATAACCGTATTTAACACCGTATTCGAGATACCGTTTATATCTTACAATATTCGTAAGATTAGTATATGTGTTAATTTCAAGCTCAACGCTCATTCCGTGAAGCCTTGCTTGATACGCTGTTGTCACAAGTCTTTCCGCATCTGAAGTGTAATCAAAAGCATAATTTGGTTGCAGGCATGCGAGATCAAATCCAAAATCCTTCCAAAGGTCAAAGGATTGAGCGCGGTAATATGGAATCCAAATAATTTTATAACCCTTTGAATGAACATAATCTCTTATATACTCAAAAGCTTCAACCTCAAAAGGATCAGCAGAATTAATAAATTCTTCTTGCCAGTAGAAACCTACAAGGTTGATTTTATCAAGGTTAGCATCATCAAGCATCTCTAACTGAGTGTCAACCATCCACTTGAGCGCCTTCTTGCGATTTTCAACTTTGTCCAATGGGTCATCCTTACCATCGCCATCTATATCACCGAAGGTGTTTACAACTCCATCTGAAACATAAGGTACAGGCCTTAACAGTGACATAAATATGTTTGCTTTATAATCATTTTTATCAAGAGCCTCAGATACTATTTTTATAGCATCGTTTAGTGCAAGAATGTTTGTTCCTTCAATAAACTGACTGTTCAGATAAAATTTCCAGCCATCAAACCTTATTCTGTCTTCAGCTTTTGTAAAACCTGAGCAGGGAGAGAACAAATAGGTATTAATAAATGTATCCTTAATTTCACCGTTTTCATAATAACCTACATAAGGCAAAAATTCTTCGACAGTAACCATACCGAGATCGTCATATATTACCCCATCGCCAATACAAACCGGAGTGCACATTATATTGTCAATACCACTAAACTCTTCAGGAGTTTTGAAACTATCGCTCAGCTTTGTTATATCAGGCAAATTGGGATTAGGATTTTTTGCAGCGGATGGAATCGATTTTGTTCCGAATATTTCTATTTCCCCAACTGCTCTGAAAGCAGGACTAAGAAAAGTGACTTTAATAAACCGAGCTTTAAAGACTCCTTCGAAATTAGCAGTAAATCTGCAACTCTGAGCATCTTTAGCTTTGTCGTAAGTCACCTCAGCGCTTCCAATACCTTGCCAATCGTAGCCGTTGACACTTGCGCTGAAACCAACAGCAGTTGCTGGGTAGACACCCCAGGAAATATGGGCTATGAATTCACCCGATGCAGATTCAACCGCAGAAATTTTTTCGAGGTCAATGATAATAGACCGACCATCTCCTCTTGTGAAGCGGAAAACATTAGGGTTATCCCAAGCGGGTCCGTTAACATACTTTCCATCATTAATTTTAGCTGCGTTCTCAATTGGACTGTTTAAAGAAGCAATGCAGTCGTCCTCTAAAAGGGAGGTAAATGCAGATATATATACTGGTTTATTCAAAGCAAGATTTTGTTTTTCGTTAAAATCCTTTTCGCTTTTGTCCCAATAAACATCAGCAGCTTCGGATAAATTAAAGGACGGATAATAATCAAAAACCTTTTCAGCACCGTCAGTTGTGTTTTCAGATGAATAAGTATATGCTGATATTTCGTCGACAAAAATAAACCCGCCCTGAGTTCTTGCAAACACCAATTTCATATACTGCGCTGAAACCGAGTTTTGCATGTAAAAATTATAACTATATCGCCTGACATCCTTGATCTGAGAAGGTTTTTCTACTCTACTCACTCTTGTGTAATCAGTGCCGTCGTTGGAAAAGTAAAGCTCGGCATAGTCCGGTAAACCAATGCCATAATCAAGCTGAGAAAGTAATCCAATCTCAACATCGGCTATATCACTTTTCTTTTCCCCAAAATCAAAAACAATCTCTACTCTGCTTTTGTTGACAAAACCGACCCAGTTATATGTATCAAAACCGCCTACAGCGATTCCATCGGTAAGCATCCCACCTCTGTCTACGTACGAACCGTTATCGCCTGAATCAACAGACGACTTGTAGGGAACGCCTTTTAAAAAGTTTGAACGAGTGAGAGTTCGGTCTATATCACCAACTAGCATATTATTGATTGCCTTGACAGCATGCGGAACTACATACTCTGAAGGTGTAGAAAAGTCTGATTCCGCTGAAACGCTTAACGATTCGTCGTTTATATCACGTTGACAAGAAGCACAGGTAACTAATAATATAATCAGAAGGATAATTGCAACAAATTTTTTCATAAAGATTTGCCCTATTTGCTTTTTAGTCTTGATTTAATTTTTGATACAAGAACGATAGAAAGCACGAGCATGATGATTGCTGCAAACATTATAACGCCGCCCCACCATGAAGGTTCATCAAAGAAATGCTCAAGTTTTATATAACCGAACTGTCCGAGTGGTAAAATTGCAAGAACAATTATTGCGACGGTCATTATTGCATATGACATAAACTTCATTATCCGATAACCGGTTATAAGCGATTTTATGTTTTTGCTCTGTGTTTCAATAATGTTGTTCTGGCGCTCGATGACAGCAGAAGTTTCAGAAAATGATTTTTCGACTGCACGAGCGATTTCTTCGTCGAGAACCTGTTTTATGGATGATTGCCAAGCGTCGAAAAGTTCATCTTTGATTCTCTGGGTTTGAACTTTTACAGTTTCTTCAGCCATTTCATTGTATTTTTTGATATCGCTTGTAATTTTGTACATCTCAGTTATAACTGCTTCTTGTTTCCTTAGGGATTCGTTTTCTTCTTCCTTTAGCTTGTTGTACATCTCACGCTGAGCCATAAGGTGTTTTTCAAGGAGTATTATTTTCAAATCACCCTTTTGCTTTTCAGCCATTAAGTCAATGCTTTCTTTAGGGGATAGTCCAATATCGATGTTTTCCATGTCTTTTCCTTTCATAATTTCAATAAAAATTGCGTGTGTCATCGGAAAAAATTACATATTTAGTCTAACATAACGAAAAAAATCTGTCAAGGATATAATTTTTATTCAAACAATAATCTTTCATCTGTCATAAGAATTTGTTATCATATATAAAATAAAAACAAGGAAACACAAATGACGAAAAAAGCCATTCTCTTTGATCTTGATGGTACTCTTTTAGATACGCTACCTGATTTGGCTGAGGGGGTAAACTATGTTCTAAAGAACAGAAACTTGCCTTCATTAACAGAACAATCAATTCGTGGTTATATCGGTGACGGTATTTTTATGCTGATTGCACGCTCTCTTCCTGCTGGGTCAACGGAAGACGAAATACGTAAAGCAGTATCAGAGTTCAGAGCATTCTACAAAGATAATTTATCATTAAAAACTGTCCCGTATGATGGAGTGCCGGAGTTAATAGATAAGCTTAAATCAGAGGGTTATAAACTCGGTGTTGTTACAAATAAACTTGATTCGGCTGCAAAGCTATTATGCGAAAAGTTTTATCCATCTTTTGATTATATAATAGGTAACAGAGAAGGTGTAAAAGTAAAACCGGATCCGGAATCAGCCCTTATCGCTCTTGACGCTTTAGGTGTCACAGCATCAGAAGC
This sequence comes from Eubacteriales bacterium, assembly GCA_028705495.1. Lineage (GTDB taxonomy): Bacteria > Bacillota > Clostridia > Oscillospirales > CAG-382 > GWF2-38-85. The sequence continues at coordinate 65,544 of JAQWDK010000010.1, forward strand.
CTTTTTCATCGGTGATAGTGATGTTGATGTTAAAACTGCTCATAATGCACGAATCGATTGTATAGCTGTTAGCTGGGGTTATCGTTCGCGCAAATTTCTCATTGATGCAAAAGCAGAAATAATTGCCGACACAGCTAACGAGGTATATGAGATCATTAAAAAAGCATACTTCTGAGGGCTTAAAAGACAATTTTAAAAATTTTGAAAAATGTATAGTGTATAATGATATGGTCTAAAAAAAGAAGAAGCTAAGCCCGAACTGTGGTAAAATGGTAAGTGCCAACGAACCATTCACAGAAAGGGCAAGCTTCTATGAAAAGTATAACACAAAGAGCA
>JAQWDK010000032.1 GCA_028705495.1 Eubacteriales bacterium
TTAATAAGGTCATACTAATAGGTAATTTAGTTGCTGATCCAGAGCTGAAGCAGACTGCTAACGGGATACCGGTCACATCCTTCCGCATCGCAGTAAACAGAAAATATTCCAAAGAAGCTCAGCAGACGGATTTTATTGATATAGTCGCTTGGCGTTCTCTTGCGGAATTCATCACTCGTTATTTTTCGAAGGGGAAACCGATACTTATTTGCGGTTCACTTCAGACAAGAACATGGGTCGACAGAGATAACAACAAACGCTATTCAACTGAGGTTGTAGCGGATGAAGCTTCTTTTGTCGGTAGGAAGAACGACAGCGATTCCTACAGTCAACCCGACGCACCAAATTACAGCAATACGCGCGTCGATTCGGCGTTCGAGGAGCTGACGACTGACGACGATCTGCCGTTTTAACACACAGATCATTCGTTTTTTCTTATTATATAAGGAGGTAATCATTTTGGATAAAGATATAAGAGATAGAGACAGAGATGGTCAACGCCCCTTCCGTCCTCGCAAGAAGAAGAAGGTTTGCGCATTCTGTGCTGAAAAAGTTGAGCATATCGATTATAAGGATGTAACAAGACTCAGAAAACATATTTCTGAGAGAGCGAAGATTCTTCCTCGCCGTGTTAGCGGAGCTTGTGCAGTTCACCAGAGGCAGCTCACTGAAGCGGTTAAACGTGCACGCCACGTGGCTTTACTGCCTTACACTGCTGACTAATAATCAGCGCCAGACAAAAAGGCGGCTCTACGATTTAATAATTGGCGAACCGCCGAGAAACCTATGGGATCTCGGCGGTTTTGTTTATATAAATAAAGGTAATAAGTATGAAAGTTACGGATACGATAGAAAAAATCTTAAAAGACAATGGTATTGAAGAATTTGCTTTTGTGAAAACATCAGAATTAAAAATAATAAACCAGCGGCTTTTGAATAATGTCGACTATCAAACTTGCATTTTATTCATAATTCCTTACAACACAAGAGACAATAAACCGACCTTCATTTCTAAATATTCTGTGCCTAGAGATTACCATTTGTTTTCTTCACAGTTATTTAACGCAGTTATTCCGAAGCTTGAAGAAAAATTCCCCAACGAGATATTCAAAGGTTTTGCTGATGCTTCTCCATATAATGAAAGAGATGCCATCGCAAAAAGCGGGATTGGTTTTATCGGCGATAATGGACTTGTCATCAATGAGCGTTATGGAAGCTTTGTCTTCATAGCTGAAATAGTTACAACAATCGTTCTGCCGGTTGAAGAAGAGGATAAACGAAGGACCGAATGCGCTCATTGCGGAAAATGTTTTGACAGCTGTCCTACTGGAGCATTACCTTTGCGTGATTACACCAAATGCCTTTCTTACATAAGTCAGAAAAAGCAAAAGACTGAAGATGATTATGAGCTGATATACAAGCATGGTACTGCTTGGGGTTGCGATCTTTGCCAAACTTGTTGTGTCCATAATGAAAAAGCTGAATATTCACAGATACCTTTCTTCAACGAAAAACTAATTAATACTCCGACAGCATCTCAAATCGAAGAGATGAGCGATGAAGAATTTAGCGAAAGAGCCTATTCTTGGCGGGGTAGAGGAGTTATAACAAAGAATTTAGAATTCTTTGAAGCGAAGCGAATTGAGTCGAAAAACAGGTGTTAAGATACGGTTAAGAAAATGCAATTCCTATTGACGAATTATGCAAAACATGATATTATAATTCAAGATACTAAGATCGCTCATTGCTATTTATTTATTGTAACTAAATGGACTTTTTATTGTAAAATTATATTAATTAAAAATATAAAATGAAAGATGTTATGAAATGAAAATCACTTTCAGATGGTATGGGAAAAATGATTCGATCCCACTTGAATACATAAGACAGATACCAGCCATTACCGGAATAGTTTCAGCAGTTTATAATATACCCGTCGGCGAAGTATGGCCTAACGAAAGCATAACAGAGCTCAAAACCCTTGCGGAAGCTAACGGACTTGAATTTGAAGTCGTTGAAAGCGTTCCAGTACATGAAGATATAAAGCTTGGAAAATCTACAAGAGATAAATACATCGAAGCTTACTGTGAAAATATCAGAAGTCTCGGCGCACACGGTGTTAAGGTTATATGCTACAACTTTATGCCCGTTTTCGATTGGCTCCGCTCTGACTTAAGCAGTGTGAACGAAGACGGCTCAACTTCACTGATATATCGCAATGATACAGTGCTTGCGATGGACCCTTCAAAAGGAGACCTTTCATTACCCGGATGGGATGAGAGCTACACAAAAGAGGGACTACAGGAACTGCTGTCCGATTATAAAGCTATCGGTGAAAAAGAACTTTGGGAGAACCTTGCATATTTTATAAACAAAATCATTCCCGTCTGCGAAAAATGTGATGTAAAAATGGCGATTCATCCTGACGATCCACCTTGGGGCATATTCGGACTTCCTCGTATTATAACGAATGAAGAAAACCTCGATAAATTCCTTGCAATAAACAACTCTGTTTACAACGGACTCACCCTTTGCACAGGTTCTCTCGGAGTAAGCCCGGCGAATAATATGCCTTCACTTGCTGCAAAATACGCAGCGATGGGAAGAATTCATTTTGTACACGCCAGAAATGTTCTCATTGACGGAGAACGCTGTTTTAGAGAAACAGCACACCCTTCACGTTTCGGCTCTCTTGATATGTTCAGCGTTCTAAATAATCTTCATGACAACGGATTTGACGGTTATATACGCCCTGACCATGGCAGAATGATATGGGGAGAAACCGGAAAGCCGGGATATGGGTTGTATGATCGTGCACTCGGCGCGGCTTATATAGACGGTCTTTGGGAAGCTATAACAAAATTATAAATTGAAAGGAAAACGCCATGAGCTTAAGCGATCAGATTAGACAGATCAAAAATCGAATAGCATATTTACGTGATTCGGTGAGCGTTTCTCCAGAAGAGATTGCAGCTTATCTCAGCATTTCAACAGAAGCATATAACGAATATGAATCAGGGGATTCAGACATACCGATCAGTATGATTTACGGTATCGCCCACGCATTAGGTGTGGATGCAACTGAAATTATGACTGGTGAAGCACCGAGAATGAGCAGTTATTCCGTTACCAGAAAGAATAAGGGTATAAAAGTCGAGCGTTACAAAGGCTATGATTTTGAAGCTCTTGCTTATAATTTTATAGACCGAGACAAAGAACCGATGCTCGTAACCATTGAACCATCCGACGAACGCCCTGAGCTTGTAACTCATTCAGGACAAGAATTTAATTATGTTCTCGAAGGGAAAGTAGGCGTTATTATCGGGGCTAAAACAATAGAACTCGATGTGGGAGATAGTATCTATTTCAATCCAATGATTCCCCATGGTCAGATCGCTATTGGAGGCAAGGTGCGGTTCCTCACCATTATTGACAAGTGAGTGCTAACGACATAAATGTCAGTAGCAAATTTTCTGCAAAGAAAAAGTTCGGGCAAAACTTTCTAACCTCTCCGGATATTCCAAGAAAAATAGCAACTTCCTGCGGTGCAGATGAAAATATCGGAGTGCTTGAGATTGGACCAGGTAAAGGAATATTGACAGCTGAACTCGCAAAAGTTTCGAGAAAAGTTGTTGCTGTTGAAATAGACACCGAGCTTGAACCTTATCTTACAGAAAACCTTTCAAGTTATAACAATATTGAAATCATCTATGGCGACATTCTTGAGTTTGATTTAAAAGAAATAATAAAACAAAAATTCGGCAGCATGGATGTCTGTGTATGCGCAAATCTGCCTTATTATATAACTACACCGATACTTATGAAACTTTTGGAATCTGGTGTCAGATTAATATCAATCACCGTTATGGTTCAAAAAGAAGTGGCTGACAGACTCAGCGCGAAACCGGGAAGTGCGGAATATGGTGCAATAACTGCAGTGGTTAACTATTATTCCGACATTAAAAAGCTTTTTAAAGTCCCTGCAGGTTGCTTTAGTCCTGTACCAAAAGTTGATTCAGCTGTTATAAAGCTGACTTTACCACCGGAAAATCCGGTTATTCCAAAAAATGAAGAGCTTTTTTTGAATATCATAAAAGCTGCATTTGCTCAGCGAAGGAAAACAATAGTTAATAACATTTTCACTTTGTTTAAGGGTTCAATAACAAAAGAACAAATCGCAAATGATCTTTTCGAATTAGGTTTTTCGCCCGATATAAGAGGAGAAAAACTAGGAATTAGAGAATTTTGTATTATAGCTGACAGCTATTTCGAAAAATCGTTTTAGTGTCATATAATAAAACAACAAAACAGGAGGTTACCCATGACCAAAAACAAGAAGCTAAACGCTTGGATTGAAGAGATGGCTGAACTAAACCAGCCTGATAATATCGTCCTAATTGACGGCTCGGAAGAGCAAGCGGAAAAGCTACGCGCCGAAGCATGTGCTTCAGGCGAAATATTTAAGTTAAACCAAGATCTTCTCCCCGGCTGCTACCTTCATAGAACGGCTGTAAACGACGTTGCTCGTGTTGAACACCGTACTTTTATTTGTACAACAAATAAAGAGGATGCCGGTCCCAATAATAACTGGATGGATCCGCAGGAATGCTATGCAAAGCTCAGCAAGCTTTACAAGAATTCGATGCGCGGCAAAACCATGTATGTTATTCCTTATTCAATGGGCGTTGTTGGCAGTGAATTTGCCAAGAACGGAATCGAACTTACCGACTCGATCTATGTTGTTCTCAACATGATCATTATGACAAGAGTTGGTTCTGCTGTACTTGATAGTATTGGCGAAGACGGCGACTTTGTTAAAGGTCTCCATTCGAGAGCAAATATGGACGAAAATGAGAGATACATCACTCATTTCCCCGAAGACAACACAATCTGGTCCATCAACTCCGGTTACGGCGGAAACGTTCTTCTCGGCAAGAAATGCTTTGCTCTTAGAATCGCTTCATACCTCGGTAGAAAAGAAGGCTGGATGGCTGAGCATATGCTTATCCTCGGCATTGAAAGCCCTGATGGAAACGTTGATTACCTTGCAGCTGCGTTCCCGTCAGCATGTGGCAAGACAAACCTTGCTATGCTTATTCCTCCGGAAATTTATACCCAGAAGGGTTATAAAGTTTGGACTGTCGGCGATGACATTGCTTGGCTCCGCGTAGGCGAAGACGGAAGACTTTGGGCGATGAACCCTGAGAACGGCTTCTTCGGCGTTGCACCGGGCACAAACATGAAGTCAAATCCGAATGCTCTGCTCTCCACAAAGAAGGATACAATCTTCACGAACGTTGTTCACAACCTCGAAAACAACTCAGTTTGGTGGGAAGGTCTCGACAAGAATCCTCCTCACAATGCAATTGACTGGAAGGGTAATCCTTGGGATCCTACTACATCCGATCAGAAGGGTGCACATCCTAACTCTCGTTTCACAGCTCCGATCAGAAACTGCCCCTGCGTTTCCAGCGAATTCGAGAACCCCAAGGGCGTTCCGATTTCGGCTATCGTTTTTGGTGGCAGACGTGCAAAGACAGCTCCCCTTGTTTATCAGTCGCGTGACTGGGACAATGGTGTGTTTGTCGGCTCGATCATGGCTTCCGAAACAACAGCAGCAGCATCAGGTGCAGTCGGCGTAGTAAGACGCGACCCGATGGCAATGCTTCCTTTCGTAGGTTACAACATGGGCGATTATTTTGCACATTGGCTCGAAATGGGCACGAAGATCAAGAACCAGCCTAAGATATTTAATGTTAACTGGTTCAGACTTACCGACGAAGGCGATTTCGTATGGCCTGGTTTCGGCGACAACTTCCGTGTTCTCGAGTGGATCATGAAGCGTTGCAAAAATGAGGTTGACGCTCGCGAGACAGAAATTGGTTATGTTCCTTACGCTAAGGACATCAATCTTGATGATCTCAACTACGAAATCTCAGAAGGTAGACCTTTCAATGTGGATGAGCTTGAAGCTATCTTATCAGTTGAGAAGGATTACTGGATAAAAGACGTTGAAAACATCGAAGAATTCTACGCAAAGTTTGGTTCCAGAATGCCGGCTAAGCTCCTTGAGGAACTTGCAGGTCTGAAATCAAGACTTACAAAATAGTACCGGTTATTGATTACACGCAGGGGGGACTTTGTCCTCCTGCGTGTGGTTAATTTGAATGTCAGAATCAAATCACTATAAAATCAACCGTGATACGGAAGAATGGATATGAAAATGATGAAGCATTTAAAGAAAACAGCGTCAATTCTCGCAGCAACAATAGTAGCACCGCTTATTTTATCTTCCGCTGTCTTGCCCGATCCGAAAGCAGTCAACAGCAATGGTATTTCACCAATATCAGGAACATTTATTCAACCGTGGCTATATAACACTTTTTCTGACGATCGCTGGGATAAAGAAATTGAGAAGTGGAAAGAGATGGGCATCGAATACTTAATTATCGGTGATACAGCATGGGTATATACCGATGAGGGTTATTCAATTAAAACAGATTATCCTTCAAAAATCGAAGGTGTATCATCATCTACCGATGCTCTCACTAAGGTTTTTGAAAAATGTAAAGACCATGATATAAAAATCTTTCTCGGTGTCGGTAATACAGTCAGTAGCACAGGTGTCGGTTGGGGATTCCTTGATTTTACTAAACAAGAAAATGTAGATACAATAAAAAAACTTGGTGAGGTATTTGGTAGCATTGCTGAAGACCTTTATAATGTCTATTACGAAGATTACAAAGATATTTTTGCAGGATATTATTTTGTTCCTGAACTTTATAACAGCAACCACTTTGACAATCCAACCTCACGCGCAAATTATGTCAATGGACTTGCTGAAGGAATGAATATAATGTTCGATAAGATATCCTCACTAGAGGCCGATCTTCCTCTTGCGCTAAGTCCCTATGTCAATATCTTCGGCGGTGGATGGGTGACGAAGAATCCTGAAAGTCATTCAGCATTCTGGAAAGAACTACTTACGACTGCTCATTTCCGCGACGGTGATATACTTGTTCCACAGGACAGCGTTGGCGCCGGTGGTATGGATCTTGAAAACCTCGCTATATGGACGAAGGCTTATAAAGATGCAGTTGATGGCTGCGGAAAAGATGTAAAGCTTTGGAGCAACTGCGAAATCTTTGTGCAGCCTAAAGAAGCTGAAAATCTATGGCCTACGGATGGAGTCAACTATTGGTCAAGTGCTCCGATCGACAGGATGGTTAAACAGTTTGAAATAGTTGCTGAATATGTCGATAGAATAGTAACCTTTGCTGAACCCCACTATCTAAGCCCTTATAATGCAGTCCCCGGTTATTATAATACATATATGGATTACCTCAAGACAGGTGAGCTTGAGAAGAACCCTCCTACTCCGCCCAATCAATTCAAGACAATTGTTTCAACAGTTGAAGGCAAACAGGTACTTAGCGTTTATTGGTCGGGTATGTATGACGATTACGGCATCCACAGGGTTAATATCTACAAAAACGGCGAGCTTTTTACCTATCGTGTTTCAAACAGAGTAGAATCAGGGCAGTCAAATCTTTTTCCCGGTAATTTCTATGATGATGAGTTTGATTTAGAAAACGATACAGCTACATACGAGTTTGAAGTGATCGACTGTGCAGGCAATATCTCTGAAAAATCCAGCTTTACTGTGGAAAAGGGGAGTGTACCTAACAATGTCAAACTCGATAGACCCTATAATGGCCCTGCTGAAAAAGAAGAATCCACTACTTCTGAAGTTTCCTCTGATTTAAATACTTCTGATAATGTTTCAGATGAATCAAACAATAACAATAATGCTGGTTTGATTTTAGGTCTTTTAGGAGCAGCAACAGCTGTAGTCTCGGGTATTGTAATTTATAACATTTTACGCCGTAAAAAGAAATAACTATTTTATATTTTAATAAAGCTGTAGGATTAAACCTGCGGCTTTGTTTTGTTAAAATGGTATAGATTTTAATCATGTAATATGGTATAATAATCGTGCATTCACAATAACGTAACAAACTACTACCAATCAGCACGACCATCAAAATCTTTGATTTTGTGGAGGTTAGGTTTGTCGTTGCATAATATTAATAACCGTAACAATTTAAAAAAAGGTGATTTGTTGAAAGATGTTGAAATTGTCCGGCCGCTAAGTAAAAGTGAGGCTACAAAGAAGAAAATTTACGAAACAACACGTATGCTATTTAGCGAAAACAACTATGATGATGTTAGCATAGACGATATTGTCAGGGCAGCAGGTGTTTCAAAGGGATTATTTTATGTTTACCTTGAATCGAAGAACAGTTTGATAGCTTCGATTATTGATGAATATGTTGGAGCCATCGATCCTGATTATCAAAAACATCTTGATTTTCTTCCGGGAGATATGAATTCAAGAGAAGTCATGTTGTCGTTTGTTTCAAAAATAGTTGACACATTAACTAACAAAATCGGAATACAGGGTATGAGAACAGTATATCGACTTCAGCTGACTGATGCTATAGATATGCAAAACGTCAAAGGATATGGAAGAGGTCTTTACACGATGTTCGAGAACATATTAAAAGTCGGAATAGAAAAAGGTGAGTTTTCTACTGATATACCATTTGAAGAGATTGTTCGCCATTTTGTTATGGCTATTCGTGGAATAAGTTACGAATGGTGTATACGATATCCTGATTTTGAAAAACATGCTTTTACACATTTTATGATGTTGTTGAACGGAATAAAAAAATAGCATTTACAAGGAGAGTCAATGAAAAATTATCTTAAAAAGCTAACAGCTTTAGCTATGTCAGCAGTAATAATTTTTGGAACTTCATCATGTATGAACACAAAAAATAACTCTGGAAATGAGTCGGAAAGTGTTTCTAATGATGTATCTTCAGAAACAAGTGAAGTTATAAAACGCCCTTTTGTTCCGCCACTCAAAAAGCTTGACAAAAACTATGATTTTGCTGACGATGTCGACAGAACTCTTCCAGCGTTAAATGTAGCAACAAACAAAAGCTATACATATTCTGCTGAACCAAGCGATGCTTACCCGGACACTGGTATGAAAGAACTTACGGATGGTACAAAGGCGCAATTTGGTTGGATGGCGAGCTTCGGTAAAGACATGTGGTTTGGTATTGTACCGCAAGGTTCTTTGGACATAACACTTGATCTCGGTGCTGTTTATAATGATATCGCTGATATATCACTTAATTTTTGCTTAATGCGCGAGTATGCAATTAGTGCACCAGAAAACATGAAAATAAGCGTTTCAAATGACGGCGAAAGTTATGATGATGTGGGCTACGTTTATCCTCCTGTAGACATGAAGGATACAGAATGTTTTAACCTCGTTTTTTGCGCTCCGGGTTATATTGAAGCACGTTATGTTAAATTAAGTCTTTATTGCCCCACAGGGTTTATATTTTTGAGTGAGCTTGAGGTTAGAACATATTCTACTGATAATCCCGAGGTTAAAGTGATAGACAGAAGTGCTTTTCCTGGCAGTTTCGGTGATGTTGACGCGCTTGACGGCGTCCGTTCAATGGCACTTTTAACAATGGGTGTAACAAGTGAAGGTAAGTATAGTGTGATGGATGCAGATTCCTTAATGCCCATCGTCAATTATATGGAAGACGGTGAAATAAAAGATCACTATTTTGATTCCTTCATTGTCTGCGCATGGGGCAAGTCTCCATCGGGTGGTAGTTTTGGAGATGAAAATGGCGGAAACACTGCGATTTTATCTGACTACGACTTCTATCATGAACTGCTCTTTAAAGAAACGAATGATGGTAAACCCTTTGGACTCACCGCTCTTGACTATTGTGTTGGAGAAGCCAAAAACAAGCTCGGAGATTCTGATTACAAAGCTGTAATTTATTTGTCAGTTATATATCCCGGTAAACGCGCGTCAGGTTTTGGCGATCTTGATGGCGACGGTAAAGATGACCCAATGCTGACTCCTGAGCAAAGACTCGAAGCGGTTAAGTATGGAGTTGACGAGCAGATGAAGAGATTCGAAGCTGCGGGGTACGAAAACCTGGAGCTTGGAGGGTTCTATTGGCTTAATGAAGCGATCGGCTCGGGAACAAGCGGTAGTGAGTTTGTAGATGAGCAGAAAACAGTCAAGCTGACTAACGACTATTTGCACTCAGTTGGTATGAAAAGCGTTTGGATTCCGTTTTTTGGTTCAAGGAGTGCAGAGCTTTGGAGTGAATACGGATTCGATTACGGCGATTCGCAGCCCAATTATGCCTTTGGCCAAACTTTCGATGATGATATGATGTCCGTTGCTCTGAGGCTCTTTAAATCCTGGGATATGGGTGTTGAGCTTGAAATGAATGCGATGGGTTTATCAGCACCACAATTTGTCACAATATATCGCGAATATCTTCGTGCAGGTATTGAATCAGGATTTATGAATAATCAAATTCATATTCTATATCATGAACACGGTGGAACGCCAGGTATGCTTTATTCGTCCTACAAATCCAATGATCCTTATTTGAATTCGGTTTATAAAGATACATATCTGTTTTTAAGAGGGCAGCTTGATGTTACCGAAATTAAGCTCTCGAATACAGAGTTTGATACTATTACGGATTTTTCAATAAGAGAAAAAATTGATATGGAAAGTCCGGCAGGGTACGCTGAGTTTACTATTTCCCAGAGTCCATCAAACGGCACTCTTAGAATGAATAAAAACGGTAGCTTTGTTTATACTCCGTACAAGGGATATGTCGGAAACGATAGCTTTGTTGTTAGCGCATATGACGGTGTAAACCGCTCAAAACTTACGGTTGTTACCGTAAAGATTGAAGAAGAATAAAGATTATGTTTAATGGTAAGGTTGCTGTAATTACCGGTGGAGCTGCCGGAATTGGAAAATGTATTTACGAAGAATTCGAAAAACAAGGAGCGAGGGTATGTATAATCGATATTCTCGAAAACCCGTATTTCGTCGGAGATATTGGTGACGAGGAGGTTCTTCGTCGTTTCGCAGACAAAGTAATAACTGAGCACAGGAAAGTTGACTTTCTAATCAATAATGCGAAACCCATTACAAAGGGTATCGATGATTGTAGCTACGAGGAGTTCGATTATGCTATGAAGGTGGGAGTTGCCGCTCCTTTCTTTCTTGCAAAATTGTTTCTGCCCTATTTTTCAGCTGATTCAAGCATTGTTAATATCTCCTCAAGCCGTGACCGCATGAGCCAACCTTTTACAGAAAGCTATACCGCCGCAAAAGGCGGTATAGCTGCTCTCACCCACGCACTTGCAATTAGCCTATCCGGTCGTGTAAGAGTAAATTCGATATCTCCCGGTTGGATTGACACATCACAAAATAGCTTTTCTGGGCCGGATGTAAGACAGCATCCTGCCGGAAGAATAGGAAAGCCGAAAGACATAGCTGATATGGTGCTGTATCTTTGTTCTGAAAAAGCGGGATTTATCACCGATGAAAATATCTGCATTGACGGCGGCATGACTCGTCAGATGATCTATCACGGCGATAATGGTTGGAGCCTCTGTAACTAATGAGATATGAATGAGATTTTTCTCATTCGGTTTATTACCGCTCGAAGTTCACATTTCCGAGGTAGGTCTAAAAATCGTTCACAGGTTGTAAAATAGCTTGAAAATACAACATCAAGTCCATCCTTCTCTATATTATTGTACAATTCGTCAATCCGTTTCACTACATCAACGTTTATCTCATTGTTATGTATTTCAAGATAACGGAGCATAAAACCAAGCGAATCAAGCTGCCGTTTTGTAATAACATCGTGTAATCCACGTATATCTATCTGCTCGTCGCCGATTATAATAAATCCCATATCCGAAACTTCAAGCTTTTCGCTGCCGCTGGTTTCCGGATAGGATGTGAAAGCATTCGAGATGAGCGTCCTTTGCTGTTTCCATGTAACTGGTGAAGGAAAGCTGTTTTCTACACAGTTCTGTTTACAAATTTCCTTCGAGTTTTCTGTTACATCCAAAATCATGAAGTCGTTCATCATATAAACTTTATCTGCAACAGAAAGATATTCACCGCTACCGCCGATAACGAGTATGGTTGAAACACTTTGTTTTAGGTATAATTCATTTACACGATCTGTAAATGGTGTTATTGGTTCTTTTTCTATAAGCTCCTTCATCATTTTATCGCGAATCATAAAATTAGTTGCACTTTTATCCTCATCTATAAGAAGTAGCTTTGCTCCGTAATCAACAGACTCCATGATATTAGCAGCTTGTGAGGTTGAGCCTGAAGCGTGGTCAGTTGAAAATCGTTCGGTATCACCTCCGGGTATCCATTTAATAAACGGTGATATATTGACATTTTTAACGGATCTTCCGTCCTCAGCGGATATCGTCATAGCACTTTCGTCAGTGATACAAAGCTCACGGCCATCTCCTGCAGTGTGGTTATATATACCCGCAGATATTGCATCAAGGAGTGTGGACTTACCTGAATAGCCACCACCGGTTATAACTGTTACACCTCGCTTAATACCCATTCCCAGAACACCGCAGACCTCGATTTCATCTTTTGGTGTCGATTTAAAGGGTACAGCGTTCTCCATGGGCAAATCCGTTCCTTTTGAACGGGGCAATATACTACCGTTAGCAACGAATGCACAGTATGGGCTTGTTTTCAACCAGCTGCGAATGGCTGTCTGCCTTTCTGAAAGTGCGAGAGCATCGTTTAATTCGCTACAATTAAACTCTGCTATAAACTTATCTACCGCATCAGGAAGATCACGACAGAGCATCTGTATAGTTTTACGGATTTTTTTCTTTGGAAGTTGAACCTGCATACGAATACATAAACACATTCTTGGTGGTCGTGAAACACCATCATTAAGTAGGTAAACAGTGTTTCCATTGCCGTTTTCATAATCCTTCTGAGGGCAGAGTGCGAAATATGCTGTATTACGCACGAGTACTTCACCGCCGGGACGGTAGAGATAGTATTTACCGTTTTCGTTGTCGGGGCGGGAACGGTTGTAAAGCTCAGAATTGAGTGTATCAATGAATGGAGCGAACGCACGAAGGCAATAATCGGCGGCGGCAGTTGTTAAGTTATCGAACCTGTTTTCCATTTTAAAAAGGAAGTGTTTAAACCATTCAGTGGGTAAAGTTTCTTTCTTATTAAATATTTCTTCTACTGGTATTATGATTGTAACTGTTGGTTTATCCTGTGCAAGTTTATGAGTGAGCTTAATTTCAAAACTAATTTGGTCATTGTAATATTTACTATCGTATTCACTCCATGGTTCTTGTGCTGTAGTTGGTATTAAGAGCATTGAACCCTCATACATTTCTGAGTAATTTGTTGTATTTGGCTCCATTTTTAGTAATTTATTTTTTAATCTTTTCAATCGCAAATCTCCTTTTTTATTGTTATCGCTACATTGCAATTTAGGTGATAAACAAAAAATGCACCCGAATTTTTCGGATGCATAAGCGCAAATAAAACCACACATCCAGTTTTCGGTGTGTGGTGAAAAAGCAAGAATGATGCTGTTAAGTTAAGTCAGCGTCATAAAGTTAGGCGATACACAATCCGAAATATATAATTTTTTCATAGGTATCACCTCCGTAATATAAATTTACTTGCTGATATTTGGTAATATAGCGACAATAATATTGTAATATAAGTACTATATATGAATTATATCAATTTGTCAAGTATAAATTTTATTATAATAAAAAGAAGCCAATGTGTGTAAAATCGTAGATGAAAATCTGTTAGCTTAAATAAATCAGAAAGAGAGGCTGCTTACTTTGAACAGAGAGAAAGTAGCAAAAATGCGTTTTTCAAATGTTTATCCTCTGTATGTCCAAAAAGCAGAAAGAAAAGGCAGAACCAAAGCAGAGGTCGAAGAGATAATTTTCTGGCTTACAGGGTATAACCAGAAATCGCTGAACGATATACTTGCTACTGATATGACATTAGATGAGTTTTTCGAACAATGTCCGAGCTTCAACCCTAATGCGCTGCTTGTTAAAGGTGTTATTTGTGGATATAGGGTGGAAGAGATTGAAGACGTCTTTTTGCGCAAGTTAAGGATTTTAGATAAACTTATCGACGAACTTTCAAAAGGGAAGTCGATGGATAAAATTTTAAGATAGCAATTTTTGAGAGGATTCTTGATACATTATGAAACAAAAAACAGCTTTGATTATACTCATCTCAGTTCTAATTCTTTCAATTGGCGCATTAATTGTTCAAATAATTATCGAAAAGACCATTAATGAGAAAACCGTTGTAAGGGCTTTGGTACCCATGGCTTTAGCTGCTTCGGGAATTGCAAAAGTTGTATCTGGCTCAGGCAGTAAAATTCGTAATAACGCTCTTTATGAAACAGAATACAGAAAAGAGCTTGGCAGAGCATTTTACGAGGATGGTCGTAGGCATATTCGTTCTCAGCTATTAAACGCTGTTGGTAATTATAATCAAAATAAATTTGAAAAAGCAGTTAAACAGCTTCAGGAGCTTTTAAAGAAATGTCAAACAGAAGATGACTTTAAAGCTGTTCTACTTTTTCTTGCTCTGTGTTTTACTGATATGAGATTAAATGACGCCGCGATTAACACATATTATGATTACCTAAAATACGATCAAACGAGTAGTACAGTATGGTCGAATCTTGGCATACTTTTTAGAGGGAAGGGAAGAAATGGAGACGCAATTTCTTGCTATAAAAACGCTATAAAATATGATAAAGACAATCCGTACAGTTATAACAACATGGCAGCGACGTATTACGCAATAGCAAATTACGACCTTGCAATAGATAATGCTAAAAAATCACTTGAAATTAAAAGCAACCTCTACCAAGCTGCATCAACTCTTTGCCTTGCGTATTTTGCTTTAAATAATATAGATGAAAGTGAAAGATACTTTAAAATAGCTGTTAGTAACGGTGCGGACGAAACGAAACTTAATGCTTCTCTTGATAGTTTGAAGAGTGGAAATCGAGTGTTTGAAAGTATTGTACCTATACCCCAAAGCGTTCAGACAGCGATGAATAAGCTATATCGGAAAACAGCGATACCTTTTGTTCATGTTGTTCCAACTGACGATGAAAGCAAGAGTCGTCTCGGTGGTGACTCGGTCGGAGAACCGCCAGTTGATAGTAAAGGAAACCCTATGCGCCTTCTGTGCGTTATAAATTGTTCCGATGTTCGTGGCATACCTGATTTCCCTTCAAAAGGGATTCTTCGTTTCTTTATTGCTGATAATGATACATATGGTGCTGACTTTGATAGTCCAAACATACAAAAAGATTTTCGTGTGTTGTATGCAGAAAATGATGATGGTTTGGATGATGTAAAGGCTGAAATTAAGAATGGAAGTTTCCCTATTAAAAACCAATCTTATATTCATTTTATACCTGAAGTCGCAGCTATGTCGTTTGATGACTTTCGTTTTCGTGATATATTCGATCAACTACTTGCAGAAGTAGGAGAAACACCTCTACACGAATTGACAAATGACATTGCGGATGTAATAATTGAGAAAAATACTTCAGTAGGTAGTCGTATCAGTGGGTATCCATATTTTACTCAAGCTGACCCGCGTGGAGAAAACGATGAATATAAAAAATACGATACCCTACTATTACAATTAGATTCGCAAAATAGCGAATTTGATTTTGATATAATGGTAGGCAACAATGGAGTTATGAGTTTTTTCATACCGCATGAAAAATTAAAAGTTTGTGATTTTTCTGATATTCTTTACTGGTGGGATTGCGCATAAAAATCCCACAGAAATTAATCTGTGGGATAAATCGATGATATTATGACCTTGCGTCGATATAATGCGCAGCATATCCGAATAACAAACATTCCACCACGCAGACAAGATAATACTCTACTATGGTTCTCTGAGTAACAATTACGTTCTGCAGATCGATCCAATCACCGCTTGTTTTACCCGTTGCAATAAAAGCTGCTCCGAACAAAATGGTACAGATGAATATTCCACCGAATATTATTGATTTTGATATGTAAGGCATACCTTTTATGATACTTTTTGCTTTTGTTTTTATATTTTTATTCATTTTTTCTCTATTCTACCGCGAAGCGGCTATATAAGGTGTAAACAATTTTTGGTTTGATTTGAGTAAATATAATTTCATGCTTCTCCTTTACAATTATTGCAATTTATGTTATTATATTGTTGACTGAGATATGGTTATAGGAAGGATAAATATATGAAATGCCCAGCATGTTCTTACCCTGAAAGCAAGGTTATAGATTCTCGTCCTGCTTCCGAGGGCGATACAATTCGCCGTAGAAGAGAATGCCTTAGTTGTAAAAAAAGATTCACAACTTACGAAACAATTGAAACAGTTCCGATAATTGTCATCAAGAAGGACAAATCACGCGAGAGTTTTGACCGCAACAAGATACTTATGAGCTTAATTAGAGCCTGTAACAAACGCCAGGTTTCGCGAGACGATATGGATAAAATCGTGACTGATATCGAGTTGCATATACAAAATTTACTACAGAACGAGATATCAACCTCCGCTATTGGCGATATGATTATGGAGCGTTTAAAACAGCTTGACCAAGTCGCATACATACGGTTCGCCTCGGTTTACAGACAGTTCACCGATGTAACTGATTTTATGGATGAGCTTAACAAGTTGATAGTAAAATAAAAAATCAGCAGGTTTTTGTTTGTCAAAACCCTGCTGATAATTTTTTATTCTTTTTTACTCAAAGATAATGCCTGATTCAAGAGCATTGTTCGGATTAACAAGAACACCGTTAACCGTAACGCAGAACATGAAGGAGTTTTCGGTTGTATAACCGCTGTTACCGGTTTTACCTACCTCTGAGCCTTTGACAACATTGGCATTTAAGGTAACTGATATGCTTTTTAAGTGAGCGTAAACGGTTTGAATACCGTTACCATGGTCTATAATGACTGTTTTACCGGTTATTTCGTTTTCGTCCGCAAACACTACCTTGCCTTTTTCAGCGGCTTTTGCTGAGGTTCCGGCGTCGACAGTATAATAGTTGCCGTAGCTGTAGACAATTGCAGGGCTCGGATCGTAGAATAGTTCATCGGCATATGAATACTTAACATCACTTGTAATCGGTTTGAAGAATGCAACACCACTGCTTATGTATGGAGAGGAGGCAGTTTTCGAAAAAGCGGTCGTAAGTATATTTTTAAAATCAGAATTAGCTGTTTCCGAAAGTGTTTTTGTCGGGTTTATATGATGAACCTTTGCTCCGCTATCTGTCAAATTGATATTAAGAACAGTATCACGACCACCGGCTTTGAGTGTCATAGAATATACACCCGGAGCATTTGCAGAGCTGATTGGGATAAGTGCAGTTCGCTTCGCTCCTGTTCCAAAAAAGATGAGCCCGGAAGTGTTTAAGTTTGTTTCCATCTCAACAACTTCACCATCCGCAAGAAATGAAGCACTTAGCAAAATCACATCACCCGGTTTGGCATCTTCTGCAGAAAGGGTAAACTTCGCTGGTATATCATATCTCGCGTAGATTTCATATGAAGCGCTTCCGTATTCGGAAGAGTTTTCTTTTTTTAGCCATTCAGCAGAAACTGTAATTCTAAGCTTCATATCAGTTGCAAAAGAAAGCTGAGAGATATTTGCTGAATCTGTTTGGTAAACGACCGTATTGTCTTCGTTGTAAACTGTAGTTTTTACGCTGTCGGGCGATGTGGAAAACTCGATGAGGTTTGTCATATCAGCATTAAGCTCATATTCTGTTACTTCACCACGGAGTGGAGTTTTCGTGTCATCATAAAAAGTACCATCGCTTTTTTTGTAATGCCATTCGTAGGAAACTGGCTGAAGGTTTGATTTAATACCGCTTGCTGTTATGTAAAGTCCGGGGAGCGAGGAATTTTCATAAATGAAATCAAGCTCCTTGCGGACTAACAGCTTTTGAGCTGTATCTTCAGGTAGGACAAGACAGTCACCATCTGGATTAAGGAAAAAACATTCATTGGCGTTAGTTGAAGGGAAAAGGATGTAGTCGGTCTGTTTGTCAAGTTTGCGATAACCGACAATCAAAGCACGATCACGCTCGTCCTCAATATTGCGTAGAGGTTTAATCACCTTTGTTGCATCGAGCATAGCGTCAAGATAGAAACCGATGTCAGCTGTATCCGAAAAAGTTGTTTCCGTGCCATCGGGAGAGGTCACTTTTACTTGGTAAATATCCTCAGCTGATGCGTTGTGGGAAGTGTACACGGCAAAAAGATATACAATGAAGATTAGCGGTATACAAAGAAGAACCGATATTACAATATTCGATTTATTAATTGCTTTCATCATCGTAAATCTCCATTCTA
>JAQWDK010000057.1 GCA_028705495.1 Eubacteriales bacterium
TCCGTAGGGCAGGATAGCGGATAACGTCCGCCGAGGGCGACCTCAGGGAAAGTGCAACAGAAATAAACCGCCTATTCGCGAAAGCGAAGGCAAGGATGGAAAGGTGAGGTAAGAGCTCACCGCCGCATTGGCGACTTTGCGGGTCAATGTAAACCCTATCCGGAGCAACACCGAAGTGAGTGCAATTGTTTGCCCGACAGCATTCCAGGGTGGCATGAGGCAGTCGGCAACGGCTGTCCCAGATAGATGACCGTTCAAGACAAAACCCGGCTTACAGATCGGCTCCAAGCTTTTGTTAACCAACCAACCGACAGATGAAAAAAACATCTGTCGGTTTTCTTTTTTGTAAATAGCTTATTGTATTTAGATTATTATATGCTAAAATGAATATAGTAAAAAAACGCTTTGAAACGGGAAGGGATATTTTATGAAAAGACCTCTGTACGGATTTTACAAAGCAAAACAGCTAAAACCACGTGGCTGGCTCTATGATCAGCTTAAAATTCAATCTGCTTCTCTTACCGGTAACTTAGACAAAGTATGGCCCGATGTTAAGGACAGCAAATACATAGGTGGTGACAGAGAGGGCTGGGAGCGTGTTCCTTACTGGCTTGACGGCTTTATTCCACTTGCGTATCTTTTAGATGATGAAGATATGAAGACAAGAGCGAAAAAGTATATAGATGCGATAATAGTAAACCAAAAGGAAGACGGTTGGATCTGTCCATGCTCCGATGAACAAAGACCGCAGTATGATATGTGGGCACTGCTTTTGCTTGCAAAAGTTTTAATGCTATATTATGACTGTTCGGGGGATGAGAGAATACCAGAAGTTCTTTTGAATGCACTTGAAAATTTACTGCAACACATAAAAAAGTATCCGCTTTTCGGTTGGGGGAAGGCAAGATGGTTTGAAGCATACGAACCGATTTGCCGACTTTATGACAAAACAAAAGCCGATTGGCTTCTTGAACTTGCCGAACTTCTTTATTCTCAAGGTGAAAAATATTCGCAAATAATTAAAACTGATAAATTTAAATACCCAAAACGCGAATGGACATTCGAAACTCATGTTGTAAACATGGCTCAAGCATTAAAGTGCGGTTCCGTATCTTCGCTTTTTGAATGTGTAGGCGAGGAGGATTCCGAAAAGCTTTACAGCGAGCTTATGAAATATCACGGCACACCAGCGGGTCATTTTAACGGTGACGAATGCCTTTCGGGTAAAAGCCCTATCCAAGGAGCTGAGCTTTGCAGTATTGTTGAAGCAATGTTTTCTCATGAGGTTAATTTCTCCCTCAGCGGTGAGGCGAAATGGCTCGACAGACTTGAGATGCTTGCTTTCAACTCACTCCCTTCTACCGTCAGTCCGGATATGTGGTCGCACCAATATGACCAGATGATAAACCAAATTTCTTGTTCAGCCCAGAACGAACCAGCTATATTTATGACAAACTCTCGTGATGCAAATATATTCGGACTCGAGCCGAATTATGGCTGTTGTACAGCTAACTACGGTCAGGGTTGGCCGAAACTTACTTTGTCTTCTTTCTTTGAAGGTGAACAGGAAATCGTTTCTGCGGTGCCGATCCCATCGGAGCTATCAACTGATATTTCAAGCGTTCCAGTGAAAGTCACACTTGATACAGAATACCCGTTTAGAGAAAAACTCAGTTACAAAATTCAGGCAGAAAGAAAAGTAGACTTTGCTCTAAAGATCAGAGTACCGGATTGGGTGGAAGTCGCTCAAGTCGACGGAGTTCAGTATTCTAAACAAAATGGTTTTTTAATCATAGATAGGACTTGGGACGAAAATACCGAATTTACGGTAACACTATACTTTAAAACAGCCTTCGTTGATAACAATAACGGTATGTTTTCGCTAAAGTATGGGGCTCTTCTATTTACTCCAGACATAAAAGAAAAGTGGATTATGCACGAATACACAAAAGATGGTGTAGATAGGTTTTTCCCTTATTGCGATTATGAGATACACCCGGAGAGCAAGTGGAATTATGCTTTTACTTCAAAGGATGTAAAGGTTGTTAATTCAGAAATTACCGCTGTTCCTTTTTCTCACACTAATCCTCCTGTTAGACTGGAGGTACAGCTTTCTGAACTCAATTGGGACAACGAACCGGGTCAATCCGGGGTTTGTGCAGCAACACCAAATTCTCGAGCTGCGATTGGCAAACCGGAAGCTCATCTGATGAAGCCTTATGGCTGTTCTGCCCTTCATATGGCATCGTTACCGTTTGCCGAATAAATTAGTTATCCCCCAGCCGAAACTGGGGGATTTATTCTTATATGTTGATAACCATACCGTCGTATGAAACAAGTAAGCCATATTTTTCTGCTTCTGCGGTAAGGTCATCGTAGAGCATACCGCAGTTATGGGAAAAATGGTTGATGACATTGACAGTTCCGTCATGAACAACACCGTCCGCAGCAAGCATGTTACGGATATCTACGCAGTCTAAAAGACCTAAATGACCATTCTTGTTTCTTGTTAGAACATGGGTGCAGTCATAGCTGACAAAATCGACTTTTATCTTGTTATCTCTAAGATAAGCGAATGTTTCTTCAGGCATCAGTCCTGTGTCATGTAGATATAAAAGAGTTTTACCGTTCTTTTCTATCAGATAAACATAGGCTGTCTCATCGGGTTTATGTTGTGCTTTGAGCGCAGTGAGCGTATAGTCTCCGAAAATTGTCGGTGTAAAGGGTGGTATGTAGGTTGCTGATATATTACCTCTGGTACTGCTCTCGAGTGAGGGGAGAAATTTGTTATTCATTATCTGATACAGCATCTCATTGCCGACAAATTCTATTGTGGGGCTGATAAAATTATGACCGAAACAGCTACCCCTGAATTCAAGGTCGTCGGGTAAAAAGTGATCTGAGTGAGTGTGGGTGATAAAGACATACTTCACAGCGGACAAATTAAGGGAATTAGCGACAGCATGATGGTAAGTATCACCGGGAAAGTCTATGAGCACATCGTCGCCAAGCATTGCTTGAGAGCGTGTTCGGATGTCTTTACCTCCGGCTTTTCTCGCTTTGTTGCAAAAATCGCAGTTACAGAATACCGCAGGCCATCCTTCTGCTGCTGCTGTTCCAAGATAAGTGAATTTCATCTTTTTCGGGTCAAAACCCGGTCCTTTCTTTTTTTGCGTTTGTCTTTGATAAGAATTTTTCGTTGTTTATTATAAATCTTTCGTGTGTGCCTTCGCCGATTTGACCTTTATCATCGTATGCTACTACTTTGAAGACAAGCCTTTTTCGGTCGATCTCTACAAGCTCGCTCTCGCATGTGATAGTCATACCAACAGGTGTCGCACTTGTATGGTTGATATTAACTAGCGTTCCTACAGTTCCCTCGCCCTCGTTAAGGCTGTCTTTGACAAGAGTAGCGGATGTCTTTTCCATAAGTGTAATCATCGACGGTGTGGCATAAACTTCGAGTTCGCCGCTGCCAACAGCTTTTGCTGTTTTTTCAGGTGTTACAGTCTCTGTAATGGTTAACTTCATCCCGATTGTAAGCATTTATATCTCCATTTTTAACTTATTTTTCTGTTATATAATTAACTGTACCTTCTCGCCTTGGAGCTCTCGTGGTAGGAAACTTTTTTGAATAACCTACAGCAAGAGCAAAATAAGGCTCATAACCATCAGGAATTTTAAGAAGCTTCATAAATCTTTCTCTTTCTTTGCCTGTGAAAGCAGGACGAAATGAAGCAATTATACAGCTGCCAAGCCCAAGGGAGTGTGCTGCAAGGGTCATATTTTCAACTGCATAAGCACAGTCGGATTCACCGTATCTTGATTCCTTCATACCTGAAGCAATTATCGCCATCGGAGCGGTACGAAAGGTGTCGTAATTAGGATCGGAGCTGTTCTTTTTAGCATATTCGTTATCAGAAAGCAGCAGCTGTGCTTTTACTTCAGCTGTTATTTCATCGAGGACTTTACGGCTCTCAACAACGGTAAAATGCCAGGGTTGCATATTAATAGCAGAAGGTGCAAATTTGCCGCACTCAAGCAATACATCGATAAGTTCTCTTTCAACAGGTCTATTTTCGTAACTTCTGATTGTCCTTCTGGAAAGGATATTTTTTATTACATCATTCATCACAAAATTTCTCCTTTATTTTATTGGTTTCGGTACAATTATTCGCATAGCTTTAGGAAGTAATGTAATAACTGGATCTTTCATACTAAATATCTCACCATCAAGATTAACATTGATTGGATTATCCGAGATTATTTTTAACTTACGACAACGAACAAATTCAACAAATTTGAGTTTATCAAGATGCTCACCTTTTCTGAAAACACTGACGAGGTT
>JAQWDK010000033.1 GCA_028705495.1 Eubacteriales bacterium
TGCTCGTCGTATTCGGCAAGAGCGGTGGATTGCTTTTTTAGGAATGTGCTCATATCAGCCATACGCTTTTTAAGTTCATCACGGTTGGCGTTTTCAAGCTGGAGCTTTTGCTTCTGGTCACGCAGACGGTAAATCTCATCGCCTACTTTTTCGTAATCCGCGTTGGAGGTGGCCAGTTTCAAAAGCTCCGTTTGCAGCTCCTCCAGCCGCTTATCGATATCCGCCAAGGCTCTGTTGCTTTCACGATTTATGACGGTCGCAATATTGTCCCGTAGAGTAGTGAGGAAAGAGTCCTTGTCGCAAAGTGCCTGATTGATAGCGGTGACCAGCACTTGCTCAATGGTGCTCTCCAGTACCGTGCGAGCATCGCAGAATAGGCCTGTGTTTTCTAACCGGCTGACACAGCGCCAGACGATGGACTTCTTACCTCTGTTGTTCCAATGCACCCTGCGAAAAACCTCACCACATTTGCCGCATATAATTATCTGAGAGAAGGCGTGGTTACTGCTGAAGGTCCTATTCTTCCCGTTCGGGCTGGTGTGCACCACGCGTCGGCGGACAAGCTCCTCCTGTACCTGCATGAAAATTTCACGCGGGATGATGGCTTCATGGCTGTTCTCTACATAGTACTGCGGAACGATACCGTTGTTCTTGACCCGCTTTTTTGTAAGAAAATCAACCGTGTAGGTTTTCTGTAAAAGGGCATCCCCGATATACTTTTCATTTCGTAAAATGTTGTTTATATTACTCGTATGCCATTTTTCGTTGCCTGCTCCGTTTAGGATACCGTCGGCTTCCAAACCGCGGGCTATCTTCAGCATACTGGACCCCTCAAGATATTCTCGGTAGATGCGTTTTACGATTTCGGCTTCCTCGGGAACAATCTCCAGGCGCTTGTTTTCATCCTTGGTATAGCCGAGGAATCGAGCACAGTTTACTTGGATTTCGCCTTGCTGGTAACGGTATTGCAGACCAAGCTTTACATTCTGACTTAAAGACTGGCTTTCCTGCTGAGCGAGGGAGGCCATGATCGTAATCATTACCTCACCTTTGGAATCCATTGTGTTTATATTTTCCTTCTCGAAATAGACCGCGATGTTCTTATCCTTAAGTTGTCGGATATATTTCAAGCAATCCAGTGTGTTTCGAGCAAAGCGGCTGATGGACTTTGTAATGATCATATCGATATTTCCGGCCATACACTCGTCAATCATGCGGTTAAATTCTTCGCGTTTCTTGGTGTTGGTGCCGGAAATACCGTCGTCCGCAAAAATCCCCGCCAGCATCCAGTCTGGGTGCCCCTGTATGTAAGCGGTGTAATGCTCAATCTGTGTGTCATAGCTGGTAGCCTGCTCCTCGCTGTCTGTGGAAACACGGCAGTAAGCAGCAACGCGTAGTCGTAACAGACGCGTACCAGCGGCGCTGCGTCATTACAGGTGAAAAGACGCTTCCTGTGCTCGAAGCAGCGCACATCATACCGTATTCAGATAACGGCCCACATATTGTCACAAACGGGTTGCTGCTGAAGTCCGATTTTCATACGCTTTTTGATGATGGCTATATCACTGTGACTAATGATTACCAAGTAGAAGTGAGTAAACGACTGCACGAGGACTACGGCAATGGAAAAGATTATTACAAATATCATGGCCAAAAACTTGTTGTTTTGCCTAATCAAGTCCAACAAATGCCGGACTACAAGTTTTTAGAATGGCACAATGAGCATGTGTACTTAGGATAACCAAGGGAGTAACGTAACCTTACTATATGGAAGTAGAAAGGAAGAAGCAGCGTGTTTTTAATTGATACACAAAACAAAAAGGCGGTTTCGCTTGAAAAGAAGTCTTTCTCGGAACTAAAACTGTCTGAACGCTATGACTTGCAGGAGTGGATTGCCGATAACCCACGAATCCTCGGTGAAAATCTCTTGATAATACAAAAGGAGTTTGACGGCTTCTCTGATACTAATGAACGGCTCGACCTACTCGCACTGGATGAGAGTGGCAAACTTGTCATCATTGAAAACAAGCTCGACGATTCGGGGAAAGATGTTGTTTGGCAAGCCTTAAAATACGCTTCATACTGCGCAACGCTTACAAAAAACGAGATTTCCGAGGTCTATCAGCGGTATCTCGTACATGGTAACGCCCAAGATAAAATCTCCGAGTTTTATGACGGACAAGACTTCGAGAGCATACGCTTGAATCCCGTGGAAGGTGACCAGCGTATCATACTTGTTGCAGCAAACTTTAGAAAAGAAGTAACATCCACTGTGCTTTGGTTGCGTAACTACCACAGTATTGATATTACCTGTGTTAAAGTGACACCATATAAAGACGGCGAAAAGCTGTATCTTGACGTGGAGCAGATCATTCCGATCCAGGACATTGGTGACTATCAGATTCGTTTAACAGCAAAGAAGCAGGAAGAAACAATCTCATCAAAAGAGGAAGCAACACGCCATAAAACGCGGTATAGATTTTGGGAAAAAGCACTGCCAGTTATGCGAGTCAAAACAGGCATTTACAATAATGTGTCGCCCACAAAAGATAACTGGATCACGGGGGCAAGCGGACATAGCGGAGTCGTGTTCAATCCAGTTATTCGGATGGATGGAGCGCGTGCAGAACTATATATCGATACAGGCGATGAACAACGTAATATAAGCATATATGAAAAGCTGAAATCCAAAGAGAATGACATTGTATCATCTTTCCCCGGAGAGCTTATCTGGCAAGACCTTCCCGGGAAAAGAGCGTGTAGGATTTGTGTTCAGTATCACGAATATGGCTTAAATAATGAAGAACACTGGGACGAAATTATTGTTTGGCTTGCAGACAATGTTGCGGCATTGATGAAAGCCTTTAAGCCTTTGCTTGATGTTGTTGTGAAAAGTGTTGAATAATAGTCGCAAAGACTACTCGCGAGTAAAACCCTGCTGGTTGTCGATACATTACTTAATGGAACGAAAAATACACACTCCTACTTTCATTGATGTAAGTGTGTGCATTGTATCTAATCATTGGGAGCAAACCACTGGAACTGACTAGATATAAACTCGTTATGTATTGACTTGTTCCCACGAACAGATAAAAACCGTTGAACTGTTCCCTCAAACAGGAAGCACCCTAAAATTCACTATTGAACTATTCCCGAGAACGGATAAAATGAAAAACACAGACCAGACATCGAGGTGAGCCTATCGTTCCACGTTGAGTGCGTAGTATTGATGTCAAGGGTAAAATAGCATGAGTGCGAAAAATCCTTATATATCAAGGCGATTCACGTCTTATTGGTTGAACTCTATTGTAAACCGTAAAAATATCGCTTCGTGGGAACAAGTCCAGAGGCGTGATTGTGGACGTGACAGAGCGATTTAGATGTCAGTGTTTGGCGAGTGGTCAGGATAGATGTCAGGGGTTCACGAGTGGTCAAGTCAGATGTTTTTTGAAAAAATCGAGGTTGTGTGGTCAGGTTGGTTATTATACGGAGGCAACTAATGATTAAATTTTACGAAGACCCAATTTTTTAAACGGGTCAAATCGTCAATACACCGGAAGAAGAAAAAATTTGCAAAGAAATTTTTGCGACAACGGGGCTTGATGTACAAAGAGTATTTACAAATGTATTTTTAGTAGAAGAAAAATATGGAATAGATCCACCTTTTACAAAAGAACATTTTGTTATTTCTGTTGAATTATTAGTAAAAGATAATTTTATATCAAAAAAATATACTGATAGAATCAATTCCGGAGATTTATTTTTTGTAATAGACAATCAAAATGTGTTAAATTGTGACAGTAAAAATGAAACCGTAGAACTGTCGCAAAAAGTATTTAAGATATATCAAAAACACCTTTTAATAAAAGACTTAAATAAAAAAAAGTATACACAGGATAAATATAATATCACTGACAAACAATATTCTATTAATGTTATAAGCCTGTTTTTTTACAGTGAACGCATGATGTTCAACCGTTCCTATCCGGTTGTTGAAAAGGTGATAAAAAAAGCTGCTGGAGAAAAAAGCTTAATTAGCGTCGGCGTTACCGTAAAGGACGATATGCTTGTTACTTTTATTGCCTACGACAGCTATGTATTATTTGAAAGAGATACGAATCTACAAAGAAGAGAAGAGTATAAACGACTTGCTTTTACCGAACTGAAAAATTATGACTTCTTTGATTTTATAAGCTATGACCGATATGAAATTGTGTATAAAATGAAGTACGAGCTTACTTATTCAGAAAAGAATTTTTTGTGGGAAAAATACATTTAGTTATTTATAACCATACCTTTCTGCGAAAAGCACCAGCTAGAAGCGAAACTGAAGATGAATTCCACGGTAAATTTGTCAGCGGCAACTTGCTTGCCGCCGAAGAAAAAGTCCACAAAAATATCGACGGTGCGGGTGATAGCAAATGAAAACTTACTTATAGTTACCAATAGTTCCGAAATCATATGTTTTGTCATACGCAGGGTTGCTTGAGATAAAGTGAATAAATACCGGCGCGTTGTCAAGATGCGGTTCTTTTTCAAATAAAAATCTGTCGGCTTGGCGTAAAGCTTGTAGTGCTGTAGGCATTTCGTTATAGAAAATTTTATTTCGAATATTCGGATTTCCTTTTACACCTTTACCATCCACAATTACAGAACCAATTAGAGCAAGTCTTTTTTCGTTTTGCTCCCAAGCAACCCTTACCTCGTCACGCATTATAGTAATTTGATCTTCAGCATAATTTCCAGCTATAAATACAAATAGCTCTGCGGTTGTGTCAGAGTGGGTAATTGTATATTTTCTGCCTATAACAGGCTCATATGGTTTGATTGTATTTCGATATTGCACAAATACTTTCTGAGGATTAAGTTTTTTCACTTTCAAAACCTCCTATAATATATTAGTTATATTATATTCTGAGACTGAAAAAGTGTTAAAAATGGCACCGGTAAAAGAACTTTTGTAAAAGACAAAGCGTTACATCTTGCATTCGCATCATTCTGTGATATAATAGACTAATCTTTCATATAAAAAGCGAATCATTACCATCTTAACACAGCTAGATTAGCTACGATTCTAGGTAGCGTTAAAATTGTCGATAAAAGGAGTAGTTTTATGCAATACAATACAAAAAGAAGAGTAAATATCGTTATATTGTTGACGATGGTAATCTGTTTAATTGCAAATTTATCAATCAATACATTGGCGATTTCACCACAAAAAGAATTTTATCAGACCTCAACTTATCTTGCGTATGACAGCTCAGCATATTCAGCTATATATACAGCTCTTAATAATTCGACTTCTCAGATTAATATCTCAAGCTTTTCATTGAGCGAAGATGAAGCAATAAACTTATATTACCAAATTATTTATGAAAACCCGAATTTGTTCTATGTTGACGAATCTTTTAAATATACTTATAACCAGCATGGTATAGTGCAGGTTATAGAACCTTCGTATACCATTACTGGAAGCGCACTACAGACTGCAAAACAGACATATACTACTGAACTTGCAAAGATAGTAAATGGTGTGAATGCAAGCTGGAGCGATATTGAAAAGGTAATGTATATCAATGATTTTTTTGCCTTAAACTTTCATTATGATGATACACTTACATATGGAGATGCGTATTCGCTGTTTACCCTCAGAACCGGAGTCTGTCAGGCATATACACTTGCATTTACGGCAGTTATGAACGAGCTGGGAATCCCTGTTACATATGTAATCAGTGAAGCTATGAAACATACATGGAACCTTGTTAATGTGGGTGATCAATGGTATCATATCGATGTAACATGGAATGACCCTACATTAGATATGCCCGGTAGAGTTGGACATGAGAATTTTTTGCTGAGTGATACGGCCATACAAGCAACCGGACACTATGACTGGGAGAGCAATATATCATGTACATCAACTAAATATGATAATTATTTCTGGAAAGATGTAAACACTCCGTTTGTTTACAACAATGGAAATTGGTATTACATTAAAAATACAGACAAATATTTGTATAGCTATGTGTTCGATACTAACACAAGTATAGATGTTTTGAAAATTAATGTTAAATGGCCAAACTTGTCAAAACCGGGCTCTTATTGGCTCGGGTGCTTTTCGAGTCTTGGCAGTTATAATAATATTTTATACTACAATACCCCTACAGAGGTTTACGCTTATAATCCAACAACCAAAACGAGTCAATCAGTTTTCAAGCTAAGCTCGACTACAAACAATATATATTACTTTTTTCTTGACGAAAATGAACTAACTTATTATCTTTATACTTCACCAAACAGCTCTTCTGCCAACACAGGTACAATCGATGTAAATGACTTGACAACAAAATATGAGGTAATATATAAAGTTGACGGTTCAGTTTATAAAACACAGAGTTACAGAGCAGGCGACACAATTACACCTCCCGCTGATCCGATAAAAGAAGGGTATGATTTCAAAGGCTGGAGTCCGGAAATCCCATCAAAAATGCCAGCGAATAGTATAACTTTAAACGCTGCATTTATTGTTGCACCCTGCCAGCATATAGCTGGGAAATGGATAATTACAAAGCAACCCACCTGTTCCGAGACGGGAACAAAGCAGCAGAAATGCACTATTTGCGGTGAAGTTTTGGCCAAAGAAACAATTCCTGCAACTGATAATCATAATTATGGTCTTTGGGTAACTGTAAAACAACCTACATATACCGACACCGGATTAAAACAGAAAACATGTATTGTCTGCGGAGATGTTATAACAGAGACTATATCAAAATTGATATGGTCGGAAGAATCTGTTCCTCATACATCAAAACCAAACGATACATCAAACGAGCCTACCGTAAGCGAGGCAACATCAACAATATCAGAGAGTGAATCTAACGCTACTTCGCAGCCAGAATCGCAAAACCAGTCAGTTACAGAGTCACCATCCGAATCAAGCATTAATGAACAAGAATCACAATTTAACCAAGACACAGAAAGTGATATAATAGCAAGCATCGACTCAAGCTTATTAACATCATCTGATAACGATTTGGGTAGTTTTGATTATCGATATATTATATTACCTGTTCTAACAGCAGGGATAGTAATAGCTCTTGTCGCTTTTATACTTTATAAAGTAAGAAGGATAACTTTATGAGGCATAAATAATACCTTTGGTTTTCTTTCCGTAAATTTATAAAAGTATAACACAGATGTATTGACATTTGCATAAACTTGTAGTAAAGTGTAATAAAACTCTTTGCGCTGCATTACATTTCTTTTTTATAGAAATGCGAGATCAACAGTACAAACTGAGCAGGCGATGAACCTTAATGGTCATGCACATCTGTGGGACAGTAGTATGTTCCATAGGTGTGTTTTTTTTATACCTACGGAGCAAACGACCTCAAATGAAGTGCCATAGGAGAAATCATGAAACCGTAATGCTAAAGCAGCAGCGGTAAACGGAGGATTCTTTTATGACAAACGACAAACTGAACACGGCAGGACTGACCACTGCCAAAGCCCAAGAATTGCAGAACAAATATGGCAAAAATGAGTTGACACCGCAGAAAAAGGAAAGCTTTATTAGAAAAGCATTTCATATTATCTGTGAGCCAATGTTTTTATTGCTGATTGTTGCTGCAATTATTTATTTTATTCTCGGTGAACCGAGAGACGGCGCTATTATGCTCGTTTTTGTTGTGGGCATAATAAGCATTGATATTATTCAAGAATGGAAAACTGATAAAACACTGAACGCACTCAAAGATTTATCTGCGCCTCATGTTAAGGTTATACGTGACAGAGTAGAAAAGACGATTGCCAGTGCAGACCTTGTACCGGGTGATATGATGATGATCTATGAGGGTGTTAAAATCCCTGCAGATGGTATTGTAATCAAATGCAACGACATTTGTGTTGATGAATCTTCCTTAACCGGAGAAGCGGAGGGTGTATGGAAGATTATTACTGAAAATGCACTCCCATGCGATGATTATTGGCGTAAGGATTATTGTTATGCCGGAACGCTTGTAACTCAAGGCACCGCATATGTGCTTGTTGATAAAATAGGTGCAAACACTGAATACGGTAAAATCGGAACAAATGTTGCAACTGCTCCCAACGAGCAAACACCTCTACAAAAGCAAACTAGCAATCTTATAAAATTATGCGCAGGTATTGCTGCCGTTCTTTTTGCATTGGTAGGTGTATTTACTTATATAAATATTCCTGACCATGATTTTGCTGATAGAATTATTGAAAGCATTTTGTCAGGTATCACTCTTGCAATGGCTATGATTCCTGAAGAATTTCCTGTCATTTTAACAGTGTTCCTTTCGATGGGAGCATGGAGACTTGCTAAGAAGAACTCGCTTGTGCGCAAACTTCCGAGCGTTGAAACACTTGGTACTGTTTCTGTATTATGCGTAGATAAAACCGGAACAATTACCATGAATCAAATGACTGTCCAGGACACATGGTCAAAAAGTTGCGATGAAAATACTCTTCTTACAGTTATGGGTATGGGTTGTGAAACAGATGCATATGATCCCATGGAAAAAGCCATGCTTTCCTATTGCGAGAAAAACGGTATTTCTCGTAATACGCTGTTCGGCGGTGAACTGATTACCGAATATCCATTTACTAACGAACTGAAAATGATGGGGCATGTCTGGAGAACGGACGGTAAAATCATAATTACTGCAAAAGGTTCACCAGAACGCATTCTTACAATCTGTAATCTTTCTGAATCGGAAAAGTCTGAATGTGAAAATAAAGTAAACGAAATGTCATCATTTGGACTGCGAGTTATTGCAGTGGCTGCCATGAATCCTCAAACAGAAGCTGACATTCCTGCGAAAATAACAGATTGTTCACTTACTTTACTTGGATTGATTGGTCTTGCTGACCCACCGAGAGAAAGTGTCAAAGCGGACATCGCAGAATGTAATAAAGCAGGAATCCGTGTGGTTATGATAACAGGTGACAACGGTATTACAGCTGCTTCCATTGCTAAGAAAATAGGCATGAAAAATTATGACCACATTATAACCGGTGATATGCTTGATAGTATGACAGAAAATGAGCTTCGTGAAAAAGTAAAAGAAGTTAGCATTTTCTCCCGTGCTGTACCGGAACATAAGATGCGTATTGTCAAAGCTTTTAAGGATAATGGTGAAATTGTAGCCATGACGGGAGATGGTGTGAATGATGCACCTGCTTTGAAGTATGCTGACATCGGTATCGCAATGGGTAAACGCGGTAGCGAAGTATCCCGTGAAGCTGCAGATCTTATTTTAATGGACGATAATTTTACTACAATTGTTGAAACGGTCAAAGACGGTAGACGTATTTATGATAATATTCGCAAGGCTGTTGGTTATGTGTTCACGATTCACATTCCCATTGCTTTTGCTTCTCTTTTAGCTCCGATAATGGGAATTGCTCCAGCGGCACTTATGTTACTACCTCTTCATGTAGTTTTGCTTGAACTTATCATCGACCCTACCTGTTCAATTGTTTTGGAACGTCAACCAGCGGAGCGGGATATTATGAATCGAAGACCTAGAAATCCAAAGGAAAAGCTTCTTAATGGTAAAATACTTTTTAAAAGCATAATACAAGGATTGGTAATTTTTGCAGCTTCGTTTGGTACTTATTTTACTGTACTTGCAGGTAATATTGATAACGCACCGACAGCTCGTGCTATGGGGCTTGCTATTATAATGCTATCCAATTTATTCTTGGTGCAAGTCAATAGCTCCGACCATGATTTTGCCTTCCGCACTGTTATGCGTTTGGTAAAAGACAAGGTTATGTGGGCGGTACACATTTTCACTTTATTAGGACTTCTTGTAATTCTTTACACACCTCTTGCCGGATTTTTGAAACTTGCTCCGTTAACCGTTGTTCAATTATTAATAACGGTTGCGATATCAGCTATAGCTGTGCTTTGGTATGAACTTGTTAAACTTCTGAAAAAGTTAATTGGAAGTAAAAAATAATGTTAACGTAAGTACATCTTTATAAAGTGAATTTTATTTTTAATTAAGGGCAATTCTCTGGAGTTGCCTTTTTTCCATATCTGATTTGGAAGGAATCATATATACTGCGCAACAGCATCAAATATGTGTGATGTGCTTTTATAAAACATTCATGAGAAAAACAATGACATATTTTAATTTATTTACATAAATAATGTTTATCTAAAACACCAAATCGTTCAATATTTATTGATGTTATGTGGCAGTTGCACTTTACATTTAAAATATTTTGCATTATAATATGATATATAAGAGGCTAAAGTTTAAAATAATCTTATGGGAGGTTCATATGAGTTTATATCATATTAGGGTAGAAGATATCAATAACAAGGTTATTGATTTTGAGCAATATAAGGGTAAAGTTCTTTTGATTGTTAACACAGCAACAAAGTGCTTTTTTACACCGCAGTATGAAGGCTTGCAAGCTCTGTATAGTAAGTTTCACGAACGAGGATTTGAAGTGTTAGATTTTCCATGTAATCAATTCGCTAAACAAGCACCAGGATCAATTGATGAAATTAATGAGTTTTGTGTTGAAAAATTTGAAACATCATTCCCAAGGCTTCAAAAAGTTAATGTCAATGGAGCAGACGAATCGATTTTATACACCTATCTAAAGCGACATGAAAAAGGATTCTTTAATCAAAAAATTAAGTGGAACTTTACTAAATTTCTTGTAGATCAAAATGGAAGAGTTATAAAACGATATTCGCCTAGTGTGAAACCAAATAAAATTGCTCGAGACATTGAAAAACTACTACAATAAAACAGCAGTAAAGGATGAAGTATATGTTTTTAGCATTTAAAGAACTCAAATATTCAAAGACAAAATTTGCTCTAATAATAGCAGTCGTTATTCTCATTAGCTACTTAGTGTATTTCTTAACATCATTAGCCAATGGACTTGCTTCATCATATACAAATGCGATTGAACAGTGGGATTCAAATCAAATTGTTTTAACCCTTGACGCTAATGATAATATGATGATGTCCTATATGGGACAAGACGCTTATGATGGGACTGAAATAAAAGGCTCAAAAGCAAAGTTAGGTTTGTTTCCAGCAGTAATTAATAACCCTTTAGCAGAAAATATACTTGATTCAAGAGTTGATGCTTATTTCTTTGGAATCGATAATGATAGTTTTATAAAACCATCAGAGTTTAGTGAACTTACATTAACAGGCAACAAGGTGATTGTTGATGAAGAGATAAAAAAAGAAGGGTATAAAATTGGCGATTTTTTCGGTGTCACAGGCAGCACACAGCAATATGAAATTATTGGATTTTCTTCGAAGACTACATATCAAACAGCACCGGTTATCTTTATGAGTTTAGAAGCTTGGCAAACTTACCGTTATGGCTCTACAAATACACCGGATCTATTCAGCGGTATAATCGTAAGAGGTGAAATAAATAATTTACCTAGCAGTTTAATCAGTTACACTACCGAGGACTACATTTCAACCTTGCCGGGCTATACAGCTCAGGTTTTAACGTTTTCAATCATGATAATATTCTTAATACTAATCACAGCATTTGTGTTAGGTATTTTTATTTATGTATTAACCATTCAAAAAACCAGCATGTTTGGTGTCATGAAAGCACAGGGCATATCTAATGGTTATATTGGTGCTTCAGTCATCATTCAAACATTTTTACTTGTGGCATTTGGAATATTCGTTGGTTTAGCATTAACTTCACTAACAGGAATGTTTTTATCCGATGTTATTCCATTTGCGGTAAACATAATGTTTTACTCAATAATCACGACAGCCTTTTTCCTGTTTGCGTTTTTCGGAGGATTATTCTCTGTAAATGCAGTTTTAAAAATCGACCCGTTAAAAGCAATAGGGGGATAATATGAAACCACTAATAGAAATGATTGGCGTAACTAAAGATTTTCTTCAAGGCGATAATGTTATTAGGGCACTTAAAGAAACAAATTTCATTGCATATGAAAGTGAATTAATTGGCATTGTAGGACCATCAGGGTCCGGCAAATCGACTTTCTTAACTATCCTTGGCGGATTACAAAAACCAACAACAGGAAGAGTCTTATTAAATGGGAAGCCTTTTAGTGAGCTGGACATTAAGGAAAAATCAAAAATAAGATTGGAAAGCATAGGTTTTATATTACAAGCTTCTAATTTAATTCCATTTTTAACTATTAAAGAACAGATGGTTTTGTATAATAAGATAACGAAATCGAAAGTCAATCAAACATGGATGAATGATCTTTTTCAAAAGCTCGATGTTGAAAAACTAAAAGATAAATACCCTAATGAGTTATCTGGTGGTGAGAGGCAGCGTTCAGCAATTGCTAAAGCCTTATATCATCAGCCTTCCGTAATCTTTGCCGATGAACCAACCGCAAGCTTAGATACCAATAGAGCTTATGAAGTTGTTAAGTTGTTAGCAAAAGAAACCAAGGAACAAAAAAAGGCAACCATAATGGTTACCCACGATGAAAGAATGTTAGAGTTTTGCGATAAGGTATATGTGATAGTTGATGGTGTGTTGAGTGAAAGAACAAGCGTAGAGCCGAACAATCAGACAAAAACTATGAACAGGGAAAATGTATCAGCTGTGCGAAGTTAAGAAGTCCAAATAGACAAATAAACATTTACTAATGAGGAGGTTTATAGTTTGGAGTACAGCAATTTTTCAAGAGAACAACTTTTTGTTAGGATAAAGAACCTTGAGATGCTAACCCAAGAGTTGTTGAAAGAGAAGGAACAAGAAACAAGGCTTGAGTACGCTTGGACGGGCAATCTCGGACATTGGTATTGGAATGTAAAGACTAATGAAGTGACATTTAATCCATTAAAGGTAACAACGCTCGGATATGATAAAAGCGAGATCCCGGAACACGTTACATATCAGTTTTTTACACAAAAGCTACATCCAGAAGATTTTCAAAAAACGATGGATGCAATGTATAATCACTTATATGGTAAAGTTAATGTTTACGAGGCTGAATACCGTATAAAAGCCAAAGACGGAACATTCAAATGGTATTACGACCGTGGGAAAGTAACGCAATTTGATGAAGATGGAAAACCTTTATTTCTTGCAGGTATCGTTTTTGATATAACAGCAAAGAAAGAAATGCAGTTGGAGCTGGAATATAAAAATAAGATTCTTTTTGAGATGTCATCGACCGACGGGCTTACAAAAATCAGCAATCACAGGACGCTAATAGAGCACCTGAAGGCATCGATAACGGAAGCGAATCTAACAAGATGTCCTTTATCAGTTGCTATCTTTGACATTGATAACTTCAAGAAAGTTAATGACAACAAGGGGCATATCTATGGCGACCAAGTGCTAATTGATGTGGCTTCTATTATAAAAAACAGCATTAGAGGTACCGATTTTGCAGGAAGATATGGTGGCGAAGAATTCATGGTAATCTTCTCAAATACTCCACTTTCTGATGCAAGACAAATAACCGAGAGGATCAGACAAGCTGTCGAGAAACATTACTTTGTTGATGGATTAAAGATTACTATTAGTGGAGGAGTTGGGCAGTACAATAATGAAGCTATTGCTGAGCTTATTCATTCTGTGGATACGAAACTTTATGAAGCAAAAAGAAACGGTAAAAATCAAGTAGTGTCGGATTAATTATATAATAAAACGGTATCACTATAGTTCAAAATAGTAGCTTTTTTGCAGATAATCTTCTTTATACTTATGGGTCAATGATAACAATACATTTTTTACTGTCTGTACCCCAGCCTCTCCCATTTCAAGCTTTAGTAGAGCTTTTTGAAAACGATTTTTTTCAGATTCAGAAACCTTACTCTTGAAATAGCCCCAAACATGATTGGCCGCATTAATAGCATTGCCAATTAAAAGTGGCTTTCTAAGTGATGCTTCAATCATTTGGTACATTACCTGAGCGGGATATGAGCTTTTATCCTTCAGCAATTTTCTAATAGCGTTGTAATTTTCGGGAGACCTTTCAAGGATACTATATTTGTAACGAGCCCATTCGGTTTCCAATTCGCCAATTCCAGAGTTTGTAACACAATTGATACATTTTAAAGCGGATAGGTTTTTATCCTTTACCTCCAGCATGATATCAATATCTGTTTCGTGAAGCTGCTGGTAAAATTCAAGAAAATTGTCGATAGCAATAAAATCAGAATGCGCACCGGGTCTCTTGTCGGGATGCTGCTGTGAAAAATGTATCTTTGGTGGGCCATCTTCTTTTGTCCATGTTTCAGAGCACATTTTAATCCATTCAATATCATCGTATAGTTTTTCTGATGGGTTAATAGAATTATGAAGGTTATCAAAAACAACGGGAATTCCATCTATGCTTGCAGTATTTAGAACATCCTCTATATTGAATAATCTATCATCGTTTTCTACAACCAATCGATTTTTGACACCATTGCTAAGTTCTCTATATCGCGACACAAAACGCTCTATAGCTTTCCCTTTGTTGCCGTATATGCCGCCAAGGTGAAGTATTATCTTGTGTTCGGATCCAAGCCCTAAGCAGTCCAAAACCTTCGTATGATATTCAAGGTCCTGTATAGATCTCTCTACTACTGATTCGTCAGGAGAATTTAGGACTGTATATTGTCCAGGATGCATTGATAAGCGCATTCTTGATTTTTTTATCTTGCTTCCGATTGATGTAAACTTTTCTTGGTATAAATTCTGCCATGGCAAAATATTAGCTATGCTTGAACCAAACGGAATCAAATCTGAGGATATCCGGAAAAGCTTGATTCCGTATTGGATATTATATTCTATGAGCGTGTTTAGAGAATCTAGATTATGCTCTATAATGGAAAGCAGACGGTCTTCATTTGCATTTTTCTGTAAGCAGCTTTTCATTTCGCTCCCTGGTAAGCCGAGAGCAATGCAGGCGTATCCAATTTTCACATGCTATCCTTTCTATCCTCTGACTTCACACAAATGCTATGCCAGTAAAACTTCGAATATTATTTTGTTATGAAACATTTCATGTAACATCAACTTCCATTGCAGAAACGCTGCAATGCCAACTTGCCTTAGTTTTATTATATTTATAATTTTTTCAAAGTCAACAAATTACATTATTCCTTTATATTTGATGATAAGCTAAAGGGGTAAATATTTAGAAGGAACAATAGTCATGAAAAATTTTCAAATGTTTTTAGAGAGCATTGACGAGCTGGAAAAAAGAGAACGAATGGAAGTCATTCTTTGTAATATTAAAGAAAGGTTTCCTCAATTAAATGAAGAGATTAAGTGGAATCAGCCCATGTTTACTGACCACGGAACTTCTATCATCGGTTTTAGCGTTTCAAAAGGACATATAGCGGTAGCACCTGAAGCAGTGGTCATTAATATGTTTGAAAAGAGGATTGAAGAAGCTGGATATTCTCATACAAGAGAGCTGTTTAGAATAAAATGGACGGACAAAGTGAACTTTGAACTGTTATATGCAATTATCGCCTATAATATCGAAAATAAAAAGGATGAAAAGAATTTTTGGAGACAAGGCTGAGGTATAACTTATGTTATTCGAATTTGGTGAATGTCTGATTGAAATTAATGTTGAAGCAACAAGAAACTATTATAAAAATAAAATGCCTGAAAACGATTGTACTTGCACCGGGTGTGTTAATTTTAGAAAATTCGCAGATGAATGTGATTGTAGAATTAAGCAAGTTTTTTCACAAATTGGAGTCGATAATATAAAATCCATATATGAGATTATCCCTTATGATTTAAATGCTGATGAATATGAAAGAGATGGGGGGAATCTTTACGGTGGATTTACCCCTGTAATTGGTAAAATAGTGAACGATGAAAATCCGAAACATAACAATTCAACAATTCAAATAACAGATTATTTTAAATTGTTTTTATCTAGTAGGGTAGATTTAAAACCTAGTGATTTTCCAACACCCACATTACAGATTGAATTTACAGCACATATCCCATGGCTTTTGAATATATTTAATGATTATCTGTGCTAAGGAAGATCTGACAACTCTATTAATACAATACCGAAACGAATGAGAGGAGGGATAATATGAGAAAACAGTTAAATCTATTACAAAATAAAGAGAAAAACTATAATCGCCTTGCATCGAACAACCGTAATGAGATCAGTGGGTATAACGAAAAAATACTATCTACACTTACACTAATTGGAGGATTCTTAGTTACTCTTCCGCTGTTATCAGCGCCTTTCAGTAACACTAAACCAGACGCGATTCCTATATATTTGCTGACATTTGTGCTCTTTATTTCTCTGTTTTTTGTGTTTAGATTTTCTTTTATGAAAAAGTACTCTCTTGTCGGACTGTATATCTGCTTTTCTGTCTTGTTTCTATTCGCTATCTATCTTAGTGTAATCCATACACCAAATATGAGAGCGACAATTCTGCTCGGAGCGTTTTGCATTATGCCACTCGGTTTTATCGATCGTCCTGCCCGTATGAATTTATTTGTTGCATTTTGGTTTGTTTTACATACAGTCTTAACTTTTTACCTGAAACCTCAATACGCACTCGACGATATAATTAATAGTTTGTGTTTTGCTATTCTTGGGTGTTTTATTGGAAATATAATGGTTTGGGTACGATTAGAAAGCTATGAAGCCCATCGGTTGTTGACTATTGAAAAAGAAACTGACGTACTGACAGGACTTTTCAATCGCCGTAAACTGTTTGAAACTCTAGCGGATTTGGAAACACCAAGTGCAGAAAAGCCAACCGGAGTTATGATGATTGATATCGATCACTTTAAAGACTTTAATGACAACCACGGTCATGCTGAAGGTGACAGAGTTTTAAGATGCTTAGGAGAAGCGGCTATTAGATTTGCTCAAAATTTCCGTATAAGTTTTTATCGTTATGGGGGTGAGGAATTCGTGGCAATGGCATATGGATATGACAAGAAAGAGTTGTTGTCCATCGCAGAAAGCCTACGGATTTCCGTGCAGAGCACAAATATAGACGCACATCGCACCAGCGTCAGTGTCAGTGTCGGAGTTGCATACTGTGGAAAAGAACAAGTTCGAAATTATGAGAATGTAATCGATAGAGCGGATAAAGCCTTGTATACCGCTAAACGCACAGGGCGTAATAAAGTATGCATGGAGCAAAAGGAAATGCAGGAAACGTAGTAAATCATATGGTGACATATATTTACATTGCTTTCATATAGTCCTAATAGGACATTAGACCAATAAAACGAGGAGAACATTGCTTTTCTCTATATTTCACGAGAATAATTTGAGAGATATCTTCCAATACTAATTTATAAACCAATAAGTATATGGGGAGGCATTGCTTCTCATCGGTTTTGGGATAGAGTGCTTGCTTAATTTATCATAATAAAGCTCAAACCCGGCAAAAACGTAATTGCCGGGTTTTTTTCTAAGATAACACATATAATTATTTATGAGAAATGAGAGGTGAGTCGATGCGGTCTATATTGGAAAAACG
Organism: Eubacteriales bacterium; assembly: GCA_028705495.1. Classification (GTDB taxonomy): domain Bacteria; phylum Bacillota; class Clostridia; order Oscillospirales; family CAG-382; genus GWF2-38-85. The sequence continues at coordinate 17,496 of JAQWDK010000033.1, forward strand.
CGAATGGGAAAAGAGAGTAGTTTTACAGATGATATGGCTGTATTGTAGAAAACAGCATAATACACGAGGAGAGTTATGCAAAGAATGTATAGAGCTTTCTGGTTATGCCAGAGAACGTAGTGATAATTGTCCATTTATGAATTCAAAGTCTTTTTGTTCAAATTGCAGAGTGCATTGCTATCAACCAATGATGCGTGAAAAAATTAAAAATGTCATGCGATTCTCAGGTCCGAGAATGATCTTCTATCATCCGTTAACTGCGATTCATCACTTGATTGAGAGTAAAAAGGAAAATCGAAATGTATAACTTTGAGTACGGCTATTTTCAGTATAATTTGTTTAATGTCTTGAAATTTTGTATTTAAGCAAGTATAATAAGGACACTTACTTGCCAGGAGGCATTGATGTTTAAAGGATTTACAAGTAAAACAATTAAATTTATGTTGGAACTTAGGTTAAATTGTCATGGTATAATAAAGTTGTAACAGCTTACCCTAATATAGTATAATAACTATAAAGGGAGAAATACAATGGAACAAAACAAAAAGAAACATTACGAAGACGAGTTCAAAAAGAGGATAGTACGCC
>JAQWDK010000034.1 GCA_028705495.1 Eubacteriales bacterium
CCATCGGGTATTCGGCTTTTCTCCGTTCCGCTACGCTCCACTCCGAAAAGCCGAATACCCGATAGAACTTACCTATCCACATTCTTCTTAAATTAAAAATAGACCATATGTTTGACAACCACAGAAACAGATATTAGTAAAAAAACTTGACATTATTGCCACTTTATATTATTATATGTACAATATAAAATGATTGTAATCATATAATTTTGTAAAGATTGTAAAAATCAGATTCCTCGACAACCAGGTTTATACTTTTTTAGTCCGTCTTACGATCGCGAATTGCTTGTAATATCAATGATTATTCGTGATCCTTAAAATCGTTAGCAATTATTGCGTTGTAATAGCCGCGTCTCTTGTGAGCAAAAAAAGCTCATCCGGAAAGAGCTCGCGTCTTGATCAATGACTTTATTAATTGTTTATAAAAAGCACAAAATTATTAGGAGGAGGAATTCTAATGAAGAAAACTATCGCAGCTCTGCTCGCACTTCTTATGATCGCCATACCGCTGGCATCATGCCAGCCCGCAGAATCAACGGCGACGCTCGTTATCGCAACGAACAAATTCGAAGAGAAATTCAACCCATTCTATGCTGAAAACGCGTATGATATGGAAGTTATGAATCAGATTTTTGTCTCGCCTCAAAGAATAAACGCTAAAAACGTTCTTGAGGACTGGGGTGGATCCATCAAAGCCGAAGAGAAACAGGTCGACGGTAAAACACATGTTATTTACACCGTTACTGTTAAAAAAGGCATGAAATTCTCTGATGGTAAAGCTGTAGACATAGACGACGTCATATACAGCTACTACGTTTTCGCTGACTCCGGATACAGCGGACCATCAAGATCATGGGCTACATCTACATCCATAGTAGGTCTTAAAGAATACTACTATGACGATCCAAATTATACTTCAAAGATTGAAGCTATCACAAAAGAAGCAGATGACAAATATTCCGCAGAAAAAATATCTAAGGAAGATTTCATCGCTTACCTGATAGATTCCAACCTTGACGGTTGGTGGAATGGCGATCCTGCCGGCGAAGCTGGTGCAGGAACAACTTGGGTTCAGTACATAAAGGATTCAGGTTATGAGACACAGCTTAATGCAATCGACGCTACAGATGCAACAGCTATGCTTGAGCTCCTTGCTCTCATCGAGTACGAAACATCTGCAAGCTACTACACAGACGCAGCATATTCATATTACCTCGACAAGCTCCGAAAAGCATACATTGCTGGTAATCTCGAAGACGGCGTTGACGTTGAAAAGATTTCCGGTATTGTAAGAGTTGACGATTACACATGTACCGTTGAATTCTATGATCTTGATATCTACGGCGACAGAAATGTAAACGTATCAATCGTTCCCGCACACTACTATGGCGAGTTCGCAAAGGGCCAGGCTGACAAACAGCTTCTTAAAAACCTTGACAAACCCATGGGTTCAGGTCCATATGTGTTCGTTAGCGTAGCTGACAATATCGTAACTGCTAAAGCTAACAACAGCTACTTCGAAGGCGAACCTTTTATAAAGAACGTAAAGTGGCAGTATATTGAGGAAGGTGCACTTCTGACAGCACTTAAGAACAACGAAGTTGACATCATTTCTCCTTCTGCAAGCAAGAAGACTATTGACGACCTAAAAGCTATAAACATGGCATATTCACTCGTTGACAACAACGGTTATGGATATCTCGGCATCAACGCAGACAATGTTGATAAGTTAGTTCGTAAAGGATTTATGCATCTCCTTTCGAGAAGTGAATCCGTAAACGGTTACTACCAGGATCCGAGCTTAGCAACCATCATTGAACGTCCGATGACAACAACTCTCGGCGAATATCCTCACGGTGCAAAAGAGTATTACGGCTATGATACAGACAAAGCCCTCGAATACTTCACCGAAGCAGGATACGCTCTTGTTGACGGCGAACTCAAAAAAGACGGTGAAAAGCTTGTCCTTAACGCCTACATCGGCGGTTCAGGAAAAGGCCAGCACCCTGCTTACGCAATGCTTATCCAGGCTCAGAACGATATGGAAGAAATGGGCGCTGAACTCATTATCAACGACGTCGAATTCAACGTTCTCCAGAGCGCTATGAACGGCGGCACCGCTGACATATTCGTACTCGCATGGGGCGCATCTAACACCTGTGACAAATCTACAATTTATAAGACAGACGGTGGACAGAACAGAACCAATATCTCTAACGCAAGACTTGACCAACTTCTCGATGAAATCGTTAAGACAATCGATTTCGATAAGAGAGCAGAACTCGTTGCAGAATCCCTTGACATAGTCATGGATGAAGCAGTCGAAATGCCACTCTACCAGAGAAAGAACATGATCGCATATAACCCTGCTAATGTTGATTCCTCAACATGGCCGGAAACCTCCACATACTGGACATATGCAAATCAACTTTGGAAGCTCAAGCTCGTAGAAAAAGAAGAGTCTAAGTAAAAAACTCTGATAGCTTAGCTAAAGTTTGGAATAATAACCGTATCCCGCTCCTGGGGGCGGGATACGGTTTAATTCTTTATAATTTACTATAACATCAATTTGAAAATTAAAGTCTTGTTTTATAAGGCTTAAGTAATATAAATTTTTGGTTTTTCGGAGAGCTTAGTTGCATTTGCCGAATTCATAAATTTAGCAACTATATAAAATGGGAGGCAGCGCACCGAATGAAGCAGTATATAATTCGGCGAATTCTAATAAGCTTCGTCGTACTGTTCGGGGTATCTATAATGCTATATACCCTAGTTCGGCTCATGCCGTCGGATTTTGTCGATCTTGCGACGGCTAACGATATGCATATCACCGAAGAGCATAAGCAGAAGCTAAGAGAGCTCTACGGCATAGATAAAGGAATAATAGAGGGATATGTTTCTTGGCTCGGAGGAGCTTTACAGGGTGACCTTGGAATGTCCCTTTACTTCAAGAAACCTGTATCCGAACTCATAGTTAAATATATGCCGGTTACATTTGCAGTAGCAGCGATTTCTCTTGTTCTACAATACGCTATCGCTGTACCACTGGGAATTTTAGCGGCAAGAAAACAGTATACAAAAACAGACTATGCAATAACAGTCTTAACATTTATCGGTATTTCACTTCCGATATTCTTCTTTGCCGTCGTCTTGCGAACAGTTTTTAGCGAATGGCTGAGGATTCTGCCATCATCCGGTATGCTGACAGCGAGAGCGACTTATAACGGATTTACATTTGCAAAACTGATGGACTATTTATGGCATCTCGCAATGCCTATAACTTGTTTTGTTTTGACAAGCGTAGGTGGAATACTCAGATACACAAGAACCAATATGTTAGAAGTTCTCAATATGGACTATATCCGCACTGCGAGAGCGAAAGGTGTTCCCGAAAACAAAGTCATACACAAACATGCTTTTAGAAATACTCTTATTCCGCTTGTCACAATGATCGGCGGTTCATTACCCGGCCTTTTTAGCGGTGCAGCAATAACAGAAGGACTTTTCGCACTCGAAGGTCTTGGAAACATGGCTTTGACTGCTTCATATAACTCCGATGTACCGTACCTTATGGGCTTTAATATGTTCCTCGCAGTCATGACTCTGTTAGGTACGCTTTTATCAGATATTTTGTATGCGGTGGTTGACCCACGCGTAAGATACAGTTAAGGGGAGGTAAGAAGATGAATAACAATTTAACCTCCGAAAACAACAATAATGATTTTCTCGGTGAAGATTTAGATAAAGATCAGGTGATTTTATCCCCCGGTCAGATGGTAATGAAACGCTTCATCCGTAATAAACTCGCTGTTGTAGGAATTATAATACTCGTTTTTATGGCGCTGTTCTGCTTTCTTGGCCCATTATTTACGGAATATAACCAAACATCACTGTTTTATTTAGTAAGAATAACTGATGAAACTACCGGCGAAGTAACAGAGTTTGAAATAAACGGTAAAGAGCTGAATGCTGTAAGGCAACAATATAAAGATCAAAAACCATTTATATTAGCAAACATGAGGTCAGCTCCTAATAGTAAACACTTGTTAGGTACGGACAACCTCGGAAGAGACACCTTTACAAGGTTAATGTATGGTGGAAGGATATCTCTTGTAATCGGTTTTTGTGTTGTTATAGTTGAGATTTTAATCGGAGTAACCCTCGGTGGAATAGCCGGATATTACGGCGGTAAAGTCGATATGGTTATAATGAGGCTCGTCGAAATATTTTACGCAATCCCGTTCATACCTCTGATGCTTATAATATCCGCGGTTATGATACAGATGAAGATCTCGCCTAACGTAAAGATTTATTATATAATGCTCATCATGGGTCTAATTTACTGGGCGGGTGTTGCAAGAATGATACGTGGACAGATACTCTCTCTGCGTGAAATGGAATATATGCAAGCTGCGGAAGCGGCAGGAATTAAGCCAGCACAAAGAATTTTCAAACATCTGATACCGAATGTTATGCCGATAATCATTATTATTGGTACTATGGATCTTGGTGGTATTATTTTGACTGAATCTACTATGAGCTATCTTGGCGTTGGTGTACCCGTGACTCAAGCATCGTGGGGCAATATGGTCAGTGAAGTACAACAACTCCAAAATGCGCTGATGCTCCATTGGTACATGTGGGTTCCGCCGGGACTTTGCATCCTCTTTACTGTTCTTGCATTCAACTTTATCGGCGACGGTCTGCGTGACGCTTTTGACCCGAAGATGAAAAGGTAGGTGCCGATGATGGATAAAAAAGAAAAAGTTAAACTTCTGAATGATATAAAGAAGTTAAATAATAAAGCATATAAAGATTACAACAAAAGAGAAAAAAGAAAAAAGGTCCCTGAGTCCGAATATCTTTGTGAGATGAGGGACAATAACAATATTCTCGAAATAGACAACCTGAAGACTTACTTTTACACTGACATTGGCACAGTTAAAGCGGTTGACGGAGTTACTTTTGACATACCGAAGGGCATGACAATCGGCGTTGTCGGTGAGTCTGGTTGTGGGAAGAGCGTTACAAGCCTTTCGATTATGAGGCTTCTCCAGGCGCCCCAAGGTCAGATTGCGGGCGGTCAAATTAGATATAACCAGTCTGAAAAAGGCAGAGCGGTCGATTTGTCAAAGCTCCCTATCAAGGAGATGCAAAAAATCCGCGGCAATGATATTACGATGATTTTCCAGGAACCGATGACATCGCTTAACCCTGTGTTTACCATAGGTGCGCAAGTAGATGAAGTCATTGCTTTACACAACCCGGAAATGTCAAAGAACGATATAAAAGCCAAAACAATAGAAATGCTAAATCTTGTAGGAATTGCAAGAGCTGACGGTATTTATAAAAGCTATCCCCATGAGCTTTCGGGTGGAATGCGCCAGAGGGTCGTTATCGCTATGGCACTTGCGTGCAATCCGAAGCTTATTATAGCCGATGAACCTACAACGGCACTTGACGTTACAATACAAGCACAGATTCTTGATCTTCTACGTGAGCTTAAAGACAAGATTAGCGCATCGATTATGCTCATAACCCACGACCTCGGTGTTGTTGCCGAGATGGCCGACTATGTCGTTGTCATGTATGCGGGCAGAATAATCGAACAGGGTACGGTCAGAGAAATATTCCACAACCCGTCACATCCCTATACAGTAGGACTTATGAACTCCAGACCAAATATCAGCGACACCAAGGGCAGACTATACTCGATACCGGGTAATGTTCCGAACCCCATAAACATGCCGAACTTCTGCTATTTTAGAAACAGATGTGAGCATGCTTTCGAAAAATGCGTAGAAGCGTATCCGCCCCTCTATACACTGACGGATTCTCATAAGGTTTGCTGCTATCTTTATGATAAACAGGTAAAGGAGGGCAAAGCTAATGGATAACAAGATTAACAATCCGGCAAATGTTCTTGAGGTGCATAACCTTAAAAAGTACTTCCCGATAAAGTCCGGTGTTTTTCAGCGTGTTGTCGGTCATGTAAAAGCTGTTGATGACGTTTCCTTTTCAATAAAAAAAGGCCAGACCTTTGGTCTTGTTGGTGAGTCCGGATGCGGTAAAACGACGATTGGCAGAACAATTCTGCGACTTGCCGAACCTACAGCCGGAAAAGCGATTATCGACGGTGTAGACATCTTTGCTATTAAGGATAAAGACGAACTTCGTTTAATGCGCAAGAAGATGCAGATAATTTTCCAGGACCCGTATTCCTCACTTAACCCGAGGATTCCGGTAGGTGAAATTATCGGTGAAGCAGTAAGAGAACATTCTATTGTCTCCAAGCAGGATTATAACGATTATATCCTTAAGACAATGGAAGAGTGCGGACTTCGACCTTATTACAGAGGCAGATATCCCCACGAATTCTCAGGCGGTCAAAGGCAGAGAATTTGTATCGCACGTGCTCTTGCTCTAAAGCCTGACTTAATCGTCGCTGACGAGCCTGTATCAGCTCTAGATGTATCGATACAAGCACAGATTATCAACCTTCTCAAAGACCTTCAGGAAGCAAGGGGCATTTCGTATCTCTTCATTTCCCACGACCTTTCGGTAGTTGAGTATATCTCCGATTATATCGGTGTTATGTACCTCGGTAATCTCGTCGAAACCGCCCCGAAAGAGGAGTTGTTCAAACACCCGTGCCATCCTTACACGAAAGCGCTGCTCAGTGCGGTACCGGTGCCGAACCCCGACTCAAAAATGAACAGGGTTATATTAAAAGGCGACATTCCCTCACCTGCTAATCCTCCCTCAGGCTGCAAATTCCATACGAGGTGTAAATACGTTATGGATATCTGCAAGACTGATCAACCTGCTCTTCTCGATTACGGCAACGAGCATTTTATAGCCTGCCATCTCTACAAGGATGGAAAGCTTGACAAAGACCTCGATGCTGAAGAGGCGGAAGAATAAAAGAATAAAAAAATACAGGCTGGAAAATTCCAGCCTGTATTTTTTTGCTTTAATCCGCCATACCCTTTTTGAATGCTTCAAGGGTTTTTGTAAGTTCTTTATCGAGTGCAAGGTAGTTTATTGTCTTGCTCTTGCCATCGACATCAACATAGTCATTTGTAGAGAACCAAACAGCACCTTTGATGCGCTTTGCAAAGTCGTTCGCTGGGTTGTCTCTATCGCCGAGTATGTCAAACATAGCCTTAACCCAAGCTGCTTGAGTATTTTCATTGCGTCCGAGTGCCTTGTCAAGATATTTATTTTTCCCCCAGTCGTAATAGACCTCACCACCTGCACCACAAGCAAATTCGCTGATTATCCAGGGATAATTATCGAAGTAAGGCATACTCTTCTCGTAAACATAGGTGTACATATCTTTGAAGGTGTTCGGAGCGGTCGTTTCGTTATTCATCTCGTAGCTTGTAAGGCCGAGCATCTGAACATATTCAGTTCCGGGCATATAGTTGAGCCATTCGCCCCAGTTGCTGTAAGGGGTGGTCTTTGCGATCGGGTTGAATATCCAGATACAGTTGTCAACGCCTTCTTCAACGAAGATGTCGTACATACGCTGCCATGTTTCAATGAATATATCGGGGTCAAGCAGAGTGACTATTCCGCAGTAGCTAACCCAGTCAGTGTTCATTTCATTGTTGAGCCTGAACAGTACTGGCTTACCGTATGCCTTGATAGCTTGCGCTATTTCTTTAAAATGTTCGTCGTATTTTCCGGTGGTTATATCGAACATAGGTGTATAACCGGCGAGATTTGTGTTGTTGAGGGTTGTAAACTGGTATGTGAAGTGAAGCACGGGCTTTCCGTTGAAGCCGTTACCGCCTGCAAGCTCTTCCGCCATTTTGGACGGGAAACCGGTGAGGGTATCCGCCCAGCCGATATGAGTATAGGTTGGCATAAGCTCAAATGTATGATCCATCGCCGTGCTTAAACGGTCGGTGTTATCTGTTATCCTTTTAAGCATATTTGAGTAATTCGAGCTGTCGTCGTCAGGCATCGAGCCGACGAACATACCCCAGTCGACATTCTCTTGCTCACGCAGTTTGTTGTAGTAAGCCTTTGTTTCATCGCTCCAAAACTCAGGAATTTTGACTTCAAAAGCCTTCTCTTCATTTTTAGAAGTTCCGACTTTCTCGCATTCGGTGAACGACTTTACGATTTCTTCGAGCGTTTCAGATTGCTTTATATCGGATTTCATCACAAAAAGATAGAACTGAACATACTCGCCGTTTTTACGGACTATCGCTATATCGTAATTCGGATATTCATATTTTTTAGGGAATAAAAATTCCATATTGTAAGTTAAAACAGTATATCCTTCAAGCAGCTGCGTTGTTTCCTGTTTCGGTTTAACTCGGCGGATATTATTAGCCGATAAGAACTCAATATTGTCAATGTACCTGTTAAGCCATTCGGTAAGATATATTTCCCAGCCTCTCTCGTTGTTGCCATAGGGGTTTTGATTTTCAGTTGTCACAGTTAGTGTAAAGTTATCGCTTTTATATTTTGAACGGTATCCGCTAAGAGAGTAGTTGGGTTCAAAATAAATTTCAGGAAGCGAAAACGCATATCCGTCTGACAGGTTAACTATACGGGTGTTATTTTGACCGTAAAAAAGATATTTATAGTCACCATCTGTAACCGCTGACGCATCATCTTCAGAAAGGACTCTGTCTTTGTAAAAATCAAAGCCGTAAATTGTTTTCTCGTCCTTAAATCCGCTGTCTGCATGTGCCCATTCTGGGTTCCATACCTTTGCGGCGCGCTCGCTTTGTATTAGTTCTCTTGAACTTTCAGCTCCTGAAACAATACCGGATTCCATACTGCTATTTTCTCCTTCAGAGTTGTTGCCGACGTAGCACGAACCGAGTGGTAGGAGCATCACAGCACATAAAACAAGAGCCGTGAGTTTTAGGAGTGAAAATCTCCCTTTTTTTATTGTCATATTAATTTCCATTCTGCCGTAAAGCGGCCGCATAAAATTACATTTTTATTTTATCATAGACGCCCATTAATTGCAAGGAAATAATAAAGAAGCCCGGTGAATATGAAAACTTTGGTTGACTAATATCTTAAATAAGGTTATAATTATTAAGGATATAGAATGCAAAAGATAGGATGGTTAAGATTGAAAGATAAATCTTTCAATCTCTCGAAGTTTGTTTCTTTCGTTTCGAATGGTGGAATGAATCGCAAAGGCGCGATCGAAACAAACTTCAAGAAAATTAGAAAGGGATGGTCATACTTATGAAACTAACTTTTCATGGTGCGGCAAAAGATGTTACAGGCAGCTGTTTTCTCCTTAATGCCGGAGGAAAGAACATACTCATAGACTGCGGTATGAAGCAGGGCTGTGCAGATTGCGATAACACAGAATTTGGATTCAACCCCGCTGATATAGATTATGTACTGCTGACACATGCTCACATTGACCACAGCGGCAGACTTCCACTACTTGTCAAGCAAGGTTATGAAGGCAAAATTATAACCACCGGTGCGACTTGCTCGCTACTGGGCATAATGCTGCTTGATTCCGCAAAAATACAGGAATCTGACGCAAAATGGGAAAATCAAAAAGGAAAAAGAGCGGGTAGAGAAACCGTCGAACCGCTTTATACGATAGAAGATGCTGAAGAAACACTGACAAGATTAAGCCCCTGCAGTTACGGTAAGCCCGTTGAAATTTGTGAAGGTGTAACGGCAATTTTTACCGATGTCGGGCATCTACTCGGATCAGCTTCAATAACTGTTTCTGTAACAGAAGACGGTATAACAAAGTTGGTTGCTTTCTCAGGTGATATCGGAAACCTTGATCAGCCAATTATCAAAGACCCTATTTACTTAAAAACTGCCGATTATGTTGTTATGGAGTCAACTTACGGCGATAGAAACCATGAAGCCAGCAGTGATTATGCGCTGGAGCTTGCTAAAATATTTGAATCAACCTTTATCAAAGGCGGTAATGTTGTAATTCCCTCATTCTCCATTGGAAGGACGCAAGAACTTCTGTATTTTATTAGAGAAATTAAGGAAAGGGGTCTTGTGAAGACTATTCCCGACTTTTCTGTATATGTTGATAGTCCGCTTTCAATCGCAGCAACTGAAATATATTCCGGTGACTTAACGGGTTATGCTGACTCCCTCGCTGAGAAGATAATTAATAGCGGAAGAAACCCACTAAAATTCTCAAATTTACATATGACTGAAACCGCAGATGAATCAAAGCTTATAAACACAGATAAAGAACCTAAAGTTATTATCTCGTCAAGCGGTATGTGTGAAGCAGGGCGCATCAGACACCATTTGAAACACAATCTATGGCGGCCTGAATGCTCGATTGTTTTTGTTGGTTATCAGGCAAACGGAACGCTCGGTAGAATTATTTCCGACGGTGTAAAGAGGGTAAAACTTTTTGGAGAAGAAATTACAGTTAAGGCTGAAATATATAAATTCAGCGGTCTAAGCGCTCATGCCGACAGAGACGGTCTTCTAAAATGGTTAACTGCAATAAGCCCGAAGCCGAAAAAGGTATTTCTTGTTCACGGTGAACAAACAGAAGCAGAATCTTTCAAAGACCTTATTGAAACAGATGGTTATTCCGTTCATATACCAAATCCGAAGGCTGTTTTCGATTTATCAGCAGAAAAGCTTGTATTTGCAGGTATTACACCTGAGAAGAAACCGCGGGGAGAAAAGAGCAAGTTTATTTCTTCTTCATTCCAAAGACTCGAAGCAGCCCTTAAATCTCTTACTGATGTTGTCGGCAAACACAGACAAGCAGCAAACAAAGATATTTCCAAACTCGCCGGACAAATTGAAAAGCTTGCTAAGAAGTGGGATTTCTAAAGAAAGGCACGGGAATGCAGCATAATTTCGAAGAATCGAAGTGCGTCTTGCCATATTCCGAAAAAAAAGAGCGGTTCAACCGCTCTTTTCTCCGAAAACATCTGCACGGGAGTTCCGCGCCTTTAGTTAATTTTTATTTTATTTGTTTCTACGAATAACAGAGACTGCGATTCCAGCTGCCGCAATGGTTGCAGCAACGATGCTAACCCAAATTGAACCAGTTCCGGTCGAGGGGGTTTGGCTTGTGTCGCTTGTGAGAGGTTCGGAGGTAATAGCACCCTCTGTCAATGATATTTCGGTCATACCAATAAATTCCCAAATAACTTTATTATCGGTGGTGAATGGGCTGTCTCCATATGCGAAGGTAAGTCTGATGAAAGATGCGTTTACAACGCCGCCAAAAGTGATATCAGCATCCTGAACCTCGTTTGTATCCTTAAGCGCCTCACCGGTGAAGGTGTGATCGCCAACAGGGAAGAAAGCAGTTCCGTCTGTAGAATATTCGACTTTTACGGTGTTGTCTTTAGGAAGACCGATCATGGAGTTGTATTCCTTATAGAAAGAAATAACAGCACCGCCGATACTGGTTTCTTCGGCGAGTTTCAAAGTAAGTGAAAATTCGGTGTAAACACCAGCAGATGTGGCTTTTTTGTTCATGAAGAGTACAACTCCCTCGCTACCGAATGAGGTAACATTGGAAGCCTTGTTGCCGTCGATCAGCGAATTAAGAGTCGAACCGCCCTGTGGGAGAACATCAACATCAGTTCCGCTGAACTCAATAGACTGGATTGTAACGGGGGCAGCGGCTGAAACCGGACGAGCAAGCAGCCCTGAAGCCATTGCAAAACAAGATAACAATAGCAAGGCGCAAGTGCTAAGTGATATAAATTTTTTCATTTGATAAAATAACCCTTTCTTTTATGCTTTTCCGACAATGCGGCGAAAAACATCGTTTGTACATTATTGGTTTAGCATACGGCTCAGACAATGCTTATTAATTGGCTGAGAAACAATTTTTTGTCGCCGAAGCTGTTACTATTGTTAGCAAAAATTAAAAGGTTATACAGCATCGGTTATAAATTTTCATTATATTATTACAGGAGTCTCAAAAGAATGAATGAGGGAAAATATGATGTAATCGAGCCTTTCAAAAGAAAGCAGTATATCATCTCATCCTGCCTATTTCTTGTTTCAGCTATTTGCTTTTTTACTTTTGCATCACTCAGAGGTGGCTTTTTTTACGTGTTCCTTTTCAACGGATTGGTTTCACTCGCAGCGGCTTTACTGCTTTTTTTAGCTCTCTTATATCCTCATAAAGTGATTTCATCTTTACGAACAATGATATTAACGTTGAAGCACATATATGGTATTTGTGCTTTTGTTTTCTTCATTGCAACAATTATCACCGGTTTTGTTTTTGAGAGTATTTTAATCAAACTCGAAAAAACACAGTTTTTTATCGACAAAGTTTCATCTGAGCTTGATAATATCAACAGCTTTCTTAAATCAATGGGTTTTTTGACATTTGAAACAACGACAGATTTTCTATCAAATGAGGATGTGCGCACAGCACTTGAGGTTGGAACTGCAGCCATTTTTTTAACATTTGCATTAGTATTTGTTTTTTTACGAGCATTTATGAAAACAGCAGCAGAAACAACAACTCAATTAAAATCAATAACAAAAAACGAAAGCTCCTGTCCGGAACTTCCGCTTAAGATAAATATTTATTTATGGTTGTTCGGTATCTTCTGTTTTGTTTTGGCGTTTATTTTAATTAAAACACTTTTAGCTTTAGCTTTTGCTTCATTAGGTGTTGCTGTGATCTTACTCGTGCGTGTTCTCAAAAAATACCGGGATGAAAGACTGCTGTTCTTTCTTAAAAATAAGCTGATTTATTAATTAAACTTAATATCTGTAATTCCAAGCCCGGGAAGTTTTCCGGGTTTTATCTTTCCCGTTTCGAAAACAGTGTCGGAGACAACAGGATTCTCTTTCAGCAGCTCAACGCCATCAAGGTCGCACATTGTAATCGCAGGCGAGGAACAGGCAAAATGAGCTGCGGCAACGATACCGATCGGTGATTCAAGCATACATCCCATCATGCACTGCATACCCGCACTCTCTGCGATCTCACACAGTTTCATAGCTTCGCTGATACCGCCCGTTTTTGCAAGTTTTATATTTATATAATCCGCAGCATTTTCTGCTATTACTCGTTTTGCATCGCTCAAGCTGAAAACACTCTCGTCTGCAAGTAGGGGAATTAGTGATTCTGCTTTGAACCGACTCATTAAATCGAACCTTCCCGCAGGAAACGGCTGTTCTATTAGCTCGACTTTATAACCTCTTGCAATACAGTGATCAGAAACGGTTTTTGCTGTCTCAAAATCCCATGCTTGATTTGCATCAAGACGAAGAATAGCAGAACAGGAATTTGCGACCGCATCAATTCGGGAAATGTCCTCTGATGCACTTCCCCCCAACTTCAGCTTCAGATATTTATGACCGCCCCTTACCGCTTTTACTGAGTCGAGAAGCATCTTGTCAGGGCTGTCAAGGCTAATGGTGATATCGCTGTTAAGGCAGATAGATTTACCGCCGAGATAAGCGTAAAGCGGAAGAGCTTTTTCCTTTGCAAGAAGGTCATAAACTGCGATCTCTGCAGCTGATTTAGCTGAAGGGTTGTGTGCAATCGAACGCTTAATTTTAGCAAGGCTATCGACTGACAAGTCCGAATTCATCAGGGAGGGCAATATATAATCCTCAAGGGCGCAGGTGATTGATGGCAGAGTTTCTCCTGTAACCGCTGCAGTCGGAGACGCTGAACCGTAGCCGATATAGCCTGTATTTGTGTGAAGCGTCAAAATAAGCGCTTCAAGCGTAAAAACATTTCGAAGCGCGGTTTTGAATGGTGTTTTAAGAGGTGCAGAAAGCATTTTCAACTCATAACTTTGGATTTTCATAAAATCATTTTCCTCTGATTTTCTTCCAATATTCAGTACTTAATGTTTCGTTTTTGTTTGCACCGGGTATATAATATATCTTACCACGAAGAGCTTCTGGTAAATAGCTTTGATCCACATAGGCGTTCGGATAATCGAATGGGTATTTATATCCGCCTCTTCCGAGCTTTTCAGCACCGGAATAGTGTGTGTCACGCAGATGGGAAGGTACTTCACCTACTGTGACATCAGCTGAAGCAGATGCGTATGCTGAAACTGCACTGTTTGATTTCGGAGAAGTCGCGAGCAGAATAACTGCATGTGACAGCGGGATCGTCGCTTCCGGAAGTCCGAGCTGCATAGCACTATCAACGCAGGCTTTTGTAATAACCGCTGCCATCGAATAGGCAAGTCCTATATCCTCATTTGCGATTACAAGCAGCCTGCGGCAGACGGATAGAAGGTCACCGCCTGATAGAAGTCTTGCGAGATATTGTACGGCGGCATCGGGGTCAGAGCCGCGTATTGATTTTTGGAATGCAGAGAGTAGGTCATAATGGGCGTCTCCGTCTCGGTCAAATGTAAGTCCTGCTCCTGAAACAAGGGAAACGGCGGTTTCTTTGTCAAGAACATCATCTGAAGCAAAATAGACATTCTCAATAACACCGATCGCTTTGCGAACATCACCGCCGCATGAAGTTGAAATAGTTTCAAAAACATCGTCAGACGCTGTTTTGGTAGTTTCGTTTTTGTTATTAAGATAGTTAAGAGCGCGGATTAATGATTTTTTTATTTCAGCAGGTGATACAGGCTTGAACTCAAACACTGAAGAACGTGAAAGCAGCGCGTTGTAAACGCAGAAATATGGGTTTTCAGTAGTGGAACAAATTAGAGTAATCCTACCGTCCTCGATGTATTCAAGCAGCGACTGCTGCTGTTTTTTATTGAAATATTGAATTTCGTCAATATATAGGACAATACCACCGCCTCCCATCAGAGTTCCCGTCGATGAAAGCACATCTTTTACATCCGAAAGAGAAGCGACAGTTGCATTAAGCTTTTTGAAAAATTTACCCGCGTTCTTTGAAATGATGTCAGCGACAGTGGTTTTGCCCGTTCCGGGAGGGCCGTAGAATATCAAATTCGGCATGCTGCCGCTTTCTATTATACGGCGAAACGGAGCCTTCGGTGCAAGAAGGTGTTCTTGTCCGACAACTTCGTCGAGGGATTTGGGGCGTATTTCATCTGCTAACGGCATTAATTTGTCCTCTTTTTACTACTTCTTATCTGTTTTCTTTTCCGAGCGTTTTTTTCTGTTTATCATAACTGGTGCGAGTATAATCGCGGTTAAAGTGATAATACCGCCGATAACTCCGAGTATAACAAGCATATCTGGAGAAGTTGAGTCGAGCATTTTAAGACTGGCGTCATATTTGTTGCCTTCGGCATCTTCAGCAATCATTATGATTTTTCCATGTGATTTACTGCGTACAACGGAGAAAACCGCATACTTTTCGTTATACTCAATTTCAGTGGCGAGCTTATCGTATGCGCTCACTGCCGAAACAGATACTGTTTTGATTGTATGTTTCGACTCCTTTAGCCCAAGAGAAACGATAAAACTGTCTTCATCATCAGCGAAAAAATTGTAGTCATCGTGATAGGGTGAATAGGTGACATGCTTCATACTCTCACCGTCAAAAGTAACAAGCCTGATATACCCCTCACCGTCACAGCTCATACCATTTAACTTATGTTTTGGCTCATCGCCGGTCTCCGCATATTGATAGTCCGCAAGGATCTCCCAAACATATCTGTCGGTATCTCCAACCTGTCTTCTGTTTCTCGCCACACCTGGTGTGTGTCCGCAGAAAACTGAAACAACATTGTTGTTAGGAACGACAACTTTGTTCCAAAGCTCGTCAGCTCTTGTATGGGTGTAATGAAATGGATTTGCCGGGTCAAGCTGCCATTCACCGTCAAGCCCAAGATAACCGTGTACACTGAGGATCGCATTTCTGTTCGGATATTGTTTGAGGACATTGTTCGCCCAGGCGACCGTTTCGGGGAAGTCCTCAACACCCCAACCAATATAGAGGAAAATGAAATCATAACCGCCGATTGTCATAAGATCGTAGTGACAGGTGTTGTCAAAAAGATTACCGCCGTACCATGTGCCGGTAGAATACCTGTCAGCACCGAAATACTTGTTGAACAAGGTGTGGTCTGCGGTTAACATATTTATATCGTGATTTCCGCTGACAATACCGTTAGGTATCCCCGCATCATCGATGATTTTCTGATACTTTGAAGCAGCTTTATACTGCTTTTCAGCAAACTCAGTTTCTGAAACATCATCCACTACGTCGCCAGTATGCATAACATATGCGATTTCATTTTGTGAAAAAAGAGAAACGGCGTAATTCATAATGCTTTCGTACTTATCATTAAGGTCATCAAAACGGCTGTAATATTGTGTGTCGGTTACCCAAAAGATAGTATCGGAGGTTGATATAACATAGTCGGGTGTTGCTTTTAGGTGTATTAGACCTGATTTAATGTATTTTTCAGGTTCTTCTATAGTTAGTGTTGTTTTTGCACCGCTCGGGCATTTGCCGATCTTTTGCCAGCTTTGATCTTCTGGGTTCATCACATAAATTGCGATATCGACGCTTTCCGAAGCAATACCTTGATATTCAAACTTAAAAGCACCACTTTTCTCGGAAACGGAAAGTTCAAAGAAATGTTCCGGCGACATATTAGCATCTGTTTCGGTCATATCGCCAAAGGTGTAATCAACTTGGTTTTCATTTTCGTAGATATAGGACTTGATCTTCTGTACCTGTGAATAGGTGTAAAACTCAAGTTTTTCTGGCTTTTTTGAGTCTGTAAAGGGGAGTTTTATAAGGCCATTCATCGAAAGCTCAACAGCGTTTTTGCTTATAAGCTGTTCGTTGTCGCTAACAATTATTTGATAAGCTTCAGCTGCCGTATTACCGCATTGGTCAGATGCGACAACAGTGATTGTGTGCCTTCCGACCTCGAGGTCTTTTAGCGAGCTGCCGGTAAAGTCTTTGCCATCGATTTCAATTTTAATATTAACAGGGGCATTTTCGTCAACTGCGATAACCGAGAGCTCAAAGTTTTTGGACACTACTTGTCCGAATTTGATATTTGAAACATAGGTTGGAGGAGTGTTATCGACTGTAAATCTAACACTCTTAACCTTTTCACCATCAGCGAAAAAGTCGAGTGTATGACTGCCGTCACTGATTTTTGCGGTATCGATTTCATAAATCGCTGAAGCACCTGAGGCAGATTTCAGCTCAGCGGCATCAAATCTAAAAGCAAGGTAAACGGGAACACCCGGCGTAGAGCCGCCAAGTCCGGTTGAACTATTCCAGCCGTCACCGATTCGAAGCCGCTCGCCATTGTAGTCGGCCTCGCTTTCCATAACTCCTGCAGAGCCTTCAATGGGCAGAGCTTTTATAATGCTTACGGGTTTTATTTTGCTGCCGTTAGGGAGTAGGATATGCACATCAGCAACACTGAGGTCGTCGATATTGTACGCTCCGTACTTTTTGGTAACATCAAGCACAGTTTTCCCAACACTGGGTAGCAGAGTAATGTCCACATTACCGCTATTAGGCAAGGCTATATCAAGCTCTGCCTTTTCAGCTTCAAGCCCTTTTGTTATGGAACAGATAAGCTTGTCATTGTAGTAAAAACCGTTGTTAGTATAATCAATTTCAGAAGCTGAAAAACCCAACATCATTCCGCTGACCATTTCACCCTCAAGCGTATTGCCATCGAGAGAAGCTGTGAGAGACACTTTCGAAGGCGACCAAAATACCACCCTGCGGATGCCGTTTACAAGCTCGCCTTCTTTTAAGTCAACAGTAGTATTACCTACAGCAAATGCGGAATTAGCAGTAGCCGTCACAAGAATACTCATTATTAAAACACAAAGAAGCAGTGCTGATTTTTTCACCGCTGTCTCCTTTCGTCAATTAGCTTTAATATCATAACAGATTTATATATTATAATAACCTTAAGCATGCTTTTTGTCAAGTAAATACATTGTATAGAAGGCTTTGTGCAAAATTTGTATAGTGTATAATGATATGGTCTAAAAAAAGAAGAAGCCAAGCCCGAACTGTGGTAAAATGGTAAGTGCCAACGAACCATTCACAGAAAGGGCAAGCTTCTATGAAAAGTATAACACAAAGAGC
>JAQWDK010000035.1 GCA_028705495.1 Eubacteriales bacterium
AGTATGTATTTTTATGGTACAACCACCTCAGACCGCATTCCTACAACAACGATCTTACACCTTTCGAAGCCCGATTTATATCGAAAAATATTAGGTCAGAGTGTTACAATTACGCTTGACCAGGACATACAAAGACTCGCATTATTACCTCGGTGTTGATATAGGTATATACGGAGGTTGGGTAGAATATGGTGTCCTTAACATAGGTTCTACTGAATCAATAAAAACTATTGTCAATGAAAATTGTGTTGGTTTAATCCAAGTAGACAAATTTGATCCTAACATTATTTTATTGACAGGTTCATATGATATAGTCTCAGAGCAAGGTAAGATGTATATACTCAATGGTGAGAATGTGCGTGAGATTTACGATTTTCAAAGCTGTCCACAAGCATATCTCCTGGAAGATGAAACATTGTATATAAAAACGTTCGATAAAATTTATACATACAAAACGAATGAAGAAATTAAGGTATTGTACGACTTCAGCAAAGACTATGACAAAACATACGATTTTCGAACCTATAATCTTGTCAAGAGGAGTAATTCTCTTTTCTTTGGCAGTGTTTTAGGGATTTTCGAATATCAAACCGACACCCAGCAAAAATACTGGTACCCTATAAGAATGGATGAATGATTGGAAACCAGCAAATAGAATAACACCTTTGAAAAAACAATCTTAGATGCTACAATAACTATGAAACCACACGTAGTTTTTCAAGTAAAGTAAGAGTAGCTAATAGAAGACACATAAAAAACTGCACACTTCTTGACAATTCCAAAATTATACCATAGGACGGTATACTGATGGATAATTCATATAATTATTTTAGTTTAATATGGGATGTTAAGCTTCCTAAAAGACTTCCTAAAGATGGTATTAGAATATACACTCCTATTTTTATTAACTTAAAAGAAGACTACAATGATATGTGGACTGCAGAAATTATAATATTAAAATATTATCAATCAACATATTATGGTAAAATCAGATATTTATTTGATGGAGCTCCAACACACTTGTTAACCGATGGAGCGTTATTTTCTATATTTGATGGAGTAAAATCAACCGGAACAGGTACGATTATAAACGAAGAAGTTTGAAAGTCATTAAAGTAGTTTACATTGTATCACAAATGGAGTATATTTTGTTATAATAGAATAGTTGATTCAGCGATCTGCTGATAAAATGGAACTCCTTACTAACCGGATGGGGCAATCTTGCCAGCTATACATACAACAATTTCAACGGTAAGATTACCCGAACCACCCTCGGCAACGGCTTCTACATCGAAAATGACTATGACGAGCTTGACAGGGTTGTTGCGATTAGGTACAATGGTGATGTAAAAGTTGAGTTTACCTACAATGGTCAAGGTCAGCTCTACAGCAAAAAAGACCTCATCAACAACACAACAACCTTCTACGAGTACGACAGCCTCGGAAGGCTTATCCGCGGAAGAGAGATGTCGGGTACAGGCGATACACTAACGCTCAAACTCGGAGTGCAAAATCTGTACGACAGCTATGGCAGACCGAAATCTACAGTGTACGATGTTGGCGGTACGAACCAAACATATAATATAACATACAAGCAATATTCGAACCTCTCAGAGAGCATGAATATTGTCCATGACGGTGTTACCGCGACAAAATCATACACTTACGATAAGCTCGAAAGATTGCTTTCAACTACATTAACACATGGCGCAACTACCGTATTGACGAAGAATTATACGTACATGAACGGTGTAGATACTTCAAAGACAACAACACTTGTCAGCAGCGAGACTATTAATGGTGATAATTTCACCTACCAATATGACAATAACGGTAACATAACGGCAGTCTTTAATTCTGGATACTATATACTCGGATATCAATATGATGAAAACAACCAGCTAACTTACGAATATAACAAATATTCTAACAGCATATACAGATACTATTATGATAAAGCAGGGAATATTGTTCGCAAGGAAATCCGTAACTCTTCGGATGTTCTTCTTCAAACTATCAATTACAGCTACACAGACGCTAACTGGGGCGATTTGCTGACCAGTTACAACGGAACAGCTATTACCTATGATGCTATCGGGAATCCGCTAAATTATAGGGGTAAATCGCTGACGTGGGAAGGCAGAAAGCTCTCCACGTTGACGTCAGGTAGCTCAACATATTCGTATAAATATGACGAAAGTGGTATCAGGACACAGAAAACGCTGACATATAGCGGTATGATCGGCGATTCAAGGACTTATTATGTGACTGATGGCTCGAAGATACTGTACGAATACCAACAAAACTATCCGTCATATACAACAACGAACCAAAAGTATTATTACTATGATGACAACGGCTATTTAATTGGATTTAGGTACAACGGCGTTGATTATTACTACGGTCGTAATGTGCAAGGCGATATAATTCGCATATACGACAGTACAGGAACGGTAATCGTGTATTACTCGTACGACGCTTGGGGAAATATACTGACTATAGGCGGCTCGCTCGCTTCAACAGTCGGCACCGCTAACCCCTTCCGCTACCGTGGGTACTATTACGACAGCGAGACTGGGTTCTACTACCTCAACAGCAGATATTACGATCCGCAAGTGGGAAGGTTCATCAGTGCGGACAGCGTAATTGCCGATGTGGGTGGCGAGATACTCGGAAACAATCTTTTCGCTTATTGCTTTAACAACCCTGTTAATCTGATTGACTCGGAGGGTTTCTGGCCTTCCTGGGGACAGATTTTTACAGCAGCTGCAATCATTGTGTCAGCTGCTGTTGCGGTGGTGGCAGTAGTTGCTACTGCTGGTGCTGCTGGTGCAGCTATAGGCGTTGCGGCGGGAATATATGGAGCCTCTGCTGCAACATGTGCTACTGTTACATCAATAGCAACCGTAGGAGCGTATACGGTGGCCGCTGGAATAGGTGCGTGTTCGTTAAGCAATGCAGGTGAAGTACTAACGGGAACAAATGTAATACGTGATAAAGTAATGGGTGGGAATCAGGTAGCGTATGATACCTTGCAAGCTGGATTGAACATAGCAGGTATGGGCGTTGTTCAGATGGGGCAAACAGATAATACTACTGTACCATCAAAAGCTAAAGAATTTAGTCCAGAACAAAAAGAAGTTGTAGCATTGGCAAAAGAAGCAAAAAAGACAGGAACTTCTATAAACAATGCTCAAAGTCTAGTAGAAATGGGAAAGAAAGTCGGTTTTGATTCGAGAATTGATTTGGGGCATCCTAGTGGAAGTAACCCTGTTACAAGGGGAGTACATGCTCATGTAGGACCTATCGATCACATTAAAATATTTCCTGAATGAAGAGGTGAATTTGTATTGAAATTTTATAATAACGGGTATCTTATTAAGGGACTTTTCCGGAAAGAATTTTCTTCAACGATTGAGGGTTATAGGGGAGTTGGTAGTTATGTATCTTGGCCTTTAGATTATTTTGATGATGACATATCAAAAGCTCTAGAACAAGAAGCGAATGACAAGTTTTTTTGTTTTGAAAATTTGTTATGGTTAATCCCAGAAAAAAATTATATTATTAGATATATAGATCATTGTAAAGAAATTAACATTGAGCCCTTAATTATGCAAATTGATACTCCACGTAAAAGTCGACTGCCAATAGAACAATTAAATGTCATTGAAGTTTTGGGTTATGACTGTATAACAAGTGTCAATGTGTCATATTTGGATTTGGAGCCACAAGTATTTAAAAAATTGTTTCATAAAACATATAGTAAACTCAACTGTAATTATCTTTTTGATTCAACAGATGATGTATTTGATTTTTTAAATAATTATAACAAACTCTTGTCAAATGGCATAGACCTTGAACAAGGTAACAATCCAATTCCTGCTATGTTAAGTATTGTCAATGTTTAAAATTGTCCTGGTTAAGCAAACTTGTAATAGTTTGACCCAATATTTTTTGGTCTAAATTGCGATTTAGAAGTTGTAAGATCGTGTTATAAGAATGCGGTAAGAGAATATAGGTTTAGCATTTGGGAGCCAGAAAATGGAGCAATAGATGAAGAGATGTTTAACTATTGAAGAAGAAATATTTATTAACCAATTTTCCCAGAACATTCATTCGTTAGAAACTATGAACGAATGGTTTAATTCACATGGAATAACCGACAAGAAAGATATAATATATAATTTACTTAATATGGTTATTCAATCACGACCAACATATGAAGATATTAGTGAATCTGCATTCTCTATCAAAAAAAACACATCATCTTCTGCCATTAAACTTTTAAATAGAATAAGCCATTTACTAAATTCGGTCATGAGATTTGTAATTTACCTGAAAAAGAACTGAAAACTGGATTCAATATTCTTCTTCTTACACTCTCAAAAGCTGACAAGAGAAGAAAAGATAACGAAATACTTGATACTTGTAATCACTGGTGGCATAAAGATTTGTCAGATGAAAAATATTTACAAAAGTTAAAAGAAAATAGGTTTTGATGGTTAATACACAATTATAAGCTCGACGGTTTAAAGATCCTAAAAGAAACCCGTGGCAATTCCACAATACTCTATTATTACGACTCGTCCGGTTCGATAATCGGGTTCTCTTACAACGGAACAAGCTATTACTACGGCAACTGCCATCGCTAACACCTTCCTGTTTCACGTGATAACGGTGCTCCGATTAGATTTATACCTTATAATTCAACAAATGCAGTAATTATTTACACTCGCGAATAATGTTTAACAATAAAAATAAAGAGAGGAAAATATATGGGACGCCAGATTATTTTTTATATGGAAAAAGAATTACAAGATGAATTTATACAATTCGCGTTTAATCAAGGATTTGTTCTTATAGCTCAGGATCATGAAATACAACAGTTTGTAAAATGTAAACAACTAAGCGATATAAAAACTTTGCATAATGGACTTTATTTTTATAAAGAAATATATGGTCCATATTATAATACTAAATGGAGCAACTACCATATGAACGATGTTGAAAGTCCGGTTATTCAATTCTCGCGTAATGCAGTCAACCATGAAAAGAAACAGGTTTCGCAGGGTAGAATATGGATGCAACCTAAATACTATAATGTTCAAGGTGAAATAATCGAAAAAGATTCGCAATTAACAAAGGATTATAACATTCTTGTCAAATATATCAAGAAATGTATACCATACCGAGGAATAAAGTTAGGGAACCGTATTTATAAAGAATATGTTTCGGATTATATTATGAAATTATATGAAGAAGGTTATCATTTGATGTAAAAAGTAAGGCTAAGGCATTCAAGGCGACATCAAGTATATTTACGACCCGAACGAAACTATCGTAGTCGAATACTGCTATGACGCTTGGGGTAACATACTGTCTACGACAGGTTCGGCAGCTTCCACCGTTGGATACTTCAACCCCTTCCGTTATCGGGGCTATTACTACGATGTTGAGACTGGGTTCTACTACCTACAATCACGGCATTATGACCCGGCAACATATAGATTCATTAATGCGGATTTGTAGTAAAAATATTTCATGGCAGGTTAATAAGTGAATAATAAAAATAATATATATAAAGTATTACATGCGTATACAAGTGTATTAGGCAACATACTTTGGTGCGATAACCAAGAGGAAATAAAAGATACTATTTCTTTCTTAAGTACATATTTAAAAAGTGATATAAATACCTGGAATTTTATAAAGTTTGACAATGAAATAAAAAGTACAGAGTTCTTTCAAAATAGATTGATATACATTCCAGAGATAAATGAGAACATTATGCCTAAATGGTTTTCGGAATTAGATCGAAACATGAAAGTATTAGAATGTTTTTTTGATTATTATTTTAATATTAAATCAATAAAACAAGCAAAAGATTTTATTGATGCAATTCACGCATTTCCTTCTTCAATAATAAATCCTAAATGGAATGCAGGATCATATTGGAATAATTATTTACTTCCTTATGCATCCAGATGGGATAAAACGTTTAAAGAAGATTTCTATGTGTACTTCAATTCGAAAGATGTTTAAAAATACGCATATTTTAATAACAAGCGGGTTGCATATTTCCTTAATGCCGTTCATAACAGGTGGAATTGAAATTGTCGAGGTGGTGAAAATAAATGAAAAAAAAGTTTGAAAGCGCACACAGTAAAAAGAACGATTTGTCTACGGTTACAATTATGTCGCTTAAATCTTTCAACGACGAGAATTTTTGCAAGTTAAAACAGATAGTTGAAATTTTTTCGCCCCAAACATTATATTTTGATTTTGATGTTTTTGAGCGTGATAAAGAAGCTATTTGTAGAGAACTCGAAATTTTGGATGAAAATTCAAAATACGTTATCTCGAAAAGAAAGAATAAAGGACGGCTGGCATACCAAGGCTCAATTAATAATTTAGATGGAATATTGCGTATCATTGTAAAGTACAACCTTGAAGAAAGCATTTTTTTTGAACCTAAGAATTTTACTTGGGAACAGTTTTTGCTGGATGGCACATTTGAGGATAAATTTTACCTGTACGATACAACTGACGTACTTTTTACAGTATGCAATCATGACGGATTTCATTTCATAGCTTTTCGCTCCAATGTATTTAATTACGATCAAATAATTTTAAAAATTAATCAAATATTATAATCTAAAAAAGGTTTTAAAACAAACAAAACGGTAGCCAGAAATAAAACTTGTTACCATTTTTGTATTAGAGTAGTAAACGTCAAACAGAAGGACACGTGTTCCAGTGGAGCATTTTTTCTGAGTCTGCCATATATTGCTATATCAATAGGATGAAAGGTGACTAGTTTTATGCGGAAAGTTTTTATTATTTTAATTTTAATAATAATGCTATTTTCTTGCTGTGATGTAGATACAAATAAAGGTAAACGGCCGAATGATTATCCTAATACAACATGGATATGTGATCATTATAATGCAAAATTTGATATTAATTCAAACAATCAAATTGTTAATGGTCAAATAACTATTAATAATGAGAATATTTCATTTACTATCATCTGGTCTAATGTTGATTCTAAAGCGATTTTTATGCAAAAAAATGACAGTAATGATAAAGAAAAACAAATGTTTATTGGTAAGTGTACATTTAAAAGTTCCGAATTCAAAATAAAGATAACGGAAAAAAATAATTATTTTGATAGTAATGTAACAATGACTTTTAAACGTAATTATTAACGATTTTACTTCATTGCTAAATAAAGATCGATATAAAGCAAATTATAAGAGTAATTCTAACCTTATCGATTCTTTTGTTTTAAATCATAATGGGCAAGTTACAAATACATCATATAAATATGATGGGTTAGAAAGAGTCACCGAAGCGACAGTTTCACACAATTCGTCACGTGTTTTCTTAAAAGGTTACAGTTATGCGCAAGGTATCGATTCGTCAAAAACGACACCCTTGATTAGCACGGAAATTTTTAACGATGTTGGAAACACAATCAGCTATACATATGATAACAATGGCAATATCACAAATATTAACCACAGTGGCAAGTACATTTCATATGTGTATGACAACCTGAATCAGCTTGTTCGTGAAGATAACACCTACTCAAACCGAACATACACCTATGAGTACGACGGATCTGGTAACATTCTGTACAAACGCACAAATGCCTACAACACAGGCGCTCTCGGTTCTGTACTGTCTACCGACACTTACGGCTACGGTAACGCCAACTGGGGAGATTTGCTGACAAGCTATAATGGGCAATCGATAGCTTATGATGAAATTGGTAACCCTTTAAATTGGCGAAATATATCTGATTTAACTTGGCAAGGTCGGGAGTTAAGCAGCTTTTGGGATGCAGGATATAACACCGAGCACCAATATAAATATAATGAAAATGGTATAAGAACTAATAAATATATAGAATATTGGGCATATGGCGGATTTATAAATACCAATTATGTTCTTGATGGTTCAAAAATACTTAAAGAAACTAGAACAGGTAATGAAAACGCTACATTATATTATTATTACGACGCGAGCGGTTCAGTAATCGGTTTTTCTTTCAATGGCAACAGCTGTTATTACGGCAAGAACATTCAAGGCGACATCAAATACATCTATAACATGAGCGGCAGGTTGCTCGTAGAGTACAGTTATGACGCCTGGGGCAACACAATTTCCATCACCGACGCGAACGGAAACGCGATTGCTCCGGAAGACCTCGAAGCTGTACATGCAGTAAAATACAACCCCTTCCGTTACCGTGGATATTATTACGACAGCGAAACCGGTTTTTATTACCTCAACAGCAGATACTACGACCCGCAAGTAGGAAGGTTTATTAATGCGGACAGCGTAATTGCCGATGTGGGTGGCGAGATACTCGGAAACAATCTTTTCGCTTATTGCTTTAACAACCCTGTTAATCTGATTGACTCGGAGGGTTTCTGGCCTTCCTGGGGACAAATATTCAAAGCTGCAGTTTCGGTTGCAGCAGGGGCTGTGTTTGTAGCAGCAGTGGTGGCGTCTGCAGGTGCTGTGGGTGTTGCTGCAGGAGTTGCCGCGGCGAGCATAGGAGCAACTGGCACTATGGTAAGCGTTGCAATTTCTGTCGGAACGGGTGCAACCTATGCTGTGGCGACAGGAATAGGTGCATGTACTCTAAGCAACGCAGGTGAAATTTTAACGGGAACAAATGTTATTCGTGATAAGGTTATGGGAGGAAATTATGATGCTTATAATACTGCGCAAACAGCATTAAGTATTGTTGGGGGAAGCGCAATCATTGTAGGACAAACGAATCCGGGTGTGACAGGCAATGCAGCTAAGCCTAAATCGAATGCTAAAGAAATGCACAGATTACCTGATAAAGGAACACCTCGTACAAGTGTCGACAAATTATATGGTAATAAACCAGGCGAATTTCAACGTCAGTATTATGATTATAATGGTAACCCTAGTCTAAGAATAGATTTTACTGGACATGCGCCGGGAAGTGGACACACTAACCCTCATATTCACGTTATTACAAGGGAGTAAAAATAATGTATTTAGCATATGAGCAATTTCTTAATATATTGAATTCGAAAAAACTTGAGTTACAATTTATATTCGAAAATAATGAGTACTGGATAATTGTTAATGATTATTTTCGATTTCTTGGCAACAAGGAGGGAGTTAAAATTTTCAACACATCAACAGAATTACTTAATGCTCGTTTAATTGAAGATAAAAAATTAATTGATATTTGGAACAATATAGACATTGTCGGTTTCGATTACGGTTGGAGCAAAACTATTAATATTCGCAACAAGAAGCTATTTTAATTTAAAGTAATTATAGTTAGATATATCTCGAAAGCGGTATCAGGACACAGAAAACGCTGACATATAGCGGTATGATCGGCGATTCAAGGACTTATTATGTGACTGACGGTTCGAAGATACTGTATGAATACCAACAAAACTATCCGTCATATACAACAACGAACCAAAAATATTATTACTATGATGACAACGGCTATTTAATTGGATTTAGGTACAACGGCGTTGATTATTATTATGGCCGTAATGTGCAAGGCGATATAATTCGTATATACGACAGTACGGGAACTGCAATCGTGTATTATTCGTACGACGCGTGGGGTAATATCCTGACTATGACCGGCTCACTAGCCTCAACAGTCGGCACTGCTAACCCCTTCCGCTACCGTGGGTACTACTACGACAGCGAGACTGGTTTTTACTACCTCAACAGCAGATACTACGATCCGCAGACGGGAAGGTTTATTAATGCTGATTCGATTCTTGGAGCAAATGGAGACATTCAAGGATATAATCTGTTCGCTTATTGCAGTAATAATCCTGTAAATATTACTGACCCGAGCGGAGAAGCTGGTGTTTTTGCAAATCGTTTACGATTAGAATCTGATGGAGGTGTTGGCGGAGGAGTAATAATTTTTCTTGCGTTCGTAGTTGTTAATTCTTTTGTAAAAAAGACTGATACTACTGTAACAACTCCAATGGCACCTATATATATTGTTGAAACAATGGTTAAAGAAGCAGTAAAAGAAAAGATAAATGAAATAGCTAGTGAAAAAAAAGATATAATACCCCCTGATGCTCCGAGAAAACACCATATTGTTGCGCAAAATGATTATCGTGCGGCAGAATCAAGGCAAATACTAAGAGATGTTGGCATAGAGCCTGTGACCTCTTTAAGAAATCTTGTGGTATTACCTCAGAGCTATCATGTTTCATTGCACACCACCGCATATCATGACTATGTTACAGAAAGGTTGCGATTAGTTGCGGGCGACAAAGACAGAGTAGAAGCCACCTTGGATTCGCTTAGAGCTGAAATTCTAATACGTTCATCCTTAGGAATCAGATGGGATTAGGCTCAAAGTGATATTTGCTTCCCTCTTTAAGGGGGAAGCAAATATCCAGACTACATATGGGTTTTTTACCCGGAGAGGACCGACTGGTACATAATGAATAATGCTGATAAAGAAAAATTGGAAGAAATAAAAAGCTATTTAAGGTCTGATGAAAATTTAAGAAAATGCCAACCCTTCATTGATGAATGCAAACGCTTGAGTGAAAAAGCCAAGGAATTTGATGCGAATTATCGGGCAATTTATGATGAATTAAGCGCCCATGTCAGAAGAGAGGAATATGGCGTTGGGGGAGAAACGATTCACCGGGGCTTTTATAACCCAAGTCCCGTTACGGATATTGTATTAGAAAACTCTAATCGAGGAAAATTGTTGAAACAAATGAACTCAAAAAGCAAACCGATCCATAAATATATGTTTGATGGTTTGGAAAATTTAATTTTGGTAGAAAGCTTTCCTCTTCATTTGGGATATAAAGAAGCAATAATACGGCAAGATGAGATAGAAAAGGGCATCTCATTTGATAAAAGTGGGATTCAAGCATTATCAGAATGTATTTATCACGGCAATCAAATACTCTCATATGTTTTTTGCCTATTCAGTACCAATGAAAGTAGAGTTGTTGATTATACAAAAGAAAAATTTGAATATTCAGAATCGGGTCTATCCGATGTGAGCATTGATAGATTCTTAAATTCGCAAGAAACGCCCATATTACGGCAAGAAAAATATCGTTTCAAACATGACACAGAAGGGTATTTGCTTCAATATTCCACTGTTGAAACTCATGATGGTGTAACGAAAAAAGTATTATGGAATGATAATTGGATAGATATTAAAATCAAACGAAAAGTATAGTGTTAACAGAACAGCTATTACCTATGATGCTATCGGGAATCCGCTTTCTTACCGTGGAAAGATACTGACGTGGGAAGGCAGAAAGCTCTCTACATTGACGTCAGGTAGCTCAACATATACATATAAATATGACGAAAGTGGTATCAGGACACAGAAAACGCTGACATATAGCGGTATGATCGGAGATTCAAGGACTTATTATGTGACTGATGGCTCGAAGATACTGTACGAATACCAACAAAACTATCCGTCATATACAACAACGAACCAAAAGTATTATTACTATGATGACAACGGCTATTTAATTGGATTTAGGTACAACAGCGTTGATTATTATTATGGCCGTAATGTGCAAGGCGATATAATTCGCATATACGACAGTACGGGAACGGCAATCGTGTATTACTCGTACGACGCTTGGGGCAATATCCTGACTATTACCGGCTCGCTCGCTTCAACAGTCGGCACCGCTAACCCCTTCCGCTACCGTGGATATTACTACGACAGCGAGACAGGTTTTTACTACCTCAACAGCAGATATTATGATCCGCAAGTTGGTAGGTTTATTAATGCGGATGGTATTGTTGGAGCAAATGGAGACATTCAAGGATATAATATGTTCGCTTATTGTAGTAATAATCCGGTTATGTTTTCTGATGATTCCGGATATGCTCAAAGATATACAGTTATGTCTGATTGTGGGAGTACATCGTATGACCAAGAATTTAAGGACCTTTATAAAAATATCACAGGTGTTGATTATGAGGCTGAATTTGAGGGTGTAATTACTGTAAGGAAAGATACTTATGAAATCACTGAACTAGACAAAATCGTTGAAGAAGGAATGATGCTTGCTTTTGAAGGTTTCGTGACTACCGCTTTATCAGCGTTTGGTACACCTGGTATCATAACCGGACTTGCTGTAAGCTTTGCACTTACAAGCATATCTGCTGTAAGTGATTCAGTGCCAATTGGTGTATACGATCGCTATACAATATCATATACAACTTTTTCTTATTATACAATAGGAGACCATTATGGTTATTATCACACTTCTAAATACATGATGCATTCATCAACTAAAGAAGTAACCTATCTTTATGGTAGTTATGGTCTTGGCAAAACATTAATTTACGATGGCTGGCAATTACACTATAATCCTCAACGGTGCCTTGGGGAATCGGGTCATTATTGCTATGAGTGTAATGTGCCTATTCATGGGAGGCCATAAGCATGAACAGCTGTAATCATTTCTATAAAATTAGATTTAAAGACATTATCGTGAATCTATTTAAAACTGATTCAACATATCCCTTAACTTGTGAAAAATGCGGACACAGATTCAACATGGTGATTAAGTCAAGAACATTTTTATATTTAGCAGCAAGCTATATAACTATTGCCTTCAACTTCATTTTTATAAACTATTCGCTTAAAAACGTTATTGCATTAATTACACATTATATTTTATGTTGTATTTTGTTTGTTACTACTATTTTGATTATAAAGAGCATACAAATATATAAAAAAATATATATGTTAAATAAACAACAAAACTCAGGCAGATAGAGAAGTGTGTCCTGGTTAAGCGAAATTGTAACAGTTCGACCTAATATTTTAAATTAAATCGCGCTTCGAAAGATGTAAGACCATTGTTATAAGAATAAGAATATGTATTCCTCAGTTGCTGAATCGAGTTCTTTATTGCTTCGAAAGTGATGCTGGTAAATTTACTCGCTTTTAAAGGTGTTATATTACCTTTCCATCGGAGCAATATCATATGGGTGTCCTGTTTTACTCATGCTTTGAGTGAGATTTACAGATTCGCAAAACTCAACAAATGCTTTTGAAGTGTATTGAGAGCCTTGATCGCTATGTAAAATCAACCCGTTCCTTGGGATAGCCTGTGAAGATTGAGCTTTTTTAAGTGTGTTAATCGTTAAATCGAAATTCATTTCGAGTGATCATAAAGATCAAGAATTGAGCAATTATAACGTTTACTGCCGTCTTCTAAGAGCAGGTATATAAAATCGGCGCACCATTTTTGTTTAAGCTTTTCAGCTTTGAAGTTTTGGTTTAAAAGATCGGGGAAAACTTTATGAGTATGCCCTTTAACATACCCGGGCTTCCTTCTCTTAAGTATAGAAAATAGCTCAAGTTTCTTATTTGTGTACTTGTGAACAGTCGTTTACTAATGTATATGCCTTTCCTGGCAAGGAAAATCCTTATTTTACGATGACCGAGCCGGCCCGTTGTAAATATGATAAGTATCTGTGATCTGCTCCAAGATTACTTGTTTTCTAGCTTCAGAACCTGATTTTCTTCTTTTAGGTTAATTATAATAAGCATTTGGGCTAATGCGAAGTCTCATTAAAGACCACCTTATACCGAAATATTTATTATATTTCTCAATAAACCGATAATCCGCTAATCGATTTCCTTTGCAAAGAATGCCGCCGCTTTTTTTAAGAACTCGTTCTCCTTTTTAGCTTCTTCGAGTTGCTTTCTAAGCTTTCGATTCTCCGACATTAAATCATATTCGTCTTTGCTCTGCGGGTTTACTTGGCATTCTTCACGGTATGTCTTTATCCAATTAGATACGCTGCCGTGGCTTATATTATATTCCTCAGCAAGGCTCTTGAGGGTTCGTCCTTCTTCAAGATGAAGGCAAACTATCCTCTTTTTGAACTCGTCTTCGTAATGTTTCTTTTTGTTTTGTTCCATTGTATTTCTCCCTTTATAGTTATTATACTATATTAGGGTAAGGTGTTACAACTCTATTATACCATGACAATTATAGCCTTAATTACCTTTTTCAGATATAAAAGGGATTTCGCTGAGATCAGCGATATCCGCCTTCTTCGTAGAATTGAATCAGTAGTGATTCTTGCATTACTATTTGATATGGGAATGTGGCTTTTGGAAGGGAAAAGCGGCGACTTAATTCGTATTTTGAGCTATGTAACAGGTATCCTATATTTTATTTTGGAAATAGCCGCTGTTCATGGTTGGATCAAATACGCATGGCATCGTATTTTTAGGAAGAGTATTTCTAAAACCAAAAAGCTCATTTTCGTCCTGATACCTTTTTCAGCTTTAGGGTTATTTGTCATTACCACACCACTCACAAAGTTGTGTTTCTATCTGAATGATGCAAATTATTTTCAGAGTGGGATCTTATCTACACCCTTTTATATTGTTTTGCTTTTATATCTACTGTCAATATCCGCCATTGCAATTATACAACATAAAAAAGAAATTCTTATTGACCGTAAGAAAGAGTTGCTAACAATTGCTTTGTTTCCTGTTCCTCCTTTTATAGGTGGGATTATTCAGATAATATTTTATGGACTCAGCATGATATGGCCACTCGCAGTTGTCTCTAGCCTCTTGGTCTTTCTAAACAAGCAAAGTCAAGCAATTTCACAGGATTCTCTTACTGGTTTAAATAACCGCAGAAGCCTTGAAAAGCATCTTGGAGTGTATGAAGAAGATCAGAATCTTGCCGTCACTCTAATAATGTTAGACATAAACGATTTTAAGAAAATCAACGATCAGTACGGTCATAGCTTTGGAGATATGGCCCTAATAGAAACAGCGAATATCCTTAGAACGGTATTTTACGGAACTTCTGCTTTTCTTGGACGATATGGGGGAGACGAATTTGTTGTCGTTATCACTGAAGGCGAAGAGGGAAGTGTTAGAAAAATAGTTCAGAAAATCAAAGACGGTTTCGACGAGTTCAGCCGAGCAACAAAGCTTCCGTTCCGGCTTTCCACCAGTGTCGGCTATGCTATATCAACTGAAAAATCTGACAACAGAACGGCGAACTTGCTGAAAAAAGCAGATAAGAATATGTATCGGGATAAAGGATTGGTTTCTTAATAAAAACCAATTCACGATTTTAACTTTCGCTTATTTCTTCTAAAGCTTTTGAGTCCAATATTAATATTTTTTTATGACCTTTAAGTTTTATCAGTCCTTCGTCCTGAAAAGCTGTGAGTTTTCTGCTGAGTGTTTCCTGGCTCATACCAAGTTGAGAGGCTAAATCACCTTTAGTAATATTCAATACAACTTCTTTCTTTCCTTCTGCCATTGAAATAAGAGCTTGAGCTAAACGCTGTTCTACAGAGCTCAAGTTAATTGCTTCAATGAGCGTTTCCGCTTTTTCTAATCTTTTGCTAAGTTCATCCATAAATTTAAAGGTTATTGAAGCATATTTCGCCATCAGCTCCTTAAGTTTTGAGCCTTCAACAACACACATCGTGCACTTTTCCAAAACCTGTGCATTATCAGTTAAAGGCAGAGAACTAAAAAGCGATAACTCACCCATGAATTCTCCGGGTCCAACAACCCGAATAACCTGTTCTTTGCCACTTGCATTTATCCTTGAAATTTTCACCCTTCCGGTATGAAGAACAAACAGCGTTCCGCCCTTATCGCCTTCCATATAGACCATATCACCTTTATCATATGTTTTAGCTGTAGTGATATTGGCAACTTCAAGCATCTCTTCATGTGTTAAGTTACTAAAAATAGGTACACAGTGTATGCAATCCGATTGGTTGTTTTCATCATGACGACAATTCATTAGGATTTCCTCCGTCAATTTTATCTTATTTTTCGTTAGTTCTACAAAATAGTAATGGAATGCGAATCAAATTGAATTATACCATCTTTTCGCATTTTAGCTAACTCTCTTGATAAAGACGTTCTCTGAACACCAATTCTTTCAGCGAGAGCTTTTTTGGTGATATTTAGTTTTACGCAGTTAGAGTTTTGCTTTTTTATTTCGTGATTTAAGTAGTTTGCGATTTTCTCTCTAATAGTTTTGTTTACATAGTGTTTGATAGTATTGCCGAGTATAAATGCACGGTCGGAGATAAGAGTTAAGTATTCTCGTAAAAACATCGGGTTATGGCAAAATAAATCAAATAAAACCTCTTTGTTAATCACTAATATATCAGTATCTGATTGTGTTGTTACGGTCATGGGGTAAAAAGGGTTCTTGGAAAACAACAGACTCCCGCCTAAAATATCGTTGCCGCTGAATTTTGATACAGTTAACAAATTTCCTGATTCGTCTATGTTTTCCACTATAACTTCACCAGATAAAATGATTTCTAACTTGTTGCATATATCATCAGCGAAATGAATGACGCTGTTCTTCTTATACGAAACGATTTTAAAATTTCCGTTACTTAGGTTTTCAGATATTTTCTGCTCTTCCAATGTATTTAAAAGAGTAATCTTTACCAGCGAATAATCCATAGAAAACTTCCTTTGTGTTACCTCGGTAACACCTTTTTTATTATTATAACGCTATAATAGTATAAAATCAATATACAGAAGAAAGAGATGGTCATAATTATGAAACACGTTATCACGGCTATACGAATTTTATTCTTAGCTGTATTTGTTGTACTTGTAGCAAATGGTAAGATGATGCTTTGGCTCGCTTTATATGCAGTAAGCCTGTTATTAGCATTATTGTTCGGTAGAGTTTACTGCGGTTACGCTTGCCCGATGAACACATTGATGATTCCGACAGAGTGGTTATCGAAAAAACTCAAGTGGCAGACTGACACCGCTCCAAAATGGCTTCGCTCAGGGAAAATAGGGTGGGTAACCCTATTGCTAAGTGTCGGATTCACCATATTCGCACAGAAAATTTTACATAAAAACATCCCAGTGCTACTCATATGGTTAGCGATTTCTGTTCTGGTGACACTAAGATATAAAACATCCGTTTTCCACAACCTTATCTGTCCCTTTGGGCCTCTTCAAAAGGTTTTTGGTAA
>JAQWDK010000011.1 GCA_028705495.1 Eubacteriales bacterium
GAAGCTACTAAACTGGCAAGCCTGCCGCTTGGCGTGCTGGTGAGGGAACGTAAATAAACGGATACGCTCGTAGAAAGCTTCAGCAAGAGCTTTTCGGACAGGAGTTCGATTCTCCTCGCCTCCACCATATAAGAACGTCAGTATTGATACAATGCTGACGTTCTTATTTTGCACACGGTAGCCGCTAAAAGGGCTTGATGTCAGGGCTTTTTAGCGAGATTTTTGTTTTCTACCGTTTGTTGAGTGTAATAAAAAGTTCCGTTTGACGGGTGCAATGGCTGATTTCGCCTTGCACCCGGCAAACGGAAACTTGGTGGGTGTGCACACGGCAAACGAGAACAAAGCGATTTTGCACACGGTGTGCACTCGACAAACGGAAGTGATCTTGCTCGATCATTGTAATCGTTATTGCTGATATGAGCGAATTTCTAAAGAAACAATCCACCGCTCTCACAGAATACGACGAACAACTTGTACGGCGGTTGATTGAAAAGGTCATAATCTACGAGGACAAATTTACGGTGGAGTTCAAGTCTGGTGTGACGGTGGATATAGAGGGATAAGGGCTAATAAACAACCCTATTAAGTTGTAACATGGTGTATTAACCTATACTTTATATTATAAACAAACTGCGCAGTCCAAAATATTACTTCAAAGTTTGATTATTTGGATAATGTGAAAATTAGATTATTTTTATGGCGATACATATTTCGATTTATTAAGCGCAAATTCGGGATGATATTTTGCTAAATAGCCTGACCATGTGAATTGATAATGTATGCTATCAGGGATATTACCCTTTCTCAATTCTGCAGCATACTCTTTTTCAAACGTACAATACTTGTTATTATCATTCGGCATTATGGAAAACAGGAATTGTGATACTTCGCTTTCGCTCGTCAAATCCTTATGTGGTGAAAGAATAAGCGTTACATAGTTTGAAAGGTCATCGGTGTAAAATGTATATTCCTCCTTGTTTACTATACCTTCTATTGCGTTTGATACGATTATATAATCAAGTTCAGAAAGTATTATTGTGCTATCATATGTGTTTGTTGTAATAAGCCCACTATGTGGATTAATTAAATAGAGCAGAACATTACCCATTTGTTCTGATGTACACATTATGGCTAAGATGTTTAATGATTCTTTATTTCTCTTATAAAACTTTTCATTAGCACCAACTATATAATCCTTTACTTTATTATCGTTTGTTTTTAGAATTTGGGGTTCTATTCCACTTTGAGTTTTCAACATATCTGAGATGTTTCTTAAGTCAGGATTTTGTTCGGCTCGCTTTATATCTGAATACCTATGAGGAAGCCCACCATAAAACTTACCTTTTTCTTTTAAATCCTGTTCAGGAGTTTTAACTTCAATGTTTAATTTTATATTTTCTTGGCATATTTGAAGGTCTATATCTTTTTTTATAAATGGATTTACTTTCACATCGGTGTCTATTGATATATCCATATTTTTGCGATTTTTAAGATTGAAGAAATACGCAGATAAAAAGACCTCGGCTTTAGCTTGAATTACTTGATTGTCTGATAAACCTTTTCTATTTTGTTTGCTTTGTTTATATTGTACAAATGTTTCACTTGAAAGTATTTTCATTGCCTGATTTCCTTTCTATCTTGAGCTAAGTCTTGGTATTCACCTTACTTAGTATATTTAATAGATAATGCAAATTTCATTTATTAGGCATTTGCTTAATTATAAGTTTACTATAAAATAATGACTTTTGGAATTGTGAAGAAGTGTGCAATCGAAAAACACCCAAAAAATCAAGACAGCATATTTTTAGATTTTCTGAGCCGGAGGAGATAGCACCGCCGAAGGCGGTTTGCCATTGACGGGTTGTCACAAAAATGCTACAATCCGAGATTCGACGGTAAGTCATAGCAGCATATTTTTGAGTTCCCTTCGCCGTCGGTACATGCATACAGCATTTTTAACTGCGTTTCTGCATTCAACCGTTTTATAAGGCATATTTCGTAGTCACACTCCATTGCCGGGGTTGATGGTGTTCTTAATTCCGGGTGAATCGATACAATCGGTTCGCTCGGATTCTCATATTCGCACCCTTTATTACCGCCGACGGTAGTGGCATAAAAGTTTCAAAATACACCGTAAATACGGCGCTTTTTTCGACTTGAATACCCTTATTTGAATTTGAATACCCTAACACAAAAGTTGAATGCCCCTACCCACGAAAAATAAAGAGGTAAAAAAGAGACTAGCCGTGTTAAAGTATAATGCTTGGCACGGCTGGTCTTTTTCCATTTGAGCTTGATATCAGTTTTACTGCATTTCATTTTCACACATTTTTTCGGCTTGTTCAATAATTAGTGTAACCGCGTCACCTTGCTTATCAGGAGGATATTTGTATTTTCTTAAGAGTCGCTTTACTGTTATACGCATCTGAGCCCTTACACTTTCGCGAACGTCCCAGTCAACTTTCATGTTGCTCTTGATGCTTATAGTAAGCTCTTTTGCAATTTGTTTGAGTACATCATTTGCGTAAAATTCTTTTGCGGAATCATTTTCGGAAATCGCATCATAAAAAGCCAATTCATCATCTGACAACCCGAGTTCTTCTCCGCGCTTGTGTAGGTTGTTCATGTCCTTTGCCATATTCACAAGTGCCTTTATGACTTCAGCCGTTTCAAGTGACCGTTTTGTATATTGATTTACTGAAGCCTCAAGCATTTCGGAGAATTTTTTGGCTTGCACGACATTCTTCTTCTCTATCGCTTTGATTTTACCATCAAGAAGTCTACGTAATAACTCTAGTGCTAAGTTCTTTTGAGGTAATCCTTTGACTTCTTCTAAGAATTCATCAGAAAGTATAGAGATGTCCGGCCTATTGAGGCCCACTGATGCCAAAATATCTACAACCTCTTCGGAAATAACCGATTTTGAAACTAACTGCCCGATTTCATATTCAATTTGATCCTTTGTTTTCTTTGGCTTGTCTTTTGGCAACAATTTGATTATTCCGGCTTTAACAGCTTTAAAAAAGCTAATCTCAATATTTATTTCTTGTGCTTTTTCAGAAGTAGAGCAAAGAGCATATGCTTTTCCTATTTCAGTAACGAAATTTAAGAATTCCTTCTTATCATCTTTATCTTTGCCAAGAATAAAATCAACACCTCTGACTATACAATCCATTCTTTTTGATGCCGATCCTTTAATATAATCACTGTAATCGAACCCATGAAGCACACCCTTGATTTGTTCGTATTTTTCCATCATGAGGTCTATAGCAATCTGAGGATCGATACCAGCAGTTTTTCTATCAGATGGCGTATACTGGGAGAGAGCGCTACGCAAATTATCGGCAATGCCTATATAATCGACTACTAAGCCACCGGGTTTATCTTTAAACACTCGATTCACTCGTGCTATCGCTTGCATTAGATTATGACCACTCATTGGCTTGTCAATATACATTGTATGTAAGCATGGTACATCAAAGCCTGTAAGCCACATGTCACATACAATAACAACTTTCAACTCATCGTCCGGGTCTTTCATTCTCTTCGCAAGTAGTTTTTTTTGTGCGGAGGTGGTCGAATGCCTCTGAAACTCCTGAGGATCAGATGCGGCAGATGTCATAATAACTTTGATTGTACCTTTATCAACCTCTTCACTATGCCATTCCGGGCGATATTTTATGATGGTTGAATAGAGCTTAACAGCTATATTCCTAGACATAGCCACAAACATCACTTTACCGCTAAGTGCGCTTTGTCGCAAATCATAATGATGTAAAAAGTCTTTGGTAACAACATCTAAACGTGTATCTGTTCCAACAATAGCTTCGAGTCTAGCCCATTTTCTTTTTTGACTGACAACATATGTCTCCTCTTGCTCTCTAACGATTTCTTCATACTCAATATCTATTTTTGGTTTGAGTTCTTGAGGGATATCGAGTTTGGCAATCCGGCTTTCATAATAAATTGGAACTGTGGTTTTGTCCTTGACCGCTTGCGTGAGGTCATATATATCAATATACTCTCCGAATAGTGCCGGGGTGTTCTTATCACCTAGTTCTACTGGAGTTCCGGTGAATCCTATAAATGATGCATTTGGTAAAGCATCGCGCATATATTTTGCAAACCCAAAAGATACCTTGCCGTCTTTTTCTTTGGCTTCTAATCCATACTGGCTACGATGAGCTTCGTCCGCTATAACAATTACATTACGGCGATTTGTTAGAGCTTCAATGCTTTGGTCACTTTCATCAGGAGTAAATTTCTGAATAGTAGTGAATACAATACCACCTGCTTCAACACTTAATAAATCTCGTAATTGCTGCCTATTCTCTGCCTGTTTAGGGGTTTGGCGTAAATAATTAGCACTCTTTACAAATGTACCGAAAAGTTGGTCATCAAGGTCATTTCTGTCTGTAATGATTACGATTGTCGGGTTGTTAAGCTCCTGAACCAACTGACGGGCATACATAAGCAT
This sequence comes from Eubacteriales bacterium, assembly GCA_028705495.1. Taxonomy (GTDB): domain Bacteria; phylum Bacillota; class Clostridia; order Oscillospirales; family CAG-382; genus GWF2-38-85. Next base: position 4,478 of record JAQWDK010000011.1, read on the forward strand.
GGAAAAACTTTTTCCGCTTCCTTGCGTATGCCAAATGACACCAACTTTTCTGTCTCCGTTTTCTGAAGCAGCGAGGTGTGTTTTATACAGTGCTTTTTTAACAGCAAAGTACTGGTGATACCCTGCAAGTATCTTATAAGACTTATCCTCCTCCTGGACAAAGAAGGTGTATTTCGTGACGATATCCAAGATACATTTTTTATCCATCATCCCCTGCAACATCACCTTCAACTGAGGTGTAGATGAGGGTGCTTCGCCATTTCCATCAATAGTACGCCAAAACATGAATCGATCAAAGTCTGATGATATTGTACCGACTTTGGCATTTATACCATCACTTGTTATCAAAAAAGCATTATAATTAAAGATTGTCGGAATATCTGTTTTATATGTTTGTAATTGATTAAAACCTTCCACAATACCGACATCCTCGTTGGATGCGTTTTTAAGCTCCAACACTGCTAACGGTATGCCATTTATGAACACAACAACATCGGGGCGTCGCTCTTTACCGTTCTCAATAATGGTATATTGGTGTATGGCTAAGAATTCATTGTTTTCAATATCAGATAAATCAAAAATATATGCCTTTTCAGTTTTTACACCGCCGCCCTTTTGGCGAACCTCAACATCAATACCATCTGTTATTATTTTTTGAAAAGCAGCATTGTTTTGAGAAATTGACAAGCTCAATTGCCGAGTAATTTTCTTCACTAGCTCATCAATGACTCTTTCTGAATATTGCCTATTGATTCGTTTAAGAGCACTGTGAAGACGACCGTATAGTACAACATCACCAAAGCTCTCTCGTTCCGCAAAACTACCGTCTGGTGAAATGTCTGGGCCGTAAAGTGTTTGATAACCTAAGCCTTGAAACCATTCCATAACAGCTTGCTCTAAATGGTCTTCCGTAAAGTTTGACATATCATTCACCCGCCTTTATATGGTGCTTATTTTTAATGTATGAAGTCTGATGTTCGAGTTCGGGATATACGAAAGACTCATTAATGCCAATAATGTCAAGTTCTTTTAGAATTACTTGTTTTTGCTCCTGAGGAACAATTAATGAGCGCGGTATTCCATCGCCAAAATCTTTAACTAGCTGTTCCTTTAAATTAAATGTATTTTTTATAAAATAATCCGGCTGTTCTATGTCGAGACCTAAAAGTAGAAATGCTCCATTTTGCCGTTTGATTCGTTCGTTGTTTTTTGGAGCTACAACGGGAATATATTTTGTCCTAAACACATTTTCTAGCTTTTCTTGCTTTTCCTTAAAATCTAAGTCTTTGCTCATCAAACCCTTTTGGACAAAATAATCAACAAAAAACTCGATGCTTTTTCCATCGTATTCTGCAAGTGCAGCAAAAAACTTCACTTGCTTTTCTGTTGGTCGCTGTAATGATTCAATAAGGATTAGTATCTCGCCATCTTTGTCTTCACATGATTTATCCGAACAGGCGAAATATAGTGCAACAAGAGGATTGGTTGTTACATCAATTAATCTTGTTGGTAGTCCATAGTGTTGCATTTTTACGAGTTGCTCAAAATCACTCATATGGTTTCCAAACTCATATGGTTCCTGCAAAATTAAATCATTAATCAACGCTGTCTCTTTACTTATTAAACTGTTACGAAAAATGCTTGCGTCCATTGGAAAACCGCTATTTGCCTGTCCTCTAAACAGCAAAGTTCCAGTAATGTCTTTTTCGATAATTGTACTATTGTATCTGGAAACCTTGTCAAATAAATGGGCCACACTATAAACAGAGAACTCTTCTTCTAAAGCTTCCTGTGCATATTCTTCATATTCTGACATTATGCTTCACCCACTTCCACAGGCAGTTCGCCGCTCATTAGTTTTGGCAACAGAGTATCTCTAATTTCTTCTAATACAGTATTTTCTTCTTTTAACTTTGCAATTTTGTTTTGAATTGCAATATATATGTTTTCAAATTGTTTTTGCACTTCCATATCTGGAACAAGAATATACTTGTTTAGCAAATAGTCTTTGCTAATGCTTTGCCCTTCACGTGCCCCCAATCTCAAAATATCCATATAATTCTGCATATTGATTCGGATTTCCAATTCGAGCATAAAAGGTAGAAAAACTGACTGATTGATTTTGAAAACCTGATATACAGGACTAACTGATCCGATTTCGGCTGTGACGACACCAAAATTTAATATTTCTCGGCTAAGACCAAAGATCAGATCATCCTTAACGATCTTTTTATTGTTTTTGTGCGATTTTGAAAGATTCTTATTAAACTTTTCGTCGCGTAAGATTATACCATTGTTTGTTGTAGAATAAATCGGCGCTTCCATGTCGCCAATTTTCTCAGAAAAAGGCGTTAGAAAATCGCCAAACTTCGTTTCAATCCAATCATTTGGTACTTCTGAATGCAAGTTTTCGCTTTTGCGCATCTTACCTGTGGCATTAGGATAATTGAAATCGGCAAACCATCTTTTGTAAAGGGTTTGAAGTTTTTCTTGTAATAAACCACAATGCTTGTTATTATTGCGAATTTTATCGTCTAAGGTTTGAAGTATTATAACAATTTTTGTTTGTATTTCAATTGGTGGTTTTGGAATAATGTAGTTTGATATTATACCAACACTTATATTTTGCTGGGCCGCACCAGTTGCCTTTCTTTTGATACCATCCCGTTCATTAAGAAGCGAATAATATAAAAACATATGCAACATTTCTGTTTCATTTGTAACCATATTGCAACAAGCTTGATTAGTTGAACAAGGAACTTTCATAATTCCGAGCTTTGCTACCGTTGCTCCATACATAGCCATACTAATAGTTTCTGCAGGAAATACTTTTGCCGATGAATTGTTTATCCCCAACTCAGTTATCTTTTCTTCAGTATCAAATATATAACAATCATTAAGTTCTTGAGTTTTAATCCAATTTATTTTTCCACCATAGTATTCCGCTTCAGAGCGTTTAGGGGTACCCCCACTTGAGATTATTCTACAAACATCGCCCACACGAGTCTTGGTATATAGCACAGATATTCACCTCCTTATATATTCCACCCAATACTGCCAAGCTGTTTTGCAATTTCCTTGTCAAGTTCTTTAGATTCCGCAATTATTTCTGCCAACCGTCTTGTTAACCTATCCATCTTAAGTTCAAATGGCTCAGTGTCTTCTTTAATAGGTGCAACTCCTACATAACTTGTCGGAGTAAGATTATAATCTTTTCTTCGGATTTCTTCTAATGTAGCGATTTTACAAAATCCAAGTTGATCTTCATAACTAACCTCAGTTCCGTTACTTCTAACTGCTATTTTATTGTGATTTCTAAAGGAATGGTAAGCTGCAGTAATATCATCGATGTTTTCACCCGATAATTGCCGCTGGGTCCTGCTATCCTCCATTGGTTCAGCGTCTATATTACGCGCATCAATGAAAAGAATTTCACCTTTCCTGTCACGGTGTCCGTTTTTGAGTTTATTTCTGGACATAAACCATAAGCAGACGGGAATAGAGGTGGTTGAGAACAACCCCCCAGGCAAGGTTACAATACAGTCGATTTTATCATCTTCGATCAGATTTTTACGGATGGTATATTCGCTGATAGAAGATGTTGAAAGGGAACCATTAGCAAGCACAAAACCCGCTGTTCCGCTCGGTGCCAAATGATAGAGCATATGCAGAATCCACGCATAATTAGCATTACCCGTTGGGGGAATGCCATATTTGCCCCAACGAGGGTCATCAATCAAGCGTTCGCCACCCCAGTCGCTGACATTAAAAGGCGGGTTCGCCATTATGTAATCTGCTTTCAGACTCTTGTGTTGGTCGTTATGAAAAGAGTCTGCGTTCTGTTGTCCGAGGTTTGCGTCGATGCCTCGAATTGCAAGGTTCATTCTACAAAGCTTCCAAGTATTGTAGTTAGATTCCTGCCCATAAATAGCAAGCTGGCCATCAATTCGTCCTTGTCTGTCCTCCACAAACTTTTGGCTTTGCACAAACATGCCGCCGGAGCCACAGCAGGGGTCATATACTCTGCCGTCATGCGGTTCTATCATGTTAACAATGAGTTCAACGACACTACGGGGAGTATAGAACTCACCACCGAGCTTTCCTTCAGCTCTTGCAAATTTACCAAGAAAGTATTCATAGACTGTCCCAAGAGTGTCCTTATTAGGATCGTTCCCAATTTCAATATTTGCAAGTAAATCAACCAACTCGCCAAGAGCGGTTTTATCTAATGAAGCACGAGCAAAATCTTTAGGGAGAACTCCTCTCAAGGACGAATTCTCTTTTTCGATTATGTACATTGCGTTGTCAATGATTTGGCCGATTTCTGGTGTTTTAGCTTTTGCTTGAATATTGTTCCAACGAGCTTCCTGAGGAACCCAGAACACATTTTTAGCAGTATATTCATCCTTGTCTTCTGGATCGGCATATTTATCTTGTGATATTTCTTCATATGCCTTAATAAAACTATCTGAAATGTATTTAAGAAATATGAGTCCTAAACAAACATGCTTATACTCAGCAGCGTCCATATTATTTCTGAGTTTATCGGCCATTACCCATAAATCTTCTTTTCTTAGTTCAGCCATACCTATACCTCCATAATATAATTCTTGTGGCTCAAAGCCATTACAGATATTTACTAAAGGGGCACGACTCTTATATGTCGCTGCCTTCGTTTTCTTTTAGCCTAATGTAGCGATCGTATGATATGACAACAACCTGTGGCTTATTTTGCTTATTTACGATTACTACCTTGTCATGATCGTTTACTTCCCTAAATATCCGGGAAGCCTGTCCCTTCAAAAACTCCGTAACAGAGTGATAGACGGGGATTTCACCGTTCTTGTCTTTCGCCATACGATCACCTCCTTAATCCCAATTCTTCGCATATATTATATCATATAATATTAAAAGTAATTACTAATTTTAAAATATTGAAGATGATTCATCTCATAAGAATCCGTAAAAATCGTGGGTGTCGTATTTTTATCAACGATTTTTTCCCTCGTCTTTAAAAGAAGACGTGCAGAAACGGCACTTACAGGAGTTTTTCAACATACACCTCCGAATCTCAGTATTGTAGGAAGCATTTGAGGGCAGCCTTTTGACATCTCTTCTAATTATGCTATGCATTACGGGAACACGATTCTTCAAAGTTTCAAAAGCACTTTGTAGATTTCCGATAATTTATAAGCCAACACATTGGTCGAGGGTAGATTATCAAGGCCAGCAATCAATTCATCTTATCTCTCCAAGCATTGTTACAGATGCTTCCCTAATTTGCTTTACTTTTACCGCTTTAACAATAGCATCGTCTATATCTGGGAACGTTGTACATACCCCTTTGTTATAGCTTACTTTCACATATCAAGCCTCTTCTTCAAAAAGTTCTTCGAACCTAAATCAAAAGGGGCCAAATCATGACCTTGCATATTTAGCATATCTACCTTTAGCATCATTAGTTCAGGAAACACCCTTAACTCCGCTGCCATCTGAAAATAATCATACTTGCTTTCGAGCATCTCAAAAAAGTCCTCGTCTGGTATTAGCAGTTGAGCAGAAAAATAGTTCGCTCCAATCTCGCTTCGATGTGTTTCATACGAGATTGAGTTTCGGTCAGTAAAAGTACGAAAGCAAGAACCTCTATCGAGCTGATCGTGCCCTATTTCGTGCGCTAGCACAATTCTCTGCTCAACTTCACCGAGCTTGTTATCTAAAACAATATATCGGTTTCGAAGAACATAAGCATACATTCCCTTTATATTTTTCAAATCCATATAAAAGATCCTAACGCCTATTTCTTCAGATATTTTGAACGGATCAGTCGTTCTAAACTTGCATGTTAGACGATTTGCTTTGAGAATAGCGTCATTATCAAAAAACATGAGCACCACCCCTTTAACAAATGTACTAGAGGCTATTCATCAGTCTTTTTTCGTCCGTATTTTGCTTTATTGGTTTTCTTGGCTTCGAAGTATAGTTTTGTTAAAATCTCAAACATCTCGTCTTTTGCATCTTCTTCAAGCTCACCACCTGCAAATAATGCGTCAGCGCCTTTAAGAATTTTCTGAGCTTGTCTATTCCCTATGTTGCCGTATTTTTGAGATGCTTCAATCTGAAACTGTTCCTCAGGTGTAAATAGGTATTCAAAGGAAACACCGAAGGTATTCATGATGTTCTGTATAACCTCAGGCTTAGAAGGTGTTCTTTCATTAGTTTCATAGTAACCGTATACTCGTTCGGACACCCCTATAGCTTTGCCTGCTTCGGCTTGTGACCAGCCTCTGTCTAAACGCAGTTTTTTTATTTTATCGCCAAATTCCATAAATTCAGCTCCTTTCACGTTTATTATATATCATTGTTCTAATTCTGTCAACATACCGAACTAAATATTCTAAAGACTATTGACAACGAACATATGTGTGTATTATAATACCCGTACCAGAACATGTTGTGCGAAGAGCGCCAAATATATTTTTTACTATCTTTGCGAACGATTTGTTCTATTATTCACTACGCGACGATATATTCATTCACTAAATATAGTATATCAGAAGAGTTGTCCCATAAACAGGTCAACGAGCAGAAAGAAGGTGATACATATGAGTTTTATTTGTAGAGGAGGGGTGGCCTATCGATGAAGTTCGTAATCTAGATGGAAAGCGGGTATGTGATGTTAGCCAAGACAGACGCATCATCGAAATCGTTCAAAAAGGCTGTTTAACCCGTATAACAGCAAACCCGGACGGGACATTGAAAGTTGAGAACGTCCAAATACCAATCGCAGTTTAACTAAATAATCTAATCCGCCAGAGCGCAAGACGACAGAGCGGGCAGAACATCCCATTGGGATAAGTATGCCTCCTGTCGTCTTCTTCTGTTTATGGCGGATTTAGCGACTCCGGCGGATTTCAAAATTTGAAATTCAAAGGAGTCGAATTTTATGTCCAAAAAGAAACAACAAACTACTTACACCTATTGGCACTGGGACAATGAAGCTAAAAAAACTCTCCCTATCACCATCACCGCTGGCCAAGGCGGCGTAACAGAAGAGCACATCATCATGCTCAATGATTTCGACCACGCAGCTGACCTCGGTAACCGTTACGAAGACGAGAATCGCGATTATGCTACGGAAAACCAAAAACTCAAAAATGAAAGAGACCCGGATAACTCTACCGGCGACCCGATTGAAAACCTCGAAACCAGTACAACCGACCCCGCTTATTTTCTAATTGATGAAAAAGCGGACAAGCCTAATCCGCTTGTTGAGCAGTTACTGACACTGATGGAAAAGCTCACTCCCCAGCAAATCAACCTGATATATGACCTCTTTGGCAGCCAACGCCAACTCACTGAAATTGCCAATGAAGAAGGCAAATCTGTTACAGCAATCCATAACCGCAAAAGTAAAATAATCGCCCGGTTAAGGAAGCTGTTTGCAGAGCAAGGCATCCTCTAAAACCGCATAACTACTACATTTTCAGAAGGGGTTAATAATTTCGGCTATTAGTAGAGGAAGAGATAAGACGCTACTGACAGCCACCCTTCCTCCGGGTGCAGACCCGTCTGACACAGGAGGTAAAACCTATGAATCTGCAACACAAAGTGCAAATCAATGTTGCACGAAAAGATGGCTCTCAGAAGAAAGCCGTTATAAAAAGCGGGATCAGCAAGATACCGCAAAGACTACTGAATTTTCTTTTCGGTGAGTTTACCGAGATTTTGGTACTCACTCCCGGGCAGAGTGTTCAGTCGGTAGAAATTCACCAAATCGGGAAAGGAGGAACTGCACATGAGCCGAATCAACCTGCTTCTTGATGTGGTGAACGACATGGAGTCTCTGACAGAAAGCCTGCGCACCCTGGCAAACGCTATCGCAAGTGATGAACCATCAGTCGAATCCGAAGAAAAGCTATCCACTCAAGAAACACAGGAAGTTAAGCATGCCGCAAAGACCATCTCAGTTGAAGACATCAGAGCCGTGCTTACACCTATCAGTCAAAGCGGCAAAACTGCCCAGGTTAAGGCGCTACTTATTAAGCACGGGGCAAGCCGCTTAAGTGACATCGACCCCAGCGAGTATGAGGCTCTCCTTGCGGATGCGGAGGTACTTGCTAATGGGTAGGCACGCAGTTCTTTCCGCATCCAGTTCCCATAGGTGGACAAATTGTACTCCCTCTGCACGGCTTGAATTGGAATTCGATGATAACGAGTCTTCAGCCGCTGCCGAAGGTACCGCCGCACACGCCTTAGCCGAACACAAACTGCGTAGGGCACTTAAGATACGTAGCAAAAAACCTATCTCTCCTTTTGACTGTGACGAGATGGACGAATACACAGATGCCTATGTAGATTTTGTGCTTGAGCAGCTGGAACTGGCAAAGCAGTCCTGCTCCGATCCGCTGGTGCTGATTGAACAGCATCTGGACTTCTCCAAATATGTACCAGATGGCTTTGGCACAGGTGACTGCATCCTCATCTCTGTTAAAATTCTGCACATTATTGATCTGAAGTATGGCATGGGGATTTTGGTTAACGCAGAACACAACAGTCAAATGATGCTGTACAGCCTCGGAACTTTGGAAATCTACGACAGCCTTTATGACATTAATGAGGTTTCTATGACGGTTTTCCAACCCCGCAGAGATAATGTCAGCACATGGACTATCCCAGTGGATGAACTGAGGGACTGGGCAGAAAACGAACTTAAGCCGAAGGCCGAACTTGCCTTCAAAGGCGAAGGCGAATATTGCCCCGGCGAATGGTGTACCTTCTGCCGTGCCGCTGTGAAGTGCCGTGCAAGAGCCGAAGAAAAGCTGAAGCTGGCGCAATCAGAGTTCCGCCTCCCACCGCTCTTATCAGATGCGGAAATCGAGGATGTCTTAGGAAAGCTGAACGACATCACCAAATGGGCAAATGACCTGCTGGCTTACGCTACCGATGCTGCCGTCAACCACGGAAAAGAGTGGTCTGGTTATAAAGTTGTGGCTGGCCGAAGTGTCAGGAAATTCAAAGACGAAGATGCAGTTGCAGAGGCTGCAAAGGCCAACGGCTATAAGGACATCTACAGGCAGAGCCTTATCACGCTTACGGAATTTGAAAAGCTTATGGGCAAAGCTAAGTTCAATAAGGTTCTCGGTGACCTCGTATATAAACCACCGGGTAAGCCGACTCTCGTTCCTGTTTCGGATAAGCGGCCGGCTATAAACGTATCAAACGCAACTAACGATTTTAATGAAATTATGGAGGGTGAATAATATGGCAAATCAGAATAACAGCAAAACCAAGGTAATAACCGGTGTTAACACACGTCTCAGCTATTTCCACGGATGGGAGCCCGTATCCATCAACGGCGGGACGGAAAAATACAGTGTTTCTGTACTTATCCCTAAGTCCGATAAGGAAACTATCAGGGCAATTGAAGCAGCTGTAGATGCAGCTATTGAGGAAGGTATCGCAAAGTTTGGCGGTAAGAAACCGAATAAGGCTGCAATCAAACTACCGCTTCGTGACGGCGATATCGAGCGTAATGATGAAGCGTATAAAGGGCACTACTTCGTTAATGCCAACAGCACTAATGCCCCTCAGATTGTGGGCAAATCAGTCAAACCTATTCTTGACCGTGAAGAAGTCTACAGTGGCTGCTATGGAAGGGTCTCACTCAACTTCTATGCATTTAATTCTAACGGCAACAAGGGTGTTGCTTGCGGTCTCGGTAACATCCAGAAAATTAAAGACGGAGAACCCCTCGGCAACAGATCCTCGGCATCTGATGACTTCACATCCTTAGAAGATGACGATTTCCTGGCATAGACAAAACGGCACTCATGGTGGGCGGCGGAGCTTTTCCGCCTCCCTTTCCGTGTTAGAAAGGATGTGATTTTTTGAAAACTATGAGTATTGATTTAGAGACATTCTCCTCGGTCGACCTTGGCAGGTGCGGTGTTTACCGTTACTGCGAATCACCTGACTTCGAAGTGCTGCTCTTTGGCTACTCCATAGACGGCGGCGAAGTGCAGGTTATTGACCTTGCCTGCGGAGAGAAAATTCCTCCGGTTATCATATCCGCTTTGACTGACCCCAACATTACAAAATGGGCGTTTAACAGCCAGTTTGAGCGCATCTGTTTATCTCGTTTTCTTGGGTTTCCCGCAGGTACTTACCTCGACCCTACAGGATGGCATTGCACAATGGTGTGGTCAGCCACACTCGGCCTTCCGCTTTCACTTGAAGGTGTAGGTAGTGTTCTTGGATTGGAAAAGCAGAAACTCCAGGAAGGAAAAAGCCTCATCAAATATTTCTGTGTCCCTTGCGCTGCTACCAAATCAAACGGCGGGCGCAGAAGAAACCTCCCACAGCATGATACAGAGAAATGGGAAACTTTCAAAGCCTACAACAAGCGTGATGTGGAAACCGAAATTGGCATTCAAGAAAAACTCTCTAAGTTCCCCGTGTCGGATACTGAATGGGACAATTACAGGCTCGACCAGATCATCAACGACCGTGGAATTACCCTTGATATGGATTTTGTAAAACAAGCTATTTGCTGTGATGAGGTTACGAAAACAAGGCTACGCAGCCTCATGCAAAACCTGACTAATCTTGAAAACCCGGGCTCTGTACAACAGATGAAGGAATGGCTTGCTGACAACGGCCTTGAAACAGATACCCTCGGCAAGGCAGCGGTTGCAGAACTAATAAAAACTGCTCCGGCAGATCTGGGAGAGGTGCTTTCACTTCGCCAGGAGCTTGCCAAATCATCGGTCAAGAAATACACCGCTATGGAAAACGTGGTCGGTTCAGACGGCAGGGCCAGAGGACTTATTCAGTTTTACGGTGCCAACAGAACCGGTAGATGGTGTTTAACCGGCGAACATGAAATTTTAACTGTAGATGGTTGGGAACGTCTTGATAAATGGAATGGCGGAAAAATAGCATGTTGGAATCCTATTGGCGAAACTGTCTCTTTCCAGGATTCAAAACCTTTGCAATTTTCATACGAAGGGACTTTATACGAATACTCAGATAAAAGAATATCGCAATTAAGTACCCCTGACCACAAGATGTATGTCAAAAAAAATTATCGTGGCGAGTGGTTAGTAGATACTATTTCTAATATGGAAAAATACCGTCCAAGCATACCATTCACGGGTTACAGGCGCACCTCTCCTGGTATGGAGCACCAGTGTCTTAGAGTGCTTGTTATGGTGCAAGCTGATGGGCACTACACTGCTGAAGGAAATATAAGATTAACTTTTTCCAAAGAACGAAAGGCCGCTCGTTGCAAAGAATTGTTACATGCCGCAGATATTATGTACTCTCTCAGTACCTACAATGATGAAAAACATACACGATATGTTTTTACGCTTTACGCTCGCCATATACCGATTTGGTTGAGGATGTTTAATAATAAGACCTTTGGCTCATGGTTATTTGACGAGAGTGCAGATGTCTTTTTTGATGAATTAGTATATTGGGATGGATATAGAAGTGCAAAAAACAGTGTCCAGTATGTTACTTGTAATGAACAAAACGCCAATATAGTTCAAGCATTTGCACATATAACAGGCAGATGTGCATTAATAAAAGTCAAAAAACGAAGTTCTGAACATCCAAATTGGAGCGATGCTTACGTTGTTGATATTTGGCTGACTCCCAAGAACTGCCACGAAATAAAAGACAAGCCTAAAAAGATAGATTTTAACGGAACCGTGTATTGTGCAGAAACTCCAACCGGTTTTTTTATGGTTAGGAGAAACGGCAGAGTCTGGGTCACAGGGAACTCGGGGCGTTTAGTGCAGGTGCAAAACCTCCCGCAAAACCATCTGCCCGATTTAGAAGATGCAAGAAACCTTATTAAATCAGGACTGTTTGATGCTGTGGATATGCTCTACGACAGCACTTCCGGTGTCCTCTCGGAGCTCATCCGCACAGCGTTTGTTCCCAAAGACGACTCTCGCTTTATCGTTGCAGACTTCTCTGCAATTGAAGCCCGGATTATCGCCTGGTTAGCAGGTGAAAGATGGCGAATGGATGTCTTTGAAAACGGTGGCGACATTTACTGTGCGTCCGCTTCGCAGATGTTCCATGTGCCGGTTGAGAAAAACGGTATTAACGGACATTTACGACAAAAAGGCAAAATCGCAGAACTCGCCTGTATTGCTGAAGGTGAGCTAGTTCTCACGAATGTTGGGCTAGTACCCATTGAGTCTGTGACCAGAGAAATGAAACTCTGGGACGGTAAAACGTGGGTTGAGCACGATGGTGTTATTTATAAAGGAAAAAGAGAGGTTATTGCATATGAAGGACTCACTGCAACCCCAGACCATCTTGTCTGGATTAAAGGGCAACCGGAGCCGATACAATTTGGAGTTGCCGCCATCTGCGGCGCACATCTCCTACAAACCGGAGATGGTGAGCGAGCAATACGGTTGGGTGAAAATAATAAGCCCTGTGAAACGTTGGAACAGAAATATGAATCATTGCCATGTTCTCACACAATGCCAAGGTTGCGGCACAATCCAGTGGCAAAATCGAAACAATTTAACCAGCGGCAAGTCGAAGGGGTGTCAGGCCTGTTCCCAGCCCAGAAAAATACCATTATGGTTGGACAGACGTCTTACAGCAGCAAAACAGAGATGCGAAAACCCAAACGATGCAGGATATTGCAATTACGGAGCAAGAGGTATCAAATTCGACTTTCCAAGCGTGACAGAAGCAGGAATTTATCTAATACAAGAGTTTGGACTCCCCTCCAGAGAAATGGAGATCGACCGAGTCGACAACAATGGGAATTATGCTCCAGGCAACCTTCGCTTTGTCTCACACGCCAAGAACAACAGCAACAAAGGTTGTACGGTTCTGTCAAATTTTTACCAAGAATATTGGCCTTATGCAAGGAGTGTCGTTACAAGAAAACTAACCTTGGGAATGAACAGAAACCAGATAATCAAGGATGCGGAAAGTGCAGTTCTAAACAAAAGAAAAAACTGGCGGTTAATCGAGGCGCGGTTAGAGTTTATGACATACGAAATGCCGGACAACATAATCGTTTTACCGTATCGGGAAAGTTAGTACACAACTGTGGCTACGGCGGCTCTGTTGGCGCTTTAAAGGCCATGGGCGCGCTCGAGATGGGGCTTTCTGAAGAGGAGCTTCTGGGACTCATACGAGATTGGCGTCAGTCCAACCCTCGCATTGTTAAGCTGTGGTGGGATGTCGACAAGGCAGCAATGACAGCAGTCAAACAGAAAACAGCAACAGAAACACACGGCATCCGCTTTACCTATCAGAGCGGAATGCTCTTTGTTACTCTCCCATCCAGCAGGAACCTTGTGTATGTGAAGCCGAGAATCGGAGTCAACCAGTTCGGTTCGGATGCCATTACTTATGAAGGCGTCGGCGGCACTAAGAAATGGGAACGAATCGAAAGTTATGGACCTAAATTCGTGGAAAACATTGTGCAAGCCACCGCCCGCGATATTTTAGCGGAAGCTATGCAGCGTCTTTCCGCTTCTGGTTTTGAGATTGTCATGCACGTCCATGATGAAGCCGTTCTTGAAGTACCTACGGGCATTTCCTCTGTCGATGAAGTGTGTCGAATTATAGCGGAAAGGCCTAAGTGGGCAAATGGACTGTTGCTTAGCGCCGATGGCTACGAATGTGAATTTTATAAAAAAGACTAGCAGGAAGGAGGTTCTCCCTCATGAGCATTAACAAATATAACGCTGAAGGCTACTATGACCCGACAGCATATGAAGCTTTGACCCGTATCGAAAAAGAGTCAAAAAAGAGGCCTTTCAGACCGCTTGTATATATCTGCTCCCCCTATTCCGGGGATGTGAAGGCAAACGTGAAAAAAGCACGGGAGCACTGCCGCTTTGCACTTAACAGCGGCTGTATTCCCATTGCCATGCATCTGCTCCTGCCGCAATTCATGGATGACAAAAATCCCAAGGAGCGTGACCTCGCTCTTTTTATAGCTTTGGTCATTATGGGCAAGTGCCAAGAGGTATGGGTATTTGGTGACCGCATATCTGACGGAATGGCTATTGAGATTGCCAAAGCCAAGAAACGTGGTCAGGGGGTTAAATATTTCGGCTTTAACTATAAGGAGGTATCAGAAGATGCGTGATTTAGCAATCGCATACGGCAACAGCTGTTCTGCAAAGAACTGGTCAAATAAAGCCATACGCTTTGAAGAACTCTGCAGCCGTCTTGAACACACAATTCGCACTTCCGAGACAGTAGAAGAATATCCGAAACTGCCCAAAGCGGAGCGCGACAGAGTAAAAGACAAAGGTGGCTTTGTAGGCGGTCACCTTAAGGATAACAGACGCAAACGCGAAAATGTAGCCTACCGTTCCATGCTGACCCACGATGCCGATCATGCGGACAAGGATTTTATTTCAAGGTATGAGGCGGAGCATAAATATGCTTCCTGCCTGTATACCACACACGGACACACAACTGAAACACCGAGGGTTCGTATCCTCGTTCCGCTGACCAGAGATGTCAAGCCGGATGAATACATCGCAATTGCCCGCTACTTTTCGGAAGAACTCGGCATGGATATGTTTGATGAATGCAGCTACCGCCCTCATCAGCTGATGTACTGGCCTACAACGCCTTCAAACGGTGAGTATGTATTCAAGCATTGTGATGGCGAGTGGCTCGACCCTGACAAGTACTTAGCTGAACACCCAAATTGGCGGGATTGCTCTCTTCTTCCAACATCATCGAGGGAAAGTAAGGTAACTGATTATTCTGGAAAGCATCAAGAGGACCCACTCGAAAAATCCGGCATCGTTGGAACTTTCTGCCGAACATACAGCATTACGGAAGCCATTGAGAAGTTTCTGCCGGATGTTTACACTCCCTCGATCATGGATGGCAGGTACGACTATATTCCTGCTGACAGTAGTGCAGGTGTGGTCATTTACGATGATAAATTTGCATATTCCCACCACGCCACCGACCCGGCTTGCGGACAGCTTATGAACGCATTTGATGCGGTGCGAATTCACAAGTTCGGCAGGCTGGATGACAAAGCATCAGCCGAAACCCCTCCAAGCAAGCTGCCCTCCTTTAAGGAAATGTGCCAGTTTGCCATAGAGGATGACAAGATAAAACTTGCAATTGCGCTAGAGCACCAGCAGGAAGCCCTGGACGATTTTACAGATGATTCAAATTGGCTTTCACACCTTGAATACGAGCCACGCTCTAAAATACTGAAAAATTCTCTCCATAACCTTACGCTTATTTTGGAAAATGACCCCAACTTAAAAGACATCGTGTTTAATCAGCAGCTGGACGGTATGGAGATCAAAGGTGAAGTTCCGTGGAGTCATCCGAGCAAGTTTTGGAGAGACGCAGACGATGCCCAGCTGATCAGCTACATCGATAAGCACTATGGTGCCTTCTCCGCACGGAATTATGAAATAGCAGTCGCAAAAGTTACAGATGACCGCTCCTACCATCCCATCCGTGAGTACATTGATAGCTTACCGGAATGGGATGAAGTACCGCGTGTAGATACGCTTCTCATTGATTATCTTGGCGCAGATGATAATGAATACGTCCGAGCTGTGACAAGAAAAACACTCTGCGCCGCTATTGCCAGGGTACTGAATCCCGGCTGCAAGTTTGATTCCATGCTTGTACTGAACGGTCCCCAAGGTGTCGGTAAAAGCACCCTCATATCAAAACTTGCTGGGGAATGGTTCTCCGATAGCTTGAATCTTAGTGATACCAAGGATAAAACTGCTGCTGAAAAGCTGCAGGGCTACTGGGTTCTCGAAATCGGTGAATTGGCGGGTCTTAGAAAAGCCGAAGTTGAGACCCTCCGCTCCTTCATATCAAGGCAGAACGATATCTACCGTGCTTCTTTCGGCAAACGCGCAACTCCGCACTTAAGGCAGTGTGTATTTTTCGGTACTACAAATGCAGAGTCCGGCTATCTTCGTGATACCACAGGCAACCGAAGGTTTTGGCCTGTAAAAACACCCGGTGGAAAGGCAAAACATTCATGGCAGCTTTCTGCATACGAGATTCAGCAGATATGGGCAGAAACACTTGTGTATGTGAAGAAAGGTGAAAAGCTGTATCTCGATAATGCCATTGAGAAACTTGCAAAAGCTGAGCAGCGTGAAGCTTTGGAATCAGATGAGCGTGAAGGCTTAGTGCGTGAATACATTGACACCCTTCTGCCGGAGGACTGGGACAGTATGGATCTGTTTGAACGCAGGAATTTCTTAAACGGCAGCGAGTTCGGTGGCGAAAAGCGTACCGGCACTATAAGGCGTGAATCAGTCTCCAATATGGAAATCTGGTGCGAGTGCTTCGGTAAAGAGAGAGCCAACCTGCGCCGTATCGATGCCAATGATATCTCTGCCATTGTCGCCCGTATCGGCGGCTGGGAACGCTCCAAAGCAAAGGTACGAATCCCGCTCTATGGACCCCAGTGGATTTATGTTCCAAAGGCCTGTTCCAAAGGTTGAACCTCTTGGCGGGTAGCTGTTTGGAACAGTTCCAAAGTCCTTATTTTGTACCAAAAGTTCCAAGCCTCACTCACCATTGGAACTATCCATAAAGCCTTGTAAATAGGCATAAATAACAAACGCTGTTCCATTGTTCCAATCAATACTATCAAAAATAAAAAGGTAAGTAGATATAGGGTATATATAGCATTTTATATAAATAGCGATTTTATGGCACTTTGGAACATTTGGAACAGCAGGAAAGGAATCCGATGTTAGAAAAGACGATTGAACATAAATTGAAATCCGCAGTTAGAAACATGGGCGGCATAGCATTTAAGTTTACTTCTCCCGGTATCAATGGAGTGCCTGACCGCTTAGTGCTATTACCACATGGGAAGTTAGCCTTTATTGAACTTAAAGCACCGAGAAAAGATATGCGACCGCTTCAAGTACGCAGAAAAAGGCAGTTAGAGCAACTTGGCTTTTCGGTCTACTGCATTGACAGTGCGGAGCAGATTGGAGGTGTGCTTGATGCCATTAAAGATCAGTTGTGACTGGTGTGGTAAGGAAATCCTTCGTTGTCAATCACAAGTAAAGCGGCATAACTTTTGTAGCAAGAATTGTTTATCTGACTTCAGTAACAAAACTAAAAACCCTGATGGGTACTACGCATTAAAGAATTATGAGCCAATGTCAAAAAACATGGCACAACTCAATAAGCAACTTAACCCTAATAGAATGACCCTTGAGATAAGAGAAAAGCTCCGAAATGCCCGTTTGAATTGTGGAAAGGGTGTCACCTATTCAAAGTATTTTGGTACACATGAACATCGCGTGGTAGCAGAACGGATTTTAGGGAGACCTCTCCTTCCTAATGAAGTTGTCCATCATGTTGATGGAAACAAACGTAACAACGATGAGTGCAATTTACTTGTTCTCCCGTCTCAGTCAGAACACGCAAAGTTACACATAAGAGACCGTGCATTTTGGGAAGGAGGTGATGCCTCATGAAGTTCATTCCACACGAGTACCAAGCTTATGCTATTAATTATATCGTGCAGCATCCAATTTCGGCTGTATTCCTGGATATGGGCTTAGGTCGGGCAAAACGGTGGTTACTTTGACCGCGATAGTTGACCTTCTCTTTGACAGTTTTGATGTACATAAAATTCTGGTTATCGCACCTTTTAGAGTGGCCCGTTATACTTGGCCTGCTGAAATCGAAAAATGGGATCATCTTCACAGCCTTTCCTATTCTGTAGCAATCGGCACAGAACAGGAACGAAGAAACGCACTCATGGTCAAAGCAGATATCTACCTCATCAACCGTGAAAATGTTGACTGGCTGATTAATAAGAGTAATCTTCCGTTTGACTTCGATATGGTGGTCATCGATGAGTTATCTTCCTTCAAATCCTTTAGTGCAAAGCGGTTTAAGAGCCTTTTGAAAGTTAGACCTAAGATAAAACGCATTGTAGGTCTTACGGGCACTCCTTCCAGCAATGGACTTATGGATTTATGGGCTGAATTTCGTATCCTCGACATGGGACAAAGACTCGGCAGGTACATCACCCATTACCGTAATAACTTTTTTACCCCAGATAAGCGAAATCAGCAGATGGTCTTTTCCTATAAGCCACTTCCTGGTGCCGAAAAGGCAATATACAGACTTATATCAGACATTACCATCTCTATGAAATCTACTGATTTCTTGAAAATGCCTGAATGCGTAATTAATGAAGTGCCTGTGTACTTAAGTCCGGATGAGCAGGATATTTACGATACTTTCCGTGAGGATATGGTCATAAAGCTTAAAAACGATGAAATCGATGCGGTGAACGCAGCCGTGCTTTCCGGTAAACTCCTTCAGATGGCAAACGGTGCTGTCTATGGTGAGGATAGCAAGGCTCATCAAATTCACGACCGAAAGCTGGATGCTCTTGAAGATTTGATTGAAGGTGCAAACGGCAAACCTGTACTCATTGCCTACTGGTACAACCACGACCTTGAGCGTATCTGCAAGCGGTTTGATGTTAGGCAGATCAAAACATCAAAGGACATTGCAGATTGGAACAGCGGAAATATCCAGGTGGCAGTCATTCACCCTGCTTCTGCAGGTCATGGACTGAACCTTCAAAGTGGTGGTTCCACCCTCATCTGGTTTGGGCTTACATGGTCACTTGAACTATATCAGCAGACCAATGCACGCCTATGGCGACAAGGTCAGCGTGATACAGTGGTTATCCACCACATTGTTGCCAAAGGAACCATTGATGAACAGGTCATGACGGCGCTTCGCAAAAAAGAGAAAACCCAGTCCGACCTAATCAATGCAGTCAAAGCGAATCTAACGGATAGGAGAAAAATCGCATGAACGAAATGTATGAAAGATTGGCTAACGCCATCATTTTACAAGCGGTTAAGGATTACCGCAAGGCACTGAAAAGGCTGAAAAAACATCCAAGCAAGGGGACTGCTTTACATACGAAACAGGAAGTCGAACAATTCTTCCGATCCGATTGGTACACATCACTTACTGCAGTTGACCCGGAGATGCTTATTCTCAAACTTAACGTGGAGGTTATATGATGACAGTAAAAGAATATCTCGGACAGGCTTATCGCCTGGACCAACGCATAAACAGTAAGCTGGATCAAGTGGCTTCGCTAAACGATCTTGCCAACAAGGTAACAACTACTCTCACGGGTATGCCGAAGGGTCCCAACCGTGCAACATCCACAATGGCTGATGCTGTGACAAAGATAATTGACCTACAAGCCGAAATTAACCGTGACATCGACCGCCTTGTTGACTTGAAAAGTGAAATTATATCAGCAATTAAAACGGTTGACAATACGGAGTACCAAACACTGCTTGAGAAACGTTACCTTTGCTTTGAGACCTGGGAGCAAATTGCTGTTGATATGGATTACAGTATCCAGCATATCTACCGTTTAAGAGACAAAGCTCTCTCAAAGATTTCTATCCCAGCATGAAAAGATGATAGGAAATGTTAGTAGATGTTCATTGTTTCTTATGGTACTATTAGAATAGAGAAACAGAATACCAAAGGCCATCGCGGAGAAATCCCCGGTGGCTTTTGTTATGCGAGGTAAACCAATGCCCTACAAACCTAAGCGTCCGTGTAGATACCCCGGCTGCGATCGGCTTGTTGAATGCGAGCGATACTGTGCTGAACATCAAAAAGCAATGGACAAACATTATAACCGGTACGAACGTGACCCTGCTTCCAACAAGCGGTATGGTCGTGCCTGGAAGCGTATCCGTGACAGCTACATCAAGTTGCATCCTCTTTGTGAGGAGTGCGAGAAACTAGGCAGGCTCACTCCTGCCAACGAGGTGCACCACATCCTCCCGCTCTCCAAAGGCGGCGGCAATGAGAGGAGCAACCTCATGGCTCTTTGTAAGTCTTGTCACTCAAGGATTACTGCTGAGAGCGGTGACCGGTGGGGGTAGTCAAATCTCTACCACATTTTTACAGGACAGCGGCGTGGTCAATCGTGTGAGTTTTTCAATAATCAAAAATCAAACAATCAAAAATCAAAATCAAAGCGAGGTGACGCTCATGCCCAGCGGAGGCTATCGTCCAGGGGCAGGCCGCCCTCGGAAAAATCCAATAGATAAAAAGCTCGAAGGTAAGGCTACCGGCACAAATAGTGTAAGTCAGCCTAAACCTAAAAAATTTTACTCCAAAAATGTGATGACGGAATATTTCTCTATGGCCATGAAGGAATGTGAAAAAGAGGTGCCATCGGCAGAGGTGCTACGAAATGAAATCGAGGAGTTCATTGCGGCTCGTGGTTGTGGCGGCTATGTTGCGCCGCAGACAATTACAGACTATGTGCTAAACAGGCAGGGCTTTCTTGCCTGCGAAGCGATGAACCGAAAAATCGGTCGTATGACCAAAGAACTGAAGCTGTCGCCTTATGTAACAGCGGGATCAGCTTACTACAAAGCTATGCAAGGCGACTTTAATCTAATTATGCAAATCATCAACCGGTACAGCAGCAACCAAACTGAAGAAAAAAACGCCTTTTTAGAATTGCTCACAAACAGGGGGTTTTAAGTTATGAAAACAACAGAACGATTTGAAAAAGTGAATATCGATCGGCTTGTGCCTTATGTGCGTAACGCACGTACCCATAGCAAGGAGCAAATTTTACAGATCCGCTCTTCGCTACGTGAGTTCGGTTTCGTTAATCCGGTTATCGTGGATAAAGACCTAAACATTATCGCAGGCCATGGACGCATAATGGCCGCGAAAGAAGAAGGACTGACTGAAATCCCCTGCGTGTTTGTGGAGCATCTGACCGAGGCTCAGAAAAAAGCATATATCCTTGCAGACAACCGTCTCGCACTTAGTGCCGGGTGGGATGAAGAACTGCTCGCATTGGAATTTGCCGACTTAAAAGACCTCGGCTTCGACCTTGAGCTGACGGGTTTTGATGAAAAAGAGCTGTCTGACTTATTTGGTAAGGACAACGAGGTAAAGGAAGATGACTTTGATGTTGAAGCAGAGCTGCAAAAGCCAACCTTTACTAAGCCCGGCGACATCTGGACACTCGGACGGCACAGGCTTATCTGCGGTGATTCCACTAAAAAGGAGACCTATGACAAGCTTGTTGGAGAAGACCGTGTCAATCTTATAATAACGGATCCTCCGTATAACGTAAACTACGAAGGTACAGCGGGTAAGATAAAAAACGACAATATGGCAAACGAAGCGTTCTATACCTTTCTTTTCGATGCATTCAGCTGCATGGAAAAGGTAATGGCACAGGACGCTTCTATTTATGTGTTTCATGCAGACACCGAGGGGCTTAATTTCAGGAGAGCCTTTGCCGATGCAGGGTTCTATCTCTCCGGCTGTTGTATTTGGAAGAAGCAAAGCCTTGTTCTTGGTCGCTCCCCGTATCAATGGCAGCATGAGCCTGTGCTCTACGGTTGGAAGAAAAGCGGCAAGCACCAATGGTATACCGGAAGGAAAGAAACTACCATCTGGGAGTTCGATAAGCCGAAGAAAAACGGAGATCATCCCACTATGAAGCCTATACCTCTCCTTGCTTACCCCATTATGAACTCATCGCTGACAAACTCTATTGTACTCGATCCTTTCGGCGGCAGCGGTTCTACACTCATAGCCTGTGAGCAGTCCGGGCGGATAGCTTATACAGCCGAGCTTGACGAAAAATTTTGCGATGTAATAATTAAAAGGTTCATCGAACAGGTTGGTTCAAGTGAAAAGGCATCAGTCATCCGGAACGGCAATACCCTCAAATTTGAGGAGGTGCAGACGGATGAGTAAACCTTTATATCATGTTGTTTCTCTATCCGGTGGAAAAGACAGTACCGCAATACTCCTTGGAATGATAGAGCGAGGTATGCAAATTGACTGTATTCTTTTTTGCGATACCGGGCTTGAGTTTCCGGCAATGTACGACCATCTCAATCGACTTGAGAGAAATATTGGCAGAAAAATAACTCGTGTGCGCTGCGAGCAATCCTTTGAGTATCTGATGTTCGACACCCCAGTCAAAAGAAAAGCCGATATGCCGTTTGCAAGAAAATATGGACTCAATCAAACCGGATACGGTTGGGCTGGCCCAAGAATGCGATGGTGTACATCGAAGCTGAAAGACGGTCCGAGGGAAAGATTTTTACGGTCGATTCGAGAAAAATATGATGTTATTGATTACATTGGCATCGCAGCGGACGAAGGCTATCGTCTGGAGCGTAAACACAACAAAAACAGTTCTCATGTGCACCCACTTGTCGAGTGGGGGTGGACAGAAGCCGACTGCCTGAAATACTGCTATGATCAAGGCTACGATTGGAGCGGCTTGTATGAGCTTTTTAAGCGAGTATCTTGCTGGTGTTGTCCATTGCAGTCGTTATCTGAACTGCGGCAGTTATATAAGCATTTCCCGGAGTTATGGTCAAAGCTTAAAGACTGGGATAAACGAACATGGAGAAAATTCCGGGCTGACTATAGTGTAGAAGAGCTCGAAACTCGTTTTATATTTGAAGAACAGCGTCTTGCAGATGGGCTTCCCATCAAAGGTAAGACGTTTTTTAGTGAACTAAAAGAACGGCTGGGCACGGTTGAAAGCAATTAAACTCATTCATTGTTTCATTCACACAATAAAAGGGCCTGTTTTTCCTTGATATTCGGTACATATATTTGTCCGGAATCGCTTGCTTTTATCTCGAACTAGAGCGAATATGTAGTTACATCGAAGGGTGAAATCCCTTTGAAAATCAAGGAAAACGGAGGAAACGGACATGAAACTATCCTACAACTTAACAGGAGCAGAGCGTAAAACACTTGTCGGAGCCATAAGTACAGCGCTGAATGCTCCAGCCAAATATCTCGGAGCTCCCACTTTCGCTTATGAGGTAGGCGAATACCGAATCGATAAGGTCGGAACACTTACCGGTCCCGACAGCCTTGACTTGGAAGATGCTCTCCACCAAGCAGGCTTCGACGCAGATAGCGACAGCCGCGAGTATGACGAACCCGACACCTATGAGAGCGGTCTTGGCGGTATGGATGCGCTTGACGAGTTCTCGGATATTGACCAGCATCACCCCGGAAGGTACATCAATCCCGATGCTCCCATTACCGATGCTATGCAAAAGCAATTAGATGAAGTGCTTGCTTCGGCAGAGCAAAAAAGCCACAACAAGGGCGAACAGTGCGCTGACAGCGGCAAAGAAACAGGACTCACCATAAGCTTGCCTTTTGACAAGGCATCATTCGAAAACCTTACAAAGCTTATTGAAGCTAAAGGTAGTCTTATTAGAAAGGCAATCGGCATTACAGCAACACCCATCGAGTTTTATAACGATACAGTTTCTTTCCCTTGGTTCGATACCATGCCTGAGCCTGATGAAGTCAGCGCATACAGCCAATTCATAGTTGCACTGTGTGCTATGAGCAAAAGCCAGAAGAGAGTTAATGCGGTTGAAAAGGAAGTAGAGAACGAAAAATACGCGTTTAGGTGCTTGCTTTTACGATTAGGTTTCATTGGAGATTTATACAGAAAAGAAAGAAAAATCCTTTTACGAAATTTAAGCGGTTCTTCTGCCTTCAAGAATAGTGATGGAAAGCCTCATAAAAAAGCTGAAATTAATACAATTCCCGGAGGAAACGACAATGAGTAATAATTTCCCATCAAGAGAAACTGTAGAGCGTATCCGCAAACAATACCCGGTCGGCTGCCGTGTAGAGCTACTTCGCATGAACGATCCTGACTCTCCGCCGATTGGCACAAAAGGGACCGTGCGGTATGTCGATGATATCGGCAGCCTGGGCGTTGCTTGGGACAACGGGAGTTCACTCCAAGTGGTCTTACGTGAGGATTATGCAGTGAAAATAGAGGAAACACAAGATGGACAATAAGGTAAAAGAACAAATCCTCGCCATCCGTGATACTGGGCTTACAAATATGCTTGATTTAAACACTGTCCAGCGTATGGCTTACGAAAGAAACTTCTTTGAACTGGTAGTTTTCCTTGAAGAGCATAGGATCAAATACATACGCTTTATCCTCAAAGGCAAAGAATAACGGATGTAAACTACACAATTATTACAGTAGTAATATCCTTGAAGTTCGTGTAGTTTATGCACGGAATTATCGCGTAATTGACTGGATATAATGTGCTTTCAGAGTTAATATGTACCTACCGAAACGAAAACACACAAACGGAGGAAAACCACGATGACAGAGAAACAAATTAAACAGATTAAAAGCCAGCTTCCACAGGGCGAGAGAATCGACAGAATGTACACAGCTTTTGAAGGCGGTATTCGAGTGATTACCAAAGACGCGAACGGGCGCGAGGTTCGCTACAACGTGATCTTCGATGCCGATGACAACGCCAGCATCAAGAAGTTTTAACCACAAAATTTCCGAGGGACCCCCGAGAGGGGCTGTCTCTCGTATAAATAGATTTTACAAGACTTCCAGACGGAGGTCTTTTTTGTTGCCGTGAAGGGAGGCTGATATGATGGGTGATTTCATTTACACGCCAACCAAACTCATGCTCCCGACCAGCCGATATGATGAACGGCGAGCAGACTTTGCTGTTAATTTTATATCTATACTCAAACACACCACAGGCGAGTGGTATGGAAAGCCCTTTCACCTTATGCCATGGCAGGAGCAGATTGTCAGAGATATTTTCGGCATAGTCGGTGAGGATGGTTATCGTCAGTTTCGCACGGCTTATGTCGAAGTCGGCAAGAAGAACGGTAAATCGGAGCTGGCGGCTGCAATTGCTCTCTACCTCCTATTTGCTGATGGCGAAGCAGGTGCAGAGGTCTACTCATGCGCTGCTGATATAAATCAGGCGAGCATCGTATTCAATACCGCCAAGGTGATGGTTGAACAATGTGGTGATTTGGCGAAGCTATCTAAACTCGTACCGTCAACAAAACGTATAATATTCCCTCATACCAACAGCTTCTACCGTGTGCTGTCGAGTGAGACGAAGTCCAAACAGGGTTTCAATGTGTCAGGCCTTATATTTGATGAACTATTTGCCCAGCAGACCAGAGAGTTATTTGACACGATGACCAAGTACACCGGTGATGCCAGACGTCAGCCTCTTTACTTTCTCATCACTACTGCAGGCAGAGATAAAACGAGCATCTGCTATGAAATCCATCAAAAGGCAAAAGCCGTCATAGATGGCTCGAAGATTGACCCATCTTTCTATCCTGCCGTATTCGGTATAAACGAAGATGACGATTGGAACGATGAGGCTGTTTGGCGAAGAGTCAATCCATCCATTGGTGTAACAATTCCTTTCGAAACTGTGCAAGCTGCTTACGAACAGGCGAAACAGAACCCAGCTGAAGAGATGCACTTCCGTCAGTTCCGTCTTAATGAGTGGTGTAATGCCGATATACGCTGGATGCCTATGGATAAATGGGACGCCTGCGGTGAGGAAATAGACTTTGAAGAATATGAAGGCCGGGATTGCTACGGCGGTCTTGACCTTTCCAGCACAGGAGACCTTACGGCTCTGGTCTTGGTGTTCCCTCCGATCGGTGACGACACAAAGTACACGGTGATGCCCTTCTTTTGGTTACCTGAAGATGTCATTGACCTTAGAACAAGGCGTGACCACGTCCCTTACGCTGTATGGAAGAAGGCGGGTGTGTTTTACACCACAGAGGGTAATGTGGTTGACTACGACTACATCGTAGCGTTCATCGCCAAACTGTCAGAACGGTTTAGAATTCGTGAAATCGCCTATGACCGCTTCGGTGCAGAAAAAATACGCCGCGATCTTGAAGAACTGGGTGCTGAACATGGCTTCACAGTATTCCCATTTGGCCAGGGATACATTTCCCTGTCACCGCCTTCTAAGGACCTATACCAATTCGTGATGGAGGGTAAAATTCGGCACGGAAAGCATCCTGTTCTTGATTGGAATATGAGCAACGTCATCATCGACCAAGATGCGGCAGGTAACATCAAGCCCAATAAGAAAAAATCTACAGAAAAAATAGATGGTGTGGTCGCTATGATTATGGGGCTTGCGAGAGCTACTCTTGGCGGAGGAATTAACGACAGTGTATATGACGAGAGGGGGCTGTTCATTTTATAGAATTCTACTTTTTATGTTAATATTTGTTGTTTACTATGTTAATAATCATAATAACATAGCCATTTTGTTTTCATTAGTGTATACTCCTTATTAAGGGATATTAAGGTAATTAATGTTCATATATGGTGAGAAGCAAAAAATGATTAAGGAGATGATATTTGCTTTATAAGGTACGGTTTAGAATTTTTTGAATCAATATTAGGAGGAAATCATTTATGCAAAACGCAAAAACCTCAGCAAAGAAAATCCTATCCTTTTTCGCCGCAATTCTTTTAATTACTTTTACCGTCAGCGCTTGTAGAACCGAACCCGTAAACACCTCAAGCGCAGGGCAGGGAGCGCAGATTAGCATTACCGACAGTGGTTTGTATTACTCGTATTTAAGTTATGACAACAATATTCCTTCGTATTATGAAAGTATTTATGAGTATTCAGAGCAAACAAGTTCCATGACTCCATTTGTACCGCCGGAAATTGCTCCGTCTGTTGTTACAGAAACGAACGGAGAAGCTCCCGAGGGATATAAAAGCGTTAGGATTACATTTATGGACGAAAACCCTATTCATGTCGATATGGTCGTCCCCGAAAGTTTAACAATCGAGGCTAATAATGACGAAGTGGTAAATTTCGGAATTGGATTTTGCAAGCCAATCGGTATTTACTTCGATGGTGAAATAATCGGTGGAGGGTACGATGCTGTTTTTTCAATACCTAATGCTGATGATTATTTAGGAATATATCATTACATTAGAGGTATTCATGTTAATTGGATTGAGGATTACAGTGAGGTTAGAAAAGACGATAAAAGTGCAGCGGCTCTTTCTACCATATATTCTTGGTGGCCTCCGTCTATGAGTGACTTTTTGTCAGGAGTTTCACCGAGCGAAAACGGTTATTACGAAACAAGAACTGATGTTGTCTTGTCATATAACAAAGATGTGCAAAAATTTGTTGGATTTACTTTTGGAACTGATCTAATTCCGGATGAGCAACTTGAAACTATAGCGAAAAGCATAGTTCTGTCAGCTGCAGAATAAATAATTAAAAAGGGTTGTAACAATAAAATGAAATTACGAAAAACAATAATCAGTGCTATTTTGTGTATTATAACGCTTTTCTCATTTTCAGCATTATTAATTTCTGTAATTGCTAATGATTTTCAATTAGATAATGAAATAATAATCAAACAATTTTATAAAAGCATTAATGATGATGAATGGGAAATATGGACTTCTTTGTGGACAGGGGAAGTTCGCAATATGATGCAAGATATGATACCCTATTCAGAATCAAAAAATGGTGTTTTTAACATAAACTCAGTCGAAATTGTCGAAATAAAAAAAGTTGATAATAATTATGCTCCAAAATATAAAGAACTTGAACATTATTACGATGATTCAAAATTATATATGTGTTTTTTAGTTGGATTAGATATAAATGCATACGAAGATTCTGAATATTATTTTACAGGTATAAATTATGATTTAGTAGTACTGGTTAATAATAACGATAATTGGTACATTGGTGGTATCTCGAGCGGAAACCCGGAATTACTTCAAAAAGAAGGGGATCCTGTTCTTATACAAGATGCCATTAACTTATTTCAAGAAAAAACTTCTTTTGTTCCTGTTCAAGATTATTTGGATAGTGACATAATTGCTCCATCGTATAAACCAGGTGATATATTAACAAGTAATATAGTTGAGCCATCGTTCATTAGAGTTGGTATCGGCCACCTAGGATATGATGAAAAAGGAAATCCAATTCCTATTGTAGATTATACATATGGTGATGTGGATTTTAAGATGTTTTATACCAATGTCGCACAAAATGAGTTCGGGAACGAGTCATATGGTGAAAACGCTGCAATTGCAAGTGCTTTAGTTGTAAAAATGGCTGGGTGGTATTATAAATATTCGAGTTATCGTAAACAACGAGGTTTCGATGTAATCGGCGGATATGATATGGCTTTTGTTCCTTCGACATCACCCACTGAAATAACAACAAGAGTAAAAAATGCCATACAAAAAGTAGTATACAACTATAGTTTTGTGTATTCAGTAAACAGCAATAGTACATACAGCATAGTACCAGTCTATTATGGTTCAAGTTCATATGCGAACCCCGCTCCATACAGATATTCTGGATATTTCGCATGGGATGGAGCAGATTGGCTTGGAGATAACGGCTATTCATGGCAAGATATAATTCACTACTTTTTTGATGAAGCTTCAAATGGTACGGTAACTCATCCGATTTTTATCAATATATCGATACCATCAAGCACAGCTTTTAATTCGAGAGTATATAATATACGCTTGCGAAACAGTGGTAAGTATGTAACTGTTTCGTATGCAGGTATTACAAACGGAACATATGTACAACAATATACTCATGACCCAAACAAAGCTAATCAGGAGTGGCAGTTAATATCTGCAGGTAGTGGTGAATACAAAATACAAGATAAAAACAGCGGAATGTTGTTAAGTGTTGATGCAAGCTCAGGAGCTGACAATGCAATAATTTGGATATGGCAAGATGATGGAACAACCGGGCAAAGATTTAAATTAAGAAATAACAACGATGGTACATATTCTATATTGACAAAAACAAGTAATTTTACAAAAGTAATTGGCGTTGATTTAAGTATAAATAATGGGTTGAACGACGGTGCACAACTTAGACAATATCCGGATTTAGGAACTAATAATCAAAGATTTATCTTTCAATTAGCTTCGAATAATAAAGTTCCGGAAACAGTTTATAATCTTAGTTGCCAGAGAAGTGGCAAATATGTTTCTGTACTAAACAAAGGAACTATAAACGGTACAAAAGTACAACAATTTTCTGAATCAAGCATTCATTCACAATATTGGGAGTTTGTTTATTTAGGAGCAGGTTTATATAAGATAAAAGACATTAACAGTGGTAAGTTATTAAGTGTTACTGATAACTTATCTGGCAACAGTGTTCATATTTGTATAAGAAGTGATGACGGTGGTTCTGGGCAAATATTTAAAATCAGAAAAAATGCTGATAGTTCATACACCTTCCTTACAAAAAGTAGTGGTTATACGAAAGTACTTGACGTTTCACTTGCCGCACCCCCTCTTGGCGGAAGTGGATATGGTGAAGGAGATCAGCTTAACCAATATACAGACTACAACACTAATAATCAAAGGTTCTACTTAGAATAATTTATTTATCTACTTTAACCTGTACAGTTTTTCGGCTGTACGGGTTTGTTTTTACAGCTATTATAAAAATACCAATTGCTGAATTAAAAACTTTTTGCTTTGGTATTGCAGTTCGTAGGTTTTATTGACTCCGAGCTTTTGATCATCACAGCATATACATGCATCAAGCCCCTAAAGAAATACAGAGTAACAGTGAATGTCCTGCATATTCAGAAAAAGGAAGTGAAGATAAAAAGAAATGAGTATATTTTCAAGATTGTTCCGGTCACGCGACAAACCTAAAGATGCCCATGGCGGTAGCCGGTATAGCTTCTTCTTTGGAGGTTCCAGCGCAGGAAAGCCAGTCAATGAACACACCGCAATGCAAATGACAGCTGTGTATTCCTGTGTAAGAATACTGTCGGAAACACTCGCAGGACTGCCGCTTCATGTATATAAGTACAACAATTCGGGTGGTAACGGTTCGTACAGAAATGCAGAGAAGAACCAGAAACACCCTTTATATAGATTGCTCCACGATGAACCAAACCCCGAGATGACTTCATTTACGTTTAGAGAAACGCTGATGAGTCATCTTTTATTATGGGGTAATGCTTACGCACAAATTATACGAAATGCTCGTGGTGAGGTTGTTTCCCTCTATCCGCTAATGCCAAACAAAATGACAGTCGACCGGGATAAAAGCGGACGGCTGTTTTATATATATCAGAGAAGTTTGGAAGACACACCCTCACTAGGCAGTGACAACCAGGTTTACCTTGCACCAGCCGATGTGCTACATATTCCCGGTCTTGGCTTTGATGGGCTTATAGGCTATTCACCAATAGCAATGGCAAAAAATGCAGTGGGTTTAGCAATCGCTACTGAGGAATACGGGGCGAAGTTCTTCGCCAATGGCGCAACTCCGGGTGGTGTGCTTGAACACCCTGGAACTATTAAAGACCCTCAAAGAGTAAAGGATAGCTGGAATTCCGCTTACCAAGGTTCTGCTAACTCACACCGAGTCGCTGTTTTGGAAGAAGGCATGAAGTACCAGCCGATTGGTATCTCACCCGATCAAGCACAGTTTCTTGAAACAAGGAAATTTCAGATAAATGAGATCGCTCGTATTTTTAGAGTACCACCACATATGCTTGCTGATCTTGAGAAATCAAGCTTCAGTAATATAGAGCAACAGTCACTGGAGTTTGTCAAATATACACTTGACCCATGGGTTGTAAGGTGGGAGCAATCGATGTACAGATCGCTTTTATCTGAAACAGAGAAGCAAAATGTGTTCATTAGATTCAACGTGGATGGACTGCTTCGAGGTGATTATGAAAGCCGTATGAATGGTTATGCTACCGCAAGACAAAATGGATGGATGAGCGCTAACGATATCCGCAAGCTTGAAAACCTTGATCAAATACCAGCAGAACTTGGTGGTGACTTGTATCTTATTAACGGTGCGATGACCAAGTTACAGGATGCAGGAGCTTTTTATGTTGAGTAACTAATAATGTAAAGTTGGTATTACATCGAAAAGAAAAGGTTTGAAAGAATGATGCTTCTTTAACCGGTTTAACATTTTTACTAAACATAATCTTTATTGAAAAACAGATAGTACAACTAAAGAAGAGGACAAAAGCGATGACGAAAAGTAAGACAGAAAAACACGCTGAGATATGTAAGAAGCTAAATGAAATCTACAAGACCAAAAACAACGACTATGGCGACAGCTTTGGTGAGACATTTCGCAAGCTCGGTATCATCAGCGCTGTGACAAGGATCACTGACAAGGTTAACAGGATTCAGAGCCTTTGTGTTAGAAAAGCAATGGTTTCTGATGAGTCGGTAACAGACACCTTGTTAGATCTTGCTAACTACGCAATAATGTCAGTGATTGAACTCGAGGAGGAGAAGAAAAGAAATGCATAAAGATCTACATAAGTTTTGGAATTGGGTTAAATGCGAGGACTCCGACACCAGAGAGCTCTACATAAATGGAATAATCGCAGAGGAATCATGGTTTGATGATGATGTCACCCCTAAGGTATTTAAAGCAGAGCTTAATGCCGGAAAGGGTGACATTGTTATTTGGCTTAACTCACCGGGTGGCGACTGCATCTCAGCAAGCCAAATTTATTCAATGCTCATGGACTACAAAGGTAAAGTGACTGTCAAGATAGATGGTCTTGCTGCTTCCGCTGCAAGTGTAATAGCTATGGCAGCAACACAGGTACTCATGGCACCAACAGCTTTAATGATGGTGCACAATCCGCTGACTGTAGCTATCGGTGACAGCGACGAAATGCAGAAAGCGATAGCCATGCTCTCGGAGGTTAAGGAGAGTATCATAAATGCATACGAGATAAAGACAGGAATGTCTCGCGCAAAGATCTCTCATCTCATGGATGCTGAAACATGGCTCAATGCTAATAAGGCCATAGAGTTAGGTTTTGCAGATGGTATTTTAGAGGATGAGAAAAAGCGTGTTCAGCAAGAAGATGTTACATATGCTTTCAGTCGTAGGGCTGTAACAAACTCCTTGCTGGACAAGCTTCGTCATAAAAACAAAGACGCTTCAGCAGTTCAAGGTAAAGGTATACCCAGTATACCAGGCATACCTGTCGAACAGCTACAAAAGCGTCTTAATCTATTAAAACACTAATTTATTGGAGGATATTTAAATGAACACAATACTTGAACTGCGCGAGAAACGCGCAAAAGCATGGGAAGCAGCTAAGGCTTTCCTCGATACCAAACGCGGTACGGATGGTATGATTTCCGCCGAAGATACCGTTACCTATGACAAAATGGAAGCCGATGTTGTAGCTCTCGGTAAGGAAATCGAGCGATTGGAAAAGCAGGAAGCGCTCGATCGGGAGCTATCCAAACCGCTGAACACACCGCTTACAGCCAAACCTACGTTTCCGGGAATGGAGACCAAAACAGGCAGGGCTTCCGATGAGTACAAAAAGGCGTTCTGGAAGACCATGCGCAATAAACACGGTTCCGAAATACGCAATGCACTTCAGATCGGTGAAGACAGCGAAGGCGGTTATCTGGTGCCTGACGAGTTTGAACGTACCCTGATCCAAGCGCTTGAAGAAGAGAACGTCATGCGGCAGCTATGCAGCATCATCTCCACCTCCTCCGGGGATAAAAAAATACCCGTGGTGGCGACCAAGGGTACAGCCTCCTGGGTGGAGGAAGAAGGCAATACGCCGGAATCGGACGATGCCTTCGCCCAGGTGAGCATTGGCGCCTTTAAACTGGCGACCATGCTGAAAATCTCCGAGGAGCTGCTCAACGACAGCGTGTTCAACCTGGAACAGTACATCGCCCGAGAGTTCGCACGCCGGATTGGCTCGGCGGAAGAGGCGGCCTTTGTTACGGGTAACGCTTCCGGCAAGCCCACTGGTATCCTCCATTCAACCGGTGGCGCGCAGGTGGGGGTCACTACCGCCAGTGCGACGGCTATTACCATGGACGAGGTGCTGGATCTGTTCTATTCGCTGAAGACGCCTTACCGAAGGAATGCCGTGTTCCTGATGAACGATGCCACCGTAAAGGTGTTGCGTAAGCTCAAAGATGGCAACGGCCAATACCTGTGGCAGCCCTCAGTACAAGCTGGTCAGCCCGATACCATCCTAAACCGTCCGGTAAAGACCACCGGAGCTATGCCCACGGTTGAGGCAACAGCGAAGGTGCTTGCCTTCGGGGACTTCTCGTATTACTGGATTGCCGACAGGCAGGGACGCAGCTTCCAGCGCCTAAACGAGTTGTATGCCGTGACCGGACAGGTGGGCTTTCGTGCCACCCAGCGTGTGGACGGTAAACTGATTCTGCCGGAGGCCATCAAGGTTCTCCTTATGAAAAGTTAGTAAATATTAGAAAGCATAACGGAGGTACGACATGAGCTATAACACAAAGAACTACACCGAACAAGGCGGTGAGAAAACCGTCATCGGTGGTGAGCTTGAAATCCAGGAAGGAGCCTCGGTAACGGGGTTTCCTTCCCCCCAAGTGTCCGCAGCCAGTGAAGCAGCGTTTGGAGGTGTTAAGGCGTCCGCGAAAACTGAAACCGATACCGTCCCGGCAAAAATCGGTGCGGACGGCAACCTCTATGTACCTACTTACCCTGTTGTATCAGAAATACCTGTTGCAGTAAATCAGTCGGTAAGTACCGCTACAGATATCACGGGGTTGCTTGCCGATTTTAACGCATTACTCACAAAACTAAAAGCAGCAGGTCTTATGGCAGCTGACGAATAAACATAGAAGGAGGCGGCGGATATGGTCACGCTGCTTGAAAAGGTTAAAGCAAATCTAATCCTTGAACATAATGAGGATAACGAGCTTTTACAGTTGTACATTACCGCTGCCGTCTCTTATGCTGAAAGTTACCAGCATGTTGCTGAAGGGTATTATACAGAGAACGTTATGCCACCTACTACCGAACAGGCTGTAATAATGTTGTCGTCACATTTCTATGAATCCAGAGACGGCAGTACCGGTGGATTTTTTTCTGATGATGTAAAAGCTGGACAGCAGGTGTGGAATACAGTAAACCTTCTTCTACGTCTTGATCGTGATCACAAATTTTAGATTAGAAGGTGAGGTTTCAATTATGAGTTTTGGAATGATGAATTCCTTCATTAATATAATATCCACCGAACCCATAAAGGATGCGGAGGGTTTCGTTACTACAGGTGATCGTATCATCGCATCGGTTAAAGCATATAAGGAGATACGCAATACAAGTACGAAATGGGAACGGATTATTGGGAATGCTGCTTTTTCAACTGTAACAGCTCTATTCCGATTCCGTAAGATACCCGGTTTAACTGTAGACACCACGCTATTTATCTCCGACATGGATGGTAGGTATAACATAATTAGCGTAGAGGATGTTCGTGGACGAGGTATGTATGTTGAGGTGTTAGCAGAAAAATCTGAAGGGAGCATAAAATAGTGGGACGATTCTCATATAAAATGCCTGAAGACTTCTTACTTAAAGTATCTAGGCTCGGTGAAAAGACAGATGAGATAATACCTAAGGTTCTTGAAGCAGGCGGTGAAGTAGTAGAAGCGAAGGTTAGATCAAATTTGCAGTCTGTTGTAGGGAGAGGTACAAAGAAAGAGAGCCGTTCCACAGGCGAGCTCGAATCAGCGCTTGGCGTATCTCCGGCAAGGCAGGACAGAGATGGAAATTTTAATGTGAAGATAGGCTTTTCAGAACCTCGATCATCTACCGATAAATCTAGTAGCGGTAAGAGCAATGCTATGATTGCAGCTGTTCTTGAATACGGAAAGCAAGGACAACCACCTAAGCCTTTTCTGAAACCTGCAAAGACTTCGAGCAGAAAAGGCTGTATTGAAGCAATGAAGGCGAAGCTTGAAATCGAGGTCAAAAAGATATGAGTCTACTTTCAGAACTGACCACGATGTTTGAAGACCTAGGCATACCAGTGGAAACAGGTGTGTTTTCAGGAAAGCCACCTGAGATGTACGCTGTGTTCACTCCTCTTTCAGACACCTTTGAATCATTCGCAGATAATGTTCCAAACAATGAGATACAAGAAGTGCGTATCTCACTGTTCAATAAGGGTAACTACATAAAAACAAAGAACAGCATCATACGAACATTGCTTACTTCAGAAATTACAATTACAGAACGTAGATATATAGGCTACGAGACGGATACAGGGTTCCACCATTATTTAGTCGATTGTAGCAAGTGCTATGAAATACAAGACTTAGAAACGGAGATATGAAAATGGCAACTATAGGGCTTGACCGGCTCTTTTACTCAAAAATAACTGAAGATGAGAAAGGTGAGGAGACATATGGGATTCCCATCTCACTTGCTAAAGCGATCAAAGCAGATTTATCTGTCGAACTCGCAGAAGCTACATTATATGCAGATGACGGGCCTGCTGCTGTCATAAAAGAATTCAAGTCTGGGAAGTTATCCCTTGGAATTGATGACATAGGCACAACTGCTGCTGAGGACTTAACAGGAGCGAAGATAGACAATAACAATGTAATCATCTCTGGCAGTGAAGATAACGGCTCACCTGTAGCAGTTGGGTTCCGTGCTAAGAAAGCGAATGGAAAATATCGTTACTTTTGGCTCTATCGTGTGGTGTTTGGTATTCCTGCCACTAATCTGCAAACCAAAGGTGACAGCATCACTTTCTCCACTCCTACTATAGAGGGTACGGTATTCCGACGCAATAAGCTTGACGGTAAAAACAATCACCCATGGAAGGCTGAGGTCAACGAAGACGATGCGACCGTTCTTCCCGAGGTTATTACGAGCTGGTACACAGAGGTATATGAGCCTGTCTATACGATTTTACCATAGTGGGAGGTATTTAGAGCATGGATAACATTATTAACACTAATGACAGAAGCGCAAAGATAACAATAGGTGGTAAAGAATACGAGATGATCCTTACCACGAAAGCTACAAAGGAGATTGCATCGAGGTATGGCGGTCTTTCTAACTTAGGCGAAAAGCTGATGAAGTCTGAGAATTTTGAGATGGCACTCGATGAGGTGGTTTGGCTTATAACACTTCTTGCCAATCAATCTGTTTTAGTACATAATCTACAGAACCCATCTAAGAAACGAGAACTGCTAACAGAAGAAGCGGTTGAGCTACTTACTTCGCCGCTTGATCTTTCTGACTACAAGGACTCCATCATGGAAGCGATGTTGAAAGGTACAAAGCGGAATGTTGAAAGCGAAGATGAAGCCAACACCGTAGGGTCTAACTCAAAAAACGCACAGGTCGGGTAAACAGCGACGAAGAGTTGTTTGCTCGACTTATCTTTTATGGTGTGACTCTTCTTCACCGGTCTGAGCTGGAGGTCTGGCTTATGCCGCTGGGCCACCTGCTCGATCAGTGGGAGATATATATGCAGTTTAACGGTCTGGCAAAACCAAAACGCCTTTATGGCATTGATGAAGTAATTCCAAGTGGTATATAATATTTCTTGTATTATATGGAATATCGTGATATACTTTAAAACAATAAGTTGGTTAACAGAAGTTTGACAGATAGTTTATCTGCGCATTATTTATATTAAGCAGGGTTATAATTCCACAAGGCAACTTGTGTTAATATAGATATTTTATTTTTGATTGGAGTGATGTTCTTATGAAAAAAAGATTATTTGAGAGAGGTTATATAATAAAATAGCAGGTAATAAATATTTTATTTTACCTGCTAAAAAAATAATTAAAAGAGGTAAAATAACAAATGGATAAATGGTATAATAATTTACTCGAATTTGCTGCAAAAGAATATGATTTTGACATAAATACATTCAAAAGTAAAATTGTCTCTAAATTTGACGACCCTTCATTAGAAATATTTACATTCAAAAAAAACGGAAAAGAATATATGATCGATTTCGAACCCGATTATCTTCCGCAAAAGCGTCAGACGAGAGCTGAACTAAATTTTATTTACTATTTAGCTGAAAATAATATAAGCGTTGCCCCACCTCTGAGAACAATTAATGGGGAACTTGTTATTTCAGCACGAAAAATCGGCGAAAATTTTAATATTACTGCATTTGAGATGGCAAGCGGGCAGTTCTGGGATAAAAACGACCCCCCAAAATGGAATGATAAGATATTTTTCAATTGGGGAAAAGTAATGGGAGATATGCACCGGCTGGCAAAAAATTATAAGTCAGTAGATAAATATAAAATACCGGATATATTTGAAAGGAATTATTCGGGATGGGGCTCGTATTTTGAT
Source organism: Eubacteriales bacterium (assembly GCA_028705495.1). Classification (GTDB taxonomy): domain Bacteria; phylum Bacillota; class Clostridia; order Oscillospirales; family CAG-382; genus GWF2-38-85. The sequence continues at coordinate 41,557 of JAQWDK010000011.1, forward strand.
TGTTTAAAAATATATCCAACTGTATATAAAATCACACAGGAATTGCTCAACAATATTGCAAATTTGCCAAAAGACAGAGATTCATACGGATTGATACATTGCGATCTTCACCCATATAATTTTCATATAGACGGTGATAAAATCACAGTGTTTGATTTTAACGACAACATATAGGGCTGGTTTGCTTTAGACATCGGCATCGCGCTTTTTCATGGTTTAGATTGGAGCAGAAAAAATGACACCGGTAATGATTATACAAACGCAATCGTCGAAAATTTTTTGAAAGGTTATTTATCAGCGAACCATCTGAGTGATTTTTGGCTTTTAAAGATACCTATGTTTATGAAATATCGTCAGATATGTTTCGATGTTGGATTTATGAACGAAAATCAAAAAGACTGGAAATATAACATAGAAAATGATATTTTATTTGACGGCTTTGAATTAAAATCCATGTTGAAAATTATCGAAAACATGAAACCAAAAAAGGTGTAGCGAAATATAGGGTATAAGCATAATGTGAAGTTTAATAAATCAATTTATAAGTAAATAACAGCACAACTCATTTAGGAGCAACCTTCGGGCTGCTCCTTTTTCACGCTCATTTTTGGCAGGAAGGAGGATAACAAAACTCATGGGATATGACACATTCGGCTTGAAAATTGGCGTCGAAGGCGAGAAGGAGTTTCGAAACGCGCTTCGAGAGATAAACCAGTCCTTTAAGGTGCTCGGGTCTGAGATGAAGCTTGTTTCCTCCGAGTTCGATAGAAACGATAAAACCCTCCAAGCTGTTACAGCAAGAAATGAAGTCCTGAATAAAGCAATTGATGCACAGAAGGAGAAAATAAATACCCTCGAATCTGCTCTGAAGAATGCATCAGAAAGTTTCGGAGAAAACGATAGGAGAACAAAGAACTGGACCATTCAGCTTAATAATGCCAAAGCAGAGCTTAATGGTATGGAGCGAGAACTTGAGCAGACTGCAGATGGTGCAGATGAGCTTGGCGACGAGATTAAAGAAGCAGGAGAAAGTGCTGAGAAGTCCGGCGGTAAGTTTGAGAAGTTCGGCGGTGTCCTCAAGGGTGTCGGCGCTGCAATGGGTACTGCTGTTGCCGCAGCCGGTGCTGCCGCCATCAAACTTGGTAAAGAGGTAATCGGGCAGTTCGGTGAGCTTGAACAGAACTTAGGCGGCTCTGAAGCAGTATTCGGTGAGTATGCAGCAAGTATCCAAAAGACAGGTGAAGAAGCATACAAGAACATGGGTGTGTCCCAGAGCCAGTACCTCGCTACTGCAAACAAGATGGGTGCTCTGTTCCAAGGCTCAGGTATAGAACAGCAGAAGTCGCTGGAGCTAACCGAAAAAGCTATGCAGAGAGCAGCGGATATGGCTTCTGTAATGGGTATAGATATGCAGATGGCACTGGACTCGGTAGCAGGTGCTGCTAAAGGCAACTTCACCATGATGGACAACCTTGGCGTTGCTATGAATGCTACAAATATTCAAGCATATGCGGTAAGTAAGGGACTGGACTTCGTATGGTCAAGTGCAACACAGGCTGAAAAAGCAGAAGTCGCCATGCAGATGTTCTTCGAAAATACAGAGCAGTATGCAGGTAACTTTGCTCGTGAATCTACAGAAACCATTACCGGTTCCTTTGGCCTTTTCAAAGCAGCACTAGGTTCGTTTACTGCAGGCCTTGGTAATGCCGATGCAGATATGACTAACCTTACTGAGAACCTTGTAGATGCATTCCAGGCGGTAGTAAAGAATATTGTACCGGTTATAGAGAATATTGTGGCTGCTTTACCTACAGCAATGAATGCTATACTTTCAGCTATAGGAGACCTTTTACCCACACTGCTTGAAACGGTGACTACGCTATTTTCACAGGTGCTCGAAACTCTCTTAAGTCTTCTTCCTAAGCTAATACCGGCTGCAGTTGACGCTGTGATGACTATAATCGAAGCTCTGGTAGATAACCTTCCGCTACTTATTGATGCGGCTATACAGCTTGTGCTTGCTCTTTCTCTCGGTATTGCAGATGCTCTACCTGAGTTAATACCTTCTATTATAGAAGCAATTATACTTATTGTAGACACTCTGCTTGCTAATATGGATAAGATACTTGAAGCGGCATTTGCCATTATTGAGGGTTTAGCAGAAGGTCTACTTAATGCACTGCCAAGACTTATGGAAGCCCTGCCAAGGATAATAACAACTATTGTAGAATTTATCACAAATAATATTCCTACCATAATAGCTATGGGTATTGAGCTTATTATACAGCTTGCTGCAGGTCTTGTTCAAGCTATCCCACAGTTAGTTGCAGCACTACCACAAATTATTGCAGCTATTCTAAGCGGACTCGGGAGCGCAGTTGGCTCTGTGATGAATATTGGTGCAGATATAGTTAAAGGTCTGTGGGATGGAATTAAGTCGATGGGTAGCTGGCTGTCCGATTCAGTGGGTGGTTTCTTCGGAGGGATTGTAGACGGCGTGAAAGGTATGCTCGGTATCCACTCCCCTTCTACTGTGTTCGCCGGTATCGGCGGCAATATGGGTGAAGGTATAGGGGTAGGTTTCCTTAATGCCATGAATGGTGTGGAGAAAGATATGCAAAAAGCCATACCAACCGAATTTGATGTAAACGCTAATATGAATGGAAGCAGCGGTTCTGCTATTAATGGTTACACTGTTAACCACACAGGTGTTATCCGTGTGGAGGGAGTAAACAACCAAAATGAGATAGCTTCTGTAGTAGATATAATTATAAATCAGTTAAGGGGTGAGGTTCGAATATGACTGAGCTTAGAAACATGGACAGCGGAATCGCTATTACTTCCTTTGTTTCACTGAAAGAAAAGCAAGAAGTCATCCGCACCATTCATAAGACCCTTGACGGAAGGCAGCTAATATCTCGTTATGGCTTCCCCGCTGTTTCGTATGAACTGACTGTTTACGTTAAAGATGATGGTAGACAGGCACTGTTGTCTGCAGAAGACGATTTGTCACTTCTTAAAGTAACAACTAGAGATAAAACATATTTCGGCAGAATCATTAAGCTGTCAGATTTCGAGCGTATCTCACAGGAATACTTCAAGTCAAAGGTAACACTTGCGAAAGAGGTGGATGTATGAGAAGTGTACCACTTGAGTTAAAACAAAAGCTCCTAAAACGCTTCTACGGAAGCTCGGCCGACAACCTGCCACATTTGCAGGTTATAGCCAAACAAGCGAGCATCAATACGCTGATTACCGAGGTGATCCATGAAGGCGTACCGGCGAACTTCGGCGATGTGGCAATCAGGCAGCTACCGGGAGAAGCACAGCCGAGTCTTGTCTATGCTATTTGTATAGATAACGGTATAGGTAATATCTACTCTCGCAAGATGCCAGCTTTCGCAGAACAGGAATGGGAGTATATTTGGAGCCTTGGTGCTGTCAAGGACGTTGCGATTGAGTTTGACGGTGAGTGGCGAATAAACCCTAAGAAGCGGTATTACGAGCTGATGACTGAGGATGTGCCATATATCTTTTTTACTGACAGCAGTGATAACCTATATGTACAGAAATGGAGCGATGAAACAACACGTATTCTTATTGCCGAGAATGCTTCACAGATTTCTGTATGTCGTGGTTGGCAATCAACGCTTGACACAGGAGTTGATCAGGGACTAATTATAGGTTATCTGAGAGACGGTAAAGTGTTCTACCGTTCGTATTGCCAGCAAAGCACCGGTGAGTATTTATGGGAAACAGAGAATGAGGTAGTTGAGCTAGGCATCGGTAATAATACCCTATGTGTATTCCGTACAAACGATTTCAGGGTTGGTTTTCTTACCGAAAATGTAGGTGAAATGAACTATGTTCTCTCAGAGCGAACCTATGCAGGTCAAGCAATGCCACCTGAGTATGCAGAAATCCGGATTCAGGATGCAAGGGTATGGCTAAACAGTATACGGTACAACCGCTCATATTTCTCAGAGCATACAACTACTTCACCTGTTTTACCATACCTTGCTTGTCACAATACAGATGAGCCTGCTCTTTCTGTTGTCAGTCATGAGCGCTTAAGTCGTCGTGAGATAGTGATTACCTTTAACCGACCTGTAGGAGGTATACCGGGAGCTTTTGAAAACTATTTCACTACCTTTCCGGATCTTCCGGTGGAATCCTGTGTATGGCAAAACGGTAACGAGCTTAAGCTCACTCTATCTCAAGACTTAGGTGAAAGCGTACCATTTACTATTACAGTAAGCGAATGCCGTGAAGCTTGGCAAGTTGTAAACGGACACCGTATGCCGATAGAAGCTATGGAGTTTCAGCTACCGGGATTCCCTCACAAGACGATGCTCAGGGAGACTGCATCGGTTGAGATGTCTTCAACACTGTTTATTGTTCTCAAAACTGACCACTGGGGATTTTTCAACGAAAGTGCCACGGTAAATACTGAATGCACTATTGCTCTCTCACCGGTAGGAATACTACCAATTTAAGATGGAAGGAAAGGAATTGTCATAGATATGAATCTAAAAGAAAAAGCAGTTATACATAACAGGTTTGACGTAGAGGTTCGTGATGCCAAGACAAACGAGCTCAAACAGACAGCTGTAGCGTATAATATTATTCTTAATACTTGGTTTAACTATTTAACCAAATCCGGTGGAGCAGATAAATATGCAGATCCACTGAAAGCAATCTGTGTTGGTAAAGGAACTGGTACACTCGATGTAACTCGCACTACCTTATTCGGGTATATTGGCAGAAAGACACCTACGACTATTGAAACGGTTTACGAGTATCCGACTTCATATATAACCAAGGAGATACGAATCGAATCTACTGAGTTCAACGGCAACACCATTACAGAGGTTGGATTCATGGCAGGTTATTACAATACCTACTTCTATGAAATTACTCATGCTTTCCTACAAGACAGTGAAGGAAACCAGATAGCAATAGAAAAGACCGATACAGATGTTGTTATTATCCGAGGTACCTTCTATGTTACCTTCAACTGTACTGGTTTTGGAGATAACGGTATATATCCTCCTGCTGACCAAAACGGTGTAGTAAAGTGGCTGCTTAATACAGGTGGATTCCCCGGTTCGGTAGAGTTCTCAAGGTATAACCTGAAAGAGTCTTCTGAGCTGACGCGTAATAGGCACGGAGTGAAATCTACGAATCTTAATTCCTGCATACGTAACGCAGATACTTGGCGGATAGATTATCCTATTATAACATGGCTCGATACGGAGCGGAACAACCATACAGTAAAAACTATAGGACTCAGCGGTGTGGGTGCAATATCTCTACCGAATCACACATTGTTTCCGCCGATGGATATAACGAAGCTTTCCATTGGTACAGGTGATGGGGTAACACAAGAGTACAATATACTGGCACCTTACATCATACCAAATTCAGAGACAATTTATATAGACAATGTAGCTTTAACCAGAGGAACAGATTACGAGATAGACTACGAAAACAACTTCTGCGATATGCGTGAGAACTACCATACCGCAGGGCTTACCTGCAGAATGGATAATGTCAGCTTTGGTAATCTAAAGAACGTGGGTAAAAGCAGCTCCAACTACCGTGACCCGATTGCTTGGTGGGACTGCTACGAAGCGAACCAGTACCCTTCATCTTGCACTGTAAACGAAGCAAGCCCTATCTTCTTTGATTTTGGCCTTTCTAAGGAATGCAACCGTATGAAGATAGAGATTAATACTGTTCCAGCTGTGCAGATTGACAATCTGAAGATACAGTACAGTGAAGATAACCTAACGTGGGCTGATGTACCGGGTATGACGAGAACCGGTCAAATATGGAGCTTCACTTTGACATCTGCTCGTTACTGGTGTGTATTTATCCCGTCGTACAACTGGTCATATGGCTTGACTACTGGTACAAACACCCGTGACGAACAGGCTTTCGGTACAACCTTCTTCCTTGGTAAAACTGTACCGGGGTTAAAGTTTACAACTCCTCCCGCTAATGGTGCGACCATTGAAGCGAGTTACAAGATTGAGCTACCTTTCAAGACCTCAAACAATCTGCTTCGCTTCACCTGTTCGCTTATTATATCCCGAGGTTAAGCGTAAAGATTAGGGTTTCAGAATTGGATAGTTAGATTGTTCACGTTATACTTTTAGTAGAAAGGATGTATATATGAGACTCACCTTTAAATATACTCAATCAGCAGGTACAGGTTATTCTCCGCAGGCAGTCCACATGATGGACAACGGCCTGCGGTTTATTTATCTTACTGAAGAAGAGATGGTTGAATCCAAGGAATGTTATCCTTCTTTAGGGTTATATACTGATCTTGCCTACACAGATGAATATTGTACGGAGTGACTATATTTACATCTGCCACATTCTTCTCTCTAATACAAAACAAAAAAAGCTTTATACAATCAGAATGCTTGAGCATTTTTATGGCGGAGGATGGTAAACTAAAATAATATTTACTTATCCATTAATGATTATTAATGTTTTTATCCATATCATTATTATTTATTTAATATATTTATGAATTAATGTTGACATAGATAAATTTATATGGTATTATAAGGTTGCAGCTGCTTCATAAGTAAAAAAACCCAATTATTGAAAGGCGGATAACGATGAAAAAAGTACTTACCATAGCATTATCTTTAGTGTTGGCAATGTCCCTTATGATTAGCGCATCTGCTTACATGACAGATAGTTGGATTAGACCCGATTGGCAGGGATCGGGTATTACCGTAAGATTCTACTTGTATGTATATCAAGCAGAAAGAGAAATGGGTGATTTGTGTGATGAGATTGAAGCTGAAACAAGTTTTTCAACTCTTAATAGCGACGGAAATGGATATGTGGTAGAAGAAAGGGTAAGAGCATGGCTTGTAGCCTATAATCCTACATTTCATAGGGATACAGGTTTAATAACCAAAAAATTAGAAAATGGTGATTTAACACAGTACTTGAATTCAGGAGCAATATGGACATTCAATGCTCATGAAGGGTATTCTGAACATTTTGCTTCAACGATGGCTAGGGTAACAGGATATCAAGAAACAGGTAAAATAGAATTTTTTCATGATTTTGTAAACTATTAATTATAGCAATAGTTTTAGCGGGCTTCTCTTCGGTTAACTGAAGAGAAGCTCTATAATAAATCAAGGAGCAGATGTATGAAACGACAATTTATAATAATACTTTTTTTTATTCTGATTTTAATTTCTTCTTGTCAAGACCCTATTTTTGAAGTTTCGGACAATACAAGTAATACAAGTGATACAAGTATGGAGTTGCCGAATGCTCCTATTTTAAAAGCGGCAGGTGAATTTGAATTTACCGCTTCAAATGATAAAGCCTCTGTAATACAGCACGACGGCGTTAAGATAAGCTATCTTTTCAACCAAGATAGTGGTTTATTATATTACGATAACACTTCATACGGTCTTTTAGTTTATGATGAAGAAACGGGCAAAATTACTCATGCGTGCAAGGATGCTCTCTGCGAGCATAAAACGCACGAATGCCCTTATTTTAGACATACCGGAAGAATTAATGTCAGAGAAGGTTACGCTTATTTTAGTCAGCATTATAATGTTTTCAACTCAGACGGTCAGGTTACGCAGAAAGTAAACAGGTATGTTCGCGTTAATATAAATACAAATGAAGTTGAAGTTCTGAAAGAACTGGACGACGAAGTGAGCTACAGCAGGTTAGTTTCAGACCTGTACACCGATACACACTACTATTATTTCGACTTGGCAGACCCGGAGAATGAGGGTGACAATATTGAAATCACCTTGATGCGCACGAATTTGCTGACAGATGAGGTTGAAGCTGTAAAAAAATTAGGTACACAAAGTTATTTTTTAATCACCTATTTAGATGGAAAGATTTATTGGTACGATCCGATTCTTGAAAAATTTATGTATTCCGAAAATGAGGATTTGTCTGACCCGGTTGAGTTCTTTTCTATTTACGGTGCAATGTCGCCGGTATATTCTAACGGCAGTATCATATATTTTATTTACGATAAATTAGATATTTATTCTTATGATTTAGAAAGCGGAGAAAACCGCTTACTCGCTGAACCTAACAACACAAGGTATTTCATAACCGATAATTATATTTATTATTCAGACGAGCTACAATCTATCAAACTTGACCCCGAACCGCTTCGTGGTGAAGTAATATCAATCGCAGACAACGCAATTTGGAGAGTTAACAGAAAAACCGGAGAAAAAGAAAAAGTATTCAGGCTCAGCGATGTCGCTCCCAAAAATGTTATCTCAGATTTCTATGTAAGCGGAAATTATATATATGCTATCTATATATTTCCCAACAGCGACTACAACGGTACTGTTTCAAGCGAAGATTTTTCCGTCCGTCAACTTCTAAGAATCAACATAACAACAAAGGAGCTATACATAATTGAACTACCGGAGCCGCTTTACAACGGATGATTACAATGAAATTATTAAAATTTGAAATAAAAAAGATTTTTCATCAAAAAACTGTATTTTTCGCTCTCATTCTTCTGATTGCTAACATTATTGTTTGCGCTAAAATAACCGCTCCGACAGAAGAAGAAGTCGCATTAAGGAATGGCTCTGATCAGTTGATGCAGGAGTTTGTGAAAGACCCAGCGGCTTATAGGGCGAAAGTCAACTCATTGGCGCGAGAATTTGCCGATCAGCTTCTTGACCCCAATCCGTCCAGTGCGTTTTTCGGTATCGATCCGGGAGGAAAAAACAACCTTCCGTCTGAGATTAGCGGCAGCGCGGTTTACAGCGATCTTTTTCTTTACGCCCGAGTGTTGTCAGCAGCCGGTGCGCAAGCTGATTTTGAGAAAGATATAAATAGCCTGCTCACTGCAGCTCGAACGAATCTCGAGATGTTCGAAAAAGACGGAAACGAGAGTTATAACTACAAGTACCAAATGAAGGTCATAGAGGTATACGAAAATGTCCTGGCGAAAACAAAAATCGGATATGAAAATATCCGCGGCTGGGATACATATTTCGGTTATGAAGCGCTGAACATCTTCATCGCCGCTTCTGTTATAATCTTAATCGGTACGCTCTTTACAGGCGAAAAGCATACAGGTATGCCCAAAATTCTACGCTGTTCAAAAAACGGCGGAAAAAGCCTTGCTTTAACGAAAATCATGGCATCGCTAATCGTCACAATCACCGTTGTGCTTGTATTTTCGCTGTCGTCTTTCGCTGTCATCGGTATCAATCAAGGCTATTCAAGCCCCCTCAATGCGGCTCAAGCTCTTCAGTCGCTCAAACACATACCGCTGATAATAAATGTCGGGACGGCTTTCTGCTTGTTTTTGTTGCTGAAGCTCACAGCGTTTATAGCACTCTGTGCCGGCGTACTGTTGATTTCATTTTTATTCTACAACTACATCACCGTCTATGCCACATCAGCAGCATTTTACGCTTTAAATATTGTCTTTGCCACCTATCAATATCAAAACCCGATAAATCCGCTGAGATTCCTCAACATCTCCTCAGCCGCCGACGCTGTTTTGCTTTTGGCAAGGTACAGGTCCGTCAACCTCTTCGGCTTTGTTGCGGACATAAACCTCGTTTGGCTCTGTATCAGCCTTTTGTTTGCTATATCAGTTTTCACCGGTATTTTCATAACTGTAAGCCGGGGAACAGGCGGTGTCGCATTTGCTCCCGATGGTCTTTTGACAATGCCTAAAAAACGCGGAGATGATAAATCTGTTGCAGTCGAAAAGAAAAAGAGCAGTAAGCCAATTTTCAGATTCGAAGCTTTCAAGTTGTTTTTCGTAAACAAGTTTCTTTGGGTTGTACTTGTAGCAATAGTATTACGTGTTTTTACAGCGCATCTTGCATTCCCCGTTCCAAAAAATGAATCGGAAGCGGTCTATAAGGAATACTGCGACTATCTGTACGGTGAAATCACTGATGAGAAGATTGAATATATCGACAAAGAACACAGTTTTGTAGTACAGACTATCGATAAATTCGAAACGATGATGGTAAAGCGCAATACAAAACAAATCAGCGAAGAGGAGTTTTCCGCTTATCTCGAAGATTATTATTATGCGGTGAAACATCGTACTACAATTATCAAAATTGACGATAACTCTCTGTATCTCCAGAAGAAGCTGACCAATACCAATGTTGCGGGATGGTTCTTTTACGATACAGGGTGGAATATGCTCTTCACTACGGGTTTTGATTTTATACTGCTTCTCTTGATTTTAATCTCCGCATCCATGAGCTTTCCGCCAGAATATTCGTCCGGTTTTATCTCGGTGCTCAGACTGACAAAGTTCGGGCGCAAGGAGACGTTTAACGCCAAATTTGCGGTTCTTCTCCTGAATGCCGCGTTTTGCTCTCTCATCTTCTCGGTCGCAGAACTTGCATTCACTTTTCTGCGGTTCGGAGCTGATGGATTGGCGGCACCGCTGTTGTCACTGAGCTTATTCAGCAAATATAACGGACAGCTAACCTTAGGCGGCTTTATGTTAGTATCTTCTTTCTTGCGACTGTATGGTGCGCTGTTCTTTGCTGCCGTTTCGGGCGCAGTGTTCCAGCTGCTAAAGAAGCAAATTCCGGGGATAGCGCTCTGCTTCTCGCTGTCGGCTTTGCCGCTTCTGCTGAGGAATATCGGAATAAGTTTTTTGTATGTGATAGATATATCTGCACTACTTGACACGGCGGATTTGTTCTTAAGCAGTTTTAGCCTCAAGTTCCTTGAAGGATTTGGCTTCGCAGCGGTGTTTGTTTTAGCTTCCGCTGCTGTTCTATTAATCCTAATGCGTTCATCCTCGAGAAATTATAGCAGGGAGAATAAGATTGAAAGATAAATCTTTCAATTTAGAAAGAGATGGTCATAATTATGCAGCTTAAAATAGAAGAGATATATAAATCATACGGCGAAGTTAAAGCGCTCAAAGGTGTAAACATGACGCTGACCGAAGGTGTGTACGGGCTTTTGGGGCCGAACGGTAGTGGTAAAACAACGCTGATTAATATAATAACGGACAATTTGCGTGCCGACAGCGGCGAAGTCCTTTTCGATGGTAAAAACACACTTGAGATGGGTGTTAATTTCCGAAGCCTTGTCGGTTACATGCCGCAATATCCAGGGCTTTATCCAGCTTTTTCGTTATATGATTTTCTCGAGTACATAGGTGTGCTAAAGGGTTTGACCGCCGCGCAAATTCGCGAACAGTCCGGTGAGGTGCTAACAGCTGTTGGACTATATGATGTTCGCAAACGCAAGATAAAAACTCTCTCCGGTGGTATGAAGCAAAGGCTTGCGCTCGCTCAGGCGGTGATGGGTAATCCTAAGATACTCATCCTTGACGAACCTACTGCAGGACTTGACCCAAGCCAAAGGATTACGATCAGGAACTACATATCTAAAATATCCGAAGGTAAAATTATAATCCTTGCGACCCATGTCGTTCCAGATGTGGAATACATCGCAAAAGAAGTTATTTTCCTGCGAGAAGGTGCAATTATCGCGCAAAATCCGCCTGACAGCCTTGCCGAAACCATGAAAGGCAAGGTTTGGTCGGTGACAGTTGATAGCGATGATGTAGCGCTTTACACTAAAAAATACAGAATTGCAAATGTCCGAAGCGATGGAGCACATACAGTACTGAGAGTTATCTCCGATACCGCCCCAGTTGAAACAGCTGTCGCTCTACCGCCCACACTTGAGGACTGCTATCTTTATCATTTCGGTGAATCATCGATACCGACAACTGTTTAGCGACTGTTGCCGGCACAAAGATGACTTTATCAATCTGCTGCTTAAGCTAAAGAATACAGGTCTTATCCCCCTGGGTATTAGAAATGTATAGGTTGCTTATATATCTACATAAGCGAAGATGATTTCACTGCCATCTAAATTAAAGTAACCGGCATAAACTGTTTACATCAGAATGCACAGCAGAAAGGATGTATATATGAGACTCACCTTTGAATACACCCAATCAGCAGGTCCAGGTTATTCTCCGCAGGCAGTCCACATGATGGACAACGGCCTGCGGTTTATTTATCTGACTGAAGAAGGGATGGTAGAAGCAAAAGAATGCTACCCTTCTTTAGGATTATATGGTGATCTTGCTTACACAGATAAAGGAAGAATATCTGCTGACTTTGGAGTGAGTAAGCCACAGCTCAAAAAAGTGGCTCATCATGGTGCTTATGGGTTCTGGAGTAGTGAAAGCTCACACAACTTTGTTATGTATATGCTTCCCTATGATGTTTCTGCATCGTTAGTTGATGGCAATATATCTTTCAGTAAAGACAGTCCTGTCTCACAGCTAAGCATTTCGTTTCTTAATATTGGTGGAGAGCTTGTGGGCAGATACCGCTCCATTATCTCACCTAATACAATGCTTGAAATAAGCTTTACGATGGGAAGCTCTGACTGGCTTTCTCTCGGTCAGTTTTACATAGACCGGGTTAGCACATCATATCCGGAAGAAAGTATATCTGTTACTGCAAGGAATGGTATAGGGAAACTACTCAAAGAACAGACGTTTGATGATAGAGGCAGCTTTCAGTATGCTACTCTTAAAGAAAATTTAGAAGCTATACTTTTGCTTGCCGGTATTGAGAGCTATTTTGTAGGAGACACACAAAAGACATGGAAGCTTACCTTTGAACCTGAGAACAGTCTACAGTCAGGAATTGAAGAGGTTATTTCACTTCTCCCCTGTTGGCAGCTACGCGAGAACACCGATGGGACTGTGGGTATTGCGCCAATTACAGACAGCCGCTTTGAGCAGCCTTCTATCTATGTATTTGAGCGTGACAAGACCTGCTTTAGTTACGATGTAGAATATTCAGACGAGAGCACCTATTCCAAGCTATGTGTTTCATGCAAGAACCCAGCTGCTACTGTATATATTACTCTTCCACCACACAAATGGTGGGTTTCACCTCAGAACAAGACGGTGTATGTAACTGTACCTGATGGTACAGGAAGTACTGAGATTTCAGCATATGCTAACGAACTGGCGAATCTAATCGCTATAAGTGGTAGAGTGGAAAGCTTTGTAGGTATCTTCACACCACAGCTAATCATTGGTGATGAAATTGAGCTTGTAGAGACAAACGGTAAGCGCAGCAAGATAGGAACGGTCACCAGCGTGCGTCACAAGTTCGGAAGAAGTGGATTCATCACAGAGTTTACTGTAGACAGCTCTGGCAGAAAAGGCAAAGCTCTTCTCAAAGACTACGTTTCACAGCTTGGGAGTAGGTCTACACAAAGCGGTGTGGTAATCTCCTGAACATATTTCAAAAGACAGCACTCCATCATTGGGGTGCTGTCTTCATATTTAACAATAAAGATAAGGAAGGGGTATTTTTAATGAAAGAAGTTTGGAATTGGATTCAGATCAGCATAACCGCTATAGGTGGTTGGTTCGGGTACTTACTGGGAGGGTGGGATGGCTTTATGTACGCACTTGTTACATTTGTTGTGGTTGACTACATCACCGGTTTGATGTGCGCTATACTTGACAGAAAGCTATCCAGCGAGGTAGGTTTCAGGGGTATTTTTAAGAAGGTGCTTATCTTCTCACTTGTAGCTATAGGGCACATAGTAGATAAAAGCGTTATAGGCGATGGTTCTGTAATAAGAACAGCAGTTATTTTCTTCTATCTCTCTAACGAGGGTTTATCCATACTTGAAAATGTAGTGCACATTGGGCTACCGGTGCCTAAGAAGTTAAAAGATGTATTGGAGCAGCTTAGAAACAAAAGTGAAACGGAGGAAGAATCATGAATCTACATAAGTTAATACTTACAAACAACGCTTGCTACAAAGCAGGTACGAAGATTAAGGTTAAAGGAATCCTATTGCACTCAACCGGAGCTAACAATCCGAATCTTAAACGCTATGTTGGGCCAGACGATGGACTACTTGGTCGCAACAGATGGAGCAACCACTGGAACCAGGACAAGCCTGATGGTAGGAATGTTTGTGTTCATGCGTTCATAGGCAAGTTAGCGGATGGCTCCATTGCCACCTACCAGACGCTGCCTTGGGATCACCGAGGATGGCATTCAGGATCGGGACGAAAAGGTACTGCTAATAATACGCACATCGGAATTGAGATTTGCGAGGATGATCTCAAAAATGCTGCATATTTCAATGCGGTCTACAAGGAAGCTGTAGAACTATGTGCATTTCTCTGCAAGGAGTATGGTCTTGATCCATTGGAAGGTGGAGTGGTACTCGGACACTACGAAGCTCACCAGCTTGGTATTGCTTCTAACCATGCTGACCCTGGGCACTGGTTTCCGAGGTTCGGTAAGAGTATGGACACTTTCCGAGCTGATGTAAAAAAGCTCCTCTTCCCTGCTAGCACACCTGCTCCAGACGAGAAGAAAAAGATTTACCGCATACAACTCGGTGCGTTCACCGTAAAAGCGAATGCTGACAACATGCTTAAGAAAGTTAAAGACGCTGGGTTCACCGATGCTTTTATACGGTATGGTGAATAGCAATTATGTGCTGGGTCATTGCTTTAAAGGTGCCGTTATGATATTTTCAAGAAATTGTTTATAAATGCGCTTCCTGCTTACTTTTCTTTTTTCTGTTTCCGCTTCTTCAGTACTATAAATGCCGAAACATGTTACATAAAAAACATCTTCATCTTTAATATACTATTCACATATACAAAATCTGATGCCCGATTTGCAAAATTTAAAGACGATCCCCACGCCATAAATCTATAGACTCATTCATTGACTCAAGATTTTTCCCTAATCTTGTCATTTTCAATGTAATACCGTTAACATCGTTTGATATATTTCGGGCATAATCTTTCGCTATGTCTCCTCCAGACCAAAAGATATGTGTTAGAGGTTGAAAAGCATTTTGAATATTATCCGCTAACATTTTCATACCAGGTATTATTCCGCCAGCACTAGCTAAACTTCCAAATGCCTTTATTCCCATCCAAACTTGTGCCGTAGTTGCTGCAAAGCTTCCCCCAAACGCTACCGCGCTTTCTGAAGGCGTTGCCTCTCTTTAAAATTACCTGTCTTATGTAAGGGGTCGTTGTCGTGCTGTCTGCGCCGTCCAAATATGTATATGTCTCACTTGAATATACCGTCCCCGTCCCCGAGGTGTTTGAAGTTGCTTTTTCGCCTACAATTTTTCAATATTATGTCGTTTGCTCAAAAACAACCGCGTACTTTGTGTGCGGAAGATAAAGAAAAGTGTATGTCTTTTTATCCCCAGTGTCAATTTGGAAGAATTCTATTTTTTCATTCATCATTTGCAATTCTATTTCCTGACTTGTAATGTTATCAACAATAGTTACATAATTAGCAGCTGCATACGGCTCGTAACTTTCAATTTTTATTCTGGTTTTTATAACTTCGCCGGTAATCTGTATGTATTTCCGTTTTCTGACCATATCAAAGTCCCGAAAGATCGGCAGCATTTTTATTAATGTATATATTAATATTCCTGCGTATATTAATATAACGATATAATTTAATACATTTTTTGTATTGATTACTATATAGCATATAATAATCATAGTAATTAATATAATAATCCCTCCCGATATTAGCTGACTGTAATATTTTTTAAACAATTCTTTTTCCATACCGGATGCCCCGCAATCTTCTTAAATATATTATTGCTCCCCCAAGTAAACACACCAAATGATTCTTGAAAAAATAATCGAATAAAAGTGTTTTTCCTTTTCTATAAAGAATTTGTGATACTACCCGCAATTAGCTTTTAATTTATTTACTTTCAGCCTTTCTGTTATCAAAATTACGCTTACGGATTATACGAAATATAAAAAGCACACCGATTATCGCCCATGACAGAACAGCAGGGGTAATAAAATAAACTGCTCGCATACGCTCTGTGTTTAATTCATCAATCAAGTTTTTCTTTCCCTCGGATTTTTCTAAGTAAACTTTATCTTCCGTTCTAATGCCGACAATAGGGTATTGCCACCCATCGCCAAACATTTTAGGTGCGGTTGTAACGATAACTTTTCTGTTATCCTTAACCTCATCAAAAAATCCGGTATTATTCAATATTGTTGAATTCGTTGAAACGATATGAAAGCCTTGATCATAATACAATGATGATGAAGTGATTATAACGAATTCACCTTCAGCATTGGTCAGACACTCTATATCTTCATAGTTTTGGTCGTCGCTGTAATAATCCACCGTTAGCAGATCACTCCCTATCAATGTAAAAACAATTCCGGTATATACGAACAGTGTAACAAATACTATAATAGTTATTGTTGTTTTCATATTATTCACCTTATAATTATGGCTCCAATAAGAAAAGGTACGAAAATGGCCCTGTTAATGTTGCAACAGCTAAATACCACCAACCTCTGTCAACATCTTTCTTGTTTGGGCTTCTAGATTTGACTCCTCCCAGTATATCAGCAGTAACTTCCCAAGGCTTATTATAATAACTCCATGGTCCCCATGCAAAATACGAAGGAATTGCGATTGATATTCCATAAAAAACTGGATTCATTATTAATTGTTGAATACTATGTCCGAATTCGTGTCTTACTGTATCCGCATTAACAGAAGAATTTTGATTTAACCATATTGCTAAGAATGAACCCGAACGTTTTAAGTTTGTTCTAAAAACAGGGATTCCCTTGTAAAAAGATACCTTCTTGGATCTTAAAACTTTAGCTTCATCAGAGTTAAATGGATTCCATTTAATAGATTTCATGTCGTTTCTTACATCCGCATCCCATAAAGAAGAAATTGCATATCCTCCATATAATAAAATCGATGATGCTGTTTGTACAACTAATCCTGACACTAGAATCCCTACGATTATTAATGCAACAGGTATATCTCCATTAGGGTCAATGTATCTAACCGGATTGTTAGAACAATACGCATACAGATTATAGGATAAAATATTCCCGTTTGCTCCCAGAGTTGAATCCGCGTTCAAGAACCTGCCCACTACTGGATCGTAATAACGTGTGTTGAGGTAATAAAAGCTGAGGTCAGTATCGTAGTAATAGGAGCGGTAACGTATAGGATTTATTGTTCCAATATTTACTCCGGAAGTGTCTGACGTTATAACAACTTCACCCCAAGCTGTGTAGTTATAACGAACCACTAAAGTACCTGAATAGTTGTATATCTCTACTACGTCCCCTTGAGCATTCTTTCCGTACATATACCTCTGACGTAAGCCCGATGTATCAGTATACCACATACCAGTTATACTGCCTGCACCATCATAAATGTATTCGATTTTTTGGGTTGAGTACCCTGAGCTACGTGTTTCGTATATAAGATTCCCTTCTACATCTCGAATGTATTTTGTTGTTATACCAGTAGGACCGTAAAGCTTTTCTGTTCTGAGTCCTGCACTATTATACTTTATAGCTATTCCTGAGAAAGGGCCTACGTTCATCCCAGTAAAATTTTTGCCATCCCAGCTCATAGATGAAGTGTTACGCCATTTTTCGGGATTTCCAGCTCCGTCATAAGTTATAGTATTGCTTTTACTTGATATTAATCTGTCTTTGTCGTAAGTGTAATTGTTTGTGGAAATAACAGGACCAAGGGCATAAAAAGTAAAAGCGTATTCCTTTCGGGAGGTGGTATTACCGCTTAAATCATATGTAAATACATATGACTTATTAAAATAAGCGTTATCTTCACGTATAAGCTGTCCTACATTATCATATGAATATCCGAGTTTTTTTACCTCATTTTCAAATATAGATATAATATTTCCTAAATCATTATAGACATATCTAAAAGTTGCACCAGACTTTAATGTAACGGTACGAATATACGGTGTAGTATTATCTCCCGAATTATCCTTGTATGTGTATGTTTCACTCGAATATATTGTTCCTGTACCTAATGAATTTGATGTAACTTTCTTACTTGTTATTCTTTCAAGATAATCATACTCGTAATGAATATATATTCCGGAACAATAAACATATTTAACAATTGCAGTGTTCCCGTGATAAACATAATTGTAGGTATTTGTCCTTGCTTGATCTGTCTCTTTGATATAAGATAGTCTATTCAAAGAATCATATATATACTCTACTTTTAGCAACAACGCCAAAGTGTTAATATCTCTTAATTCAGTCAAATATAATCGACTATATACATCATAATAATATAGAGTGGTTGTATTATTTATTGTATCGTTATATTGGCTGATATCTCCCTCGGAGTTATATGAGTAGGTGAATGGATATAACCCATTATATCCTGACGATGAAACCTTTCCATCCGAAGAATTATATAAATAGTTTTTTTCATCGCCGTTTCCGTATTTTATTTTTGTTGGTTGATATTTATTATTATATTCATACTCAACAAGTTTTTCGGTTATACCTACTATTGAAACAGAAAGCAAATCAGCATTATTGTTATATGCAAAGTTATAAGTGGAGTTGTTTTTTTTAATGCTAGTAACTTGATTAGCATTATTATAACTATACTCGATAAAAGGGTCGTCAGTGTTAATAAGTTGATTCTTGTCAATATCAACGGCAATTTTCGAGATTTGTCCCTTGGTGTTATATGTATAATTCGTTGTAACTAAATTATGGTTTTCTATTTGAGAAAGACGTTGCTGATTATCATAATAGTAATTAGTGACTTTACCGTCCGCATTCCAGGTAGCTTCTAATAACAAGCCGTTGCTAGAGTATTGAGAAGAGGTTGTAATTTTTTTTGGACCAGCATTAGAGCCTACCTGTTGACTTATCAAATTACCATTTTCATATGTATAATCGTTTGTAATCCTTGTACCATTAATACTATCTGTTAGAGTTTCAGTTATTAAATTATTGGTATATATATTATTTATTGTCCCTGCAGGTGTGGTTTGACTGATCAGTTTTGAATTATCATAAGTATTGGTTATTACTCCATTATCACCATATACCTTGGTTAAATAATTATCAGAATTATATTCATATCTGCTACCGCTTACGGCACGTAATGATATATTGTCAAAATATGCATATCCTGAGTTCATATCAAAACTACAAAACATAGTTATACGAGATATCGGTTTGTCAATATAATACATTAATGATATATATTGCCAATCAGTTATTAATGGATTAGCATTTACTCTCACGTCTTTTGTTGTTCCATCCTCATATCTTACAATACAAGATAAACCGAAAGTGCTTCCACCTATATTTTCATACATTTCTGTGTCAATGTTTGATGTAGAATTTGGCGATATTACCCATCCAGAAAGCATAAAATATTTACCGTTAGATATTTGCTTTTCATTCAAAGCAGTTGCATAAATTTCTTGATATGCAAAACGATAATTATTTGAACTGCCGGTTATTTGTAACACTTTATTATTTGCTAAAGTTGTGTAAGAACCTCCAGAAAATACCCAAGCGGATGAATTGCTAAAATCATAATTTATAACCGGATTAAATGCATGATTCATGAAATGACTTGATTGTGTACTTACTTGACCATTGCTGTTATATCTTGCATTACTTACATATGTCGCTTGAGGATTTATATTTCTTTTTGCACTATATGAACTCTTTAGTTGCCCTGATGGGGTATAGACATGGTATAGATCTTCCGTTAATTGATCAGAAATTATTAAAGTTCTTCGATTGTCAAAATTAGAGCTACTATATTCAAAAGTGACGTTATCATTTTTAGGATGATACAGATTACAGGTCATTCCATTTGTATAATAACTTATTGATAGATAACTACTGTAAAGTGTCCTGGTCAAGCGTAATTGTAACACTCTGACCTAATATTTTTCGATATAAATCGGGCTTCGAAAGGTGTAAGATCGTTGTTGTAGGAATGCGGTCTGAGGTGGTTGTACCATAAAAATACATACT
>JAQWDK010000058.1 GCA_028705495.1 Eubacteriales bacterium
ATAAGCATATTTGAATTCTTCCACACAGCGACTTGACCTGAAACGAAGATTTCAGTTATCTTTTCGGTCGAAGCAATTTCTGCAATAAGCGGAATAGACATAGCATACTTAGATATAAGGAGCATATCATAAGCCGTTGTGTAGTGGTCGTCCTCATGCCAACCGTCAGGATTGACAAAGTTAGTATTAACAGCTCCAAGTTCTCTTGCTTTTTCGTTCATCATCTCGCAGAAACCTGCTACTGCTTCCTCATCGCTAACACCGTTGTTACCCATCACCTTTTTGTAGGTGCCGACTGCGACAGTATAAGCCGCATCATTACCTGACGGTAGAAGCAGTGCTTCGATGAGCATTTCAAGGGTTAGCTTATGCCCCTTAGCTAAAAAAGCAATACTCGAGCCTTTGTTTACCAAACTCAGCTCCGTTCCCACAGTAAAAAGCTCATCAGGGTCGAGATTGTCGAGAGCAATTATTGATGTCATTATTTTTGTAAGGCTTGCGGGATAGCATTTCTCGTCTGAGTTCTTCTTGAACAAGACACGATTGCTCGAAGCATCATAGACTATAGCAAATTCAGAATCGATTTCCGCTTCAAAAGCGTTTGCTTCTGCTCCGGATTCGGATTCTTGCGATTCTTCAATAGAAACAGTCAGGGGCTGTGATATCATTGACTGCGTTTCAGAAGACTGCGCTTCTGAAAAAGCGGTGCTTGTGTCAGGCGGGTTAAGGCTGACGCATGAAGTTAATAATATTAACGCTGTAAGAAACAGTGCGATAAGTTTTAGGTTTTTCTTCTTTATCATTTTCTATCAAAAAGCTTTCCAAAATAAGCTTTGTTCCTGTATTTATTTTCATATAGGGACAAAAACATTGTCATAGCAATATCGTACATCACAAAGGCGGTGTTGCCAACAAGATATGGTAGTATCGAAAAAGAAAATAGCGGGTCTTCAAGCAGTAAAATATTTTTACCCACATAGATACATGCTGTGAAAAGCAAATTAAATAGTGCTAACTTTATTATCCAAGATATAATCTTGCCTCTATTATCTATGTCTCTTTTTAAAATTGGATAGATACCAAAGAAAAAAACATAAGAAATGCCGACGACTTTATTAGGTAAAAGAAGCAGGCTAAGTGTTGAAACCGTTAAATAAGAAAGTAGCGAATAGGTAAGACCGAGCTCTGATCTTATTATAAAAAGCGGAATGCCAGAAATGGCAGCTGCTGTTAAGTCAAGCGATGAAATTACGCTACCAAGGAGTTGAACCACAACACAAGCGGCCGATACTGTAGCTGAAAGGACCATTCTTTTTGTTTTTTTCATATTTACCCGTGTTATCAACAACAGTCGCAGAGACAGTCAGCGCACATAAGCCCGGCGCATATATCGCATGCACTGCATTCTCTGTTGGACATTCTTGTGTTAGCTGTGTTATAGGTGTTGCTTAGCCTATCAAGTGCTGCACGGTATTCGGGGTTATTTGGTTCCATTCTGCAAGCCTGTTCAAAGTTGCGCCTTGCATCAAGCAGCCATCCCCTTTGGAGTTGAATGGCACCCTTTAGAAAACACCATTCAGCGCCTCTTTCGGCTAACGGTACATTCTCAAGATATATATCAGCCTCAGAAAACCTACCGGAGTTGATAAGTTCTCTAACACGACCGAATCTGATTGAGCCTCCGGTGCTGGAGCTGTTTGACTCATATGTGCTCCCGCTACTACTTCCGCCCGAAGAGCGCTGCTTTTGTATTAAATCATAAGCCTCATTAATCTGTTTCATCTTATCCTCGGCTAAATCGGAGAGGGGGTTGTTGGCATAATTATCAGGATGATACTTTTTTGCGAGGTCCCGGTATGCTTTTTTTAAATCATCGTCAGATATATCGGGGCTTACTCCCAATACTTTATATGGATCAGTCATCTGATTTCACTTTCTGCATTTTGGTTTTACGGTTTTTCGTAAATAATTGTTCTTGTATCTTTTGAGTTCCGAACACTGCTATATTTTCGATAACAGCGTTCAGATCTCCATCAGGTGGATCTGCAAGACTATATGAAAGCAAAAAAGCGTTCATACTGTCTGAGAGTGTTAAATTCATTAAAGACGGATCGGATAACATATCTTCCGGTTTTTTGTAAATTGTTTTCAGTGGATTAAATCCGCCATTTTTATAATCTTTTTCTAAATCATCACAAGCATCAGCGAGATAAATATATCTTCCTAAATGATAACCACAACTATCTGCTATTCTTTCTTCGGGTCCACTAAGTCCGTAACTCATTACTGCTCCAGTAAGTCTCGCAAAGCAGTCAGCAGCTTCATCGGGAGATGCTTCAGGGTGTTTTTCTATTTCCACCAACTCTTCCAAAGGTTTTTTCACCATAACATCAAGCTCTGGAAATTTCTTTAAAGCTTTCCTTCGCATTTTTGAGAAAAATGGAAGCGCGAAATACCTGAAAAGCTTACCAAAACCCTTTGAGTCGGTTATGTCGTCGTGGAAGTTATAATACGCAAGGACACCGAATGCAGCAGAAGCATATCTAAGAGCATCGTTTTCGACCATGAACTTTTTCTTTTTCGTTGGGTTGTAAACGCATCTTCCGTTTTTAAATAAATATTCTTCTTTTGTAATAGCGAGTCTGAGTATAGCGAGAAAAACAAAATCATAACTAAGCATAAATCTCGTTAACCTTGAGACAGTTTTCCCGCCTGTTTCACATATTCCGCAGTATACCGCTCGGTACAGCTCAAGCTGACGCACTTTCAGGTCACCTATGTCTGGCTTGACATAACCAAACATATAACCACCAACCCTTCCAGAACAGCTCTATACTCTAAATCAAACTATATTATAACATAACCCTTCGATTATTACAACTGATTTTTTTCAGCATTTATGACTTAGGTGTGCAAGTGAGTAAATCATTATTATATTCAAAATGATTGATTTATCAAAACTTGTGTTGTATAATAGTTTCATCATTTACTTGGAAGGAAACTACTGATGAGACATCTGTTCATCATCAACCCAACAGCCGGAATAGTTAATAAGAAAAATAAAACTACTAAAGTTCACGAGCTTGAAAATAAAATAAAAAGCTGTTTTTTAGAAAGCGCGGATGAATACGACATTGCTGTAACATCGAAACCTCTCGAAGCCGTAGAAATTGTCGAGCGATATAGTAAAAAGTATAAAAATGAACAAATCCGAATCTATGCTTGCGGTGGTGATGGAACACTCAACGAGGTTGTAAATGGAGCGTACAAACATCCGAACTGCGCTGTAGGTGCGATTCCGATTGGTTCTGGAAACGATTTTGTCAGAGCTTATGAACCTCTCGTTAGAGCAGATTTTTTATCCCTTGACCGCATGGTAAATGGTGATATTGATGCCGTTGACCTATTGACTGTTAGCGAGGATGGCAAAGAGCCCCGGGCAAGCATTAATATAGTTTCAGTGGGTTTTGATGCTGAAACAGCTAATCGTATGAAAAAATACAAAAAGGTTCCTATGGTAAATGGCAGTTTAGCATATAACCTGTCGCTTGTCGAAACCTTATTTACATCTCTCAAACACAGCCTTGAATTTGAAGTTGACGGCAGAAGTATTGAAGGAGGCAAGAAGAATTTCCTGCTTGCTATTGCCGCTAATGGCAGATGGTACGGCGGTGGATTCAAAGCTGCACCGATCGCAGAGCTTTCCGATGGTTTACTTGACTTCATAAGAGTGCCTTCATTACCAATTTACAAAATTGCGAACCTCGTCAGTGTTTTCAGAAAAGGTGAGCATCTTGATAAACTCAAATTTGTTGAATTTGTTCGTTGTCGTAAGTTAAAAATAATCTCGGATAATCCAATCAATGTTAATCTTGATGGTGAGATAT
>JAQWDK010000012.1 GCA_028705495.1 Eubacteriales bacterium
ACATATCCATCCTCGTTTTCAAAGTACGGCAACTACTATAAAATGCTTCTCGATGATGAGCTACATAGTCACGAAGCGATACCCTTCAGCGTATAACGCAATTTAAAATATAATTGAGGTAAAATCATGCTATCCAGTATCATTAGTGCTACAGGCCTTACATTACAAAACACACTATTTTGCACCGCAGCTTCAATTGGTCTTGGTCTTCTCTTAGCTGGCGCTTATCTTCTTCAGGGAAATCACACAAAAAACTTCACTGTTTCGCTTGTCATGCTTCCTCTTCTTGTTCAAGCAGTCATTATGATGGTAAATGGGAATATCGGTACAGGGGTTGCTGTAATGGGTGCGTTCAGTCTTATACGCTTCCGATCATTTCCAGGCTCTTCCCGTGATATAACTGCGATATTCGCTGCGATGTCTGTTGGTATTGCAACCGGTATGGGTTTTCTCGGCTTCGCCTTAATAATTGCAATAGTTTTTGCAACACTAAGTGTTATACTCTCAAAAATTCCACTTAAAGGAAAAGAAACGGCTGATCGTGAACTAAAAATCACAATACCTGAAACATTGAATTATACTGAGGTTTTTACAGATATACTCGATAAATACACAAAAAACGCTTCTCTTGAAAAAGTCAGAACCACAAACATGGGAAGCATGTATGAAATTACATATTTGATTTCGCTAAAAGCTTCAAATACAGAAAAGCAGCTCATTGACGAACTCAGATGCCGCAATGGGAACCTACCAATTATCCTACACCGAGCTCAAACAGCAAAGGATGAGCTTTAAAACATATGACCTTTTGTATAGCAGAAAGGGCAAGCAGCAGTGAAAAGGATGGCCATAAAATGAAAAAGATAATATGCGGAATATTAGCGCTGATTTTAACTGCATCTATTTTAACCGGCTGTGAAAAGGGAAACAAAGCAGTGTCCAATGAAGACGAGTCTTTGTTTAGCCCTATAGAAGAAATTAGTTTTCCCGATGTTTCTTATACCGAAGCAAAAAGCGGCGAAATTATCTTCAACGGCGATTCAATTTCTTATAACGGGAAATCCGCAACTGTGATCGGATCTGTCGTAACAATAAAAAAAGGCGGCGACTATATCGTCAAAGGCACATTATATAATGGGCAGATTGTTATAGAAGCGGACGATACGGAAAAGGTTATCCTACACCTTGATGGGGTGTATATGAACTGCGATAACGGCCCTGCGATTTACTGTAAGAAGGCTGATAGGCTGACAATTAACCTTGTATTCGGAACAGAAAATGTTCTGATGGATGGCACATCATACAAACTCCCGTCGGGTGCAGACGAACCCGATGCCTGTGTTTTTAGCAAAAGCGATATGACGATTAAGGGATCGGGAAACCTGAAAGTCATCGGCAATTATAAAAAGGGTATCAAAACTAAGGACGATATTAAAATAATAGCCGGAAATATCACAATAAAAAGCAGAGATGACAGTATTGTAGGGCGAGACAGTGTAACAATATCTGGCTCTACTCTTGTTATCGAATCCGGTGCTGACGGAGTAAAGACCACAAACGACGCCGCTGCTGAAAAGGGATACTGCAGTGTTGAAGGCGGTACCATATCCATAAAATGCGAAAACGATGGCTTTGATATCGTAAACGATTTTACAATGAGCGGCGGGGATTTGACAATTGTCAGCGGTGGTGGATTTGATAGCGACCATTCTATTACAGATGCAAGTCGAAAAGGGATAAAAGCACAGACGGCGGTAATGATTAACGGGGGAACAATTAACCTTGATTCTCGTGATGATGCAATAAACAGCTCCGATATAGTTGTGATTTATGATGGAACTATAGAAACTAAAACAGGTGATGATGGTATAAATGCTGCAAATCAAATTACCATAATCAATGGCAAAATAACAGTCTATAACAGCGATGAAGGGCTTGAAAGCAAGGAAATAATCCTGACCGGCGGAGATATTGACATTACATCATCTGACAACGGTATCAACGCTACAGGAACAGAAGAAACGGATAAAGAAACAACTCTGCTAACAATCGAAGGTGGTACAATCAAAATTAATGCTGAAGGCGATGGGCTTGATGTAAATGGTTCGATTAGACAAACCGGCGGAGATATTATCATATTTGGTCCGACTAAAGAAGACGACGGAGCTATCGATTATGATGGCAGTTACGACATAAGCGGTGGTAGTATTTTTGCTTTAGGCAGTAGAGCAATGGCGCTTGGAGTTTCCCAAAGTTCGTCACAGTGCTCTGCACTGATAAATTTACAAAGCTCACAAGCCGCAAACAGCATCTTGAGCATTACCGATTTAAATGGCAATGAGATTCTTACTATAACTGCTAAAAAAGCATATCAGTCGGTAGTAATCAGTTCAAATTCACTCACAGTCGGTAAAACATATAAAGTCATGGTAAATGACAGCGAAATCACAAATTTTACTCAAAGCGTGATAAATATAACAGAAGAAAAATAATATAAAAATAATCGCCGAAAAACTTCTAAGTTTTTCGGCGATTATTTTTTATGCCATGAAGAGTTCGATATCTTCTTCCGGAGTACCGATTCCGGAAATACCAAAGTTTTCCACGAGAACTTTCGCAACATTGGGAGATAGGAATGCTGGGAGTGTAGGTCCGAGGTGTATGTTTTTAACACCAATATAAAGGAGTGCGAGAAGAACGATAACCGCTTTTTGCTCATACCATGCAATATTGAATGAGAGAGGGAGTTTGTTGACATCTTCAAGTCCAAAAGCATCTTTAAGCATCATAGCAATAAGGACAAGTGAATATGAGTCGTTACACTGTCCAGCATCAAGCACTCTCGGTATACCGCCTATATCCCCAAGCCCAAGCTTGTTATAACGATATTTTGCGCATCCTGCGGTCAGAATAACTGTGTCACCTGGTAGTTTAGATGCGAATTGGGTGTAGTAATCACGTGATTTCATTCTGCCGTCGCAGCCTGCCATGACAAAGAATCTTCTTATCGCACCACTCTTTACAGCGTCTACAACCTTGTCAGCAAGTGCTGCAACCTGATTGTGAGCAAATCCGCCAACGATGCTTCCGCTTTCAATCTCCTCAGGAGAAGGAAGAGTTTTTGCAAGTGCGATGATTTCAGAGAAATCCTTTTTGCCATCCTTGTCCGCTACTATATGGCGGCATCCTGGGTAACCCGTAGAACCGGTTGTAAAGATACGATTTTTAACTTCTTCACTCTTCGGGGGCACAATACAGTTTGTTGTAAACAGAATAGGACCTCTGAAACTTTCAAACTCTGTGACTTGCTTCCACCATGCATTACCGTAGTTACCAGCGAAGTTGTCGTACTTTTTGAATGTGGGATAGTAATGAGCAGGGAGCATTTCACTATGGGTATAAACATCAACACCTGTGCCGCGTGTTTGCTCGAGAAGCTGTTCAAGGTCGGTCAGATCGTGGCCAGATATAAGAATAGCAGGATTTTTTCTGACACCGATGTTAACTTCGGTTATTTCAGGGTTCCCATAACGTGAGGTGTTAGCATTATCAAGAAGTGCCATAGCTTTAACACCGTATTCACCTGTTTTAAGGGTAAGCGCTACAAGCGAGTCAACCGTGCAGTCGTTGGAAAGAATTTCGTCAAGAGCCTCGTACACAAAGCCATAAACCTCATCGCTTTCTTTACCGATGTTTGATGCGTGTTCAGCATAAGCTGCCATGCCTTTGAGTCCATAGGTTATAAGCTGCTTTAATGAGCGTATATCTTCGTTTTCTTCAGCGAGAAAGCCGACACTCGCAGCCTTTTCGAGCATGGATTCTCGTGTATCTACTGTGTACACAGCGGCATCATGTGATACTTTAACGCCTGACTCTTTAATTAGCTGGTCACGAAGCTTTAGCATTTTTAGGATTTGTTTTTCAATCGATTCATCGTCAAAATTTGCGTTTGTAATTGTGATAAAAAGACTATTCATCATTTCACGATCAAGCGTTCTTGAAGTGGCTTGTCCGCCGTTCTTCTTAACAACATAAGCAATACCCTTGATGGTATATATTAAAAGGTCATGCAGCTTAGAGACAGGTTCGGTCTTACCGCAAACACCACGAATGGTACAGCCTTTACCGCCTGCTGTTTCTTGACATTGGTAACAGAACATACTCATTTATTAAATCTCCTTTATTTTATTCTAATATCTCGCCGTTTACCGAGATTGTGACGACCTGCCAGGGAATGAACTTTCCGCTGTTTTGAAGCGCACGTTTTACAGCATGCTCAATACCGCCACAACAGGGAACTTCCATACGAACTACAGTCAAGCTTTTTATATCATTATTCTTTAATATAGCTGTCAGCTTTTCGGAATAATCACCTTCATCAAGTTTTGGACAACCGATAAGTGTAACTTTGTTTTTTATGAATTTGTTGTGGAAATCACCGTATGCAAATGCTGTACAATCTGCGGCAACAAGTAAATTCGCACCACTGAAATAAGGCGCATTAACAGGAACAAGTTTTATCTGAACAGGCCACTGTGAAAGTTGGCTGGTGTTCACACGAATAGGGTCAGCTATTTCGGTTGTGTGCCTTTTAAGTGAGGTCGAGCGGCTTCCTGGACAACCGCAGGGAAGAGGAGCGGCTTTTTGCTGTTTTGCCTTCATTCTTTCCTTGACAGCGGCTTCATCGTATGCTGCTGCTTCGCGTTCGACAAAACTTATCGCACCGGTAGGACAAACAGGAAGACAGTCGCCAAGCCCATCACAGTAGTCGTCCTTTATAAGCTTCGCTTTTCCGTCCACCATTACGATTGCACCTTCGTGGCAGGCATCTGCACATAGACCGCATCCGTTGCATTGTTCTTCGTTTATCTCGATAATTCTACGTATCATTATTCTAAACTATCCTTTCATCACTGCTATTTTTTATTGACTTCATGGGCTCATTATAATATAATAAAAACAGATTGTATGTTGTATAAACAACGAAGTCAAAAATAAGATAGGAAAATATAAAATG
Organism: Eubacteriales bacterium; assembly: GCA_028705495.1. Classification (GTDB taxonomy): domain Bacteria; phylum Bacillota; class Clostridia; order Oscillospirales; family CAG-382; genus GWF2-38-85. The sequence continues at coordinate 5,018 of JAQWDK010000012.1, forward strand.
AATAAAGCTCTGATAACCTCTGAACTTTTTGAAGGAATAACATCAGAAGAAGCGCAAATTCTGATACACTGCATTGGAGCAGCAAGTTCTTATTTTGCAAAAAACGACACAGTTGTTTTAGCTGGAAAACGTACTGACAACTTTGGCATTGTATTGTCCGGCAATCTTCAGATAGTGCATGATGATTACTATGGAAATAGGAGCATCCTTTCAAATGTTGAACCGGGGGAGTTGTTCGCTGAATCATTCGTATTTGCAAAAACACCAATACCCGTTACTGTAATATCGGTTTCCGATAGTGAGACAATGACGATAAACAGCAATAAGCTAATAAGCAATTGCCAAAAAGCCTGCGGGTTTCATAACAGGCTTATTATGAATCTTATAAGTATTGTTTCGAGAAAAAATATCGAGCTTACAAGGAAAATACAGCTTGTATCTAAACGCTTAACCAGAGATAAGTTGCTTTCTTATCTTTCCTATGAAGCAGAAAAAAATAGTAGTTCAACTTTTAGCATACCATTTGACAGGCAAGCGCTCGCGGATTATCTGGGTGTTGAACGCAGTGCAATGTCTGCAGAACTCTCAAGGATGAGGGATGATGGATTGATCGAATACCATAAAAACTCATTTAAAATTATGAAATAAAATCAATATACCGCCGGTTGCAGTGTAAAATGGTCCCGGCGGTATATATGCGTTTGGTTAAGAACGGCTATTGATTTGAAAAGGCTTCAACGGTTTAGCCGACCTTGTTAAGCATCAGTGTAAATTGACTCTTTTTCCTGGCTGCGTTGTTTTTATGGATAATTCCCTTGGCAACTGCCTTGTCTATCTGTTTTACAGCTACGAGATACGCTTTACCTGCTTGCTCCTTGTCGCCTGCTTCGACCGCTGCCTTGTATTTTTTCATCACAGTTTTAAGCGATGTTTTGAATACTTTATTCTGCATTTCCTTAACGGCAGTAACCTTAACGCGCTTTTTTGCCGACTTTATATTAGGCAAACAATTCACCTCCCCGATATAGTACTATTAAAAGGATTTATAACTGTTTTATAATACCATACTTTTTAGCATTTTACAAGGGCTTTTAACAATAAATTTATACTTCGTAATGATTTAGTGAAATGAACTCAACCGCAGTCACATAACATTTCAGAAAGCTCAGTTATATCTCCAGCGCCAAGAGTTATAATAAGATCTCCTTTTCTTGCAATGCTCCTTACATATTCATCAATTTCTGTAAAGCTGTCAAAAGCGATAGCTCCCGGGATTTTTCCGCTTAAATCATGTCCGGTTATACCGGTCGTGTTTTGTTCTCTTGCGGCATAGACCGGGGCTATAATAGCTATATCAGCTTTCTTTAAAGCGGTAGCGAAATCATCAAGGAAATCGTGAAGTCTTGTGAATGTGTGAGGTTCAAGGACGGCGATAATGCGCTTCGGATTCATTCCGCGTGCGGCGTCGAGGGTGACTGAAACCTCATGGGGGTGGTGAGCATAATCATCATATACAAGTGCGCCATTGCAACGACCTTTGAACTCAAAACGGCGACAAACACCGCGGAATTGGGAAAGTCCTTCAGCAATAGCACTATCAGGCAAAGAACATAGCCTTGCGCAGGTAATTGCTGCAAGAGCGTTTGAGACATTGTGAAGTCCTGGGACTGACAGAGTAAATCTGCATTGTTTTTTACCTTTGAAATACAAATCAAAAGAAGGAAATCCTTCTGTATAGGTGATATTATCGCATGTAAAATCAGCCTGTGAAGCTGGCTTGGTTGAATATGTTATAATACTGCCGCTGAAATCTTTGACAGCTTTCAGCGCATAAGGAGAGTCGGCATTGATAACAGCTATTCCATCATTGCCGCAGTTACTGATAAATTTTGCGAAAGATTCGGTCATATCATCGATTGACTTAAAATAGTCGGTGTGATCCAGCTCAACGTTGAGTACAACGCATATTTTAGGATAAAAACTGAGGAATGAGTCTTTGTATTCACAAGCTTCAAAAATGAAACTTTCGCTCTTTCCTGTCCTGTAAGCTCCATGAATGGCAGGAAGCTCCGCACCGACAAGAATTGTCGGGTCATATTCAGGGTGAGTGAGAAAAATCTGCGACAGCATTCCGCTTGTAGTCGATTTTCCATGTGTTCCGGCAACAGCGACCGAATATTTATAATCTTTTGCGATAATGCCAAGAAGTTCTGCACGGGTCATAAACTTGAGTCCGTTATTTAATGCTGAGACAAATTCGGGATTGTCCGGCAAAATAGCAGCGGTATAGATGCACAGCTCCGCTCTTTTGCTATTGTCAGGAGAAAATTCATAAAAAACCTTGATTCCTTCATGCTCTAATTTCTCCGTAGCTGCACTTTTGCGTCGGTCATAGCCAGAAACAGAGAAACCACGGTTTTTCAAAATCATTGCTAAGGAGGACATACTGATGCCACCTATGCCGATGAAATAGACTGATTTATAATCGCTAAGACGGATTTTTGATTCATTTAACTGCTTTTGCTGCATATACATTCCAATCTGCTGCCAAGCGTGATATTTATCTTACATAACATTATATTCTGTAGAATGCGAAAAGTCAAGGAAAGTCATTTTGGTTTTGACTTTGCTATGTATTAATGATATGATATACCTGTTACAGAAATAAATAAAAAACGGAGAATTCTATAATGGAAACGGTAAAGTTGAAAATTGTTTCAGCGCTTGATAAGCATTTTTATGACGATGACATCGACTGCATACCTGTTCTTGAAAAAGCGAGCGTTCTTTTGGGAGAGGATTTTAGTTTTCAAGCGGTTTACATAGACACCGACCAGTTGAATATAAGCAAAAAGCTCATTAAAGTGAAAATCGAATCCGAAGCGGCAGATTATATTAAAGCTTCGACAGTTGACCATGTACCTGTGAGATTCCCAGTTTATCGCAGGCCGCATGATGATAATTACCAACGTACAGCTCCTGGACTTTACCCAGATTTACTTATTCCAGTAAAAGATGGAGAAAACTTGTACCTTGTCAAGGATGAACTAAAATCATTATGGTTCGATGTAAAAATACCGGAGGATAGCGCACTAAGAAATTTCACTGTGAAAATAACGATAACAGACATCGAAGAAAATGTGCTTGCTTCTGAGACATTAGGCTTTAAAGTTATCGGAATACCCCTTCCTTCACAAGAGTTCATTGTAACGCAGTGGTTCCATTGCGACTGCCTTGCAGATTACTACGGTGTTGAGGTTTTTTCAGAAGAGCATTGGAGAATTATCGGAGAGTTTATAAAAACGGCTGTAGATAACGGAATTAATATGATTCTGACTCCCGTGGTAACTCCACCCCTCGATACAGTTGTCGGTGGTGAGAGACCGACTGTGCAGCTTGCTGACATAACAAAGGATGGGGATAAATGGAGCTTCAGTTTTGAAAAACTCGAAAGATGGGTAAAACTTTGTTTATCACTCGGTATAACCCATTTTGAGATTTCCCACCTGTTCACCCAGTGGGGAGCAAAACACGCTCCAAAAATAATGGCGACTGTGGATGGAACCTACAAACGCATATTCGGCTGGGACACAGATGCTTCCGGTAAGGAATATAACGAATTCTTATCTGCATTCCTTCCAGCACTAACAGATGAACTTAAAAAACTCGATGTAGCTAAAAAAACATACTTTCATATATCCGATGAGCCATATAAAGATCAACTCGAGAGCTATTTAACAGCCAAAGCAACTGTTTCAGAATTTCTTTCGGAATTTAAAATAATTGATGCGCTATCAGACATCTCATTTTATGAAAGTGGCGCTGTTGCTCACCCGATACCTGCGAACAACCATATAGAACCGTTCCTTGAAGCTAACATTCCGGAGCTTTGGACATATTACTGTTGCGGTCAAGACAGAGATGTATCAAACCGATTTCTGTCGATGCCGCTTCACAGAACGAGGATTATCGGAACTCAGTTCTATAAATTTAATCTTGCCGGTTTCCTGCAGTGGGGCTACAACTTCTACTATTCGCAGTATTCGATAAGGCAAATCAACCCCTATCATTGTAACGACGGAGAATATTTCGTACCTGCTGGAGATGCATTTTCAGTGTATCCCGCACCTGATGGCAGTGCGTACGAAACCATAAGGCTCAGAGCTTTCGCGCATGGACTTGCTGACCTTAGAGCAATGAAACTATGTGAAAAGCTTTGCGGCAGAGAAGCGGTAATGGAGGAGATTGAAAGAGATTTAGAAAAACCGATTTCATTCTCAGAATACCCCAAAGATGCAAGTTATATACTCGGGCTCAGAGAGCGAATTAATGAAATGATTGAAAAAGCAATATAGTAAAAAAAGCAAACCCCGTAGCCAATCAGGCGCGGGGTTTTTAATTTTTATGTAAATATTATTTATTTTTCATTATTTTGTCAACTTCGCGGATGACATTTACGATATGACTTGTGTATGTGTCAGCTGAGTTGTACGACTTGGTGGTAAGAACGACAAGTATGTATGGATCATCGCTCATCATAATCCCAGCTTCGTGGGCAACATTTCTCACCCATCCACTTTTATGAGCGAATGCTTGATCACGGGTACCTAAAGCCTCAACAACAATAGGACTTCTAACGGAAAGAGCTATGTCAAAGAATTCTTTTCCAATGGCACCAGTGTCACGAAACTCAAGAATCTCATTCCACCAAATAGCCACATCTCTGGCAGAAATTTGAGGCCATTCACTGGATCTCATTGAAAGAGAACTGCCCGATGCTGCGAATAACTCGTCGACTCCGTTACCGAAACGATCGTATAACATTGTATGTGCTATATTGTCGCTGTCTATCATTGAATATCTAACAAGGTCGCGGATAGTATATGAAGTACCGATATTATTATATTTTAAAACACCTGAACCGCCGAAGTAATGATAACTCTGATATTTAATGGTGTCGTTTAATGATATCTGTTTATTAGCTGCAAGGGAATAAACATACATGGAATAGGGAGCTTTTATTGTAGAAGCACAAGAGTATTTTTGATCAATATTATAAGCTATGTAAGATCCATCTGAAACTCTGATAGCAAGAATTGAAGTATCATAAGGGTAGTTTTTAACAAGCGCATTTAGCTTTGATGTATCAGTTTTAAGTTTTCTACCGGTGGATTGATTGACAATAATACTGCTGTTTAAAATGCTCATACTGCTGAGGTATTCCGAAACCCCGTTAGAGTTTTTTGTTACAAGCGGGCCTTTAACAACCTCCGGTAAAGTGAAAAAAATACTTTTTGATGGTGAAATTAAGTTTAATGAGTCCGCTGGCAAACCGGCGGGATCAACAAAATCATTTCTGGCATTTTCACCGAAGGATAAGTCAGCTTCGATTTTTACCTCTGGTAAAACTGTTTTGAAATCAGCTGCAACAGTATCGAGAGCTTCGGTATAAGCTGCATCGGAATTCAATACATTTTCGCTTGACCTCTTTGATCCACAACTGCTTAGCAGCAGTATACCTGATAGCAAGGACAATAAAATTAGACGTTTTCGCATAAAAAACCTTCAATCTGCGAAAGGAACAGCAGATTATCCTGAATAATTATTTCTCAACCTTTTTCTCGTTGTTTATAACAGAGATAAGCTTGAAATAAAGGTTCGGTCAGATGCCGGATACCTTGAATCCGATGAGTTTTGCATAAAAAGCAATCAAGAAAAATAACCTACTAAGAAAACAGCTGAAAAGCAAATTGGAAAAGGAAGCATTCTTTTGTTGCTTGTGGATAAATAAACATAACGCAAAGGATAATTTTTGGATATTATAACACCCTAAAACAGCTTTGTCAAAGGTTATTTAGTGAAATAATGTCGAGAACGGAGTTAAACTTGTAAACGTTTTGTTAATATTAAACACACAATTACATAAAATAACAATAAAGGCTGTCAAAAATGCTTAGAAAAAAATAAATCGAAGGATATTATGTTGTTGTATTGTACGAAAATTAAAAAAAACACAAGGATGATGGAGTTTAAAAAAATAATGCAAGGAAATTATTCATCCGGTAAGAAATCTGCTAGTTCTGCAACCCATTCCGAGCTGCTGCCTGAGTCTTCAAGCTGCACTGCTTTCTCTGATAAAAGCTTGAGAATATCTTCGCCAAGGAAAGAATAGAACTGTTTATATTCATCATCATAAAGGCATTCTGATTCAAGGAGGTCGATGAAGTCGCTAAGAGAAGAAACCTTGGAAAAGAGTGAAAGTTTCTTCTCGATGGTATCGCAAAAGCGTATTTCGTCAGCAAGATCGCGAAAAGCTTCGTCGGATAACCTTTTCTCACTATCAATAAATGAGGGTTCTTCAACTTTTGCTCCTTCAGCGGTGAAAAATGAAAACAAAGCACCGTTGTTTATTGCATTACGCAAAAGCCCAGCTGAGGATGCTATCGTTTTTTTGATGTAACCTGGAAGGAATTCATCCCAACCACGAATTTTCGGGCTGAAAACTTCGCTCGCTCTCAAAAGCGCTTCAGGAAGTTTTTTATCAAACTTATCTGCAAGATATTCAATATCACCGACAGTCAGGACCAGTTGTCCGGGATCCCCTAAAAGCGCATTTGCACAAGAGTTGTATAGCACTTTTTCGAAGATGTTTATCTGAGATTCGCCATCGGGGTCAGCATTTTTTAAAATCTCTTTTATATCATTTTCTAAAAATAACGAACAAAATTCGTTTTCCCAATAAAGAGTCTTTTCATAGCGTATCAAATAAGATACAGCACCATCGCTCGTGTTTCTTGGTGGTGTAGCAAGCTGATATGAAAGGTCGAGCGCAGCGGTCATATCATGCGCGGCAAAACTCTTATTATAACGTTTAAAAAAACGCTTGATTTCTTTGTCGAGGGTTCTGTTATACGACTCGTTGGTTGTGACAATTCGGTTTGCAAGGATTTTTTTATAGAAAGACAAAGCTGTTCTGAGGTAGCTATTTATCCGTCTTTCACCTATTGATATCAACTCAGTAAGTGGTGTTGTGACAAGCATCCGTGCTGCATTACTGCAGTCGGGTATAGATTTTATTGTTACACCAATCTTAAAGCAAATAGAGTCAAGCAACGATTTTGCCACTTCTGTTCTGACAGAACTGCTTTTTCCCTTTGTAAAACGTAGCACTTCATTCGATAATATCAGCATAAGAGAAGCAACAATTGATTTATACTCCTCCTCGGTTATAACATCAGTTCGGTAAGCTTCTTCTACAAGAGAGCGCATATAATCATCAGAATTTAGGACTTCGCGTTTTATAGGATTATATTTTTGTAAACTGCCGTTGTTCATGTTGTTCATTACGCAGCATCCTTTCATCACCGATGATATTAGTTAAATTCAATTTCGTTCTCTTCAGCGGCTGTGATAAATTCATCAGCTGGATCAGCTACTGTAAGAGAGATATCACCGCTTCTGATTTGTCTGGAGAGTTCATCGAGCTCGCGGGTTTTCAATAGCTCTGTTGAGCCTTGGCAAACTCCGTTAAAACAAGCTTTCATATAACTGATTAGGTCACTATCCGAGACAAGATCAAGTGTTTCGTTTTTATAGCTATAAAAAATTTCGAGCATTTCACTCAAGAAATCGGTGTAGTTTTGACGGTTAAGATACGGTGAGTCGCAAAACGCTTCAATTATCTCTTTGAGAGCGCTACTGCCAAACTCAATACGACCTGCAGCGCTAAGCTCATGGCTTTTTACCTCAATGAGCTGGGACGCTTCTTCGCGTGTTAGCACTAGTCCAAATTCAGCGGATTTATTATTCGCTTCAAGCAGTTCACCAAGAGCTTTTTCTTTAAAAACATCCGCGGGAACAACGGAAAATCCGAAATCCATTTTAACAACAACCTTTTTATTATTTATTGTCTATTTTACCTTACTAAGATGAACAATACAAGTGTTGAAATTTTAAGTTAATTATGGTATACTAGTCGTGCATTCACTGTAACCTAATTAATCATCACCAATCGGCACGACCATCAAAATCTTCGATTTTGTGAAGGTCAGGTTTATGATACGGTATACTAGTCGTGCATTCACTGTAACCTAATTAATCATCACCAATCGGCACGACCATCAAAATCTTCGATTTTGTGAAGGTCAGGTTTATGATACGGTATACTAGTCGTGCATTCACTATATCCTAATTAATTACCACCAATCGGCACGACCATCAAAATCTTCGATTTTGTGAAGGTCAGGTTTATGATACGGTATACTAGTCGTGCATTCAATATATCCTAATTAATCATCACCAATCGGCACGACCATCAAAATCTTCGATTTTGTGAAGGTCAGGTTTATGATACGGTATACTAGTCGTGCATTCACTGTAACCTAATTAATCATCACCAATCGGCACGACCATCAAAATCTTCGATTTTGTGAAGGTCAGGTTTATGATACGGTATACTAGTCGTGCATTCACTATATCCTAATTAATCATCACCAATCGGCACGACCATCAAAATCTTCGATTTTGTGAAGGTTAGGTTTATATTAGTATTATGATTTCAAAATATAGATAGGATGGCATAAGATGAAGAAGAAAATAGTATCAGGTATGGCGCTGGTGTTGGCAGCGCTGATGATTCTATCTGTGTTTATAGTGCTTTTAAGATAACAAGTTTTTTGTGAAGGGATGTGAAAGATTGAAAGATAAATCTTTCAATCCAGAAGTTTGTTTCTTTCGCGCCGTAAGCAAGGCATGAATCGCAAAGGGCGTGAACGAAACAAACTTCCAGGTTAGCTAGAAAGGAGTGGTCATAGAAATGACTGATTTCGAACTCAGGACCTTAAAGGTCGGTTTTCTCGCCACAAACTGTTATATACTTAGAAAAAGAGATAATGGCGCGACAGTAGTTATTGATCCCGGCGCAGACGGCACATATATAAAGAGTGTGCTTAGAGAAATGGATGCAAGGCTCAAGTTGATACTGCTGACTCATGGTCATTTTGATCATATACTCGGACTCGCTGAGTTGAGAAGAGAAGGGATCGTTACCGCAATCCATGAGAAGGATGCGAAGAACTTAACTGAACGTGATATGTTTTCATCCATGCTCGAAAATGACCCACGTCCATTTGCTCCTGCAGAAATTTTGTTTACCGAAGATAAAAACTACAGTATCAGCGGATTTGACTTTTATGTAATGAATACACCAGGTCACACTCCGGGTTCGGTATGCTACGTTTTCGATGATTTAATGTTCACAGGTGACACTCTGTTTTGTGGTGGCATCGGTAGGACAGATTTCAGTGGAGGCTCGGATGCTGACATGGATAAATCCCTTGAGCGGCTTGTGAAGCTGCCTGGTGATTTCGCAATTTATCCTGGACATGATGAAAGCGGCGTTCTAAGCGATGAGAAAAAATACAATCCGTATCTCGCAAAATATAAAAAAACATAAAATCAAAAACCGCGCTTGACCGCGGTTTTTTTACTTTAGAATGATAAAAGGTTAGATAGTTTATCTATAGCGCAAGTTATGATTGCTGCGTGATCTGATGCTATTTCGCTATCGCCAATAACATTGTAGCTTGCATCACCGGGGATCGGAGTAGCAGCATTTTTAACTTCGACTGTTGCTGTAAGACTTATATTATTGTTTGATAATATTAGCTTCGTTTCTGATTTATTTAGTCTCATAACGCCAATGTCAAACCAAGAACCATCAGCTGCGTCATCTCCAGCCTTGACTTCTGTATCTTCGGGGAGAATGGCAGTATAAGCAATTGTGATTATTCTGGTTCTCGGATCGCGTTTTGGCTCTGAGAAAACACGTAACTGACATAACGGAATACCATCACTTTTGATTCCGGTTTCTTCTTCAAGCTCTCTTACTGCAGCAGCCTCAGCTGTTTCATCGCTCTCAACAAACCCCCCAGGAAGCGCCCACTTCCCGATAAAGGGATGTCCGCCGCGTTTGATGAGCAATATTTGAGGTCTGCCACTTTTTAGCCTGAAAGCGGCGACATCAACGGTTACAGACGGGCGTTCAAATACTGATGCATCATATTGGGCAAGAAATTCTGCTTCAGTTAAACCTTTTGAATCAACTTTTTCTCTTATCATCAGTTCAACCCTTCTGATTCGTCTATTTCAAATTCCGGTAGCATGAGTTTGTTAATAATATAATAGCCGTGATCCTTTTCATAAGCGATAATCACACCGCCGCTGCAGTCACTGATATAGTCGAAAACAGCCGGTAGCAGTATTCTGCCGCTGAGGTCGAGCATACCGTATTTACCGTACTCGTTTCTAAACGATGCAACGCCTTCAATAAATGGAGAAGCGGCACTCATTGTGGGATTGGCTAGCCATTCTCCTGTGTGTTTCATGTATCCGTAGCGGTCACCCTTTTTTAGTGTCAGGACACCGTTGTAATAACAAGTCATTTCAAAGTCCATCGGAATTTGGAAGACAGCTAAATCGGGGTGGATTAGCATTTCGATGCTTTTCTCAGCTTCGATTTTTCTTACTCGAGTAAGTCCATGATCGAAATAAAAATAACCAAGGCTTTCGATACCGGTTGAGAGGGGCGCAAAGTATTTCTCGTTGTATTTCCAAGGCATTCTATTATATAAAGCTATTTTACCGTTATGAGTAACGGCGATTGCAACATCTTCTGAGTAATAATAGACTGATTTATAACCGGGGTAAATAACAACACCCTTCTTTTCAGTGTAGCGTAAACCCCAGTTACCAGCGTACTTGTATCTTTCAACAGTACCGTCTGAGACTCCATAATATGAGGGATAATCAAAAGAAATTCCTCTACCATGTCTTCCTTCTTCGTACTCGGAGAGCACAAATTCTGTACCTGAAAGGTAGTAGTATTTTTTTTCAAACAAAAACAGCGGACGGTTTTGAGAATCGCGAACACCAGCAAATACATATCCTTCAGGTATCTGCTCAAAAATAACATTTCCGCTTGAGTTTAGAAGCGATATTGTTCCATCGTCCTTAGTTAGAAAGATATAACCCATTCTGGGAATCATTGATTGAATCCCTTGTGATGACAGTGCTTCCTTAGAGAACACAAAAGATGTGGTGTTTTTATCATAAACCCTATCGCTAAGGATGTAATCAGAAGAAGGTGCTGATGATGCTATATTGGCAAAATATGTTGAAAAATCAGGTTTTGTATCTGGAATCGAAACCTCAGGTTCTGAACTTTCATCTGGAAAAGACAGCTCAGAGCCACTAATGTCATAATGCGATGGTATGTCGTAGATATCGTCATAAAATGGGAGCTTGCCATTACCGGCAGCCCAAATTACAACACAGCTGAGGATAAGAAAAACAAGAACCACAATCACTTTCGATATCAGGTTAATGACGTTCTTTTGCATCCTTGTACTCGCTTTCGTTAAATTTATCAGCAATCCTACTATATCATAGACGCGCATTTACCTTGTTAAAAATCCAATGTCAAATGGCGCGTCCTATCAAAAGCTTCGCTTTTGTGAATGTTATCTTAAAGATGCTTATCATAGACGCGCATTTACCTTGTTAAAAATCCAATGTCAAATGGCGCGTAAACGCAAGCGTCATCAAAAGCTTCGCTTTCGTGAATGTTATCTTGAAGATACTATATCATATTAAGATTAGGTGTTCAACCGCAGTGCAATTGTTAAATGTTAATTTTTATCTCATTTGCTATTGCATTTCTTTTTTCTGTATTATATAATTAGGATAAAGAAACAGAAGGAAATCGATCTTTATTTGTAAAAAACTAATATAAATAACTTAAAAGGGGGCAGCGTTTAATGATAAATGACGGTTATGCCGCCTTTTTGTTTCATCAAGGAACAAACTACAGGGCGTATCGATATCTCGGCAATCAAAAAAACAACGATGGTTCGGTGACTTTTAGAGTCTGGGCTCCGAATGCTCATGCGGTTTTTCTTGCGGGGGAGTTCAACTCTTGGTCTGAAAACCTGCCTCTTGTAAGGGAAACTAAAGACGGAGTTTGGACATACAGAGCAGAACCAGGTTTGGTCTTCGATAATTCTAAATATAAGTATATCATAAAAAGTAATGGAAAGAGCGTCTATAAATCCGACCCCTACGCCTTTCGCTCCGAGAACGGCGGTGGTAACGCTTCGATTGTCGGAACAATTTGTGAATTTCGCTGGACTGATGGGAAATATATCGAACGGCGAAAATCCCTCAGCGAATACCTTTTATCTCATGAGCATATACCAAAACCTATGAATATTTATGAGGTTCATCTCGGTTCATGGAAGCGCAAAAACGGTGATGAATACCTAAACTATAGAGAGCTTGCAGACGAGCTTTGCCCTTATCTTCTTAAAATGGGATATACTCATATAGAACTTATGCCCATAATGGAACATCCCTTCGACGGTTCATGGGGTTATCAAATTTGTTCCTATTTTTCACCGACAGCAAGGTTCGGTACACCCGAAGACTTTGCATATTTAATAAACAAGCTGCATAACTTCGGTATTGGCGTTATTCTCGATTGGGTTCCTGCTCATTTCCCGAAGGACGAGCATGGTCTTTACGAGTATGACGGAACGCCTCTTTATGAATATCAAGGCAGCGACAGGATGGAACATAGAGGCTGGGGAACGCGTGTGTTTGATGTTGGGCGAAACGAAGTTCAGTCATTCCTTATATCTAACGCTCTCTACTGGCTCGAGGAGTTCCATATCGACGGACTGCGAGTTGATGCGGTCGCATCCATGCTATACCTTGACTATGACAAGATGCCCGGTGAGTGGAATCCAAACCCTGACGGCTCAAAAATCAATATACAGGCGGTAGAGTTCTTCAAAAAACTAAACACCGCCGTATCTAATGATTTTCCTGATGCAATGATGATTGCTGAAGAATCGACTGACTGGGGCGCAATCACAAAACCTGTTTCCAAGGGAGGGCTTGGTTTCCATTATAAATGGGATATGGGCTGGATGAACGACAGTCTTTCCTATGTTTCCGAGTATTCAGGTTATAGAAAATACGAACACAAAAAGCTAACCTTTTCGATGATGTACTCTTTCGGCGAAAATTATATACTGCCTATTTCCCACGACGAAGTCGTTCACGGGAAAAAGTCGCTTCTTGACAAGATGAGCGGGGACTATTGGCAGAAATTCGCTACAAATAGAGCTTTCCTTGGTTATATGATGACCCATCCGGGTAAAAAGTTACTCTTTATGGGGTGCGAGTACGGTCAATTCCGTGAGTGGGATTACGAAACATCTCTTGAGTGGTTTATGCTTTCGTATGATTTACATTCAAAGCTATCAAACTATGTTAAGGACTTAAATAGATTATACCTAAAACAAAAACAGCTATGGCAGATTGATGGAAGTTGGGATGGTTTCCGCTGGCTCATAGCAGATGATAACGAACGCAGTATCATAGCTTTTGAGCGTTATGGATTTGCAAAAACTGCTTCGCCTCTGGTTGTAGTAATCAACTTTCAACCTATTGCTTATGAAGGTTTCGAGCTTCCTGTTACAAAAAAAGGCATATATGTTGAGATATTAAACAGCGATGCAAACGAATATGGTGGTAGCGGGGTTATAAACATCGGTGAAATCAAATCCGAACAGCAAGGTGACTTTTATAAGGTCAAAATGAGACTACCGCCACTCGGTATATCAATACTAAAACTAAAGGGTAGATAAATAAAAAACAACAAGGGTGATCGTCGTGAGAAACAAAGAATGTGTAGCTATGCTACTTGCCGGAGGGCAGGGAAGCAGACTCTATCTGCTGACACAGCAGATAGCAAAGCCGGCGGTTTCGTTCGGTGGCAAGTACAGAATTATCGATTTTCCGCTCTCAAACTGTGTAAACTCGGGAATTGACACCGTAGGTGTTCTAACCCAATACCAACCGCTTATGCTTAATGAGTATATCGGTAACGGACAACCGTGGGACCTTGACCGTACCTATGGTGGTGTTAAGATATTGCAACCTTATCAGGCCTCAAAACGCGCAGACTGGTATAAGGGGACCGCAAACGCCATTTTTCAGAATCTGCATTTCATCGATAAATATGACCCGGAATATGTGATGGTACTTTCTGGTGACCATATTTATAAAATGGATTATAGGGCGATGCTCGATGCTCATAAAAAGAACGGTGCAGACTGTACTATTGCGGTAATTGAAGTTTCTATCGAAGAAGCTTCTCGCTTTGGTATTCTAAGTGTCGACTCAAATTTAGAGATTACAGAATTCCAAGAGAAACCCCAAAAGCCGAAGTCAACGCTTGCTTCAATGGGTGTTTATGTTTTCTCTAAGGAAAAACTAAAAAAATATTTAATTATGGATGATGAGAACGAAAATTCCTCGAAAGATTTTGGTAAGGATATCATACCGGCTATGCTTGGAGCAGGGGAAAGACTTTTCGCTTACAAATTCAACGGGTACTGGAAGGATGTCGGCACAATCGACAGCCTTTGGGAAGCGAATATGGACCTACTCGGCAATATACCTAACTTTAATCTTCACGACCCGCGTTCAAGAGTGCTTTCAAGAAATTATGCAGAACCACCCCACTATGTCGGTTCTGATGCTGTTATAAGCAATTCCCTTATAACTGAGGGTTGTGAAATTAAGGGAACAGTCATTAATTCTGTGTTGTCTGAAGGTGTTACGGTTGAATCAGGTGCAGTTGTAAAGGACTCTGTCATAATGAGCGGTTGCACAATACAAAAGAATGCAGTAGTTAATTATTCCATAATAGACAGCAACACAGAAATCGGTAGTGGTTGTGTCGTTGGCGAAGCCAGAGAAACATCACAGGGAATTTCTCTGGTAAAACATGGTTTGAAACTGCCTTGCGACTGTGTGGTTCCTCCGGGAGCAATGGTTGACGATGATTATATGTTAAAGTTTGAGAAGTGCAATAAAGATGATTCTAAGAAGGAGGCTGTGAAATGACGGTCGCCGGAGTAATTTTTTCAAATATCCATGATGACAATATCCCTGAACTGACAAAAATGCGCACAATGGCATCTATTCCTTTTGGATGTCGTTACAGGTTAATAGACTTTGCTCTTTCTAATATGGTTAATTCTGAAATATACAATGTCGGTGTAATCACCCATTACAACTACCAGTCTCTGATGGATCATATCGGCACTGGTAAGGACTGGGACTTAGCGCGAAGGACGGGCGGTATCAGAATACTGCCACCGTTCATTTCTGCTTACACAGGTGAACAGAAACTATATGTTACAAGACTTGAAGCGCTCAAAGGTATTGTAAACTATCTTCAGTATCTCAAAGACGATTATATAGTGCTTTGCGACTGTGACATTATCTGTAACATAGACCTTAGTAAAATAATCGATCATCACATAAAAACAAAAAGCAATCTCACGATCGCTGTTAAACAGACTTATGTTGTCGGAGATATGGCTGCTGATACTCAAATAATCGAATCTGACGACGAGGGAAGAATTACTGATATCCTTTCTACACCGCTTTATGAAAACGGTTATAAAGATATAAATATGAATGTCTGTGTTTTTACCCGTACATATTTACTGAAGATATTGTCGGATGCTGTGGTTCATAACTATTCCAATCTAACTTTTGACATACTGAAAAAGAATATACACAAAGAAAGATATCATATTTACAGATATGAGGGATACTTTACTAAAATATCTTCAATAATGGATTATTACGACCACAATATGGACTTGCTCGATTTTAATATAAGAAACGAGCTATTCAATGTTAAAAACAGACCGATTTATACAAAGGTTCGTAATTCACCACCAACAAGATATGTAGAAGGTTCTTCTGTAATGAATTCGCTGATTGCTGACGGCTGTATTATCGAGGGAACCGTTGAAAACTCGATTCTTTTCAGGGGTGTTAAGGTCAATAAAAATGCGGTTATAAAGAATTCAATTCTGATGCAGGATACTCTTTGCGGGGACAGGGTTGAACTGAACTGTGTAATCACTGATAAGAATGTCGTTATCAGAGACGGAAGAGTGCTATCCGGACACGAATCGCTGCCTTTTGTCATTGGTAAAAATAGTATTGTTTAATTGATTGGAGTGGTAGTATGACAGCTAAAAAGATTCTTTTCGTTGCAACTGAAGCAGTCCCATTTGTTTCAACAGGCGGTCTTGGTGATGTTATAGGTTCACTACCTGCCGCGCTTAAAAAGCTTGGCGGTGACAGTTTTGACATTCGTGTTATACTACCGCTTTACAAAAGTGTGGATAACTCATGGCTTCAAAAGATGGAAAAAGTCTGCGAAACAACAATCCCTCTCTCATGGAGAAATCAATATGCAGGTGTTTATTCCGTTATAAAGGACGATGTAACTTTTTATTTCATAGACAATGAGTACTACTTTTCAAGAAGATTTTTATATGGGAGTTTCGACGATGGTGAACGGTTCGCATACTTCTCTAAAGCCGTCATTGAGCTTATGCCAAAACTCGATTTCATACCTGACATTATTCACGCCCACGACTGGCAGAGTGCACTGAGTGTGATTTATCTGAAAAATCATTATTTATGGCGCAAAGAGTACTCTAATGTGAAGACAGTGTTCACGATTCATAATATCGAATATCAAGGTGTTTACGGATTCGATATATTTAATGATATCTTTGACCTAAGACCAGAGGACAGACAAACAGTCGAATATGGCGGTCTTATAAACCTTATGAAAGGTGCGATTGTTAGTTGTGATGCGCTGACAACCGTATCTCCAAGTTACGCCGGCGAGATACTGACACCTGAATACTCCCAGGGACTCCATCCTGTTCTTGAACTAAATAAAGCTAAGCTTATGGGTATCATAAATGGCATTGATATAAACTATTATAACGCCGCATGCGACCCCGATATTTACACCAACTTTACCGCGGATGATATATGCGGTAAAGCAAAGGATAAAGAAGAGTTGCAAAAGCTCTTAGGTTTACCGGAAAAAGCGGATACACCACTAATTACAATGATAACAAGACTGGCTTCCCATAAGGGAGTAGACCTTTTGACACATGCAGTGGATGAGCTGCTCTCAAAAGATGTCCAGTTTGTTCTTTTGGGAACGGGTGATTATCATTACGAAGAATTTTTCAAACGCCTTAGTGAAAACTATCCCGCAAAAGCCGCATCTCTCATAACATATAACAAAGAGCTGTCTAAAAAAATATATGCTGCAGCTGATATTTTTCTAATGCCTTCAAAGAGTGAGCCATGTGGGCTTGCTCAGATGATAGCCTCCCGATATGGCGCAGTACCTATTGTCAGAAACGTAGGTGGACTCAGAGATACAATACATGAGCCTGATAACGGTTTTACCTTTAACCATTATAACAGCGGAGATATGTTATATGCGATAAACAGAGCCCTTGAAAAATACGCTGACAAGGATGAATGGCAAAAGCTCGTAATCAGGGTTATGAAAACCGACTTTTCCTGGGATGTCAGTGCGAAAAAGTATGCTGAGTTGTATGATACATTCGCTTGAATAGTAATCATTTGTTTACTATAGAGGGGATGAAAAGGGGATGTTTTTCTGATATACTCACGTTATTCTGTGATATTATAAGGAAATAATTTGATGAAAATACAAAGCAAAGACCAAGTTAAATCGACAATTCAAAACAACCTTTCACGTTTTTTTGGCATATCCTATGAGGACGCAACTAAAGAACAGATATATAAAGCGGCCGTCGTATCAGTTCGTGACATGCTGTCGCTTAGGCGAAAAGAGTTCAACCACAAGGTAAAAGAAGCTGAAGCAAAGCGTGTTTATTATCTTAGCATCGAGTTTTTGTTAGGCAGATCCCTAAAAAACAACCTTCAGAATCTTGGACTCCAGTCGTTTTACTCAGAAGCATTATCCGATTTTGGGTTTAATTTTGAGGATATCTGCTCTATGGAGGATGATGCAGGACTTGGCAACGGTGGACTTGGCAGGCTTGCCGCTTGCTTCCTTGACAGCCTTTCCTCTCTCGGCTATCCAGCAATGGGCTTCTCGCTTTTATATGAATATGGCCTCTTTAAGCAGAAAATTGTCGACTTTTCGCAGGTGGAGTTACCCGATATGTGGCTTCCCAGCGGAGAAGCGTGGCTAATTCCAAGAACAGATAAATCCTTCACTGTTAGATTTGGGGGAAGAATAGAAGAGGATTGGTCCGACGGTAAACTCAAGATAAAATACATTGACGCTGACGAAGTTGATGCCATTCCGTATGATATGATGATATCCGGTGCGGAAAACAAATCCGTCTCCGCTCTACGTCTTTGGAAGGCCCAGGACAATAGAAACTTCAATATGCGTGCTTTCTCACAAGGAGAGTATTTCAAAGCTGTTGAAGAGAGCACGAATGCTCAGCTTCTCTCGAAAGTGCTTTACCCTGAAGATAACCATTCAGGCGGTAAACAGCTGAGACTAATGCAGCAGTATCTGATTGTCAGCGCTTCGGTTCAAAGCATCGTTTTCGATCATCTTAGATATTATGGCACACTCGACAATCTTGCCGATAAGGTAGCGATCCATATCAACGACACCCATCCAACCCTGTGTATACCGGAGCTTATGAGGGTGCTTGTTGACGAGCATTCGATGAATTGGGATGATGCATGGAACACTACGGTAAAATGCGTTTCCTATACAAATCACACCATACTGCCCGAAGCTCTTGAGTGCTGGGACAGTGATATGCTTATGCTCAAATTGCCGCGCATTTACTCGATTATTGACGAAATTAATAAGAGATTTATCAACTCTGCCAGTGATAAAAACATTGATCCAATGACTATAATCCACGGTCATACAGTAAGAATGGCTAACCTGTCTATTGTCGGTTCACACAAGGTAAATGGTGTTTCAAAACTGCATTCCGATATTCTTCGCAAAAACGTTTTCCCGGATTTTGACAAGCTCTATCCCGGCCGTTTTATGAATGTCACAAACGGAATTGCTCACAGACGCTGGCTTTGTGGGTCAAATCCATTGCTTTCTGAATTTATCCAATCGAAAATTGGAAACGGTTACAAGAACAATCCCTCCGAGCTTGAAAAGCTCCTTAAATGGAAAGACGATAAAAGCTTTATCCAAAACCTCAAAGCGATAAAATACGAAAACAAAAAAGCATTCGCTGAATACACACTTAAACATTATAATATAAAGCTTAATCCCGATTCGATTTTTGATGTTCAGGTTAAGCGTATGCATGAGTACAAGAGACAGCTTCTGAATGTACTCAATATCATCGGCCTTTATGTCAGACTCAAAGAAAACCCTAATTCGGATATACCAGCACAGACTTTTATATTTGGCGCAAAAGCAGCACCGGGTTATTATATAGCAAAAGAGATTATCAGCCTTATATGCAACCTTGGTGCTCATATTGACGCAGATGAAGATGTGAGAGGGAAGCTGAAAGTGGTTTTCCTTGAGAACTACAATGTTACCCTTGCCGAACACCTGATACCCGCAGCAGATATCAGTGAACAGATTTCCCTTGCAGGCAAAGAAGCCAGTGGAACGGGAAATATGAAATTTATGCTCAATGGTGCTCTCACAATTGGAACCTTTGACGGCGCAAATGTCGAAATGTCGGAAGAAGTGGGTATGGACAATATATTCATCTTTGGTATGAGGACAAAAGAGGTAGATGAACTTTGGAGCAGAGGGTATGAGTCTTTTGCTTATTATAACGCAAACCCGCTTCTGAAAAGCATAATCGAACAACTCAACAAGGGGTTCAATGGAGAATCATTCTCCGGTATCTCAAATTACCTTTTGTTCTCCAACAATGTTTCCGACCCGTATATGTGCCTTGCAGACTTCGGTTCATACACAGAAGCAAGAGAAAAAATGCTTGGGATTTATGCAGACAGCAACGAATGGTACCGTAAGAGTCTTGTCAATATAGCAAAAGCCGGCTTCTTTGCTGCTGATAGAAGTATTACAGAATATGCGGAGAAGATATGGAATCTCTCGATCATAGATTAAGGATAGCAAATAAAAGACTTACCTTCAAGAAAGATGAGCCTATTCATCTAAAGTTTCAAATCAGCAGAGATATTTATCCCGAACATGTCAGCTTTAAGCTTTATGACGATTCGGGAGATATTTCATTAGAAGAGATAAATGATTTTTATTTAGAAGATGAGTTTATCTGCTTCGAAATAGAAATTGAATTGAAACAAATAGGAATTTTCTTTTTCCAGTTGACGGTAAAAGAAGGAAATGATATACTTAACTTATCAGAACAGCTTCTGATTTACGAAAAGCGAAACAAAGCTAATCTTTTCGGTGATGGTATAGTGTATCATATTTTTGTCGACCGTTTTTATAAGTATGGAAGAACAAAAAAAAGAGATGATGCAGTTTACATCGATGACTGGTACAGTGGAGAACCTGAGTATGCTGAAAACCCAGGAGATTTTCTGCCAAATAATAGCTTTTTTGGCGGCACCATTGATGGAATTACCAAAAAACTCGATTACATAGCCTCTCTTGGCACAAAATGCATATATCTAAGCCCGATTTTCGAAGCGTATTCGAATCATAAATATGATGCCGGTGACTTTCTAAAAGTTGATGTTGGTTTCGGTGGAGAAAAAGCTCTAAAGGATTTAGTCGAAAAAGCAGACGCAATGGGTATTCGTGTTATACTTGACTGCGCTTTCAATCATACTGGAGATGACAGCGTCTACTTTAACAAATACGGTAAATACAAAACTCTCGGAGCGTATCAGTCGAAAGATTCGGATTATTTTGCGTGGTATAATTTTAAAAGCCACCCCGATGATTATGAGTGTTGGTGGGGTGTAAAGGTCCTACCGAGAACAGTGAGAACAGAGTCTTACAGAAAATTTATCTGCGACGAGGTACTGCCAAAATACCTATCGATGGGAATCGGCGGTGTCAGACTTGATGTTGTAGATGAGCTCGAGGACGATTTTGTTGAACAAATTTCAAAAGCCGTAAAATCGTATGGCGAGGATAGAATTGTCATCGGTGAAGTTTGGGAAGACGCTTCAAACAAGATTTCTTACGGTAAACGCAAACGTTACTTCCATGGAACAGAGCTTGACGGTGTAACAAACTATCCGCTTCGTGATGGTATTATCGATTTCATTAAAACAAGAAATAACAAAAAGTTAACAGAAACACTAACTATGCTTCTGTTGCACTATCCTGAACATAGCTTATCAAACTCTCTCAACTTCCTCGGCTCTCACGATACCGAAAGAATTATAACCGTGCTTGGCGGTGAAAATGGCGAGGGTAAGACGGGAAGCGAGCTTGTTTCACTGAAGATGAATACGGAAGAGTATGAAAAAGCGGTGAAACTTT
Source organism: Eubacteriales bacterium (assembly GCA_028705495.1). Lineage (GTDB taxonomy): Bacteria > Bacillota > Clostridia > Oscillospirales > CAG-382 > GWF2-38-85. Next base: position 26,400 of record JAQWDK010000012.1, read on the forward strand.
TAAAGAGCGCTCTCATTCTTGTTTTAACATTGCCGGGCACACCTTGCATATACTATGGTGATGAGGTTGGTATGGAGGGTTATCGCGATCCTTTCAACAGGCGGCCTTTCCCCTGGGGGAAAGAAGACGACAATCTCCTTAGCTTTGTCAGAATTATCAACAATAGCGGGATAAAAAGCGAATTCCGTCAGCTTGAGTCGTCCAATACTTCATTTGTCTATTCAGTAGGTGACGATTTTATCTGTGCTGTAAACATGTCGATGTCTGACGAGAATGTGAATATTGACGGAAAACACCGCAATATAATGGACGGAAGTCTTTACGACGATGTTTTAAGCGTTCCTCCATGCAGTGGAATAATAGTTAAAAAAATAAAGGAATAGGAAAACAGAAGATGAATAACGGTGTTAAACAACAGATTGTTCTTGACGCCGAAAAACTTGGTTTAAGACCGGGGGATACAGTACTAATGCACTCCTCGTTAAAATCCCTTGGAGTAAAGGATATAACTCCCAAAGAGCTTTTGGATGGTCTTTCAGAAGCGCTCGCAGTTGGAGCGGTAGGCGGTGGAACACTTGTACTTCCCGCACTCAGCTATGAGCATTGCAATCCACAGAACCGTGTTTTCGATTATTATAAAACACCTTCAAATGTCGGAGCGATTCCGGAATATTTCAGGACAGAATACCTCGCTGTACTCCGCTCTCTTTGCCCCACTCATTCATGCTGCGCTATAGGACGCTTTGCTGAAGAAATAACATCATCTCAGCATCTTGATACAACGCCATGTGGCAAAAATTCACCGTTTCGCAAGGTGTGTGAGCTTGGTGGTAAGATTCTTTTCTTAGGTTGTGGTACAACACCGAACACCTCAATGCATGCAGTCGAGGAACTCGTAGAACCTGACTACCTGTGGGGCGGTGAATACGAATACACTTTGTATGACCGCGACGGGAAAGAACATAAAATGCTCTGTAAAGCACATGGCTTCGAAAATGTAACTCAAAGATACGATAGAGTAGAAGAACTTCTTAAAGGCGGAGAGATAAAGAGAGGTAAAATCCTCGGTGCAGACTGTGTTTTGATGGATGCATCAGCAGTTTGGGAGAAGGGAGAAAAAGCACTCAGAAAAAACCAACATCATTTTATAGACCGTTATTAATCCTGATCTAAAAAATTCGAAGGGAGGTACGGGCAGAGCTAAAATTATAAAGCCTGTCCGCGGACTGCTTTTCTTGCAGGAAGTCTGTTTTGTGCGTAAAGTAAGTCCTGAATCATTATGAAAAACGGCGAAAGTCATTCAAGTGAAAAACTGCGTTCAGTAGCAGGGACATTCAAAGCCTCCGGAAGTATAACAGAAATAGAATGTATAAAAAGCGGCCATATCAACGACACCTATAAAATCACCTACAGTAATGGTGATAGGGTAATAAATTATGTTCTACAACGAATTAACGACTCGGTTTTCAGTGATCCCATAAAGATTATGGAAAATATTGAGGCGGTTACTAAGCATATAAAAAAGAAGTACGAAAATTTCGGCTGGGATATTGAAACAGTTATGTTCCCGCTGAGAACTATGGACGATACAACATATTATCAGGATAGTGAAGGCAGCTATTGGAGGATGTATAGCTATATCAAGGGGGGTATATGCTATGACAGCGCACCGAATACAGCGGTAGTACGTTCAGTCGGACGCGCATTCGGTCTATTCCAAATGCAGCTTTCTGATTTTCCCGCATCAGAGCTGAATATAACCATCCCCGATTTCCACAACACAGTTAAAAGATTTGACGATCTTGCCAATGCAGCACACCGGGCAAAAGACAACCCAGTGTTGAAACCTCGAGTAACTAAAGCCGCTGATTTGCTTTTTTCTCTGATCTCATATAGAAAGCTTGCTTTTACCCTTGAAGTCGCAAAGAAAGCAGGTATCCTTCCACTGAGGGTTACTCATAACGACACGAAGTGCAACAATGTAATGCTTGACGAAAACACAAATGAATCACTTGCAGTTATTGACCTTGACACCGTGATGCCTGGTTTGTGTGCGCATGATTTTGGCGATGCAGTCAGATCGGGAGCAAACAATGCTGCGGAAGATGAGAGGGACTTCTCTAAGGTTTATCTTGACCTTGAAAAATTTGAAGCTTTTTCCGAAGGTTTTATACCTGCACTTGACCATAATATAACCGAAACAGAGTACAAAACCCTCGCTGTTGGTGCTCCGGTTATCGCTTTAGAGCTGTCTGCAAGATTTGCTACAGATTATCTTAACGGCGACCGTTATTTTAAAACTAATTATCCTGAGCATAACCTTGACCGTGCAAGAAGTCAGATGGTTTTAACAGTAGACATGATGAAAAAGCTTGACAAAATGGAGCATATTGTAAAATTATTGCAATAACACGCGTTATTTGTTTGAGCTATATTAATTTTATTGAAATAATACTCTAAGATTTGTAAAAAATATGTTGACAAAGTAGACTCGATGTTGTATAATATTGACATAAAGCCAAACGGTGAACTATTAATGACTGATAAAGAAAATAAAAAATCAAAAAAAATTAACGCCGCCGAAGGCTATGACTCTTTTTATGAGAAAAACGAAGAGAACGAAGTTATTGCCAATGCACGAGCCGGTGACAATGAATCCTTTGGTGCGATAGCCGAAAGGTACCGCTCTCTTATCGGATTTGTACTCCGAAATTATACAATTCCACCATCCGAAAAAGATGATCTTCTCCAGGAATGTTATATAGGGCTATTAAAAGCTGTTAGAACATATAACGAAAAAAGCGCTTCATTCAGCACCTATGCCGTAACCTGTATGAGAAACAGCCTTATAACTGCATTGAAGAAATATCGAAAAGAAACGGAAAACCTCGTACTTTCGGATAAAATGCCAAATTTCGTATCTGCATCTCCTGAAAATTATATTATTGACCGAGAGAGTACGCTTGACCTCTACAATCGCTTTTTGGGAAAGTTGTCTGATTACGAAAAAAAGGTATTCGAGCTGTATTTAAACGAAAAAACTGCAGCCGCAATTTCAGAAATCACCGGTAGAGATGTAAAAAGCATCACCAATGCGATCGGACGAATAAAATACAAACTTAAAAATACGCTTGAAAAAGGCTGAAAAATGTTTCGAAACTTTGCGAAGCATAGCCGCTGAAACTGAACCTGCGTGACCGTCGGTAGTAAAGTTTGCTGTCGGGCGCGGATTATAAACAACACCAAAAGCGAGGAAAAATTCATGTACGAAGACAAGACCTTAGTTTGCAAGGATTGCAATGAAGACTTTGTGTTTACTGCAGGCGAGCAGGAGTTTTACTCATCCCGCGGGTTCCAGAACGAGCCGCAAAGATGCAAGAAATGCAGAGACCAGCGTAAGGGCTCCAACAGAACATCGAGAGAAATGTTTGTTACAACCTGCAGCCAATGCGGCAAAGAAGCAAAAATACCGTTCCAGCCGACAAACGACAGACCGGTATATTGCAGCGAGTGCTTCGCGGCAATGAAGCAGTAATCGGCGGAATAGGATTCATAGTATTATCTGAAATCTCTGTTACATAAGCCGAAAAAAAGAGATTCCCGCACAATTTGTGCGGGAATCTTGTTTTATACAAAAGTTATTCAGTGATACTAAGAGTTGTTCCGATAAAAATGGGGAGACCGGTCGCGTTGTCTATTATCGCATAAGCGAAAGGACGATCGAGAATTATTGTTTCGTCGTACATCGGTGCAGATTCAAGGTCAACTTGAACAACTGTGACAGCTCCGGCTTTTGTGCCGATTTCATCAACTGAGATAAAAGTCTTGTGGAGAACCATGCTGATGAAGGCTTCACCAGGGGAGACACCGTCAATCATTTTAGATAAATCCGAGTCGTTATCAGTGTTGAAAGCTTTTTTAATGCCCATCTCCTTCAAGAGATCATTCATTGTCTTTTCGTATGTCGAAGTAAACTTCGGAAGACCAGCATAGATTGACTTTTCTTCTGCACCCTTAATCATCGCTACAAATGAATCACCGTCAAGCGAGCTTACATAGTCAGTAACAGAAATGCCTTCGTTCGGGAGAAGTGCTACAAAACTGTACTTTCCGTTCGCATAAGGCTTGATAAATCCTTTCGCGGAGTCATCACCCACGAATAGGCTTTCTTCAGAATACATCATTGATGCAGTTGACTTACTCTCATCAAAATTGGTGAATATTTTGTCTGATATGTCATTTTTGTCGTATTTTTCTTTCCATTCTGCGTCAAATACGATTGTGTTGATAAGATACATTATTGTATCAGCTGAAATCTCATCGATAACTTTATCAATCATACCGTCCGTATTAGCTTTTACCCACGAATTTATGTCTTTAGCGGTTTGACTGTCAAAATCTGCGCGATACGCAGCAGCACCATAATAGTCAGCATTTTTCTGAAGGAAGGCAGGAATAACGCTCTCAGCGATGCTTTCTCTAATCCAGATAGAGTTTGCAATCTCAAGTTTGGATTTTTCTTTGCTCTCAAGGCTTTTGGTGTAGCCGTGAAGGTATTCGTTAAGATCATCTAGGCTAATACCTCTGCCGAGTGTTGCTTCCATTTCCGACAGAGTCTCACCATTAGCACCATTAGCAGTCATAGAAAGAGCAAGAAGCACCGAAAGGGGAGAAATAAGAGAGTTTTTGTCGTCATACATTGACTTTTTGAACAGTTCAAGGGAAAAGTCTGCTGCGCTTTTTACAAAGATGTCGTCTGCTTGTTTTCCATTGATGTCTCTCGCATCTATACCCTTCATAAGATCTTTTGCGTTTGCTTCTATTGCGCATGAAGCTGCAGTGAGAAGGACTGAACAGAGAAGTAGCATAGCAGCAATTGCTGTGATTAGTTTCTTGTGATTAAATTTCATGATATTCTCCAATCAAATTTTAGTTTAAAGATCCGTAACGGAACCTATGAAAATAGGAAGGCCTGTTGCGTTGTCTATTATAGCGTAGACAAAAGGGCTATCGAGTATAACAGTTTTGCCCGCTTCAACTACAGTTGCTTTATTCATCTGAACAAGGGTTATTGCTGCAGCTTTTGTGCCGTTTTCATCGACTGAAATATAAGTCTTGTGAAAAACTTTCGAGATATAAAGCGGAGTATCTACCGATATTCCACCGAATTCGGCGTTACCGTATTTGTCAAAGGCCTTTTTTATACCCATATCCTGAAGCTCATCGTTGAGCTCATTTTCATATTCGGCAGTAAATTTAGGAATTCCGGCTTTTACTTCTATGATTTGTGTCTTATTAACTGCATCTATAAAGTATTTACCGTCAAGTGAATCGATTAATTCCGACAAACTACTCTTAGGTTTCAATGCAACAAAGCTATAGTCACCATTCTTATAAGGTTTTATAAAACCGACAGCATCATCTGTTTCGATGTATTTTTCTTCAGTCGAATTCATCATTTGAACTTTTGACTGAGTACTGTCGATGTTATTAAAGGTCCAATCCCTAACATCCGACTTTTTATACTTTTCTTCCCATTTAGCATCAAAAGCCACTGCATTTATTAAATACATCATCGCATCAGTGGGGATTTCCTTTAAAATCTGATCAATCATTCCGTCAGTCTTCATTTTTCCCCAATTGTTTATATCTTTGAGAGTTTCCTCATCGAAAGGAGTTCCATAAGCTGCTGCATTGTAGTAATCCGCATTAGCTTGTAAAAACTCTTTCCGAACAGTAAAGCCTTCAAGCTCACGAAACCAAATTGAGTTCGCAATCTCAAGCTTTGAATCTTTACTGCTTTTTAAACTATTCGTGTATGTGCGGAGATATTCGTTCAGTTCTGGCAGACCCATCCCACCGCCAAGAACATCTTCCATTTCTGCAAGCGTCTCACCATCAGCACCATTCGCAGTCATCGATAACGCGAGCAAAACCGAAAGCGGTGAAACAAGTGTGTTGGATTTGTCTGTAAAAGAGCGTTGGAAAAGCTCTATGGAAAAGTCAGCTGTGCTATTTATGAACTTATCGTCAGTTTGCCTTAACGCAGGATGACCGGATTTTATGTCTGACATCAGGTCCTTCGCGCTTACTTTTACTGCACATGAATATAACCCTGCCAGAGTAGAACAAATTAGAACAAGTGAAATGATGGTAAGAATTAACCTCTTTGAACAAAATTTCGCTATTGTTTTCATATAGATAACCTTTCTTGCTACTTAGTAAAGATACTCAGAATTAGCTCTTTGAGCTCTTCGCTAAGCTGTTCATCAAAGAACAATTTCTGTGTCTTTTCTAGTGAATCAGCTATATAACCTTTTTCATTAATAAACCAAGTATGGCTTGAACCGTCGTCCATAGGTATCAAAACCTTATAATTCTCAGTAAATTTTTCATCACTTTCAGTTGACATAGATTCACGGGAGGTGATTTTTGATATCAGCTTTTTTAGCTCCGCTGCATCTTTTTCATTAAGTGATATAAAATTGCCATTTGTTACATCACTTATTTTAACAGTAACAATCTCTTGTGAAACCATTAATGTTTGGGATATTTCTTTTGGCAATCCCTCAGGGAATCCTGTTACAATATTATTCTTGGGTTGTAATAATGGTATGATTACTACAGGTAAAATCAGAACAAAAGCTATTAGGGGTAAGGAAACGACAGCTCTTTGAAACTGCTTTTTCTTTTTTATCTCTACATCTTTTTTCTTTTTTATAATACTATTTTTGAATTCATTAAAATCCTTCATAGCTTTACCTATTTCTTTCTTAAAACTTTGAGTTTGAAAGATTTATCTTTCAATTTTGTCCTCCTTTTCCAATATGGTTCGGAGAGAAAGCTTTGCACGATAAAGCAAATTTTCAACTTGCTTTTTGTTCTTTCTCATCACAGCAGCAGCTTCTTCATTTGACATATCCTCGAAAAATACAAGATGGATCGCAGTTTTGTAATCAGCTTTGAGAGAATTCAAAGCTTTATGCAGTTCTCTGTGCTTTTCATTTATAAGATATTTGTCCTCAACGCTACTAAAGGCACCAGTCTCTTTAGGGTCAGCTGAAAACTGTATTAATCTTTTATTATGTCTGATATAATCAACCGCTTTATTTCTCGCAATCGTGAAAAGATATGTTTTTAGTGAACGCTTAAAATCATATCGTTTCGGGTGGAGAAGAAGCTCCAGGAATGCGTCTTCTGCGAGGTCCTCAGCAGTGTAATAATTTCCAACATATCTGTTGATGAAAAAGATAAGATTCTCACGATATAGGTGAATTATCTCGTCAAAGCCGCTCTCATCTCCATTCAGGAAACGGTGGTAGCTACTTGCACCGTTGTCCATATGCCGATGCTCCTTTCGGGAGTACGCAGCGCGTTTTTACTTCCTTTGAATTTATGTTTCAATAATTATTCGAAAGTACACGCTGTTTCACTCAGTATATATTTAATTAAATAGTCACCTTAATAAAATTTGAGGTTGACAATTAGAAATAACGATATATAATATAAGAAAAAGAAAAAATGAGGTTGAGCGTGAAATTAAGCTCGGTTAAAATCCAAATATAAATCATTCACGCTCTCTTATTGTGCGGCCGCTTCGCGGCAGAATGGGAATTATTATGGCAGAAAAAAATCGAAAAAGAATAAAAGATCTTGTCCTGATAGCATTTTTTGCAGCTCTGATTGCTGTTTGTTCGTGGATATCGGTCCCGATGCCCCACGGTGTACCGGTCACTTTGCAGACTTTTGCAATATTTGCAGCTGCAGGAATTCTTGGAACTAAACGTTCGGCTTTTGCCGTCGGAGTTTACATAATTATGGGTGCAATAGGTGTTCCGGTGTTCTCCGGGTTTGAGGGCGGATTGGGTAGACTGTTGGGAGTTACCGGTGGATACATAATGGGATTTTTGTTTTCCGTAATTCTTACCGGGATTATAACAAAGAGAGCCGGAAAAGGTTTCCCGGCTCTAGTGATTTCTATGTGCGCCGGGCTCTTGGTTTGTTATGCCTTCGGTGCTGCTTGGTTTATGTATGTTTATACGGGGAGCAAAGGTGCAACAACACTTGGCGCGATACTTTCCGTTAGTGTGCTGCCTTTTATTATCCCGGATATAGCAAAAATATTGCTTGCTGCTTCAGTTGTTAAAGCGATTGATAAGACAAAAATTATCCCTGAGTGACTCTAACCGAAACCTCACCGCTTCTGAGGATGTCTGTTGTACCATCCGAAAAAGTGACAACAAGACCACCGCTAACATCGATATCAGAAGCAAAAGCTGATAACTTTTCACCGTTCTTGTAAAATTCGATTTCCTTACCGACAACACAAGAACGTTCTCTATATTCGTCAATGAAGCTGTTGTTTTGGATATTTTCAATTAGCCCAAGTAGCTGGGTTGTCACTTCGGATATCAGCTCGGAACGAGACAGTTTACTATCACCGACAGAACCAGCGATATCTGACAGTTCCGGAGGGAAATCTTCGGTATTTAGGTTGATACCTATGCCGATTATTATATGTTTAAAAGTACCCGTTTCCATATCTGCGACAGCCTCAGTGAGGATGCCGCAGATTTTCCTTGCACCGAAAAAGATATCGTTAACCCATTTAATTTGAACCTCCTTACCCGTCAGCTTTTTTACCACACGGCAAACAGCGACAGCTGCAGCGGCAGTTATTGTGACCGGTGCGTTGGTTTCAATTTCCGGAGACACTACAAGAGTCATATAAACGCCTGTTCCGGGAGGAGAATAAAAGCTGCGCCCAAATCTTCCTCGACCGGCAGTTTGACTATCAGCGACAACAAGGAATGGCTCGCAAATTCCATCCGTTAAAAGTCTTTTGGCTTCGCTGTTTGTGGAATCAATTTCGTCGTGGACAAAAATACCGATATCTGTGACAACCTTATCAGCAAGACGAGCGGAGATATCCTCACGGCTGAGTATATCGTAGTTGCCTTCTAATATATAACCGCGATTTTTCCCCGCGATTATAGCATATCCGTCAGCTTGTAAAGCCTTTATTGTCTTCCAGATAGCGTTTCTCGACACACTGTATTTAATTGCTAAATTTTGACCTGATATAACCTCACCTGATTGTGAGGTAGCAATCAGCTCTCTAAGTACATTATCTTTTAAGCTTGGTTTCAATTTTTATTAACCTTTGATGTTTTGTATTACTGTAAGCAAGAATGAGAGAAAAGTAAGAACCAAAGCAAGAGCGACGATTTTTTTGACCGTTCTTTTAAAACTCTTTGCTTTTTCGATTTCCTCAAGCTCCACATTTTCAAGAGCTCTTCGTATCAGCTTCTGTTTTTCTTCAAGCTCAGCTGGATTAACATACGCTTTTCTACCTTCGAAATAAGTCGCTTTCTTAAAATTCTTTAGATGCGGGGAGTGGACGCTGTTTTCTTTATTAATCACAGAGCCGAAATAGTTTTCATTGAGCTTTTCCTTTTGCCACTGCAAACTGCGGCGGCAGCGAAGGCATTCGAATGAAGTGACAATATTTTTCTGCCCACAACAGCAAATCCATGCGTTATCCTCGACAATGGGGATGTTTTTAATTGGATAGGACGCTTCGAGGTTCTCATAAACATTGATGCGATTGTAGGCAAACTTGTTCTCTTCTGCTATTTTTTCGTAGTTTTTCGCCTTGTAGAACTCATGGCTTTCGTATTTATATACCTCACCATTTTCAAAGACAACATTTTTAAGCTCGAATTCGAGCTTGCGAAAATAGCTTTGTGGCAATGGCACGAGAATTTCATTTCCGAATATAGCACCGCTTTTTATATAATAGTTTTGCTTCTTTCTTCCAAATAAGGTCTTTTTCTCATCAACACTGGAGAGAAGTCCAGTATTTTTTTCGCTTATGGAATATATGAAAGGTATCTTGAGATAAGGTATATTTGCATACTGGTAGCAAAGCAGGCATATCTCTACGGACTTTATAATTTTGTCACTGACATTCTGAAGTCTTAGAGATGCGAAATATTCATAACTTTCCGATTCGTAACAAACAAAACCGTCGATAAATTCAACAGGGCTGTTCGGATAGACATATCCGAACTCTAATGTTTTAATCGGAATATATATTTTTTCTTCTTTTGACTTGTGTTTTGAAACGTAAGAATTCATCAGAATAGCCTTTCGATGGATCTCATAACGCCTTTTCTTGTGTACTCGTCAACGATTTCGAAACGCTCGCCGTTTTGGTCCCTATAACCGCAAGTTTGAGCGTTTTCAATGCGCTTATATCTACATTCAAGGGTAAATGGTTCGGGTATTGTGAACGGTTTCAGTGTAGGAAGTTTTTCACATGCCTGAATTGTGGCATCATAAATTTCATCCGCGACAGCAAGAGGGTGCTTGCTTAATGCAGTATTCCAGCCGAGTGACTTTTTCGTTTCAACAAAAACAGCCTCGGGGAAGTTGGTATTTGCTTGTCCGATCAGCGCATCATCACCTGCAAGGAGCATTAATGGCACCCCTTTTTTACCTGCGAATGCGAGGTCTATTTCAAGCTCTCCAACCTTAACATCGTTGATTTTCATATACTGATATGTTACGGATGAATAAACATGCGAAAGTGTAGAATTTAAGGAATCGTATGCATGATAGCCTATAAGGATAATACCGCCAAAGCTCTCATCAATCATAGGAAAGCGTGTTCCTGACCCACTGCCGAGAACGATTTTGCACCTCTTGTCGATTGCTGTATAATCAAGGTTAACACCAGAACTGTGGCAGTCCCATACCCAGACTTCTTCAGCTCCATTGTCGAACAATGCAGTCGCTGCAGCATTTGCTTCTCTGACACCCTGCTGTGAAGCAAAAGTCAGTTGACGTTCGTTACCAAGTCCCTGACCAGGAAATCCGACAGCACAGGCTACACCTTCTAAATCGACACTTATGTAAAACTTCTTACCTTCTACACCCTTCATCTACAATCACCTCGAATATGTTTTTTTTTCATTATAGTACAATTCTTCCATCAATGCAAGAATAAACTGGTTTCCATTCAATTTATTGGATTTCGGGGAGTGTACAATTTATATAAGTTTAAATTCAAGCTTATTTTCTCTGTGTCACAGAACATTTTGTCCGAATATAATAAATTATATAGAACAAATAAGAAACGGAGAAAATATGAATAACAATAATAATGGTACAAGCGCTAGAAGAACACTACTACGCATTTTAAGCGGAAGCCTCGCTAATTAAAGGAGTTGGGGAATATTCTAACATCAACGGTATAACAGCTTTTTTTCAAACAAATAAAGGAGTTATTGTAGCAGCAAATATCGAAAATCTACCTGATATTAATACCGAATGCGGCGATGAGGTGTTTGGTTTCCACATACACGAAGGTAAAAGCTGTACCGGTAATGAGGACGACTTACTCTCAGATACATTAGGTCATTATAGTCCTAATGAATGCCCTCACCCGTTTCATGCAGGAGATTTACCGCCGTTGTTTTCTAATGATGGTACTGCTTTGATGATGGTTTTGACTAACAGGTTTAAATTATCGGATGTTATCGGTAGAACTGTTGTCGTACACAGAGCACCTGATGATTTTACCACACAACCATCGGGAAATTCCGGTGAAAAAATTGCTTGTGGTGTGATAGAGAGCAGACAGTAATTTCAAGTTGATAACTTTCGCATGATGTGGTAATATTGATATATTAATTACAATATTACAACAGAGCGGGGGTATTTGTCTTGAAGGTACATGCCAACAGTTTCACTGTGTCTTCCAATACCATGAGAGATATCGGACAGCTCTATTTTGATACTTACAACACTACAGCTCGTTCCCTTATGGACAGCGCTGGACTTGAAGTCGCCCGTATCGTCGGTGAGCTGAACCCGCGTTCAATTTGTGTTGTATGCGGCAAAGGCAATAACGGCGGTGATGGTTATACTGCAGCTTTTTATTTACTTCAGGACGGATTCGATGTTTGTGTGATAGAAGCTGGAGAACCGAAAACTGAGGATGCTGCATTTTATAAAAATAGATATCAGCATATAAACGGAGTAGTCTACAGTTCATCCGAAGGGATAAATAAAATTAAATCTAGTGACTGTATAATAGATGCTATATTTGGTTTTGGTTTTCGCGGTGAGCCAAAAGGAACAGAACTTGAGCTGATACAAAAAATAAACACCTCCGACTGTTATACTGTTTCTATCGATATCCCGTCGGGTTGCCACGCTGACAATGCGGAATTTACGACTGCGGTTAAAGCTGATCTTACAGTTGCACTTGGCTTTTTGAAAAATGCTAATGTTTCGTATCCTGCATACGGTCTTTGCGGGAAGATTGTTCTCGCAAATATCGGATTTCCCGAGAGCATAAAAGAAGAAGCATACAAAAGACGCAGTATAAATCTGATAAACTCAATAACCGCGGGAAAAGTAAAGCCTGAAAGAGAAGAAAACTCACATAAAGGCAGCTTTGGCACGCTTGCGCTTTTTTGTGGCAGCGCCAACATGCCAGGAGCTGCAAGACTTGCGGCTTATGGTGCGCTCAAATGCGGAGTGGGGCTTGTAAACCTTGTCGCTGATGAAAAAACTTTGGATTATACAGAGCAAGCGATGGCGGAGCCTGTTTACATGGTTATGAGCGGCAACCCGGAGATGGACAAGCCTGTAAACGCAACAGCATATGTTATAGGCTGCGGTTACGGCAGAGATAGAGACGATTATCTGAAAAAGCTGCTTTATTTAGCGGACAAACCCGTTTGTTTGGATGCTGATGGAATAAATTTGATTGCGGATAATATATATATATTGAATAAAATATCCGCAGAAAAAGTACTGACACCTCATCCAGCAGAAATGGGTAGACTTATTTCCAAGGATGCCAAGTTTGTCCAGGCGCATCGCCTGAAAGTTGCCACCGAATTTGCCAATATTCATAACTGTGTTGTTGTGCTCAAAGGTGCGAGAACTGTAATTGCTTCACCTGATACGGTTTATGTGAACACAAGCGGTTCCTCAGCTCTTGCAAAAGGCGGGAGCGGAGATGTGCTCGCCGGTATGGTCGGAGCATTCCTCGCAAGAGGTATGACACCGGTGAAAGCAGCGGCACTTGCAGTTTGGATGCATGGCACAGCGGGCGACAAGAAGGCTGCCGAATCGGGAGAAGATTCTCTTTTACCCAGTCGGTTACTTGACACTTGACTTAAGCTGAGGCGTTCGGAAAAAAGTGCTTGATATGCGGTTGAAATGGAGTACATATGAAAAAAACCGCAATCTTTATCGCTTTTCTCATGCTCGTAACATTATTAACCTCTTGTGGAGGGAAAGGTCCTAACACACTTAACGAAGTAGCATCATTCTTTGAACCGCCTGTTAAACTGATCGCGAATGTTAAAGGCGGAACCACAACCGCAAAGATGGAAGTTGAAATATTTGATCCCGAAAGTGAAGTCGTTATGAGAACGGTTTTCACTGAGCCTGAAACACTAAAAGGTCTTATAGTTGAGCGCAAGAAAGACGGCAAGCTTGTAGCTGGATATCGTGGAATCACAACAGAACTTGATCAAAACGCGCTGAAATTTATCGCTGTAACACACGACATTATGCGTGAGGTCAGCAATAACCTTTCTGAGTATGGCAAGATCGTAGAATCTGGTGACGAACGTTACGGAAAAGCCGTTATAAAAGTCAATGACGGCGAAATAGGTGTTTATTTCGATCTTGAAACAAACAAGCCTCTACGCATAGATTCAGATTTGTTTGACATGGCACTTAAAATTGACATAACAAATATCGACTCAGGGACCAATGAAGGTGCTAATGCGACAGTTAGCAATATCGATGTAAGCGATACACAGAGCAATTAATACAAAAAGGAAAATAGAAACGGAAGTGCTGACGGTGGATTTAAGAGCCGCTGCGAAAATCAAGAGAAAAAATCTCATAAACAATTTGAATATAGTAAGAGAAGCTGTTGGAGATAATTGCAAAATTCTTGCTATCGTAAAAGCCGATGCTTACGGACACGGTGCGGTCGAATGCGCAAAAGTTTTCATCGAAAACGGCGCAGATGCGCTTGCTGTCGCAACTTTTTCAGAAGCTAAGGAACTACGTGATGCTGGAATAGATTCGGAAATAGTGATCCTCGCCGAACTAATACACGGTGAAGAACAAGAATCACAAAAACTGAATCTTGTCAGCACAGTCTTTTCAGCAAAGGATGCCGAGGAGTTAGGACATACTGCTACCGAAGGTAAACCCCACCGGGTTCATCTGAAGATAGACACGGGGATGAGCAGGGCAGGCATATATTGCCAAGACCTTAGTTTAATTTCCGTTGCAGCAGATGAAGCTGAAAAGATCTATTCGACAAAGGGTATCGTTGTAGAAGGAATCTACACCCATTTTTCATCAGCTGACAGTGATGATAGAATCGCTACTGATAAGCAGTTCCAACTGTTTTCTGCGCTAATCTCCGAGCTTGAAAAACGCGGTATAAATCCTGGCATCAGACACTGTTCGGCAAGCTCCGGGCTTTTATATTACCCGGAATACTCACTCGACATGGTCAGACCCGGGATAATGCTGTACGGTTATTCTCCTAAACCAGGTGATGAATTTTCGCAAAAGCTGATACCGGTTATGACTCTTGAAGCAAGAGTAATAAAAACCACAAGGCTGAGAAAGTACGACAAAATCTCTTACAGCGGTACTTATACCGCTCCATGCGAAATGGATACTGCTACCGTAGCAATAGGTTACGGCGACGGATACAGTAGGCTACTTTCCGGAATCGACTACTTTCTTATAAACGGGAAAAAAGCAAAAGTATGCGGAAGGGTTTGCATGGATGTGACAGTCGTTGATGTCACCGATATTGGTTGCATCAAGGGTGATATGGCGATTGTCTTCGGTGAGAGTGGCAAAACAGCGGACGATATTGCTGCAAAGCTTGGCACGATAAGCTATGAAGTTCTGTGCGGAGTCGGTAAGCGCATTCCGAGGATATACGAATAAATTAAAGCGGTAGCTGATTTTGAGAAGCTACCGCTTTTGCTTTACTTGTTATCTAAACTGCTATTGATTTTTTGGGCTGTAGACTGTATAATTTTATTATAAAGAAAACTGCTTTTCCCTATAAATGACTATATATAGGGAATAATAGGTTAGTCCGGAAAAGTTATTCACGATAGCAAGCCGCTCCACGGCAGAATTGGGGATCATATGCAAGACATCAGCATAAGTAAAGAAACAGTAAAATCATTTGGTGTTTTAGAGTATTTCGGGCTAATACTTCTCATGCTGCTTCCAATTGTCGGTGTGGTCATAACAGCTATTTTCGCAATCAGCGGAAAGCAGGATTCGAAAGGTAAACTTGCAAAAGCGATGCTTTTATTTCATCTTTGGATTTTAATTCTTTGTGTTATTTTAGCAGCGATTGTTTGGATGGCATTTTCATCCCTCAGCGAAAAATATCCGGAACTGAAAAACGCTGCTTTTTATATAAAAGCGTATGCCGAAAACGGTTTTGATGGTGTAGTTAAAGCTATGTCCGAAAACGGAGACCTTGAAACACTAACAGATAATATTGACTTTGAAGAGCTTGTGGAGCATATCGATATGAATAAGCTACTTGAAAAAGTTGATGTTAAAGTTATTATTGACAACATCGACACAGACAAGCTTATAAAAGACATCGACCTAAGTGATATAGCTAACAGTGTCGATACAAAAGAACTACTCGAATTAATTGGAAGCGATAAAATTGCTGAGTATATTGATTTCGAAAAGCTGATTGATAGCATTGACAAAAACACACTTGAAGCGTGGCGGGATTTGTTAGTCAATCAGCCATAATATTAAAAGTAGGACGCAAAATGGCTTTTACACATCTGCATGTACACAGTGAATACAGTTTGCTTGACGGAGAGTGCCGCATATCTGAGCTTCCCTCAGCTGCGCGGGGACTCGGTCAGAAATCTGTTGCGCTCACGGACCACGGGGTTTTGTATGGTGCAGTCGACTTTTATAATGAATGTAAGTCCATAGGAATAAAAGCAATTATCGGATGCGAGGTGTATGTTGCACCAAGAGGGAGATTCGATAAACAGCATGGAACAGACACAGAACCGTATCATCTGATACTTCTCGTAAAAAATGAAACAGGATACAGAAATCTTTGCAAACTTGTTTCTCAGTCATATACCGAAGGCTTTTATAATCGTCCGAGGGTTGATTTAGCAATCCTTGAATCATATTCGGAAGGACTTATTGCTTTATCAGCCTGTATTTACGGTGTTGTAGCAAAGCATCTCCTTGATCGTGATCTCAGAGCGGCACGAAATTCAGCAAAAAGCTACAAGGAGATATTTGGTGACGATTTTTACATAGAGATACAAAGGCATGGTATTGAAAGAGAGGATATTATAAATCCTTCTCTTGTTTCACTTGCAAGAGAGTTAGATATCGGTCTTGTGGCAACAAACGATGTTCATTACATCAATAAAAAGGACGCTGAACTTCAAAAGCTCCTCGGCTGCGTTGCAACAAACCAAAAGCTTGATGAAGCGTCAAATAGCGCTTTTCCAACTCAAGAGTTTTATTTGAAATCGGAAGAAGAAATGCGAAAACTTTTCGCCGATCTTCCCGACGCTGTTGACAACACCTCTTTGATTGCGGATAGATGTAACTTTGATTTTGACTTCACCAAAATGCACCTCCCACGCTTTAGACCTGAAAACGGACAAAAGCCTGTTGATTATCTGCGTGAAATATGTTATAAAGGACTTGGGGAAAAAGAACAATCAGGTAAGCTATATTTTTCGAAAAGCAAATATGAGTCAAGACTCGAGCATGAGCTTTCCGTTATTGACAAGATGGGATTTACAGAATACTACCTTATTGTTTGGGACTTTGTCCGCTTCGCAAGAAGTAGAAACATCCCCGTAGGACCCGGTAGAGGTTCAGTCGTCGGTAGTGCTGCAGCATATTTTATGGGTGTAACCGAAGTTGACCCATTAAAACACGGGCTTTTATTCGAACGGTTTCTAAATCCTGAACGAATCAGTATGCCCGACTTTGACATCGATTTCTGTAATGACCGCAGAAACGAAGTTATCGATTATGTTGGCGAAAAATACGGTGCTGACCATGTCGCACAAATCGTCACATTCGGAACAATGGCTTGCAGAGCAGCGATAAGAGATGTCGGCAGAGCGCTTGGCATGGCGTATGCTGAAGTGGATGAGGTTGTCAGTCTTTTTCCAAGAGATCCATCGGTAACGGTTGAATCCGCACTTGCTTCAAGTGGAGAACTAAGAGAGTTATATGATAACGACGACCGTATTGCAAGGCTCCTGGATTATTCAAAAAGGCTTGAAGGAAGACCGAGACATATATCAATACACGCTGCAGGAATCGTAATCACCGACAAACCTGTCAGAGAATATGTACCACTTGCAAAAAGCGGTGATGTTGTTGTTACTCAGTATTCGATGACGACGATCGAGAAACTCGGACTTCTGAAAATCGATTTCTTGGGTCTTCGATACCTGACGATTATTAATAACGCTTGTGAGCTTATAAAAAAGAAAATCCCCAACTTTTCAATCTACAACATACCTGATAATGACAAAAAATCGTATGATCTGATTGAAAAAGGTAAAACCGAAGGTTTATTTCAACTTGAGAGCGACGGAATGCGATCGCTTCTTATGAAATTGAAGCCCAAATGCATAGAGGATATAACGGTTGCAATTTCTCTTTACAGACCCGGACCGATGGCATCAATTCCAACATACTTGGATAACAGAAATAACCCTGAAAAGGTTGTTTATAAAAGCGAGCTAATAAGAGATATACTTGAGAAAACTAGTGGCTGTATAATCTATCAAGAGCAGGTTATGCAAATTTGCCGTCAGCTCGCTGGATACAGCTATGGCCACGCCGATATAGTCAGGCGCGCTATGGCAAAGAAAAAAACGGAGCTAATGGATGAAGAGCGTGATGCATTTATCAGCGGAGCAAAGCAAAACAGTACACCAGAAAATATTGCAGCGGAAATATTCGACGAAATTTTCGAGTTCTCAAAATACGCCTTTAATAAAAGTCATGCTTCAGGATATGCTGTTGTATCATATAGGACTGCATATCTAAAAGCAAATTTCCCAGCCGAATATATGTGCGCTCTCATCAGCTCGGTAATGGGCGACGGTAGCAAAGTCTACGAATACATAGAAGATTGCCGGAGCATGGGAATAAATGTACTGCCACCCGATTTAAACGAATCGGAATCAGGCTTTTCTGTTAGCGGTAACGATATACGCTTTGGGCTCCTCGGTATAAAGAATGTCGGAGCAACATTTGTAGATAAACTGCTAAACGATCGTGAGAGAAACGGTAGATACCGTTCTTTGGAAGAATTTTTACAAAGGATTGGTAAAGAAGCTAATATACGCATGTTAGAATCTATGGTGAAATGCGGTGTCTTCGATCGTTTTGGAATAGCAAGGAGCAGACTTGTCGCTGCATTTGAGCCAGCGATTGTAAAATTAAACGAATCTGCAAGAAAAATCACACCAGGACAAATAAGTCTTTTCGGTGCTGATTCACCTGAGACCAAGGTTGACATAATCTACCCTCCAATTGAAGAATATTCACTTCTTGAGAGGTTGAGGATGGAAAAAGAGCTGACAGGCATTTACATATCAGGTCATCCTGCGGACGATTGTCGCGAATACGGGATGCCGACTCTGCTGAAAGTCAAAAAAGTGCTTGAAGATGGAGAACTGAAGCCGAAATCTGTTGTAAAGATTGTCGGTGCTGTGGTTAAAAACAGGCTTAAAACAACAAAAAAAGAAGAACTGATGTCTTTCTGTGCTTTCGAGGATGGCTCTGGTGAAGCAGAACTTATAATCTTCCCGAAAGTGCTTGATAAATATGCGAAGCTACTTACTACAGGAACAATCTTAGAAGTCATTGGCGAAGCATCGCTCTCCGAAAAATTTGGAGAAGCAGGAGATGAGCTAAAAATTGCTGTTAGGTCATTAAAACTTGCCGTACCTCTCCCGCCTGAAAAAAGAGAGAAGCCGCAGGATAATCAAGCACCGGACATTTACGCCAAAGTTGAAGACAAAAGTTCTCCTTTGCTACAAAAACTTATGGCTGAGGCTAAGCGTCATAAAGGTAAAAGCAGGCTCTGTATATACTTTGAAAAAGAAAAAAAGCTCGTTGTCGCTAAAGGTGTAAGATGTGCTTATGATGAAGCGACGATAAAAGCTTTTGAAGATATAGTTGGTAAGAAAAATATAGCATTGAAAACGGGGAATAATAAATGAAACTTTTTAAGAACCGTGCAAAGTATGATTATGTTTTCGCAGTAAGTAGGTTCTTGTCACCTGCGGCGACTGCAGCGTTCTATGTTTCAATCGTCTCAATCTTACTCTTAGTTATTATCAGCGTGATAGTGTTTTTTGTTAACGTAACGGTTGATAATATGCTCCTGCCACCATTTATGAAGGAAACCATCAGTGCAGGTCAAGTCCCATCATACACAATTGATTTCAGCGTAGGCATTACCGTAGTAACACCGCGCATAGGTGTTACGCTCGGAGATATAAAAGCCGTGATTTATGCTTTTACATTATTTTTAATTGCATCACTGGTTATGTTTACTCCAATTTTCAAGTTTCTCTCAAAATTCTTCAGGAATATTGCGGAAAAAAATTTATTTTCTGAAGATAATGCAAGGATGATTAACCGTGTCGGCGTTGCTGTTATAATAGGTAATATCATTGTCGAGCTTGCGTATCGATTCTACATTTTTACTTTAGCAAATACATTTCTATCAATCGGTGGTAGGGATATCGATATTTCTTTGGGATTCAACTGGAATAGCCTAATTGTCGGTGGATTCATAATTATACTCGGCTCCGTTTATGGTTGTGCCTGTGAGCGTTATAGAAAAACCAATGTAACAAACGCAATTACCATTGTGGAATAAAATTATAGTTTCGTGATGTTATACGCAGCATGGTGCTGTGTCGAAAGGAAATAACTTTATATGAACGACGAAAGAAACGGCTTTAATGAGCCCGTCGAACCAATAGAGCTACCGGAAAAAAAGAAGGATAGTTCAGCTGAAAAAGAAAAACCTGATATCGCCGCCAACACAGACGGAAATCTTCCACCGGTGTTCTTTGACGAGGCTTTTTCAGATGGTGATGCGGACAATAAATCTGATAATTCCTCAGAAGGTGTTGTCGAAAGCGTTGTAGAAGACGTAGATTTACCGAACACAACGGCTAAGCTTGCATCAACGAAAAAAGTTGATAAGATTGATAAAAGCATAAAAGCTGTAAAAAAGACAAAGAAAGTTGTCGGAGCATCTCTGAAAACAGTCGGATATGTTGTTAAGAAGTCATTGTCTCTTCTTATGATAATACTTTTAACAATATTACTTGTCGGAATAATAACCGGTATTGTAGTAGGTGCGGTCTTCTTTAAGTATATCGTAAACAATGTCGACGGTTCCATTGATATTTCTGGAATTGCTTTTACTCTCGAACAATCTACGAGTATTTACTATGTAGATGAGAGAGGAAACCAGATTGAAATAGAAGAAGAAAAGCTGCACGGAAGCGAAAACCGAACATGGGCACCGTATAGTGCGATTCCTCAACAACTGTCCAATGCTTTTATTGCAATCGAGGACAAGAGATTCAGGAGTCACAATGGTGTTGACATCAAACGAAGCTTAAAAGCTTTTGTATATTTTTTCCTCCCTACCAGTGAAAGTGCGGGAGGCGGTTCAACAATCACCCAGCAGCTTATTAAAAACATAACAAAAGAAGACGATGTAAAGATTCAGCGTAAAGTGCAGGAAATGCTTCGCGCGCTGAACCTTGAGAAGCAGTACGACAAAAACGAGATACTTGAAATGTATCTCAATACAATATATCTTTCCCAAAATTCTTACGGGGTACAGACTGCTGCTAAGGCGTATTTCGGCAAGGAACTTTCCGAGCTTTCACTTGTCGAATGTGCGGCACTTGCTGCGATTCCGAAATCTCCGACAAAGTATGACCCTATAAGAAATCCCGACGAGAACCTTAAACGCAGAAGATCTGTGCTTACTCTCATGCATGAGCAGGGAATGATTACCCTTGAACAGTTCAACGAAGCTTATAAGATCGAAGAGCTGACATTTGCAAGAGAAGCTGAAGAAACAAATACTGTTATCCACTCTTACTATGTGGATGCTGTTATCGATAATGTTATAAAAGATTTAAGTGAAAAGTATGGTTATAGCTCAGAAATAGCATCAAGAGTGCTTTATTCCGGTGGACTGAAAATTGTAACAGCGATGGATCCTTTTGTACAGGAAACAATCGATTCCGTGTTTTCCAGAACTGATCATAGGTTCTTAGATAATGCCAGTGGAATACTGCCACAGGCATCTATGGTCATTGTCGACCCCGAAAGTGGGGCGGTGTTAGGGCTTGCGGGTGGTCTTGGAGAAAAAACTGCTAACCGCTCCCTCAATCGTGCAACTCAAAGCAGAAGGCAGTGCGGTTCATCCATTAAACCTCTTACAGCTTATGGACCTGCTTTAGATAAAGGTTTTATAACCTATGGAACTGTACTCGACGACACACCTTATGAGACCTTTACTGCAAAGAATTCGCCTACCGGTAAACCACGTGCTTGGCCTACAAACGCTGCGGGTGGTTTTAGAGGACTTGTTACTATGAACTATGCAGTAAATAAGTCGCTAAACACAATTCCGGTAAAATTAGTTGACATGCTTGGGGTTGAGAACAGCTTTAAGTTCTTGACAGAAGACCTTGAGTTCTCAAGCGTTGTTGAAAGAGTTGTGACGCAAAGCGGCGATGTATTGTCGGATAAGGGACTTGCTCCGCTCGCCCTTGGCGGTTTTACCTATGGTGTTACGACCATGGAGATGGCTGCCGGCTATACAATGTTCGCAAACAGGGGAATTTATTCTTCTCCTATGCTTTATCATCAAGTTCTCGATAATCAAAATGTTGTAATCCTTTCTCAGACTGAAAATAAAAAGATCGTAATAAAAGAATCAACAGCTTATATAATGACAAAAATGCTGCAGAATGCGCTTGTAGATGGTACAGGTCGTTACCTGACACTTGGCAAAAAATCCGCAGGCACACCGATGGTTGATGTTGCAGGTAAAACGGGTTCTACAAACGACGACCGCGACAGATATTTCGTCGGTTATACACCCTATTATGTTGGCGCGTGCTGGTTTGGCTACGACTCAAATAAATCCCTTGCCGGATTTAATACAACGACTGCAGGAACAAACAATCCCGCACTAACTCTTTGGGACTATGTAATGATAAAGCTTCATCAAAACATAGAAAAAACCAACGGCGGAATGTTCAGGAGTTTTAGTAGACCTTCAAATATTGTTGAAGTAGAGTACTGTATCGATTCAGGAAAACTGCCTTCCGAAGCTTGTTCTCACGACCCTCGTGGCAAAAGAACTGATATCGGTTATTTCGAGCTCGGAACAGAACCGAGAGAAGAATGTGACACACATGTCCTTGTTTGGTGGGACACCAAAAATAAAGCTGTCGCTTCAGCAAGCACTCCGGAAGCAAATCTTAAGAAGATTGCTCTGATAAATGTACCCGACAGAAGCTTCGAGGTTAGAGTATTCGTAATCGACGCTCAATATGTATACCGCGATATCCCATCAAACTATAAATTCCCGACGACAAACGGTGTACCGTACTTTCAGAATCTTAT
The DNA here is from genome assembly GCA_028705495.1 of Eubacteriales bacterium. Taxonomy (GTDB): domain Bacteria; phylum Bacillota; class Clostridia; order Oscillospirales; family CAG-382; genus GWF2-38-85. The sequence goes on from JAQWDK010000012.1 coordinate 49,179, forward strand.
ACCGAAAGGCACTTACGTGGGTGAGACATATCCCGAATCAGGAAAACATCCTGTCAACTCTTTCAGCTATCAGACTTATAAGAAGGACGAAATGCCGGATGCAAACTGGTTTGTTATAAAACCTAAAGAGCCAGAAGTAAGCGAACCGGAGGTAAGCGAGCCCGAAGAGAGCGGAGAGGTAAGCCAACCAGAAGTAAGCGGCCCAGATACAAGTGAACCGCTTACCAGTGGGCCTGAAGAAAGCGAAATTGTAATTATTATTCCACCGCTCAGTTGATATCTAAATCTTTTTTGCAGCCGCTTCGCGGCAGAATGGACATTATTATGGATATAAGTCATTCTCCCGAAAAAAAAGAATACGATGAAAGCGAAAGATTGGTCAGTCTTGTGCTTGAGGTTTCGAGCGGTATTATAACCAACGGCGGTGAAACAGCGAGAGCGGATTCCTGCGCAATGAACATGCTCCGTTCAAATGGTGGGACTAATATACAAATATTCACTCTACCTACTGTTGTCATTATCACAGTAACGCTAAACGGTGAGAACATTATTCGGATGAAGTCGATAACAGCGAGAGACTATGACCTCGGTAGAATTGACCTTCTAAATAGTATTTCAAGATTGATAACTGAAAAAAGTATGACAGTCGAAGAAGCATTTACCGAGCTTGAAAAGCCTGTAAAGAAGGTAAATTATCCGCTTATGGCGTTGTATTCAGGCTTGTCAGCTGCATTTTTTGCAATTATGTTCGGCGGTGGGGTAAGAGAGTTTATCAGCGCTGTTATAGCTTCATGCCTTTGTCAGATAACGGTTGACCGTATGTTAAAGAGAGGGATATTTATCTTCGTCGCTAATGTTTTCGGTAGTTTTGTCACGGCCATAGCGGCGATAGCTCTTAGTTATCTGCTTAAATCCGATGTTTCCATTGTTATCATAGGCGGAATCATACCTCTTGTTCCAGGTCTTGCAGCAATCAACGCAACACGAGACAGTGCAAATGGTGACCTTGTTTCAGGTAGCGCAAGGTGGCTTGATGCTGCTGTCACTGCGGTAAGCATAGCTGCCGGTGTCGGTGCAGCGCTTGCACTTCAAAAACTGATATTTGGGTGACGACATGGGCAATGATATGTATATTAAAATAGTGGCATCTGGTTTGGCAACACTCTTTTTTGCACTCAAAAGACTAACACCGAAGCGTGTGCTTATAGTAGCTGCATTCCTCGGTGCACTAGGTTGGACAATTTATAAAATAATAGAACCGAGCAGTGCTATAGCGGGAAACTTTACTGCAGCACTCGTTATAGGAGTTTCTTCTGAGATATTTGCGCGAATTAAGAAAACCCCCTCAACTGTAATTCTTATTTGCGGTATTATTCCCTTGGTCCCAGGCGTAAAGTTTTATGAAACAATGCTATTCTTTGTCAGCGGTGAAACAGACAATGCAATTAACGCTGGAGTCAGTACATTATTAGCGACCGGCAGTCTTGTTTTTGCTGTAATTATCTCGAACTTAATCGGTAAATATATAATAAATCCTATAGCTAAGAAAATTACTGCAACAAGAGTAGCAAAAAGTGATGTAAAAGGAACAAATTAATATGAAAAAGTATACAGTCACAAATTCTGACCGTGAACTAATTGAAGCAGCATTAGGTGTTCTTCGCCAAGATTTCGGCGATAAGAGCCACTACCATACTGTTGGAGCAGCAGTAAGATGCAGCAACGGAAAAATTTATGTGGGTATAAATTGTGATGGTATACACGGTTCATGCGCGGAATTTATCGCTATTGGCGCAGCAATTAGTGCGGGTGAGAGAGAAGCGGAAACCATTGTCGCCGTTCATGAAGGTGCTCCGAATAAGCTCGTTCCACCATGCGGCAACTGCCGTCAGATGTTATTCGAATATTTCCCCGAGATAAAGGTTATTCTTAACGACGAAAAAAGCGTTGTAATAAAAACAGGTATCAAGGATTTACTGCCACTTGCTTATGTAGAGATAATAGACTAAAAAAATAGGACGCCGTATTTATATGGCGTCCGAAAACTTTTAAACTTAATTATAGTTAGTCTTTATCCCAACGAGTCTCATGGCCATAGAGTGGAGTACCTTCGCAGAGCTTGACGGTGAACTCAACTGCAACAGCACTATTACAGAAATGTGTCTTAGGCGGATTGCATATTTGGATGTCAAGATTTTTTATGATATTACAAGGAACATTACAGAAGATAACAGTAACATCTTTTATAGCGGTCTTACGGCATCCTTTGCAGTCTGTATATTTAACGCAGATACCGCAGTTTACGGTTACGCCTCTCATACCTTCATTTTCAAACAGCTGATAACCTGTTTTGAAGACAAATATGTCGAGAACGCAAGCGGCGTTACATAATTCTACGATCTCGTTGACAGTTTCGCGAACACATCTGCATGGGTAGTTACAGTTCGGTCCCGGGGTTTTATCAGTGACGGACTGATTATTAAAATCATTAGTATAATTTGAGCAGTTACACATAGCGGATTCATCCTTTCACATCGTTTGGTTGTGGGATGTCAGTAGCGGAGATGATATTTTATATAGCCCTTTTCATAACAAAAAGCAGAGAAAGATTTTCTCTCCATTCACATTATATGCAGCGAATCATTTTGTGACATACATGTGCCGGAAATAAATATAAGAGGAACTGACAAATGAGAAAACAAATCAAGCTATTAATTTATATACTCATTTCCATTATTGTATGCCTGAGTGTGGTTAGCTGTGACTTTGAGCCGCGAGATAACTCAGTAACAGAATCATCGGTGTCAGAAGAGCATGAGAGTTATGTTTTTGATGAAAGCAAAGAGTCGGACGGAGATTTTGAATCGATATCCGGAATTATTATCGATAAAAGCGACGGTTATGTTAGATTGATATCTGAAAAGGTTATATATAAATTTTATTCGGACGACAGTAGAATTAAATCCGGTAGTACAAAATTTATTCTCGGATACGAAGCCGAAGTGCGTTATACTGGCGAGCTTGATAAGACTTCAGAAAACCAGACCGTTTTCGTCAGTAAAATAATTGTCGACACTGAATACAACTCATATGAAGAAAGAGCAAAGCAGATTCTCGATACCATGTCAACTGACGAAAAGATCGGTCAGTTGTTTCTTGTAAGGTGTTATCCGGACAAGGCGGTAGAGGATATAAAAAACTTGTATATCGGGGGACTTGTGTTGTTCGCTTCTGATTTTAATAAAAGTCCTGACGAAGTAAAAGCTGATATCAAAAAATACAAATCAGCTGCAAGGTTTGGGCTTGTCGTTTCAGCTGACGAAGAAGGGGGAACAGTAGTCAGAGTAAGCAGATACCCGCAGTTTAGAAAGACGCCATTCCTGTCACCGCAAAAGCTCTATAAAGACGGTGGCTTTAAACTAATAAAAAGCGATACAGCTGAAAAAGCAGAACTTCTTATTTCCCTTGGAATTAATGTTAATCTCGCCCCGGTGGCTGATGTGCCGTCATCCAAAAACAGCTTCATTTACCAACGTTCTTTCGGGACTGATGCCGCACTAACATCAAAGTATATCGCTGAGGTTGTTGGTGTTAACAGGGAGAAGGGAATAGGCAGCGTTTTGAAGCATTTTCCCGGTTATGGTGACAATTCAGACACACATATCGGTTTCTCATTTGACAACAAATCACTCAGTGTCTTTCGTGAGCGTGATTTTCTACCATTCAAAGCTGGAATCGCTGCCGGAGTGGAAGCGGTGATGGTATCTCACAATACTGTGACTTCTATGGACGACAAAAATCCCGCATCACTGTCAAAGGCAGTGCACGGGATTTTGAGGGACGAACTCAGATTTGATGGTGTTATTATAACCGATGACCTTTCGATGGATGCAGTCAAAGATTATATAAAGCCGGAGGAAGTCGGAGTTAGAGCTGTTCTCGCTGGAAATGATGTAATCTGTACTTCAGATTATGAGCTTTTGTATGATTCCATAAAAGAAGCGGTCGAAAATGGCGATATAAGTGAAGAGAGAATCAACGAGTCGGTAATACGTGTGCTTGTTTGGAAACTGAAGCTAAAAATTATTGATTAAGCTTAAAAACTCTCTCGGCCGCAGCTTGAATTGCAATACGCGCGCTTTCATAAGTAAGCCCTCCCTGCATAAAAACAGAATATGGAGGACGCATCGGTGCATCAGCGGATAGTTCGATTGATGCTCCTTGGGTAAAAGCTCCAGCTGCCATAATAACCGGGTCATCGTAGCCCGGCATGTCCCATGGTTCGGGAACAGCGGAAGAATCAATAGGTGACATCGATTGAATTCCGGCGCAGAAAGCGCATACATTTTCCGGACTTTCTAAGTTGATAGTCTGTATAATATCGAACCGTTTTTCAAAAGGAGTGGGCGATACAGTGAAACCGGACGTTTCAAATATCTTTGCTGTAAGGGCTGCAGCTTTTAACGACTGAGCAACGACATGGGGTGCAAAAAACAACCCCTTTATCATCGGTTTTGTGTGACCGAGAGATGCTCCGCATTCCAGTCCTATACTCGGTGCGGTAAGTCTTTCAGCTGCGAGAGACACAGCTTTTTTTGTACCCACAAGATAGCCACCGGTTTCAGCGATACCACCGCCGGGGTTCTTTATAAGAGAACCTACAGTCAGATCTGCTCCTACAAAAGGCGGCTCGTGTTCCTCACAAAACTCACCGTAGCAGTTATCAACCATAATAAACGCATCCGATATGCTCTTTACAACACTACAAACCTCGCCAATTTCCGACACAGAAAGAGTACGCCTTGCGCCGTTATATCCTCTTGAACGCTGAAGGTAGACAACCTTGATGGTTTTGTCTTCTAATAGCGTTCTTTTTATTTCTTCTATGTCCATAAAATTTTCAGTTTGTCTGTATTTAATACCAAAGTCAGCGAGTGAACCGGAATGTGGGGTCAGTCCAATAACACCATGTATCGTGTCATAGGGTATACCTGTGGCGCAAAGCATCATATCACCTGGTCGAAGCAGTCCAAAGAGCCCGACTGTAAGTGCATGGGTTCCTGAAACAAGGCTGTGACGTGCAAATCCGTCTTCAGCTTCGAAAATTTCAGCAAAAAGTCTGTCGCAAAGTTCTCTGCCTGCGTCGCCATATCCATAACCGTCCGTCGGCATAAAGTGTGCAGCACTGACGCGATTTTTGACAAACGCCTTAAGAACTTTCCTGGTATTGTAAAGTGAAAGCGTGTCAAAGCTTCGGAAAACTTCTGACAGCTCCGTTTCACAGTCTAAAATAAGTTTTTCTATATCCATCACTACCTTAGAAGCCTTCCTCTATCGCTGCAGTAAGCAGTGAAACGCAAGCTTCGACATCCTTCATGTCAACGGTTTCTATACCTGAATGGATATACCTTGTCGGTATTGAAATTACACCGGCGTAAGAACCTGAACCTGCAGTTTGCATCGATGCCGCATCTGTTCCGCCGAATTCGAGTATCTCATACTGGTGAGTAATATCTCTTGCTTTAGCAAGCTTAGAAAGTCCGTCAACGATTATTTTTGAGCAAATGAGCGAGTTGTCCTTTATCTTGATAGCCGCACCCGCGCCGAGTTTAACAGCCATCGGTGTCGCGCCGATAGTATCGCCCGTAGCAGTAACATCCACAGCTATCGAATAAGTTGGAGAAACTGCGTTAGCGGCTGGTTTTGATCCACGTAGTCCGACTTCCTCTTGAACATTGAAAACAAAATAGGTGTCGTATTTAGCTTTTTTGATACGCTTTGCAGCGGAAACAGCAACGGCGCAGCCTAACCTGTCATCAAAAGCTTTGGCTGCATATCTATTGTTCATAAGTCTTTGGAATGACGGAGCGAGAGCGCAAACATCGCCGATTTTTACCTTGCGTTCAGCTTCTTTTTTTGTTCTTGCTCCGATATCAACAATGAGCTTTTTAACAGCTATATCAGCTGCTTTTGTGTTGCTTTCGGGTGCGATAACGCCGTATTGCCCGTTAGCAAATCTCACTTTTGCAAATGAACAAGCGATTGCATTGATACCACCAAGGTTTGAAACACGAATCATACCACTATCTTCGATATATGTGACAATAAAGCCGATTTCATCAGTATGAGCTGATATCATAAGCTTTTTATCACTTGTTTCACCTTTTTTAAGAGCGATAACGCTTCCGAGAGGATCGACACTAATTTCGTCCACATAAGGGGCAATATCTTTTTTTATCAGCTCCGCAAGCTCCGACTCCGAACCTGTAACAGAAAATGCAGAGGTGTATTTCTTCATTGATTTCAGCATTTTAATTTTCTCCTTTAATTAACGCATCGGTTGTAAGAAGTAGCTTTGCAAGGGAGTACACATCCTCAAGGTCGCTTTCTTTAACAACACATGAAGCGGAATGAATGTACCTACATGGCGCTGCAAGTCCAACAACACGGACACCTGTGAGCGAGCGCTGTATCGCTGAGCTGTCAGTACCTCCAGCGATAAAGTTCTTTACTTGGTAATTTATATTGTTATCCTTTGCTGTTTTTTCGGTAAGTCGGAACAGTTCTCTGTCATAAATCGTGCCACCATCCATAAATACAAGTACCGCTCCTTTACCCAAAGAACATGCAGTAGCATGCTTTGGTGTACCGAGGATATCCCCTGCAGTGGTTGCTTCTATTACAACGGAAAGGTCGGGGTTGATTTGATAGGTAACAGCTTTAGCGCCTCTGCAACCTATTTCCTCTCTGGTAGTGAAAGCAAAATAGGTATCGTATTCCGGTTCCTCTCGAATAAGTCTGCAAAGTGTTTGACAACCGAAACGGTCATCAATGGCTTTTGATTTGATAAATCCGTCACCGAAATGCTCGAAATTGGGAACAAAGCTTCCTGTGTCGCCGACACCTATAAACTTTTCAGCTTCTTCACGGCTATCACATCCGATATCGATATACATCTTATTTTTCGGCGTTGTTTTCTCACGCTCTTCTTTCGTCTGCATGTGAATAGCTTTTGCCGAAAGAATACCAAGTTTCCTATTCTTGCCCAGTACTACACGCCTACCAGCCATAACACGAACATCAATACCGCCAAGGGTGTCGAAGAGAACTCGTCCATCTTCGGTAATGTACTTGACCATAAAGCCAACTTCGTCCATATGGGCTGCGAACATAATCTTTTTATCTGATTTTCTACCTTTTTTGAAGGTGATAAGGTTACCGATGGCATCTAATTTTACCGAATCGGCAAAGGGGGTTATATCGCTGATAATAGCTTCCCGAACAGCATCCTCTGAACCGGATGGTCCGATGATATTACACAAGAACTCAAGATCTAAATCGCGGTTTTCCAATCGTTTACGCCTCCTTGCTTTCTGATTTTATGAACTCAGCAAGCAGTTTTGCTGTGTTTTCGACGTCATTGAGGTCGATGATCTCGTTATAAGTGTGCATATGGTATAGTGGAAGGGATATAAGCGCACCGGGGATACCTGCTCTTGTAATCTGCTGGATATGTGCGTCCGTTCCTGTCGCTGACGGTTCCGCAATGAGCTGATAAGGTAGTGAATTATCTTTAGCCGTTTTGATAATCCTTTCAGTAATATCTCGGCAAGTAGTAGCGGAATAGGAAATAACACTTCCACCTCCGAGTTTTCTCGCTTTGAATATCTCGTCAGCACCTTCGACATATGCGTTACAAACGTCAAGTGCAATCGCAAGGTCCGGGTTAACTTCGAACAAACCGGTTGACGCACCGATATAACCTGTTTCTTCTCCACTTGCAAACAAAGCGTAAATATCAAAATCTATATCATTATTTGACAGAAGCTCTACCGCACGCATTATTGTTAACATGCAAATTCTATCATCAAATGATTTACCGCAAATTCTGTCACCATTAAGTCTCTCAACTTCGCTCCTGAAAGCGATGGGGGTACCAATCGGAGCAATTTCTTTGAGTTTGTCAAGTGATAAACCTGTGTCAACTGATAAATCAGCGAGCTTGGGTTTATTTTCTGATTCGTTTGGTTCCTGTAGATGAGGTGGTTTTGAAATAAACACACCAGGTATTGTTTCACTACCGTAAATAAGTACTTCTGCAGCACTGAGTATTCCTGTGTCTATTCCTCCCACATTGACGACTTTTAAAAACCCGCCTTCGCAGACATCTTTTACAAGGAAACCTACCTCATCAAGATGAGCATCAAGTAAGATTTTTTTCGCATTAGATTTTCCACATCTTTTTACTGCGATAACACTTCCTGTTGGCGTAAATCTAATCTCATCAAATAAATCTCCAAGATGTTCTTCGAGTTCTTTATGTGCAAGGCATTCTCTGCCGCTCACAGCAGGCAACGCTGAGAGTTTTTTAGCCATTTCAAATAGAAACATATTTTTTCCTTTCCTTAATCGGTTAGCGTCTAAGAGCGTTAACCGCATCTTTATAAATATTTCCGCGCTCTGCGAAATTTTTAAATAAATCAAATGAAGCAGCAGCAGGTGATAAAATCACACAATCTCCGGCTTTTGCCGCATCATGAGCTGCTTTTACAGCAGATCCCATATCTGAAACCTTGATAACAGTGCCAGCGTAAGCACAATCTGTAAGCATTTTTTCAAGCTTGTTTGCTGTATGTCCCATAAGAATAGCAGTGTGTACATGTTTTTTGAACACATCACCGAGTATTTCGACGGGTATGTTTTTATCATATCCACCGGCGATAACGACCAAAGGTTGTGAAAAGCTTTCTATAGCCGCTTTTGTTCTTGTTGGTGAAGAATCGATAGTTGAATTATAGTATCTTACTCCGCCAAGCTCTCTGACAAACTCACATCTATGCTCAACACCACGAAAGTTTTTTACTACCACGTCTGCGCTTGCAGGTGCTGCATACATTTCGGTTGCGGCGATTGCAGCCATCAGGTTTTCGCGGTTGTGCAAACCTGGAAGCAGCATATCATTACAATCGAGATATTTTTCTTCTCTTTTATATATAAATCTGCCGTCGTAGAAATAATCAGCTTTTTTATTGGTCCGCGAAAAGAAAAGTGTTCTACTCTTTGCTTCTTTGGAAAACTCCCTCGTTGTTTCGTTATCGTAATTCAGCACAAGAACACCGTTTGATTTTTGGTTTTTAAATATGCGTTTCTTTGCACCGATATACTCTTCCATATCGGAATGCCAGTCAAGGTGGTTCGGGCTGACATTGGTTACAACTGCCACGTCGGGTGAAAACTGCAGCTTCATAAGCTGGAAAGAAGAAACTTCAGCAACAACAAAATCATCTGGAGAGATGTTGGGTAGCTCCATAAATAGATTTTTCCCGATATTTCCACCGAGATGCACCTTTTTGCCCTCAGCTTCTAAAATTTTTGCGATCAGTGTTGTTGTTGTTGTCTTACCGTCGCTACCTGTGATACAAATTGTTTTACACGGACAAAGCGAAAAGAATTCGGGCAGTTCACCTGTTAGGACAACACCATTCTTTTTTGCTTCTTGAAGTTCAGCTGTAAATTTTATAGCAGGCGAGAGAAACAAATAATCTTCATTGATTCCAGTGAGATAATTATCACCTGTTATAATTTTAATGCCGAGAGAAGAAAGCTCGTCATGTAGATTCTTTTCAATTTCCTTTTGGTCGCGAACTGTTACTTCGATACCTTTTTCGGAAAACAGTTTTATAATAGGTGTATTACTTACTCCTACACCTATAAAACCAATACGCTTATTTCTGTATTTTTTCAATATATAATCGAATGTCATTTTAATATCTCGATTCATAAATATAAAGTTATTATACCGCTATAATGGGAATAAATCAACTGTTTGACAAATGTTTTCAGGCGTGTTATAATTTGATTTGGAGGCGGTCGGACGGTCGCGTGACGGCATATCGAAAGATCCTGTCATGAGGAAAGTCCGGGCTCCGTAGGGCAGGATAGCGGATAACGTCCGCCGAGGGCGACCTCAGGGAAAGTGCAACAGAAATAAACCGCCTATTCGCGAAAGCGAAGGCAAGGATGGAAAGGTGAGGTAAGAGCTCACCGCCGCA
>JAQWDK010000059.1 GCA_028705495.1 Eubacteriales bacterium
CCATCGGAACAGATGGAGAAAAAGGGACAGGTCTCGGACTCTCCCTGTGCAGACAATTGATTAACATAAACGGAGGACGACTTTTTGTGGAAAGTCGGAAAGGTGAAGGAACCAAAATATATTTTAAGTTAAAATCGGGAGATAACAGCATACATTGACATGGAAAAGCAAAAAAAAGTCATAAAAGTCATACTGGTTGACGACCATGCCCTGATGAGAATCGGAATCAGAACATCTTTAATCAATTTTAGTTCTGATATTCAAGTAATTGCGGAAGCAGAATCTGCCGAGGAATTATTTGAAGAGTTGAAAACGATGACACCCGACATCATTCTGCTTGATATTATTCTTCCCGGAATCTCCGGAATTGAAATTGCACAGAGACTAAGGGATGAATATGGTGAAATCAAGATACTTATGCTTTCGGCAGCCACGAGCGAAAAAGATATATTCGACCTTCTCCATATCGGAATAGACGGATTTGTCAGCAAACAAATGCCTGTTGAAGAGCTTGCTAAAGCCATACATGCCGTATATGAAGGTGAAACGTATTACGGCAAAGATATTGCCAACATCATCAGGGATATTCACAATGCCTGCCCGCCTTCTCAAAACATCAACTTTACAGAGAGGGAGTTGGAAGTCATCAAGCTATGCTGTGACGGACTGCTCTGCAAGGAGATTGCTGATAAACTGTTTGTAAGTGTAAGGACTGTAGAAGTGCACAAAGCCAATATTTTCAAGAAGCTCGGCATCAACAACTCTGTCGAACTCGTGAGATATGCACTCCACAACGGAATAATCAAGCTGTAATGCTACCACAAGGCATTCTTGTATTCCTCGACGGCTTTGGCTATGGCCTTGGCAACACGCTCACGTTCGTCAGCAGTCTCTCGATATGACGAGCAGAATTCCATCTGGATTGCATTGACAGTACCTCCCTTTCCCGAACCATTCATATTGGTAATATTTCCTCCACTGAAATAGGGATCATCACCCGGAGAGAGCAAACCTACACGCGGGATGCAGTCAACTCCATTGGCAAAAAGAAGTGTTCCGAAAGAATAAGTGCCTCTCATCACCTGTGCAAAATCTATATTTTTCTTGTTATGCAGGGCAAGATAGTATATACTGCTCTTTGAAGCATAGTTTTGAGAGTTAAGTGCCGCGTCAGTCATGCCAAGTGTGGCGCCGGAAAGCTGGTATCCGAGTTCTACTCTCTGTTTCTGATGAGAATGCCCGTGAATATCAATCAGCAGTCCTGTCGTATATCCGCTATCGGCAATTGTCTTTTTGGCCGACATAATCTTGTCGTAAAAGTAATTATAAATCCCTGTCAATTCTACATCCGAATTAGGGACTGCATATTGCAGACTGCGATTCATGTCGATATGTGTCCTCTTAAGAGAGCAATATACCAGGAATGGACGCCTGCCTGTCTGTACAAATACCATCGAATCTATCATACAGCCAAGTTCGTATGTATTCTTATCAAGTACTGTCGTAAAATTCGGGTCAGGGCAGTTCTCCTTGGTCCTGGTCGGGAATCCGGAGACCACAGTCTTCCCTCCATGAGGAATGGTGATGATCAGCGGGTAATTGCCGGTACGATACTCTATATAGTTGCTAAATGTTACTTCACGCTTAAACCCTGAGTCCTGAGGTACTACGATAGGAGGAGTAGGTTTTTCCGGCTCGACAGGGATGGGAATAGGAGTAATCGGATCCTTGCCGCAGGAGACAAAGAAGAAGAGAATAACCAATAAAGCGGGTAAATAACTCTTAATGAGCTTATTCATAATAACAGTAGTGTATAGTAATAATCTACTAAGGTACAAATTATTACTATACATCTACTTTATTTGCCTTTTTATTGTCTGTTCCTTGTAAGAATTCCTATCAAATACTCTTTTGTCTCCTCGGGAATGACAGCTGACTCCCTGATCTTGATCAGAGCCTTGCGCTTCGAACTGCGGACACCGTTCTGAGTGGTGTTCAGTATTTTAGCGATATAATCGGTATCATACCCCTGCTCTATCAGCAGAGTGACAGCCTTTTCTCTTGCAGACAACTCGGCAAGCGGAGCGACGAGGGGATTGTCACGGATCAGCGAATCTTCGATAAAATACGAAGCCACATTATCTTTATACTCCTTTTTAACATCATCTATGGCTTGATTTATCTCAGTGACAGTATCACTGCTGATTCCATCATATTTTACGACAATCTGATATACCCTCTCACAAAATTTGGGAAGAAGCCCAGAACTCCGGTCAAGTATCTTCTTCACTATTTCTGTCTTTTCGCTCTCCATCCTGGTAAGTCTGGCTATCTCTCTGTCTTTCTTTGTAATCTTGACATAATATGTAAGAACGGCAATTACGGCAAGAAGAAGTGCAACTGCCACGATGATTATTACGGCAGTGCGCTGTTTCGCCTCGGAAATCTCTTTCTGTGACTTGAAATATTCATATTCCCATTCCATCTCGGATGTCATCATCCTATAAACTTCATCAGACGACAATACCTCCTTGCGGATGGAATAAATTGAAAGGTTGATATCCCTTGCCTTGTCCAGATCGGTGGTAATACGGCATATTTTCAGGGCATCCCGGTAGTAGTTCAAAGCCTCATTAAAGTTGCCGCTGCTCTTGCAGCAGTTGCCAAGCATATATTTCAGAGATAAAGCTGTCGAATAATTGCTCAAATCTGATTGGTCGTAGAGCTTTTCAGCCTCTTTTATCAGAATATATGCGGAAGTATCGGCAGGATTTAGATTATATTTGTCGGAACTCTGCTCTATCAACTCTCGCACTTGTGAAAGCTGCCTGTCCTGTTCTGCATATATCCGACTCTTCAATTGCCTTGCCATGCCGTTGAAAGCTCCTGTGGAGAGCAATACCAACAATGCAATCAGTGTGACAATAGCCACTACAAGTAAAATTGTCTTATTTCGTGATTTCATAATGTATAGTATTAAATGGTGTTGGTATCAGAAGATTTCAAACGTCTCAAAGCCCACTCTACCATACACGGTTCAGTCTTATAGTACAGTTTGCCCGACTTGTCAAAAATGAGAATGATTGTATTATAATCCCTCATCGGCAATGAGGCTTCAAATAATTGAGTATGTCGCGGAATCGAAAGACATGGTACATACACTCTCGACAGATCGATAATATCGGCCGCAGTGCAATAGGTATCCTGATCTCTTAGACGCATCGCTGCAAACACTTGAATGTGCTGTCATCCTTATATTTGTCACATAGTTGTTTAAATTCTGGCATATATCCCTTTGTGACACCCCAATCAGCCTGCCAGCAGTTAAGAACTATGTAGGTGCAGTCAAGGGAGTCAATATTTAATTGAATTCCGCAGGTGTCAATAAGTTCTAACGGTATTGTCTTATCGGATTCAACTCTTCCGGTATAAGATCCACATACTTCCTTGTTGTAGAAGATATTATTTGCCGGAATGTTGGCAAATGAAACGAAGAGAGCCATCACTACGGCGGAGGATATTTTCAGGTATATATTAGGTATAATGAATAATATATAGCCGAGTACGACCCCGGATAATCTTGAGATAAGATCAGGAAATGCGCCAAGTGCTTCCTGCCATCGATTCAATCTCGGAATAATTTCAGGTACTGCAATACCGAGCAAAACGATTAAAGCGATATAAATCAGATTGATATCTGTAGATTTCTTATAACTGCGCAATCATTGCTGTCCGGAGAAATTTTACCATAAAGTGAGTTGCCTGTAAGAGTCGTCCTCCGGGACAATAACCGGCTCGTCAGGTTTATTATAAAAGTTTCGGATGTCTCCCCTTTTAAAGAGGATTTG
>JAQWDK010000036.1 GCA_028705495.1 Eubacteriales bacterium
CCATCGGGTATTCGGCTTTTCTCCGTTCCGCTACGCTCCACTCCGAAAAGCCGAATACCCGATAGAACTTACCTATCCACATTCTTCTTAAATTAAAAATAGACCATATGTTTGACAACCACAGAATATTTTGTCTTTTATTTATTAATTTTCGTTGACATAAAGAATAATAAATGTTACAATGATTGTGTAAAAATGTATTCAAGGAGGAGAATATCCCGAATGATACAAAACATATGAAAGGCATGGTAAATAATATGAAAAAGTTAGCTGCTCTTTTTCTTGCTCTGCTAATGGTTTCTGTTCTTCTAATCACCTCAACAGCAGAAACTGCTCCTCCTACCATTTACATAAGTAAGATCGACAATGGTTTAGCGTTTGAATCCGATGCTCTTATTATGACACCAGCATTCGGAGACTCCATCCTAAAAATAGTAAAAACTGTTACATCCGCAAGCGACGCTGAGGTTAAAATCGGTACTGATACACACCAATTCAAATGGTGGGGTGTTGCTGTCTGTGAATGGGATGATACCGAAAAGGCATATGTTATAACAGCTTTCAAACCCGCTGACGGAAATCCTGCAACTTTTGAAATTCCTGATAACGGCTTCGTTCTCGCTGTTCACGTTACAGACCAAACTAACGACTCGACCGCTTTTTCAGAACTGAATAAAACGGGTAGAGCTGCTCTTGCTGTAGGAGAGAAAATATATCTCTACAATATCAATATCGCAAAAGCAACAATACAGACCAGCGGAACATTTGCAAGCAAATTTGATGAAGCTGGTATCGAGAAAGGTATCGAAAAAGGAACGGAACTCCTTGATAAAGACGGCGAAGCCTATTCTGGTGAGCTCGTTTTTGACAACTTTGAAACCGACTCCATTATAACCATAGGTGCTCCCTTGGCAGACACAACCTTGAAGGCATATGACCCGACAGCTGAGGTTGATGAATCAGAGCCAGTTGCCGAATCTGAAGAACCGGAAAGCAAAACCGAAACGCCGGATACCGGAGAAACTGTTGTACCATTTATCGTTCTCATAGGTGCATCCGCCATCGGAGCATACGCTATCTCCAGGAAAAGAAAATAATAACTATTGATTTTATAGCAAAACAGCCGCTCTTGTTTGGAGCGGCTGTTTTTTGTTGTAACCACCTTATTATAAATGAAATTATAGATATTATACGTGTTGTGTATTACAAATATTTGTGATAGTATATAAATATCACCACCGATGTTCATCTGATGCCAAAAGATTCTGTTTTGAAAAGAGGTGCCACAGATATGAGTTTTAGAATATTTCAAAACCTTGGAACGGGACATGTTAAAACAAACCTCGTTGTCAGTCCCAAGGGATTGAAAAGACATAATCTACCTTATATTTTCATATGGATCATCTATTACGCATGGGTGGTTGCTTTCGCAACTTGGTGGACAGCTTCCCCTCTTACCGAGAATGTTTTTGGTTCCAGTTTAAGAAGCCTGATGCACTCTATTAATTTAATATCCTCTGCCATCTTTATCGTGATTATAAAAAAAGAATGGTTTGTCCGAATGGCTCAAATTGGAGCTGTTTTAATTATAGCGGGGATGAGTGTATTTTTAACAACGTCCTCTGTGCCTGTACAAATGGTCAGCGCGGTCATAATCAGTATATCACTGGGCTGTGTGAACATTAGTATTTTAATGCCGTTTGTCTTTTTACTTAGTAATACTGAAAAACTATATGCCGTGGTTGGGAGCAACCTTTTAATCAGCTTAATTTCGCTATTTCAGAACAGCAGTTTCGGTCATAGTTTAAACAGTCACGATTATCTGATAATATCCTTTGTAATTGTAATTATTGCGCTAAGTGCAATACTCTTCTTCAAGAAAAGCAGCATTACTGATGACTTTTTAGAGTTAAGCACTCATATACCAAAAATTCCAGCGAGAATTTATATAACACTATTATTTAACGGTGCTTTTGCAGTTCTCGGTAAAGGTGTTGGCACCGGTATTCTGAATATAACAGCAGAGAACTTTGGCAACCCGGTTATTATTTGGTATTACATAGGCGGACTTGCAGGCTGCATTATTTATTTTTCTTTATATGCTTTTACTCCTAAGGCATTTATCTTTCTCGGGAATATATCGTTTGCTTTTGTCTCAGTGGGGCTGCTTTGCAATTCATTTATTTCACAAGCTTCCGGAATGGCTATAGCTTTTGCTCTACTACTCGGAATAGGTAATACAATCGGAATGATAAATATGTATTATATTATCGGAGTCATCGGGAAAAAATATAATAGCATGCGCTATTTAAAAATGTCCATTATAATAATCGGCATTTGCGGAGGTGTTTCCGGTGTTGTAGTAGGTAATTTAATTCAAAGTATCAACACCGCTGAAATAGCTTTGATCGCTTCCATTGTTACAGTTTCGGTTTTGATGTTTTTTATGATTTTATCACCGCTCCTGGCTCAGGAAAAATACTACAGTGACTGGGCAAGAGATTCAGAAATGGAGGAAATTGACAACGATCAGCTCTACTTATTTAAAAAATATCAGTTAAGTAAGCGTGAAATCGAAGTTTGCAAGCTTCTGCTACAGGGCTATACTCTCCGTCAAATATCGTCAATGCTTTCAATTTCCTATTCAACGGTGAATACATATTGCACCTGCACCTATAGAAAACTTAATATAAATAGCCGAACAGAGCTGATGATTTTGTTTAAAGAATTTGTTGTAAAATAGTCTTTTCCACTAAAAAAGCGTCTCATTAGAAGTAATGAGGCGCTTTTTTGCGCAATCATATCATTTACCGAGTTGCATATAACAGCACTGTTAAATAAAATATAAATAAGAAAGTCGCGGATGGAGGTGCGCTGATGTTTTTACTTGATAAGATTCGGATGAAGTTTAACAACGCAAATGAATCTGTTGCGGGATCCTATCAAGCAAGGCTCTCCACGCTTAACACAACCGAGTATAAAGTTTTTATGCTCCTACGCGAAGGATTTTCAAAAAAAGAATGTGCACAAAGATTAAATATGAAAAGGAGGGCGGCAAACAACTATATTAGGACGATCCTGCATAAATTATATGTGAGGAATACCGCAGAACTGATTGTTAAATACCGTGAAGAAAGCTAATTTGAGTCTCTAAATCTAAAAATGAATGAGAATGAGGTGTTTTTAATGAAATTTATGAAAATAATTCTTTGTATGCTGTTAATGGTTGGACTGATTTTTTCACTCACCAGTTGTATACCTGGTTTTAGTGTAGATAAAGACGGCAATATGAAGATAAAAGGCGAAGACGGTGATATCGAAATCGGAAAAGCAAAATGGAATGTAACGAAAATGTATGGTCTCGATGCTCCAAAAGCAAAGCTTGAAAGCTATGTAAGCTCAGAAGATGGCACGATCTACATCTTCTCAGAAATGAAAGAAAAAGATGCTGAAGAATACATTAATAAAATCAAGGCAGAAGGTTTTACTTACAGCAGCGTCACAGTGGACGACTACAGCTATACAGGTACAAATAAAGATGGCAAAACCATTAGCTTTACATATGATTCGGACAGCGAAGGGGGTACAATTACCGCAGTGCAAGGAGAAAAACCAGATGAAGACGATGAGAACGGTGCAGTTATTGGCGGTAAAGACAAAGAGTGGTACAGCGATAAAATGGGTGGCCTGCCCGATCCCGGCGTAGCTGTTGTAGCGTATTGGACAGTGGACGGTGATACCGCTTACACCTTAGAAAAGATGGATAATCATTTGGAATATGTTGAGGAAATTAAGTCCTGTGGATTTACTGTTGATCCCTCAGTTTTAGAAGCTGATGACACATATATTTACACAGCTTCGAATGAAGACGGAGATATAGTCACTTTCTCCTCATCCGAAGAAGCGGCTACTATCACCTTTGAAAAAAACGATTAAAGCGTTCTAATAATTGAATATCAAGCAGTTTTGATATTATAAACACTAAAAAATTGGAGGTATCATGATGCATTGTACGAATTGTGGAAAAGAAATCACGAACAGCGCAAAGTTTTGCGATGGTTGCGGAACACCAATTGTAACCGAACAGGTGAATTCGCAAGGTGCTGTTGAGCAGGTTCCTGCTGCTAACGAAGCACAAGAAAATAAGGTAGTTTTTATCTTGTCTTATTTATTGTTCTTTCTTCCGTTAGTATCATGCCCTAATTCAAAAGTTGGTCGGTTCCATGCAAATCAGGGTCTTTTGCTTCTCATTACTTCGATTGCGGGAGGTATTGTTGTTTCAATTTTATCATCCATAATATGGGCAATTTCATGGAGATTGTGGGCTATTCCTTCTATTTTATCGTGGGGGTGGAGCTTAGCAATTCTTGCTTTAGTGATTATCGGTATGATGAATGCCAATAAAGGTCTTCAAAAACCTCTTCCCATTATCGGCAAATTTACAATAATCAAATGAGGGGGCTTTTGATGTTTAAGAAGATACTTGTATTATCACTTATCGCTATACTTATTTTCTCTTTTACCTCATGCTTCTCTAATGGTGCTGAAAGTAAAGATAGTATCTCAAAAAGCACAAGCAAATCGGATGACGGGAGCGTTCAAACATCAACGGTTCATCAAGGCGACCCCGTGCCGACATTCGATGTTGACTGGCCTTCCGAGATGCTACCTGATGACTTCCCCGATTTAGGCAAGGTAACAAAAATTTATGATTCGCGAGCATTCATAAAAAAAGTAACAATTCATTGGAATATCTTGACTGAAGATCAAGTAGAAGAGATTGTGGACAAATTAAATGCTTATCTTGATTATGATCATGCATGGCAGGACTATTTTTACAGTGATGGATTAAAATATAAGCCAGGTACTGAAGATGAGTACATCAGAGTTGTTATTCGCTACTCTCCTTCCGCATCAGGTGAAATAGAGCCGGATTTCAAACCACAGTTTTACTTAGAAATCACAGGCGAAGGAATACCCGATAAAGACTGATTGATTATTTATCTTATCCATTGGAGTTATTAAAATCAGTTGAAAACCCGCTAAAGTTAGAACTTAGTGGGTTTTCATATTTGTAAAAAAGAAAGAATCATCTAATTGTGACAAAATTCGTTTGCTGCATCCATATCACTTAAATGCAGCTTCATAGTCGTGTTATACGCTTTTATTTGGTCAATTATAGCGAATACTGTTGTCTCCATCTTGCTGTCTTTAGAATAATCAGCAGGGACAGCAAAATCAACACGTTCTTGTTTTAGCATATCATCAGCTGTTTTGCGATTGTCGTTCTGATAGACCGCTATAGAATGACCTCCGTTCGCTTTACATAACTTCATACACGGGACATCCGTTAGACCGTCGCCGATATATATCATGTTTTCAAATGGGATTCTGCGCTTGTTTTCAGGGGTATATTCATTTAGCCCTTTGTGTTCATTGACATCCAAAACACCTTTATTTATGCGGTATAGGAATTGTGTTTTACTTGTGTAATTTACCGCTATAGCTGGCCAAACCGGAACCTGCTTTTTGTTGTAATAAAATTCTGCAGCATAAATCTCTTTAAACTCTTCAGCTATTTTTGTTCCTTCTATAATCTCTTTTAATCCGGAAGATATTATATAGTGTTCTATATCAAGATCATATTTAGAAGCATGTGTATTTACTCTTTTAAACCAACTGCTTACTCCATCAAATAATTTTACGCTTTTCCCAAGTTCTCTAAAAATATCCCGTGTTAGCAGCATTTTACCCTCAGACTCTTCTTTCATGAGATACATGTATGCGAGAATCGGGTCCATATTATTTTTGCTTGCAAGTTCATTGCACTTATACCAAAAGACATCAGAATTCATACCAATGCCGGGCACAAAAGCATATTCTTGCATATTCCCAGGTGAAAGCGTATGGTCGAAATCATACATTATAGCAACAATAGGTTTACTCAATATTATACCTCCCTAATCGATTTTTAGTTTTTCTCAATCAATCATATCCCCCTACTGCTGCGGGCATTGATTTGTATACATCAGTATTTTGCATGAAATCCGATAAGAAGTTTACTGCTTCCCAAAATGCAGCCGCTTCTCTGGAACTTTCTATATAATATGATGAAGTTTTGTCTCCTTTTATTATGTAAGTTACTCCATCCAATCGGAAGGCAATCATATAGTATGTCATAGGTTCGATACCTATCCTTGTGCCATCTTGTGAAAGATTTCCAGTTGTCATCTCTTGCTTTATATCTTTGATTGTATAAATTTTACGGTAAATTTCATCGAGATCAGCTTTTGTTATTTTATAATCCTTTTGTTCGATTCCATTTTGTATGAGATCTTTTTGAATATAGCCTTCATATGTGTTAAAAACATTTTTGCGTTCTTCAACAATCCATGTTTCAAAATGAATCGCGAAACCCCGTGGAGCTTTTTCGAGAACTCCACTTTGATCATCAATTTTATTACAACCAGATAAAAAGCTTATTATTGTAGTAAACAATAAAAATATTGATATTTTTCTCATTGCTAAGATCTGCCCTTCTATAGTTACTTAATCATTAGTAGGGTAAATAAGTCTAAGCATAATGTAATATTTCGCACCGTTTATCGGTGAATGAACATTTGAGAGATCAGGCAACTGAAAATTATTTGCCCCGTCACCACCAAATTTATTGCCAAGTAAACTGCCCAAAGCCGGGTAATCATACATTCTGAGCATTCTACCGTCACAAGGAAGCAATAAATTTTCATACTTTTCTTCATCAACATTTTTAGCTAATATAATCTGACCTATAAACATATTCTGGTGTATATCTTCTATGGAAAATTCGAGATACTTAATATTGCCATCGATATAAGAAACACGATTATATTCATCATCTCTTTCCGGAAAATAGCCTTTTGTTGCAATGAAATAATTAAGACCCGTGGCAGGTATCTGAGAGTCAAGATTCGGTAATCCAAAGTATGTCTTATTGTCTCCCCCAAACTTATCTGTAAGCAGAGCATATAAAGCAGTATTGCCTTGCAAAGGCAAGGTCATATCTCCGCTCAGCTTCAAAAAGTCCCCTAAGCCTGACCTTTCAGGCATTAAGCACAATTCGCTTAAAAAGTAACCGAGATCATAATATCTTCCTATACTGTCAAATGCAGAACTTGGGAAAGCTCTGTATATCCTTGCTTGATTGAAAGGAGCCAACCACTGTATTACCGAAACTTCTTTCAAGTCAAGGCTATGAACGCTTTTTAGCTTTCCGTTTTCAAACATCGCAAAGCAAGGCAAGTTGTACCTTCTTATCCCTATGCTTTCAATAAAACTATATGTATCTTTGGTCGCAATGTAGGTTTTTGTGATATATTTATTATTTTCATAAATATTATCATATATTTGAGTCAAACGGTCAAAAGAAAGGGATAAATCGTTGAAATAAACCAATGTCTGCTCTGAAGATTGTAATACCTCTTTATCAAAATCTTCAATTATGACATACTGGTTATACGGTAATGCTCCAAGGAGATTGTTATCACGGTCATTTGAAAAATAGATAAATAAACCTGATGAAACTAAAATTGCCATTATCAGAACACCCAAAATAAAGCCCTGTATGTGGTTCTTGTTAAATTTGGCTTTCGAAGAATTTTGCGAAATACGTTCTTGATTTCCTTCCATTGCAATTTACTCCTTTAATATATTTTGTCCTATAAATAGAAGAGATTCTCTAAATGTATTATACAACTATGTATTCCAATAAACAAGGCTTTTGTTATAAAATGTATTTAATCAACATCGAAAAATCACTGTATGCTCGCCACTACAGGGTGCCTTGATTTTGAACTGAGCTTGTAAGATTAAATTCTCGTAATTAGAAAGATGCGAACACGGCATCTTAGATTTTAAATTCTTCTTTGAATTCTGCAATAATTTTATCAATGTTACAATCTTGTTCTGGTGGTACTATTTCAATTAGAGCTTTTTTGTCATAACGATATTGCTTATGAACAATGCTGGAATGATCTTTGTTCAGCTTGATTTGATGAAAGATTATTGGCTCATCACTTGTCGGTATTAACCACGCAGCATCAATGAACATACAAGCATTTCTTGGTATAAAAGCAAACTGTATAATGTTTATTATATCAAACTGAGATATACATACATTGGCAATAGCTATAATCAAAAGTAGGACTCGGAACTTCACAAATAAAACGGATAATATTAAAGGTATAATTGAAAGCATAATCAAAGGGAAAGAACACATTAGAATACGTTCTGTTTTAGTCAGAACGCAGAAATCCAGTTTCATATAAGCACTTGGCTTTGTAAAAAATCCAAATAAGTAAGGAAAAAATCGAATCCCAGCAATAGGCTTTTTCAATAGCATAGCACAAAAAGCATGGCATAATTCGTGTAAAAAAAGTAATATTACTAAATATATTCCACAAATAATCAACTGATATTTAGTCATGCTATAAGAGTTAATGAGCTCAATTGATAGCAAAACTGTGGTAATACTAATAATAAAAGACATTGTAAAATAGATGTGTTTTTTCTTCGGCGTATTAACTTGGATAGCATTATCCCACAAGCTGGATATGGCTGGGTTAAAGTAATCTTCATTCTCGAAAAATGAAATTTTCATATATTTGACCTTATTTAATCGTTGTTTGTATAAATTATATCAGAATTATGCTTATAAAACAATATGTTTAGTTTTAGAAAGCAAAAAAACTAATCTAATTGTTAGGCAGATACGAGTTTTTTCTAGTAACCTTCGAATATTTTTTATGAAATCCAGACAATTCTAATTATGGACAATACAGAAAGAGCGATGGGAAAATGAAAAAAACATATTTTGAAGGCCGGTATTACAAATCACAAAACAAAAATCAGACGGTTGCACTTATTCCTGCTAAGCATGTGGACACAAACGGTAAACATTCCGCTTCTATTCAGCTCATAACCGATCAAGGTGCTTGGTGTACATGGCATCCTTTTCACGAATTTCATAAAGAACATAATCACATTAGAATAGGTAAAAACCAGTTTTGTGAACAAGGTATATCACTTGATTTGAAGACCGATGAGGTTACCGCTTTTGGTAACTTGTCTTTTGGTCCACTATCTCCTTTACGCTATGACATTATGGGTCCTTTTAAGTATGTTCCATTGATGGAATGCCGTCACAGTGTTTTCAGCATGGCACATACGGTGAAAGGCAGTCTAGTAATCAACGGCACAAAATTTATGTTTGATCCGGGCGTAGGCTATATTGAAGGTGATCGCGGCCAATCATTCCCAAGCGTTTACGCATGGACTCAGTGCCTTTTTGCAGACAAAGATACCAAAGCACCATGTTCGGTAATGCTGTCTGTCGCTGATATTCCTTTTGGTTTCACCCGTTTTACTGGAATAATCGGTGTTATACAGTGGCGGGGCAAGCAATACCGCATCGCTACTTATTTAGGAGCAAAGGTCCTTTATATTGGTGGTGGTGAAATTATTATTAAGCAAGGTTGTTATCGGTTTACAGCAAAAATAATCGATAAAGCTGAAAAAGCATTATATGCACCAATATCTGGCGAAATGTCAAGGATCATTCACGAGGACCCCTCTTGTTCTGCCTATTATTATTTTCAAAAGAACGAAAGCACATTGTTTGAATTTGTTTCAGCTCGTGCCGCATTTGAATATGAATATGA
The DNA here is from genome assembly GCA_028705495.1 of Eubacteriales bacterium. Taxonomy (GTDB): domain Bacteria; phylum Bacillota; class Clostridia; order Oscillospirales; family CAG-382; genus GWF2-38-85. The sequence continues at coordinate 9,699 of JAQWDK010000036.1, forward strand.
CCGATAAGCCCAAAATAAAAACCTGCTGATTGATTCAGCAGGTTTTGTTATATAAATTAGGAAAGTAGCTTGCCAAACTCATCAGCATACTTATTCAGAAGTCCAATATCTTGAAGAAGCCAGAAGAGAGTGTATCTATCCTTGAGGTCCTTTGCATAAGAGATTGAGTTTTTTATCATATCGAAACCGTATAAATCGTAAAATTCTTCAATATTAAGTTCAGCGCGTTTGAGTAGAGTAACCGTTTCTTCATAGGTCATCGCCTCAGAAAGTACTTCTCGGATCGCATCCCATTTTTCTTTAATATAGTTTAAATTCTTGTTCGAATACAACCCAAGCTTTTTTTGAAGGGCTAAAACCCCCTCAGCTGATTTGCCATAAATGCTCCTAATGTCGGCTTGCCATTCATCCTCATTAAAGCTGTATGCAAATTTAGTAGGTGTTTCAGCGGCAAGCTTATGACGAAGCGCATTTGTAATAGCAGTGGAGTAGGCAACATCTATACCATGCAGAAAATATTTTCCGCCGCTCATGATATTAATTACCTCATAAAAATGAGAAAGATGATGTTCACTCCCAGATGCTGGGCGGGAGTTGTTCATATAACTCATGGCAACACCGACGACCACAAGCCCCTCCATCAAACGCTGAACGCTGTCTTCATTACGGCAGATGATTCCATCTATGTCTCGGATACACCGTCTAACAGCATTGTCGGTCATTGCGTAAACATTGTCACACAAAATCTCATCTGTGACAAGATGGCTGATTTTCCAATCATTCAGGCAGGAGAGTTTTCCGATCATGTCACCAAGACCGGCTTTAATTAAATCAATTGGAGCTGACCTTAAAATGTTGGTATCACCAATAATTGCTTTTGGAACATGTGCGTTGTAGGTGACCTTCATATTGTCAATAATCATTGCAGCGCCGGCTGAGGCATAACCGTCCATAGACGGTGCTGTTGCAACGATCATATAGGGTAACTTAAGCTTGAAGCTGACATATTTACAGATATCATTAACGACACCTGAACCGACGCCGATAAGCATATCGGTTTGTGTAGACACTTTTTCGAGCAATTGAATTATAGCTTTTTCATCCGGAATAAGCACTCCGTCACGAGCATAAATCATTTCGGTAGCTTTTATCCTCTGAGATTCAAGGTCAGCGGCGATATCCGATGCGCAGAGTGGATGGGTATTGTTGTCTGATACAACCACCACATCCTTACAGCTTGCAGTGCTAATTAGAGCAGGGATCTTTTTATTTGCGCCTTTTTCGATGATAATATCCTCAATAGCGCAAAAGTGCTCAAGTCCACAACTGCAATATTTAATTTCTTTTGGAATGTCCATAATTATTAACGATCACTCCTTTTAAAGCTTAGCCTCTTCAAAGAATAAAAAAACTAAGACCTCATCGCTGTTCAGCTCGAGGCCTCTGACTACATTATATTAATAACCTTATCGGCGCATGTTAAGACACTGTACATTATACAAGTGTAACAGCGCGATTTTATGTCCAGTTTAAACTGTGGTGGAGATAAGCGGGATCGAACCGCTGACCTCTTGAATGCCATTCAAGCGCTCTCCCAGCTGAGCTATACCCCCGTGTTGAGGAGACACATATTAAATTTTGGATGCCATTTAGGTGCTTGTTTTCGTTGGGGTGGTTTACCGTATAGCTTGCGCTCCCAGCTGAGCTATACCCCCATCGAGTTGTTCTTGAGCATTTTATCATAAACTAAACGCTCTGTCAACCACAAAATGAACTTATTGTCGAAGGAAGCTGTTTACAGTTGACAAAGAAAACAAAAACGGATATACTGTATTAATGTATGCTATTGCGTATATATATATTTACATATTCGAGGTGCGTCATGTTTTTTAAAGCACTGCGTGAGGATATAAAGTCAATTAAAGAGAGAGACCCTGCAGCGCGAAATTCCGCTGAGGTTTTTTTGCTGTATTCCGGTGTTCGTGCTCTGCTTTCCTACCGAATCGCACACTGGTTTCATAAAAAAAGGATGTTTTTTGTCGCAAGATACATATCCCAGCGTTCCCGTAAAAAGACTGGTATCGAAATCCATCCGGCTGCAAAAATCGGAAAAGGGTTGTTTATCGATCACGGTATGGGAGTCGTAATAGGCGAGACGGTTGAAATCGGCGATTACTGCACAATTTACCAGGGTGTCACCCTCGGAGGTACCGGCAAGGATAGAGGAAAGCGGCATCCGACAATCGGTAATAATGTCATGATCGGCGCCGGAGCAAAAATTCTTGGGCCTTTCAAAGTCGGTGACAATAGCAAAATCGCAGCAAATGCGGTAGTCTTATGTGAGATACCTCCAAATACAACCGCTGTCGGCGTGCCGGCAAGAATTACAAAAAGGGATGGTGTCAAGGTGCAAAAATCTGACCTTGACCAAATACATTTCCCCGATATCGTTTCTCAGCAGATATGTATGCTCGAGAGGCGTGTTAAGGAGCTTGAAGAAAAGTTAAATGCCAAACAATGATCTTATATATTTAAACCCCGAAGTTACACGCTGTGATGCTGCCGCTTTATCAACATGGATGCGTGACAATGAGGTTACAGAGTTTTTAACGGACAACCACACAGCAGCGAAGGACATAGACCAACTACTTGACACTGTTTCTCTCCCCGCTTTGACCTTCTTTTTCAACAGAGACGGAAGATTCTATATGATCCACGACGGAAATCTGAAACCCGTAGGCTTTATAAGACTTGCGGAAAAAGCAGGAATGAAGTCAACCGCGGAAATAGTCGTCGCTATCGGTGATAAAAATAGCCGTGGAAAGAAAAAAGGAACCCAAATTATCAAGCAAGCACTCAGTCTTGTCTTTTTCGAACTAAGACTCGAAAAAGTTATTGCTAAGATACATCCCGAAAACCTGCGTTCAGTTCGTGCCTTCATGAGAGCCGGTTTTAGACCCGATAACAAAAGAAACGCGCTAATAGAGTATTCAATGACCCTCTCCGATTTTCTTGGAAAGGCGAAGAACACAAAAGATTCTCTCTATGTTACAGAGCTTGACCGCGAGCGTTTAAAAGGTTTGATAAATAGCTTTATCGAATCCCATGGAAAAGTGACAAGGGATTTATGCGAGCTGGATATTGAACTAAACCGAGCTAAAGTAATTGAACCTGCAAAAGTACCCGATAAAACCGTTACAATGAACTCCTGTGTGGAGCTTTCATACGAAGGCAAGGAGCTGACTGTGTCCCTCGTTTACCCCGAAGGAGGCGATGATACCGAATTCAATCCCGATGCCGAAGATGGTAAGATATCCGTGCTCTCCACTATTGGAACTGCAATTCTCGGATATTCAGAGGGCGACAGTGTTGACTGGGAAACATCTGAAAGAACGATAGAAATCGAAATAAAAAGGCTTGTTTATCAGCCGGAAGCATCAGGACATTTTCACCTATAAAAAATCACAGCCGCAGTTTTATTCTGTGGCTGTAATGTTATTTGTTATTAGTAACTCTTATGCGCGTTTTCTGGAAATAACGACTACACCTGCGAGAGATATAGCTGCAACAAGAGCAAAGCCTACTAAGCCATATTCACCGGTTACAGGAGGTGTAACGGTTGAAGTAGTTTCGCCGTAAACTTCGACTTCACTGATAAATACCCAGTTGGTATCGTGATCGGAAGCGAATTTTACATAACGTCCCTGTGCTGCTTTTTCAAGGCTTGCGAAGAACAGAACGTCGGTCGTTACATCAACATCGCCATAAGCGAGAGCGCCGACTTCAGTCCATGTGGTCTTGTCATCGGAAACGCTGACTGTAATTGATAAAGGAGCTTGAATACCAACGCCTCCGTTACTAAGTGTTTCAACTCTAAACTTAGTAAGTTTTTCAACTTTACCAAGGTCAACGACGATTTCAGAAACTCTTGAATTGTCTGCCGCCACCATGTCTGCTGCGCCTATATTAAAGCCAACGAATGCAGCGTCTTGATAAGTACTAGAATCGGCAAAAGTAGCAAAAGCGCCGTTTGTAAGTTCTTTGTCGTCAACATCCGGCCACGGGAAATTGCCCTCTGCATCCGAATAATAACCAAATTTTGTGTAGCTCTTATCTTTTGCAAGGTTTACAATCTTTGTTTCAGTAGCAGGTTTTGATTCTTCACCAGTTGAACCGCCAGGAACAACGATTTCAAACTTTTCTACAGTTACTTTGATATCGGTAGAATCACCTGCGCACCAAACCTGTAAACCATCAATAGGAAGTTTTCCATCGACGAGGACAAGGTCTTTTGTGCTAGCAACACCTTCAACCATTTTAAGATCAAAAAGATCGATTGAAAGTTCAAAAGTACCCGCTTCGATATCGCCGGAGGTCGCAAGTATGGGAGCATCAGTTATGAATTGATGAACCCATATGTACTCTGCACCGGACATAAGTCTGATAGAGGATGCTGCTGCTGCGTCTTCAACAGTGAACTTAAGGTTAAGTTTTGCATTGTCAGATTCTGCGAAAGCAAGAGGCTCATCGAGTGTGGCTACGACGTAAGGCCAAGAGCCGGGGGCTGTGACGATAAGCTTACCGTCAGTAAAACTGTGTGTTGTCGTGTTTTCGTTTGCAGGTGTGTCTGCCCATGTAGCACCGCTTTCGTCAATAAGGTTATAGACCGTATCGGCTGCTTGCGCAGGAATAACAACGATCGCAAGAAGCATGATTGCAGAAAGTAGAAGAGCTAATTTCTTTTTCATACTATTTCTCCTTTTTAATTTGCATTTAATGTTATGCAATTGTTACTTTATATTAACACACTTAAATCGTCGTGTCAATATTGTTTTTTGAAAAACTATGAATTATTTAATAGATTTTCTCGGAACACCTCTTCCGACGAACCAAACAAAAAAATGCTGAGCCGCCCCCATTCTTGACATATTTATTCAGCTGTGATATATTAAAATGAAAATATATCCACTGATTAAAACTGCTACGAAAGGATCGCCGAATTAAGGTAAAATATATTCCTTAAGTTATGGCTTATAATATTATGGACTATACTCGTTTATCAGAGATAATCTACCCCGATGTCATTCACGATTGTGAATATTACGAAAACAAATATCCTGAAAGAAACCTGCACGAGGGCGCTAAAGTAACAAGAATTGCACCCAGCCCGACCGGGTTCGTTCATTTCGGAAGCATATTTCCCGCTCTTGTATCCGAGCGTTTAGCAAGACAGAGCGGAGGTGTTTTTTATCTGAGAATCGAGGACACCGACGAAAAGCGCAGTGTTAAAGGTGCGGTTGAGGATATTATAAAATCCTTCGACTATTTCGGTATAAATTTTGATGAAGGCGTAATGACTGAAGGTGACAACGGAAGTTATGGACCCTACACCCAAAGTGAGAGGGTTGATATCTACCAAACCTACGCAAAAAAACTTGTCGCATCTGGCCGCGCTTATCCTTGCTTTTGTGATGCAGAAACTCTTGCCGCTGACAAAAACGCTCAAAGCCTTACAAAAGAGCCTATCGGATATTACGGAAAATACGCACATTGCGAGTCGCTTTCTTTAGATGATATCGAAGGAAGACTAAGAGCAGGCGAAAAGTTTGTGCTTCGTTTTCGTGCTGATGCTACAATTCCCGAAAAAGTTATTGTCAACGACCTCATAAAAGGTAGAGTTGAAATAACCGAAAACAATTCGGGTAGAATAATGATTAAAAGTGATGGCATTCCAACCTATCACCTCGCCCACGCTGTTGACGACCACCTTATGCGCACAACCCATGTTATACGCGGTGAGGAATGGCTCTCAAGCCTTGCGTTTCATATACAGCTGTTTACCGCACTCGGTTTTAAACCTCCGAAGTATATGCATATCGCTCAGCTTATGAAGCTTGAAGGGACATCCAAGAAAAAGCTCTCAAAACGAGACAAGGGTTCGGGGCTTAAATCATATATTAAGGAAGGCTACCCGGCGGAATCTGTAATTGAATATGTGCTCGGTCTTCTTAACTCGAACTTTGAGGACTGGCGAAGAGCAAATCC